>BBFE01000047.1 GCA_001313085.1 Paenibacillus sp. JCM 18996 | reverse complement strand
CCGCGGTCTCAAGCCGGGCGCTGTGCTCCGCCAGGCTCTTCCGCGCAGACTCCAGAGCCTCACTGTACGGCCGCAGCCGTTCCGCCTGCTCTGCGCGCCGAAGTCTCTCTTCCTGCAAGCGGATGTGGGCTCCCGCTCAGCCAGCTGCGCCTGCTGCCGTTCGTGCTGCGCCTTCTCCTCCTGCAGCCGCATTACCGTCTTGCGCTCCTCATACTCGCGCTGGCACTCCTGCAGCTGTTTTCGGATTCGCTGCGCCTGTTCCTGCGCCAGGACAAGCCCGTCTTTGGCTTCGTCCAGCGCTTCCTTGGAGGCGGCCCCCAATCCCTGCTGTTCGGCCTGCAGCTGCTTCAGTCCCATATCCGCCGCTTCCCAGCGGCTCTTCAGCTTTTTTTTGTTCAAGCCGTCTCCATACGCTTCCAAATGGAACAACCGTTGAAGCATTTTACGGCGGTCGCTTCCTTTCAATGAAAGAAATTCAGCGAACTTGCCTTGGGGCAGCACCACCGCCCTCGTAAAATCCTCCATCGATAAACCAAGAATTTCCAGAACCTTTTGGTCAACGTCCCTTGCTTTATCGGCAAGCACCACAGACTCTCCGGCTTCACTCAGCCTAAGGATCCGGATAACCGTGGAATTCACGGAAATATCGCTTCCCCGCTTGTATTGGCGGTCCACCCTGTAGCGCTCTCCGCCATCCGCGCCGGCCAGTTCAAAAAACAAACGACACCGTCAGCGCATTTTCCGCAGCGTTCATGATCCCTTGGGTCCCGGCGGAGGCTCTTTCGACCTTTCCGTACAAGGCTAAAGTCATGGCGTCGAGAATGGACGATTTTCCGCTGCCCGTAGGACCGAATATTCCGAACACCCCGGCGTCGCACAAGCTTGCAAAATCGATTTTTTGAAGCTCCCGGTAGCTCTGCAGCCCCGCGATATGTAAAGAGATCGGCTTCATGCCGTTTCCTCCCTTCCCGTTCCGGCAGCGTCCTCATCCGCATCCCGGACCAACTCAAGGAACAGCCTGACCAGTTCTTCCTCCGGCTCGGCGCCGCCGGTCTGCTTTGTATAGAACCTGCGGAACAGCTCGTCGACAGGAAGGCTCGACACCCTGATCTGCTCGCTCATAGCCTGCTCCATCTCCGGATAGACCGGCCGGATGCCGATAAAACCGTCACGCGCCCGCCTCAAATTCTGGATCTGTTCCATGGACATCGCTTCAGTCATATGAATTTGCAGATCGATCCATGCGCTTGCGTCTTTTCCTTGATCGAGCCAACTGTGTACTTCGGCAAGCCCTTCTTTAGCCTGCCACCTGACGAGCGGCCTGCCCGAGCTCAGGAACAATTCGCTTATGGCCGCAGGTTTGCCTGGCTCTGCTCGATCAAAGTGACCGATTTGGCCTGGCCCGCTTCCGAGAAGCTGTAAGCCAAAGGCGAACCGGAATAGCGGATGGCAGCGGCGCCTTCAGGTTTTGCGGACGGTGCAGGTGTCCGAGCGCCGCGTACTGCAAATGCTCGGCGCATAAAGCGGCTGTGTCCACCGTATAGGCTCCGCCTACCTGGATCGGCCGTTCGGATTCCGTCTCCATCCCGCCCAGCACATAAAGATGGCTCATCAGCAGATTCACCGTATCCCTGCGAAAAGCTTTCCCCTGCCCCGCCACCAAACGCGCAATCCTGTCCGAATAAGCGCTTCGCAGCTTTTCTTCCTCCACCTCTTCCGTCAGGAGCTCCTTCAGCCTGGACTCGGAAGGGTAGGGCAGCGCGTACAAATGCGCTCTTTCCCCTGTGCGGTAATATCGATCACCTGCAGCTCCGCCGTCGGAAGGCCGACGAGCGTAATGCTCTGTCCCGCAGCCAAAGGAGCCGAAGCGGACAGCCGCTCAGGGTGGTCATGATTGCCTGAAATCACCGCTACCTGCCTCTTTCCTCCGTCCGCCAGCCGGGCAAGCCCTTCGTAGAACAGCATCTCGGCGGATGCGGGAGGATTGACGGAGTCGTAAGCGTCGCCTGCCATCAGCACGATATCTATCGATTGATCCCGCACAAGCTGCACAAGCTCGTCCATAAAAGCTTCCTGTTCGGGAAGCCTGCTCCGTCCTTCCAAAGACCGGCCGAAGTGCCAATCCGCCGTATGCAGAATCCGCATAAACGATCCCTCCTTTTATCATCAAAATTCCCGGGTGGTCCAGACCTCATGCTTTCTTACTCCATGGACAGCACATGTCCCCCGTCAAAAAAAGTACAGATATTTTCCGACGATCGGCTTTTTTTCCATATTTCTTCCACGGCCCTAGAGTAGAGACTTAACTGAACCGGTAGCGTTCCTTCAACAAATCCAGCCGCTCCCCGTAAACGGCATCCGTCTTGTAATCGATCAGCACCAGACCTTCCGGCGCTTCCACCAGACAGTCGATCACCCCTTGGATCAATACGACGTCTTCCAAGCTTCCGCACCCGCCCCATAGGCCTCTTCGGCCGAAAGCCCGTAGCTGAAAGGCACCTCACGGTGCACATTCCCGCCGCTCAGCAGCACGCCCCCAAGCTCACTGTCAAAAAAAATTGCCGGATCGTGGCCGCGTCTACCGCTTCTCTTTGTTCCTTCATCAGCAGCAAACGCTGTACCATCTCGTCCATAACGAAGTCTATTTCCTCCAGACTGAGCAGCCTGTCCAATGGCAGCTGCTGCATCACCGCATGGTAGATCGTCCCCCGCTCCGCCGCATTCATCTTCCTCTGCTCCATAAAACGGGGCCTTCTGGTCAGCTTCGCCGGTCCTTGGACCGATGCTCCTTCACCAAGAGGAACTATAAATGACTCAACACCCACAGGCTCGTCCGAGATGCGTTCCAACACGCGCTCCTCCAGCCGCTTCATCTCGGATACGGTAGTCTTTGAGAAAAAATTTCGGCGCCGACTCAAATGGATAGCTCCAATCCAGCCGCTCCGCAATCGCCTTCTTCCAGGGCTCTTGCGGAAGCTCCGCTTTTTTGCAGCTTCCTCAGCGACTCCAGCCTTTCTTCTTGCACTGTCGACTCGCTTGCCTGCGTGGAAAACGCGGCGATATCGCCTGCTTTAATCACCCGGATCACCCAGCGCGACGGTTCGTCAGACATGATCGCCGGGTCGGTGAGCTTTCATAACCGACGAGTTCCCGGAGGCAACCCGCATCGGGGTGACGGATCAGAGCGGGACCCACCCAATCGAGGTAAGAACGGGCACCCGCAAGCTGCGCGTCAGGCAGAGCAAACGAATCGCCCCCCATCGCCATCTGCCAGTTTCGGAGCTGCTTGCCCAGAGAGGACAGCGTCGCGGTGAGGTACAGCTTTTCCCTGGCCCTGGTCAAGGCTACATATAAAATCCGCATTTCCTCGGCGAGCATTTCCATTCTCATCCTTCTGCGGATGGCCAGCATGGGCAGCATCGGGTAGGAGACCCGCAGCTCGGGGTCGACAAATTTCGGACCGAACCCGAGCTCCTTATGAAGCAGGAAGGAGCCGTTCAGGTCCTGCTGGTTGAACATTTTGGCCAATCCCGCAGTAAATACGACCGGAAACTCCAGACCCTTGCTTTTATGGATCGACATGATCCTTACCACATCTTCCTGTTCGCCCAGAGCCCTGGCTGTTCCAAGGTCGCCCCCGCTGTCTTTCATCCGCTCAATAAAACGGAGAAAACGGAACAAGCCCCTTAGCGAGGTCGCTTCATACTGTTTGGCCCGGTCATAGAGAGCGCGCAGATTCGCCTGCCGCTGCAGGCCGCCAGGCATCCCCGCCACAAAATCATAAAAAACCGGTCTCGCGGAAAATGCTCCAGATCAAATCCGACAGACAGCCCTGCCTCGCTTCCGTGCGCCAGGCTTCCATTGCGGACAAGAACAGGCCGAGCTTGGCCGCTAATGCGGTAAGCCGCTCCCGTTCCTCCATGAAGGACTGTTCCTCCCCAGCCTCCTCTGTGCCGGTCTCGCGCACCGCAGCCGCTTCATTGGAGCCGAAAGGAAGAATCAGAGGATGGCTCGGGGAACTTGCACTCCACAGTGAACTGTATGAAGGGCCCGCCAACCCCGTAACTCCCAAAATCTGCGATAAAGCAGGCACTTCCTCCAGGACGGGCTGTTCGGCGGTTTCGTCCGCTGGCATAGAGGTATATTTTTTCCACAAAAGTTCGCATTGCATCATAATATGCCTCACCTTCACCGTGGATCCGGATTTGCGCCATATCATCTGCGGACAGCCCCAGAATAGGAGAACGAAGCACGGCGGCAAAAGGAATATCCTGATATGGATTGTCGATGATTTTGAGCAGCGACATCATTACTTCCACTTCCGTGGCGGTAAAATATCCGGTGTTCAGGTCGGCGTATCCGGGAATGCCCATCAAGCGGAATTCTTCGATAAAAAAAACAGGCGCCCATTGAGATGTCGCTCGAAGCAGCACAACGATGTCCCGATAAGATACGCTGCGCATTCCGCCAGTCCGCTTATCAAACACTTGAAAAGGCGCCGGCTGTGCGGATGCAGTCCCCTGTCCGGGAGTATTTGCTTCCCCTAAAGTCACGCCTGCATCAGGTTCAGCTGCTCCTGTATTGGCAGCGTGCCCCGCTTCTTCCGCCGCTTGCCCCATAAGCCGCATAATCTCAAGCCCTATGCGCCTCGCTTCCAATCGGGCGGTTTCCATCTCCAGCTCCGCGTCCAGCAATGCGGCTCCTTGTCCATCACCTTCCGCTTTTTTCCTGCGCATCCGTGCTCTGTTCTTCTTCCGAACCGTCGTCTTCCACTGCTTCCGCTTTCTCCCGGTCAATGAGCAGCACTTCAATGTTCATCAGGTCGTTGTCCCCGTGTCCCGCAGGGGGAAATGCCGCTCCGCACACGAGCTGCGCGCGCTCGTCGTAGTCGATCTCCCCTACCCGCTCATTCATCAGCTGTTTGAACAGAAAATTGACTCCGTCGACAACCTGGCTGCGACTGCGAAAGTTACGGGCGAGGTCGATTCTTTTGCCGGCTTCAGCGTCTACTTCACCGTAAGCTTTATATTTTTTTCCAGAAAAAAGCCCCGGCTCCGCCAGCCGAAAACGGTAGATGCTCTGCTTGACGTCCCCGACCATGAAACGGTTCCCCGGCAGAGGCCTGGAGATCATCTCGATCATCGCTTCCTGCACTCTGTTGGTGTCCTGATATTCGTCAAGCAGCACCTCCACGAACTGCTCGCGGTATTCAAGAGCGGCGGCAGAAGGAACGAGCTTCCCCGGTTCGGATTCGTCCCCGCACAGAATCTGCAGGCAGTAATGCTCCAGATCGGCAAAATCCAGCAGCCTTTTCCCTGCTTTGCTTTGCTGTATCTGGCGGAAAATTCGTTAACCAAACCGACCAACGTACGGATGACCGGAGCCATTTCCCGCAGCTCCTCGAGAAACTGCTCCGGTGGCCGGCCGAACAGCTCATCTTTCAGCTTTTGTATTTTGTCCTTGGCTGCATTGCGGAGCTCCTTGGCCTGCTCCTTTAGCTCTATATCCGTTTCATCGCCCTTGATTGTCTTCAGCCGCCCGAAGCCGCCCCCTTGAAAAGCATGGTACATATGCTCCCAGGAAACGCCGCACATCTGCGTTAAATGCTCGATCAGATCAGCATCCTCGCGTAAATTGTCAAGATAGGCGGCCGGTCCGTCGGGCCGTTCAGCGAGTGCGGCCGCCTTCCGGATCAGGCTGCCCGCTCCGTGCAGCTCCAGCAGCACGTCCTTCTTGAGACTCTCCGTCCACAGGCCGGGATCGCCCGTATCAAACAGCGACGCCATGTTCTCCAGCCAGTGCCCGGGCCAGGGATGGCTGCGCGATTCGTCATATATCCGCTGCACCAACCTATATAACGCGTCGTCGCTTCGCTCCCCGCTGAACCTGTCCACCAGCTGCCAGAACGGTCCGCCCTCGTCGGCCGCTCCATACTGCTCTTCGAACAGCTCTTCCAGCACATCCTGCCGAATCAGCTCCGCCTCGGTTTCATTCGCGATCCGGAACCCCGGATCCAGCCGGATCGATTGAATATGGCGCTGGATCACTTCCATACAGAATGAATGCAGCGTCGTGATCGATGCCCGATTGATCAGGGCGAGCTGCCTCCGCAGATGCTCGGATTCCGGCGCTGCGGACAGTGCTTTCTCCAACGCATCGCGAATACGATGACGCATTTCCGCTGCTGCCGCCTTTGTAAATGTCGCGACCAGCAGACGGTCGACATCAACCGGATCCCGTTCATCGGCTACTCTGCGGATGATCCGCTCCACCAGCACCGCTGTCTTGCCGGACCCTGCCGCAGCGGCCACCAGAAGATTCTGCCCCCGGCGGGCAATCGCCTCCCATTGGTCGTCCGTCCATGTGCTGCCTTCGGGCTTCCTCAATCTTTCTTCCACGTACCCTTTCCCTCCAAAGCCTGCCAGATTTCATCCTTGCCATGCCTCTTCCACTGCTTGTATTCATTGCCTTCAAAAAAAGAGGGTCGAATTGGCACACCGATTTGAACGAACAATGCTGGCACGCCGATTTATTGCCCAGCCGGTAAGGAGAAATATCCACTACCCCATTGGTTATTTCCGTTCCTATCGTCCGTATGCGGTTCCTTACCAAGCTGCGCAGCTGTTCCCAACGGGCAGGCGACGCGACGGATGAACGTTTGCCGAAAGTACCGTCCTTTTTTTTATCTCCACAGGCAGCAGCTCCGAAGTTCCGTATTCATTCTCCAGCGAGCTGTCCATCATTTTGACGATGCCCGTATCTTCAATGAGCAGTCCTTTCATCTTGAACCTTTTTTTTCAATTCCTTCTGGACCATATCCGACGATAGTCCGTTCTTCGTGTGGAGCAGAGGATTATGCACATGAAAATAAAGTACCCCGGCCGGATGAGCTCCATGTCCCAGCCACTTGCTTGCATTGGTGACGACGACATCCAGATACGTGAGCATTTGCAGCGCCAGGCCGTAGTAAACTTCAGCAAGCTGAAGATGGGTTTCGCTCGATTTATAGTCGATCACCCTGAGCAGTGTTCCTTGTTCGCCCTGCGCCTGGTCCACACGGTCGATCCGCCCTATAATTTCCATAGAGGAGCCGTTGTCCAGCTGAAAACGCAGAGGAGGAATCAATTCCCCCCGTGCCAAAAGGCAGCTCCAGCCCCACAGGCGTAAACTGCGCCCTGCGCGCGTGTTCTCCAAGCATCATCGACGCTTTCCCGACAATTTGCTTCAGCTTGCGCGCGATATAATGGTAACGCTTCGAGCTGAGCAGAATTTCTCCCTGCAGCCTTGGAGTCAGCTGGTCGACCACCAAAGAGGCCCTCCGCAGACAGTCGTCCGCCGAAAGCGTACCCCAATGGATCCGCTCCTCCTGCAGCTGATCTGAGAACCGGCGAAGCGCTTCGTGGAACAGCTGTCCGATGTCCGGCGCTTCCAGACGGTATATCTTGCGTTCCTTCAGCCTCAAACCGTGTGAAACAAACTGCGAGAACGGGCAAGCCACGAACCTTTCCATCCGGGAAACGCTGGCCCTCAAAGTGCTGCCGTAGAGCTTTGTGCTCGTCCCTCCGCGCAATAAAAGCTCCAAATTTGAATAAAAGAGTGAAGCGGTCATAACTCCAAGACGATGATTCCATTCCGGACGTTCGGCGAACCAATTGTAAACCTCCCACCACATATCAGACATGGGAGCGCCCTTCATCCACTGCTTCAGCCTGACCGCCAGGTAAGACAATGAACGGGCAGGGTGCATCAAATAATCGAGCTGATCTTCCTCCGAAACGGTCGGGGAAGGTTCGCTCATCAGCTGCCGCTGCCGAATCATCGGAAACCATCTCTGTACCCTGCGGATGATTTCCGACGGAAGCAGCGACTTCCCCTCTTCGTCGGCCAGCGGATAAGAAATCCACAGATGCTCCGAAGCCATGCTCAGCGCGTTGTATACGATAAACTGCTCGTCAAGCAGCTTCCTCCGCGAGCCCTCCGCCAGGCTCATACCCGACTGCAGCAGCCAATCACGCTCATTTTCGGATAACACCCCGTCTTCATTCGGCCTTGCCGGCAGCACGCCATCGTTGACTCCGAGAACAAAGGCGTATTTCACCTGCCCCGAACGGTTCTGTCCAGGGAACCGATCAGCACCCCATCGAGAGACGGGGGAACCTGGCTCAGTTCAAGGCTTTCAAAACCCGTTTCCAGCATCTTCGCATAGATATCGAGCGGCATTTTCTCCTCGCCGGCCAGCTCCACGAGCTGATCGAGCGCATCGAGCACATAGCCCCATACCTGGGTATGCTCCCTCGACTTTTGGGGGCGGCCTTCCCTGATCGCTCCCTCGCTCCAGCTCTCCAGCTTGTCTGCGGCGGAAACTTCCTCCAGCAGGCGGAACAAGGCAGCCGTCATTTCCGCCGCATTACGTGACTGCTTCAAGCCTTTCTGCAAATTGTGCAGAGGCTCGGCGACCAGCCGGCGGCAGCGGTTGATGAGCTCCAGTTCCTGCTGTTCCCCGCCCGCCATCTCCTGTTCCTCATCATCAGATACGGCCCTGAACCGGTAATTCCACGGTTTCCCGTCCGTCCAGCGCGACCCCTGAATGCCGAAGGCAAGCACGTAATTCTCCAGCCGGTCCATCGCTCTGCGGTCAATTGCCGCCTCTTCACCCGTTTCAGATGAATCGGGCAGAGGCAGGAACAGATCGGTTTTGACACAGCGGAACAATGCATCATATTTCCAATAGTGCTGGACAACCTCCAGCGCCGAACGGATAAATTCAACGAGCGGATGATGCATGATGGAACGCTTTTGATCGAGAAAATGAGGGATGCCGTAATCGTTGAATACGGTCGCCACAAGGTCGCTGTATGGCTCCATATTGCGCGCCCGGACGGACAGATCCCTCCAGCGGGCTTTGCCTCCCTGACCAAAGAGGTGATTTCCCGGGCAAGCCCCTCCACCTCGGCACGGCGGTGGACGGCGGCATGAACGGAGACCTGGCGGGCAACCTCATCTGACGAAAGTTTTCCGCTGTATGGCGCATTGCTTCTGCCTGCCAGAGCATTCTCCATGTAGCGGAGCGCTTCCGCCTGCCTGTATCTTGGGGTATCCTGATTGGTCAGCACGATGACCGGGCTGCTCTCCAGCCCCAGCTCATCGATCATTTCCCGGAGCCGGATCATCGTTCTCGCTGTAGGATGGAATAAATCCAGTTCATGCGGCTTCTCTCCCGCACTATATTCCCTGTCCAGCGTGAGCGTAAGCGTCATGCTCCGGGACCACTGCATGATTTGTCCCAAAGCCGTAAACTCCTGCGGAGTAAATCCGTGAAAGCCGTCGATCCAGAAAGCGGCCGATCGCGCGTAAGAAGACTTTTGAAATTGCTCGGCAAGCAGAGTGACGTAATCCTCGCCGTCCAGATACTGCTGCGAAAGTTCCTTCTCAAAGCTTCCGTAAATCAGTACCAGGTCATGCAGCTTATCCTGCAGCGCTTCGCGGCGGTCTGACGGAACTCCGTACAGCTGCTTGCCGTAATCCTGTAAACCGCCGGAGGTCAAGCAGTACCTCTTGAACTCGCTGAACAACGAATGCAGCCGGTCGATAAACCCGAACCCGCCCGTATTCGGCTGAAAGCTGCGAAGCTCGGTCTCATGTCTATGTACAATGCGGTAAAGCAGCATCTTCTTCCCTATATCGCTCATCGGCAGACGCGCCGTGCCGCCCGCTTCCTGCATAACGCGCCAAGCCAGCCTTCGGAAGCTCAGCACCTGAGCCCGGATCATCCCGCCGATCCCCGGCGTCGATACGAGCGCATGCTCTGCCTGGAACGTCGCCTGCTCCGGCACAAGCAGAATGAGCGGATGTCCCTGCGGGCTGTCCAAAAGGCGACGGCGTATTTGATTCAGACAGAACTCGCTTTTGCCGGTTCCGGCCCTTCCGATGACAAATTCGATAGGCATAATTTCGGCCTCATTTCATCTGGTGTGCCTACTATTCTATCATAATTTATGGCCATTGTGACCAAAAAAAACGAGAACATAATTTCGCGTTTTGCCGGCAAGCACAAAAAAACGGCCTTCCACACGCCGACCCGCCCGGTCGATCCCGCAGATCAAACAAATGAACAGCTCCTCCGCCGCATCAAAAAAGTACCCTTTCTTCAACTCCTCCGCACTGGCTCCCCCAACCTCTATACACGGGTGTCGTGCCGATCAATAACAGATTGGATTTGGCCCGGAACAATAATTTGTCTGTTGTCATTGAAACTAAAACCAGCGAATCATTGACCGAATCCGTCGCCAGGTTGAAGAATAACGGTTACGTTAAAGCGAGGATAGAGGAATGATAGATAAACAAAAAAAATTTCTTGCCTTCTCGCCTTTAGAAGTGATATGCGAGAAGCAACTTATGAATGGCTGGAGCCGCTGGTTATCTTGACGAAAAAAAAGCTGTGCAGAACCATACCCATGATCACCAACGCAATTCCACAGCACGACAAAAGAGAGGGCACAGGCATCCCTAAAAGGACGACCTCCCCGATGGCGGTAAACAGGACGGCGACGGATTGGGTAGCTTCTACGGCGGCAAGCTTTGGGATATCGTGTTTCACGGCATCTGTCGCCATGAAAAAAAATAGGACGGTGGCAATGACACCTGAGGAAATCGCCACGATTAGCGACTGGATCGTTTGGGCAGATGAAGGCGGCCCCTCCCAAATCCATCCGATTAGCGAAAGCAGAAGCCACAGCGGCATGCTGGCCGCGGTCATGCCCAGTACCCGTTGATAGGTGTCCAAGCGGCCGCCGCATACTTCCATCATTTTACGGTTGCCCAGCGGATAGGCAAAGCAAGCGATAAGGACAGGAAGCATGCCGATCAGAATTTGCCTTACAGGCAGCTGCTGAGCTTGCTGAATCTGCATCACAGCGATGCCCACCAGGATAAGAAGGGACATGGACAGTCCCTTGAAAGGTATTTTTTTCTCCTCAATCTCACTGCCCCGCCGGATGTCTCCAACGTCTCATAAAACAGCGGAGCCAGCAAAGAACCACATACAATCGTCGCCTGCCAAGTTCCCGCAACCAGCCAGCCCGGGCCGAATGCAGCTGCAAACGTCAAAGGCGCGTAAAATAATCCGAACCCGACAAAGCTCCAAAGTAACCATGCTTTTTTTATTTTTTCCCCATTTCTTGCAGCAGAGGCCGTAAATTCCCCCTTCCCACGACAATGACAAGAAGAAAAGGAACCATAAAAGTATACCTAAGCGAAGCGCTCCACATCCAACTTCCGCCTGATAACGACATCGACCGGTTAAGAATAAAAGTAACGGCAAAAAAAGAAGGCAGCACAAATCCCTAACCAAACCGGGCGCAAACGTTCCACCTCCCGTGAAGCAGCGTATTTGATAAAGCCTTCTTATTTTTTTATGTATCGCTTTCTTGTACTAATCCTGAAATTACGGCTGTATGCCTGGGTTCCGTCAAGCAGGGTGTATGCCTCACTCGATATTGGACCACTGGCTGCCTGTCCATTTCACTTTGTCACCGGGTTTACAATCAGAATTCACTTTCGCTGCCGGAACCTTCGTTTTCCTGCCGTCGACCTCAATGATGAAATGGTGATCCTCTAAACTGTACACCGTCCCTGTTCGTTGAATCTGACATTTATTTTCTCCAGACATAAGTTTCCTCCTGTTGATCCTTCTCCTGCTGCTTAAGCAGTATGCAAAAAAACGGCCTGTCCGCTGGTAGAACGACCGTTTTTTTTGCATAATATGTAGAAGCCTTTTTTCGAGGACTTGCAAGGTACTTTCTTCAATTAAAACAAAGCCGGCTTCACGCAAACGGGTCTCGAACATGCCACCGAGTGGCCTGTAGTCTTCAGCTTCCCAGTAGCTCCGTCAACCCGGAACACGACAAGATTGTTGGTATCGCGGTTTGCGGCGATAAGATATCGGCCTCCAGGCGTCAAAGCAAAATGGCGGGGATGAGCTCCCTCTGTGGATACATGCTCCACCAGAGTCAAGCGGCCGGAGTCCGCGTCCACCGCATACACCACTATGCTGTCATGCCCCCGGTTAGACCCGTACACAAACCTTCCATCCTCGGAAACAGCAATTTCCGCACATGTATTCTCCCCATTGAAGTCCTGCGGCAGCGTCGGCACCACCTCAATCGAAAGCAGTTCCCCCGCTTCGGCGTCATAGCGGTAGGAGGTAATGGTCGAGTCGATCTCATTAATGACAAAAGCAAACCTTCCATTGGGATGGAATACCAGATGCCGCGGCCCCGCTCCCGGATGGGTTTCAGTGTCTCCGTGGAACTCCAGAGTGTTGCGGACGCGATCAATCGTGTAGGCGCGAATTCGGTCAATACCCAGATCAGGCACAAAAAAGATAGCGCTGATCGGGACTGAAAAAGGCCGAATGCGGATGAGGCTGATCCTGCCGGGAAGGGTTCGGTCCTGTCCCTTCATGCTGTTTGACATCAAGCGGCCCGCCGACCAGGCCCTCCTCCGTTAAGGAAACCAATCCTACTTTCCCTCCATGGTAGCTCGCCTGGATAAGATAGCGGTCTTCCGCATCCCTTTGGATGTGGCAGGAAGGAGCATCGACAGTGACCGTACGGTTCAGCTCCGTCAAACTGCCTTTACCCGGATCGATGGAGAAACAGACAGCCTCTGCCGTCTTTTTTTTCCCCTGATCCGACACACCTTCCGCAATGGAATAAAGCTTGAGACGCGGCATGTCCAAATTCAAAAAAAGGTCGGATTCCTCAGTCCCGAAGCCTGATCCACAAGAGAAAGCTGCCCGCTGTTCTCATCAAACGAATACACATACACCCCGTTATCGGAGGCTTCCGCATACGAACCTACAAAAAACAAGCAAACTTCCCGATTGAACCGTCATTTATTATTCCTCCCTAAGCGTAGTCGTTACAAGTTGGATTGCTTCTTTAAAAAATACAATGTTCCCCCACCTGAAATCAAATGCTGACGCCGACTGTTTTTTTATCATGCGAATCCGAATATAAGAGCGGACAAAACATTCACTCAATCGGACTTGACACCTGGCTTGGCGAACAAATTATCCGCACCTTTTGCCAGTCATGTGTGCGTCACGTTTCCGGAAACGGCGTTTTTTTTATTCCCCAATGAAAAAGTGAGCGTTACAGGTCTGCCGGTACGGGAGGAGATGTCTCGCGGTGATGCGGCCAGGGGACGATTGCAGTGCGGATTTCCCGGTAGCAAGAAGGTTATTCTGGTAATGGGCGGAAGTCTGGGCTCGAAAAAAAGCCGGGCACCCCCCCCGGCTGTTCAGCATCTTCCTATCGGCTTCTCACTTCAAAAATGGCATACTTCAAATAGTGGCCTTCGTCCACACCGAGGATTTGAGGGTGATCTTTACCGGCCCCTCGGAATTCCACCAAGCGCAAAATCTTGCCTGCATCCATTGCCGCATCGTGAATCGTCTCCAGAAACAATTCCGGCCGTATGTGGTACGAGCAGCTCGCTGTGACCAGAAATCCGCCTTCATTGACCAGCTTCATCCCGTGCAGATTGATGTCCTTGTAGCCTCTGCAGGCTCCCTTGATGGCATTTCGCGTTTTGGCGAACGCGGGCGGGTCCAGAATGACCACATCCCAGGTGCGGCCTTCGGCAGTCAACTTCTTGGAAGTATCGACCTTCCCGGAGGCGGAGGCCGCGCGCTGTACTCTTTCTTCCGCGCCTTTCACCTGGCTCCGCAAATAATCGAACGCGTCGGCTACGACAAACTCCACCCGGTCTTCAAAACCGTTCAAGGCCACGTTCGTTTTGGCGTTTTCAATCGCGTGCGCGGAAATATCGAGGCATGTCACTTTCTTGGCACCGTATTTGCAAGCATGGAGTGTGAAGCTGCCCGTGTGGGAGAAGCATTCCAACACCGCAGCACCATCCCAGTAAGGAAAAGTTACCACTTTCCCGTTCGCGTTCACTGGAGCTTTAACAATCCCGTCCTCTGTCTCGACTTCTTTTATTTCAATACCGCTGCGCCGTCCCCAGCCTGTCATGAGCGGTTCGATAGAGGCCCGGTTTTCCCGTTGGTCGAAGAAATATCCCGTTTTCTGGCCTTCGTAAATATCGACCTCTATTGTCAGCCCGTTCTCGCGCACCTTTACATGACGCCGGCACTCTCCATAAAGCAGCCCTGTCATCTGCTCCAGCCCTTCCAGCTCTCTCACGGCAACATCGCTGCGTTCATAAATACCGGCAGGCTTCAATATTCTGACCAAAGCATTTATGATCTGGTCCCGGCATCTGTCCATACCGAGCGTCAGAATCTGTACGACCAGGATATCCGCGAATTTATCCACGATCAAGCCAGGAAGAAAATCCGCTTCGCCGTAGACGATTCTGCAGGAATCCGCGTCTTTCAGAAAACGCTGGCGGTGCTGCCAACAGGCGGAAATACGCTCTGCGAAAAAAATTCCGGCGTCATCTCTTCGATAGGACGGTAGCCGACTATCCGCACCGTGATCTGGGATTTCGGATTGATATAGCCGCTGGCCAGATACTGGCCCTTGTGATTATGCACGTCGACGATACCGCCGGGGACAATTTCTCCGTCTGTCCTTTCAATTTCGTTATGGAATACCCAAGGGTGTCCCTCTTCCAGCCTTTTTTTTACGGTTGCGGTTTAAGTATACGGAAGCCATGCGTTCCCCCCGAAATAAAATAGAAAAATACACAATGCCATCACCAAACGAAAAAAAGCAGTCCTCTTAATAAGAGGAGCTGCCCGCCGAACCTGTTGTTACAAGAGCCACGCCGGAGCTTGTCCCAAGCCGCGTCGCCCCCGCTTCAATCATCCTAAGGGCGGTGTCCAGATCGCGTACTCCGCCTGAAGCCTTCACTCCGACCGAATCGGAAACGGATGCTCTCATGAGGCGGATATCTTCCACCGTCGCTCCGCCGTAGTTAAAGCCCGTGGAGGTTTTGACAAAATGGGCACCGGCCGCTTCGGACAACCGGCAGCCGATCCGCTTCTGCTCGTCGTTCAACAGTCCTGTCTCCAGAATCACTTTCACGATCGCTTGTCCCTCGACAGCCTTCACTACTTCAGCGATATCCGCCTGAACGAATGAATGGTCCCCGTCCAGCAGGTGTCCCACCGAAATGACCATGTCGATCTCGGATGCCCCGCGCTCGACTGCTTCAGCAGCTTCGAAAGCTTTTGCCGAGCTAAGGCCCGCGCCTAACGAGAATCCGGTCACCACGCAAACTTTCGTGCCGGAGCCCTGAAGCAGCTCCTTGCACAAGGCCGCCCATACGCTGTTAACGCATACGCTGTAAAAAATTATATTTGCGCGCTTCTTCGCATAGCCCTTCAATCGTGCTTCTGCGGGCGTCGGGCTTTAAATAAGTATGGTCTATGTATCGGGCTAAAGTGTGCGGGTCCAAACCGTCATTACCCATTCTCATTCACCTCAAATCCAAGTTTATGCAGAGCTTTCTTGAGCACGGAATCGTTGTTTGCATAGCCGGAATGGGACTGCCGGTTCCACGCCTCCAAAGGATGCATCCATTCGACGCCGCGAATTTCCTCGACCTGCGCCTGAAGATGCCCTCCTACCGCTTCCACCAAATAATAATGCACTTCTTTATCTATCAGGCCCACATTGGGCAGCGAGTATTGGTAAGCGATTATTTCCAGTTTCTCCTCAATCCGGCCTTTTATCCCGGTTTCCTCGTCGATCTCCCGCAGCGCGGTCTGTTCAACCGTCTCGCCTGGCTCCATTTTACCTTTGGGCAGCGTAATTTTCCCGTATCTGTCCTGGATCATCTGCACCTGCAGCTGATCTCCCAGCTTGCGGTATACAACGCCGCCGGCGGAAATTTCTTTCATAACCCTCGTCTCCTTTCCCTGCATTGTGTAGAAGAAAAAAAGGATTCTGTTCCCGCAAGATCAAGCCCAGAATGAAATCCTTTCCTTCTTTAAGTACGCTTAACTCAACGCGACCGTCTCGCCTGAAGCCGCAGATTCGTATACGGCAAGTACCGCCTGAAGCGAGTCTCTTCCCTCTTCCCCGGTAACAAAAGGCTCTCTTCTTCGCTGCACCGCGTCAACAATATCCATAAACTGATAATAATGAGCGTTTCCATAAACGCGATGCTCGACACCCGTCGATTCGGTTTCGGCTGATTTGCTGACCAGGTTGGACTGGGAGTAATCAAGTCCATGAGTCCCTACTCCGTCTCCCTGCTGAAAATGCTCATAAACGAGCTTGTTGTTCTCGATAATGCAGGAGCCTTTTTTCCCCGATCACCTCTACCCTGGTGGAAAGGCCCGGATAAGCGCAGGTGGTGGCGGAGAATACGCCAAGTGCGCCGCTCTCGAATTGAATGGCGGCCGTAAGGACGTCCTCCACTTCAATCCGCGGATGAAGAAGGTTGCCGGCGTTAGCGCGGATCGATGAGATCGCGCCGCCAAAGTAGCGGACAAGATCCAGCGTATGGATCGCCTGGTTCATCAATACCCCGCCTCCGTCCAACGCCCATGTGCCGCGCCAATCTCCGCTGGCATAATAAGAATCTGAGCGATACCAATGCACGTGGCCGTTGACAAGCACCACTTTCCCGAAAGCCCCGGCTTCAAGCTGGCGCTTCACCCGCACGGTCGCCTCATCGAAACGGTGCTGAAAAAAATACAGCTGAGCAGCACACCCGACTCCCGGCAGGCTGCCACCATCCGGTCCGCTACCGCCAGCGAAACGTCAATTGGCTTCTCTACCACGACATGCTTGCCGTACCGTGCGGCCTGAATGGCCATTTCCCCGTGGATTCCGCTGGGAGTGCAGATCGATACAACCTGGACCCGCTCATCCTTCAGCATCTCCTCATAGCTGTCATAGGCTTTACCCCCGAACTCCGCCGCATAGTTCTCAGCTTTAGAACCAACCTCGTCGGCAAAACCTGAAATTTCGGCATCCGGGACCAGCTTCAGCTGCTGCGCATGCAGCTTTCCGATAACCCCGCAGCCTGCAATTCCAAAACGGACCTTCTCTCCCATGTTTCCCCCAACCGCCTTTTTTTTCAATTTTTTTGGCGTTGTATGTAACCACTGCACCGCAGCAGCTTCCCCGGGGTACAGGGAAGCCTCAAGGAAGCAGCGGGCTAAAAAAAACTTTTATTATGCGTTGACCACTTTTAATGGCTGCGCCGCCGGCATTAAAGAGCCTTTGCTCTCGTTCACCCCGGCCTCGGTCAGCCGTACGGAGCAAACCTGCCCGATCATATCCTCGCTGCCGTCAAACACAAGCTGAATGTAATTGTCAGAGTAGCCCATCATCAAGCCGCTGCCCGGCTGATCTTTGTAAGAACGCTCGGGAATAACCTCAAGCACCTGGCCGACAAATTGTTTGGAGTAGTCCAGCTGCATTCTTTCGGACAAATCGATCAGCTGATGGACGCGCTCGTTCTTCACTTCTTCGTCGATCTGATCTTCCATCCGCGCCGCAGGCGTGCCAGTGCGCTTAGAGTATGGGAACACATGCATTTCCGAGAATTTCATCTGTTCCATGAACTTGTAGCCGCGGCGGAACATCTCTTCGGTTTCGCCCGGGAAGCCCACAATCACGTCCGTCGTAATCGCCACACCCGGCATGATCTTGTGAATTTTCTCGACTTTGCTGCCGAACTCGGCTGTCGTGTATTTCCTTCTCATCCGCTTCAGCACGGAATCGTCTCCCGCCTGCAGCGGGATATGCAGATGACGGCACATTTTGTCCGACGCCTGGAGCACTTCCAGCACTTCGTCCGTAATTTGGCTCGCTTCAATGGAAGAAATGCGGATGCGCTTCAGTCCCTCCACCTTGTCCAAATCCCAAAGCAGCTTGGCCAGCGAATAGTTTTCCATATCCTCGCCGTAGCCTCCGGTATGAATGCCGGTCAGCACGATCTCCTGGTAACCGGCGTCCACCAGCATTCCCGCCTGGCGAATGACGCTTTCCGGCTCCCGGCTGCGCATTAACCCTCTCGACCACGGGATAATGCAGAACGTGCAGAAATTGTTGCAGCCCTCCTGGATTTTCAGGAATGCCCGGGTCCGGTCCGCAAAGTCAGGCACGTCGAGCTCTTCGAACGCCCTTGTCTTCATGATGTTGCGCACCGCGTTGATCGGCTGGCGCTCGGCTTCGAGCTGCTTCACGTAGTCCATAATCTTATCGCGGTCCTGCGTCCCTATGACGAGATCGACACCCGGAATGGCCAAAATTTGCGCTGGCGAAGTTTGCGCGTAGCAGCCGGTTACGGCCACAATCGCTTCCGGGTTCCGGCGGATCGCCCTGCGGATCATCTGCCTCGATTTTTTTGTCTCCGGTGTTCGTAACCGTACAGGTATTAATCACATAGATATCGGCCGTCTGTTCAAAATCAACCTGTTCATAGCCTTCGCCCTTGAACTTCTGCCAGATCGCTTCCGTATCGTAAAAATTGACTTTACATCCCAATGTATGAAAAGCAACAGTTGCCATCGTTCATCCTCCAATCTCACCGATTTCATACAATATGCAAGAAAGCCCGACTAAAGCCGCCGTCTCCGTCCTAAGGATTCGTCTTCCCAAAGACACGGAATGGCAGCCCGCTTCGACGGCTTCCGTAATTTCTTGTTCGCTGAACCCGCCTTCCGGCCCTACGATCAGCATGATTTGCAGCTTCGTCCGGGATTCGCGGCCTTCGAGCTGGATGCGATGTCCTTGACAAGCTCCCTGAAGGCTCCGCCGCTTTCTTTTTTCATAGCAAATCCAGGCCTCATCCGCTTCCTTCGCAGCCTGCAGCAGCGCTTTCCAGCCAACCGGCGAATCGACCTCGGGTATCCGGTTGCGGTGCGCCTGCTCCGCCGCTTCTTTGGCGATCTTCTGCCAGCGTTCGAGACGCTTCGCTTCCTTTTTTCCCGTCGTACTGGACGACCGTCCTTTCCGAGATAAAAGGCAGAAACCGGGCCGCTCCGACCTCCGTTCCTTTCTGGATGACCGTCTCCAGCTTGTCCCCTTTGGGCAAGCTCTGGGCGATCCACACATCGACGGCAGGTTCCTGCGTCCAGGGAAGCATCTCTACGATGTCCGCTGTTACGCTGTCCTTGGAGAGCGCGGTGATCCGTACCACGGCTTCGCGTTCCACGCCATCGCTGCAGATGAACGTGTCCCCAACCTCGGAGCGCATAACCCGCACGATGTGGTGGGCATCTTCCCCCGTCACGGTAACTGTATTTCCGAAAAAAATTGCGGGGCCGGAATAAAGTATCTTTGCATGCTGACCTCATTTACTTTTTTCTTAAAATAATCACATTCCATCATACCTCGTTTACAACCAAAATGCTACCTTTTACAACAAATCCCTCTAACCGAACAGATGCGCATAAAACGACCTCATCGCGTGAAAAAAATGTCGCTTCTAAGAGACAGGATCGGCCCGATCGTGACGCGCGAAACCGGCGGGATAAACACCATAATGAGAAACAGAAAAAAACCGCCCACTGCTCAATCTGCCTCAGTTTGGCCATCATACGGCGAGGCAGCAAATCTTCAAGAATGCGGTAGCCGTCCAAAGGGGGAAGCGGTATGAGATTAAAAAATAAAGAGCAGGATGTTGAGGCCCACCATATGGTTGGTGAATACCAGCAATGCGTCCACGCCCCCTTTGGAAAAGGAACGCATAACTCCGGAGACATCCAGCGCGTAGAAGATTCCAAGCCAGACAAATGCGATCAGCAAGTTGCTCACAGGGCCTGCAAGAGAGACGATGACCCCCATAAGCCGCGGATATTTAAAATAAGAGCGGTTGACCGGCACGGGCCTTGCCCACCCGAAGCCTGCGATAAAGATAAGAATGGTGCCGAGCAGGTCCAGATGCGCCATCGGATTGAGGGTGACCCGCCCGGCCTCTTTCGCAGTAGTATCTCCGAATAAGTATGCCGTGTACGCATGGGCAAATTCATGGAGCGTAAAGGCTATCATCAAGGCGAGAAAAATAAACGGCAGTTGATCCAAAGGAAAAGCTAAAAAATGAACTCATCCGTCCGCACCTATCCTTTTCTAGCCACAAACACAACCCATTCGCCTTCGTAACGGCGGTCCGTAATTGTGAATCCGGCATTGGTCAATCCTTGCGCAACATCTTCCTCTTTGCTTTTGATGATGCCGGAGGCGATGTAGTGTCCGCCGCTCTGCAGCACATTGTATACGTCATCGAGAAAGAGCAGGATGATCTCGGCCAAAATATTCGCCACCACCGCCTGCACAGGAATCTCTACGCCCAGCCCGCTGCGGTTCGCTTCATCCGACTGGAGCACTCCAAGCAGGTCGCTGAGCTGGATCGTGATGGAATCCTGCAGTGCGTTCAGCCTGGTGTTCTCCTTGGCACTGGAAACCGACACAGGGTCAAGATCGAGCGCCAGCACATGCTTCGCGCCCAGCTTTGCCGCGGCGATGGCGAGAATGCCGGAGCCGGTGCCCACATCGATCACGTCATCTCCGGCCCGGATGACATCTTCAAGCGTCTGAAGGCACAGGGCGGTCGTTGCGTGCGTACCGGTGCCGAAGGCCATCCCCGGATCCAGCTCGAGAATAATTTCTTCCTCCGCCGGAGTATACTCCTCCCATGTGGGCTTCACGGTTAACCGGTTGGACACGCGCAAAGGCTTGAAATACTGCTTCCAGGCGTCCGCCCAATCCTCATCGTTCACAATCTGAAGATCCAGCGACGGTTCACCCGAATCGATGCCGATCACTTCAAGCTCTTCGATGGAGCATTTCAAGCTTGCCATAATTTCGTCCATTTTCGTTTCCTCCGGATAATAGCCTTTAATAATCGCGCGGCCTTCCGGGATATCGTTCAAGGGCATCTCGTACCACTGGCCGAAGGAAGTGTCCCTCTCCTTGTTCAGCGTGCCCGACTCCTCGATCGAGACGCCGCCGGCACCCAGCTCGTTCATAAAATTCGAAATCGCCTCAATCGCTTCTTCCGTCGTATGTACCGTTATTTCATACCAGCGCATGGAAGCCCCCCTCATTATTTATCTCTCATTATCGCCAATCGGTAAACATTTTTTCCAAACGTTCCCAAAAAAAATTCACACATACAAAACATTTCCATTGTACTACACTTGGGATGGGACGGCAAAAGACCACTCCCGGGCTCGCGGCAAAGCATAATATATTCAAACAGGTAAAAAAAGCCGGCTTGAGAGAGGAATTGGTTGACAATGGGAAAATGGTTTCTTCACCAGTTTTATTCGAAAGACACCGAAATCCGCAGCTTCTTGCCCCCAACCTCGTTATTTAACGAAGACACCCTGCAAGATTTTATGGAACGATACGGTACCGTCTACATTAAACCCGACAAAGAGCATATGGGTAAGGGAATCATTAAAGCGTGGAAAACGCACGAAGGATACGCTTTTGTCATTTTAAGGGGGGAACCGATACAATGCTTTTCCCTGGATGAGCTGTTTAGAGAAATAAAAAAACCGCTCCCTTCCTCAGCCATACATCATTCAAAAAGCGATTCCTTTGGCACAAATCGATAACCGTATTTTCGATATAAGGGTCCTGATGATGCGCAACCGGCAGGACCGGTGGCAGTTCTTCGGTATCCTGTCCAAAGTGGCGGGACCGCAAAGCGTAATAACCAATATTGTCAGGTCGAAGGGCTACGTGACCACCTTTGAAGATTCGCTGGAGCAATCGCTTGGTTATTCTGCGGAGCAAGCCGAAAACGTCAAACAGCAGCTGATCCGCTTAAGCCATAGAATATGCCAAAGGGCCGGGAAAATTAAATACTATCAAAAAAATCGGCAATGACTTTGCCATGGATAAAAAACGGGAACATTTGGCTCATTGAAGTCAATTTTACTTACCCGGGCCTGAAAGTGTTTGCCAGTCTGCCTGGCAAAAAAGTATTACCGGACCGTCAAAAAAAGATGAACGCGATTTTACGTCTGAGACGGCCGCTGCGAAAAAAAAGAAGGTTAAGCGAAAAAAAAAACCAGGGAACTCTCTTGTCCCTGGTCTGGTTCTCCTACATCATTCCGCCGCCGTCGGCAATGATCTGCCTGGCCGCGGCTTCCTCCGCTTCTCCCACAACTACCGTGAGCAGCACGTCCCGGCCTGTAGGGCCGCCCTGCCCGCCGTCGCTTAATCCGCTAGCATTGACGTCCGCAGAAGCCAGAATTCCCGCGCTGCGGTTTGAAATATCGGCGTTCAACGTCATGCTGGCCAAGCTGCGGATGTCGCCGGCCGCCGGATTGAAATAGCTGTTCATTTCACCGTCCGGATAACGGCTGAAACGGTCGATCTGCATATCCGCCACACTCAGCGACTTCAGCTTGGCTGCGGCATTCTCCGCTTCTTCGGGGCTTTTGAAATAAGCCAATATATTTTTTTTCAACCATAGAATCAGTCCTCCCGGTATGCTTGATCCGCTTGGCGCGCATCAGCCTGTTCCGCCCGGTGGAGTGCTTCCATATCTTCCTCGTCGGCCAGCCTTTCGCTGAACTCCACATTCTCGTACCGGCCTTCCCTCGGGTCCCGGTCCTCGTAAACCTGCTTCAAGTCAGGCATAGTCTTCCCTCCTTTTTTTCCTGCTCCCCTTATTGTTGGCCAGGAAGATGGAACTATGCCACGGGACATCCCGTTTAGTTCATTTCCACTTGTCCGTTCATCTGCTTTTTTTAATATGAAAACCTTTCCTGTAATAAACGGCTGCCATGAGGATCAGGAACAGGGGTCCAATCACCAATGCGATTCTCGTATCCGGGAAATAAGCCATGATCCCCACTACAAAAGCCAGGAAGGCCAAACAAATATAGCCTGCTGCAGGAGCCAAAGGCATTTTATACGTTAACCTCCCGCGTTCCTGCGGAGTCAAGCTTTTGCGGAAACGGATTTGGGCCACCAAGATCATCACCCATGTCCAAATGGCTCCAAATGTCGCAATGCTGGTGACCCACATGAACACTTTTTTCCGGAACGATATAGTTCAGCAGTACTCCTATCAACAAGGCAAGTGAGGAAGCTACGATTGCTGAGCTTGGCACACCGGTTTTGCCCAGCTTGGCGAATCGGGGAGAAGCTTCCCCCTGCTGGGCCAAGTTAAACAGCATCCGCCCGGTGCTGAAAATACCGCTGTTGCAGGAAGACAAAGCCGCGGTCAGCACGACAAAATTGATAATTCCCGCAGCGGCCGGAATGCCGAAGTTGTCGAACATCATGACAAAAGGCTTCCGTTCTGGCCGATCTCGTTCCATGGATAAATGGAAATGATGACAAACAATGCGCCCACATAGAAAATCAGGATTCTCCAAAATACGGAATCGATCGCTTTAGCCAACGATTTTTTTCGGATTCTTCGCCTCACCGGCGGTTACACCGATCATTTCTATCCCGAGGTAAGCGAAAAAAACACCATCTGCAGCGACATAAGCACCCCTTGAAAACCGTTAGGGAAAAAAATCCGCCGTGACTCCACAAATTGCTAATGCCGACAGAGGCTCCGCCGTTTCCAAAGCCAAAAAAAATAATCATGCCCAAGCCGGAAACGATCATCGCCAGAATCGTAACGATTTTGATCAGGGCAAACCAGAATTCAAATTCCCCATACGCTTTAACGGCAACCAGGTTGACGATGCTCATGACAATAAGTGCGGCGAAAGCCAAATCCACCGCGGGGTTCCCGGGAACCAGTGTTCCATATATACTCCTACAGCCGTAATCTCCGCCATACAGGTGACAATCCATAAAAAAACCAATAATTCCAGCCGGTTAAATAACCGAATACGGGACTTATATAATCGCGGGCATAACGGGAAAACGAGCCTGCCACCGGATTGTGGATTGCCATTTCCCCAAGCGCCTCATGATGAAAAAAACATGACCAAACCGCCAAGCCCATAAGCCAAAAGGATTCCGGGGCCGGCTAACTTGATTGCCGAAGCGGAGCCCAGAAACAGGCCCACCCCAATAGCAGCGCCTAAAGACATTAAAGTAATATGGCGTTCTTCCAAGCCTCTCCGTAATTCCATTGACTGCTGATTCCTACTCATATTAGCTGCCTCCTCTTACTTTTATAACACTATACATTGAAAGCGTTTACTTATTGTTTCCATAACGATATTACCATATCTAATACATTGTGATATTGTCAAATCACCAAAAAAAATAGGCCTTTGAATTTGCTCTGCAGTTGGGAGTGAACACGGCGGACGGTTCGGTAACTTATGTGGCCGTCGCTAAAGACCTCGGATACAATTATGTTCCGGTGGAAAAAAAGCTTTGGAAAAGGAATTGGCGGCAGTGTAATAAAACGATATAGGCAGACTCCTTTACGAAACAAAAAAAAGCACACCGCGTCTTAAGACTGCACGCGATGTGCTTTTAACGAATTCAGTCGCCGAGAAAGGCTCTCTTCATTCTTTCAAAAAACCGACTGCTGCTGCTCGTGCGTATGCTCGCCGCTGAGTCCGGCGAACTGACGCAGCAGCTCCTTCTGCTCGTCGGTCATAGAGGTCGGGGTGACAATCACGACTTTCACGTGCTGGTCCCCCTGGCCGGTGCCGCGCAAGCGCGGAACTCCTTTGCCTCTCAACCGGAAGTAAGTGTCCGTCTGGGTTCCGGCGGGAATCTTCAGCTTTACTTTTTCCGTCAAAGTCGGGATCTCGATTTCATCGCCCAAAGCCGCCTGCGTAAAAGTAAGCGGGACCTCGCAGTAGATGTCTTCGCCTTCACGGTCGAAAAAAATTCATGCGGCTTCACGCGAAGGACGACGTACAGGTCGCCCGACGGGCCTCCGCGCGTTCCCGTTTCCCCTTCGCCCGAGATCCGCAGCTGCGCACCCTCATCGACTCCCGCGGGAATTTTGACGTGAATTTTGCGCTGCTTTTTTCACTTTGCCCGCACCGCGGCAGTCAGAGCATTTTTTCTTTGATAAACTGTCCGGTGCCGCCGCAGTTCGTACAAGCCCTGCGGTTTACAATCCTCCCGAAAGGCGTGTTCTGCACCGCTTCCTGCTGTCCGCTGCCGTGGCAAACGGAACAGGTTTCGGGTCTCGTACCCGGCTTCGCACCCGAACCGTGACAAGTATCGCAGGTTTCCGTGCGGGGAATCGTAATGTCCATTTCCTTGCCGAATACAGCTTCCTTAAATTCGATCGTTAGCGTGTACTGCAGATCGTTTCCCCGCTGGGGAGCATTCGGATTCCGCCTGCTTCCCCCGCTTCCGCCGAAGAACATGTCAAACAAATCGCCAAATCCGCCGAAATCCTGGGCTCCGCCAAAACCGCCGCCGCCCATTCCCTGATTCGGATCGACATGGCCGAAACGGTCGTACGTCGCCTTCTTCTGGTCGTCGCTCAATACGTCGTAAGCTTCCTTCGCTTCTTTAAATTTCTCTTCGGCGTCGGCTGCTTTATTGACATCGGGATGAAATTTGCGGGCCATTTGACGATAAGCTTTTTTAATTTCCTCTTGAGATGCGTCCTTGGAAACCCCGAGCACCTCGTAATAATCCCGTTTACTCATCGTTCCACTCCCATTTGATTGCCTTTTCTAACACAAAAGAAAGTGCAGGCCGGAGAACCGCTGCTGCGGCATTATATCCGCCCGCCAGCTCCGGTTCTCCGCAGTCTGCGGCCGCCCGTCCACGCAGATTAAATTTACCTGCCGGGACTTGCGCGACGCGCCGCAGCAGCCTATACTTTCCGCTTGCTTACATCAACGCTAAAGTTGTCTTATTTCTTCTTTTCTTTGTCGTCTACCACTTCGTAGTCCGCGTCAACGACATTTTCCTTCTTAGGTCCTTCCGCGCCGCCTTCAGCTCCGCCTTGAGCCGCCCCGGCCTGCTGGGCCGCCTGCTCGTAAAGCTTCACGGACAGCTGCTGCACCGACTCGGACAGCTTCTCGGTAGCGGCTTTGATTTCGTCCAGGTTGTCGCCTTCCAAAGCTTTTTTCAACGCTTCTTTCGCCTCGTTCGCTTTGTCGACTTCGGCTTGCTCGGCTTTATCGCCAGGTCCTTGATTGTTTTGTCCACGGAGTAGATCAGCTGATCCGCGTTGTTGCGCGCTTCAACCAGCTCTTTGCGCTTCCGGTCTTCTTCGGCGTGGGCTTCCGCGTCCTTCATCATTTTATCGATTTCCTCGTCGCTGAGGCCGCTGGAGGAAGTAATGGTGATTTTCTGGCTCTTGCCTGTTCCCTTATCCAGAGCGGATACGTTAACGATACCGTTGGCGTCAATATCGAAGGTAACTTCGATTTGAGGGATACCGCGAGGGGCCGGAGGAATGTCTCCCAGCATAAAGCGGCCGAGCGTTTTGTTGTCGCCCGCCATCGAGCGCTCCCCTTGCAGCACGTGGATTTCAACGCTCGGCTGGTTATCCGCGTAAGTGGTGAACACCTGAGACTTCGTTGTAGGGATGGTCGTGTTGCGCTCGATCATTTTGGTGAATACGCCGCCCGCTGTTTCAATGCCCAGGGACAACGGAGTAACGTCCAGAAGCACGACGTCCTTCACGTCACCGGTTAGCACGCCCGCTTGGACCGCTGCGCCAAGGGCAACGACTTCGTCAGGGTTAACGCCTTTGTGAGGCTCTTTGCCGATCAGCTTCTTGATCGCTTCCTGCACCGCAGGAATACGCGTAGATCCCCCGACGAGAACCACTTTATCGATATCGGCCGCAGTCATGCCGGCATCGCTCAGCGCTTGGCGGGTAGGTCCGAGCGTTCTTTCCACCAGGCTCGCTGTCAATTCATCAAATTTGGAACGGCTCAGGTTGACTTCCAAGTGCTGGGGAACTCCGTCCACCACGGTGATAAACGGCAGGGAAATCGTTGTGCTCACTACCCCGGACAGTTCTTTTTTTCGCTTTTTTTTCCGCGGCATCCTTCAAACGCTGAACCGCCGCTTTATCTTTGGACAGGTCGATGCCGTGCTCTTTTTTTGAACTCGGCTGCCAGATAGTCGATAATCGCCTGGTCGAAGTCGTCTCCGCCCAGCTTGTTGTCGCCGGAAGTCGCTTTTACTTCAAAGAAGCCGTCTCCCAGCTCAAGAATCGATACGTCGAATGTACCGCCGCCCAAGTCATAGACGAGGATCGTCTGGTCTTCGGATTTTTTTTCCAGGCCGTATGCCAAAGCCGCAGCTGTAGGCTCGTTGATGATACGAAGCACTTCAAGTCCCGCGATTTTACCGGCATCCTTGGTAGCTTGGCGCTGGCTGTCGTTGAAATACGCAGGTACGGTAATGACCGCCTGGGTTACGGGAGATCCAAGGTAAGCTTCCGCGTCGGATTTCAGCTTTTGCAGAATCATAGCGGAAATTTCCTGCGGGCTGTATTCGTTGTTGTCGATTTTTTTCTTTGTGGTTGGTGCCCATGTGGCGCTTGATGGAAATGATCGTGCGCTCGGGTTGGTAATCGCCTGGCGCTTCGCCGTCTCCCCGACTACACGCTCGCCGTCCTTCTTAAAGCCACAACGGAAGGAGTCGTGCGGTTGCCCTCCGGGTTCGGAATGACGACAGCTTCCCCGCCCTCCATTACGGCTACACAGGAGTTTGTTGTTCCTAAGTCAATCCCAATTACTTTACTCATGACCGAGATGGCCTCCTTTTGATTGAGAGAAAAATGTTTGGTGCGGTATATTCTTAATTCGGCATAAATCCGTTAAACGCTGACTTTCACCATGGCCGGACGGATTACTTTGTCCTTCAGCAGATAGCCCTTCTGGACTTCCTCGACTACGATGCCTTCTTCATGCTCCTCGGATTCCACCTGCATGATTGCCTGATGGAATTCCGGGTTGAAAGGCTGACCTACCGCCTCGATCGGCTTCAGGCCTTCCTGTTCTAGCACTCCGTCCAACTGGCGGAATGTCATTTCCAGACCTTTGATCAACGCATCGAAATCCTTGTTGTCTTTGCTGGAACTCAGCGCTCTTTCAAAGTTGTCCACCACAGGAAGCAGCTGCTCGATCAGCTTCAAAGAAGCGTATTTGGCGAACTCCTCCTTCTCCAGGCGGGTGCGGCGGCGGAAATTATCGAAATCAGCTTGTGCTCTCACATAACGCTGATAATTTTCCTCTGCTTGCTGGCGAAGCTCCTCCCATTTGGAGTCCACGTCATCGAAATCGGCGTCTTCGTCCGTCTGCTGTCCTTGCTGGGCGTGGTTTTCACCTGCCTCATATGTAGCCTCGGCATCCTGCTCCACGCTGCCCGCTGCGGATTGAACCTTTTCCTTTTCCTTATCCTCAACGCTCACTTGCAATTCACCTCCTTATATCGGTAGACTTTCGAACACCTATATAACAATTTAACCTAATTTCCGTCAAAAAAATCACCCTCGCCCGCGGTGCCCTTCATTTTGATCACCGTATGGATTCTCAGCACCGCGGCAGCTACCTCTCCGGCGGCCCGCAGGGCGTACAGCTTCACCAGGGTCGGATCGATCACGCCAAGCCCCATGTAATCGGCAAGCGCCCCGTGTCGCAATCCATTCCGATGCTGTCGGAGCCTCCGCGAGCTGTGCCGCGCGGATCTCCTCCAGCTTCTCCAGCGGATTGTAGCCCGCGTTGACCACAATCTGCGACAGCGGCTTGCGCAAAGCTGGGCGACGGCCGCGACGCCGAAGCTCCATGCCTTTGAACGTGTCGCGGAACCGCTCGAGCTCCTGGGCCACCGTGATCTCCACGGTGCCCCCCGCCGGGCA
>BBFE01000046.1 GCA_001313085.1 Paenibacillus sp. JCM 18996 | reverse complement strand
TCCACAGGTGTCATCGGGCAGCTGCTGCCGATGGGGAAGGTGTTCGGCGGCATCGGCCGGCTGCCGGAGCAGCTGAGCGCGGAAGGAGGCGACGACTTCTCGCAGGCGATCTTGACGACGGATCTCGTCAAGAAGGAGCTGTGCGTCAAGCTCGAGGTCGGCGGCAAAGACGTGTATATTGCGGGAGCGGCCAAAGGCTCGATGATCCATCCAAACATGGCAACCATGCTCGGATTTATTACGACGGATGCGGCGGTTGACAGCACGCATCTGCAGCAGGCTCTGAGCAACGTGACGGACTCGACGTTTAATATGATTACCGTGGACGGGGACACGAGCACGAATGACATGGTGGTGGCGATGGCAAGCGGCATGTCGGGAAGCGGCAAGCTGGATCCGGAGCATAAGGATTGGGAGGCGTTTGCCGCAGGTCTGCAGTACGTGGCAGAAGGCTGGCCAAAGCCATCGCCCGGGACGGGGAAGGCGCGACAAAGCTTATCGAGGCGGCGGTTATTGAAGCTTCCAGCGATGAAGCGGCTCGAGCCATCGTCAAAACGGTTATCGGCTCCAGCCTGGTCAAATCCGCCTGCTTCGGCGCCGACGCAACTGGGGCAGAATAATTGCCGCTGTGGGCCGGGCCGGACAGCCGGTCAACACGGAAACGGTGGATATCCGACTTGGGGACATAATTGTGCTGGAGCAGTCGAGACCGGTAGCTTTTGACGAAGATGCCGCACTCGAATACTTAAAAGGCGATTTCGTGCAAATTCGCATCAACTTCACCTCGGAGAAGGCAAGGCAGTCGGTTGGGGCTGCGATTTGACTTACGACTACGTGCGCATTAACGCGGCTTACCGAACATAGATTCAATTTATGCTTTAAGTGCAAGGGGGAACGAAGATGAGCATGCAGGAAGGCTGTTTTGTGCTAAAATGCGGCGGAAGCACACTGGCTGCTTTGCCTGATTCATTCTTCAACGATCTGTGCAAGCTGCAAAAGGAAGGGCTATCTCCAGTCATCGTACACGGAGGAGGCCCCGCGATTTCCAACACGCTGACTGCGCTTGGCATTGAGACCGAATTCGTCAGAGGGCTGCGTAAAACCGACGAAGCTGTGCTTGATGTCGTGGAAATGGTGCTTGCCGGCAAGATCAACAAGGAGATTGTCCGGCGCATCCAGCTGTCAGGCGCGAGGGCGGTCGGGTTATCGGGAGTAGATGGGCACCTCATTCAAGCAAGGCCGGTGGCGGACGCTGACGAAGTGGGGCTCGTAGGAGATGTGGACACCGTCAATGCAGCGCTTGTCCATGGCATCGTCGCCATGGGATATATTCCGGTTATCGCTCCGTTGGGCCTCGGCGCCGACGGCAGCCAGCGGTACAACATCAATGCGGACACCGCCGCGGGAGCTGTGGCATCCGGCATCGGAGTGAAACGAATGATCGTGGTGACGGACGTTCCAGGCATCATGAAGGTTGTGGAAGGCAGAAAAGAAGTTCTTCCGTGCGTAACTGTATCGCAGATTGAAGACATGATCGCAGGCGGAGAAATATACGGCGGCATGATCCCGAAAGTGCGGGCGGCGATCCAATGCCTGCAGGGCAATGTGCAGGAGGTCGTTATCGTCGACGGTTCTGAACCGGGTGTTCTGCCGGAGGCACTGAAAGGCGGCAGCAACGGGACCCGCATTATCGTAGAATCCGGCAAAACCGGTTCTTTGAATATAGGATAACCAATACAGAATGGGGAGTGAAAAGGATGAGCCAAGAGCAGCAAAGCTTGTTATTTCCGACTTATGCCAGATATCCGATGACGTTTGTTAAGGGAGAAGGCAGCCGATTGTGGGACGACAAGGGCAGGGAATACCTGGATTTGATGTGCGGACTCGCGGTCACTTCGTTGGGCCATGCGCCTCAAGCGGTAAAAGAGAAGTTGACAGACCAGCTGGATAATCTTTGGCATGTGAGCAATCTTTTTTTCATATTCCCGGCCAGGAAAAGCTCGCCAAGCTGCTGACCGATAACAGCTGCGCCGATGCGGTCTTCCTCTGCAACAGCGGCGCCGAGGCCAATGAAGCGGCGATCAAGCTGGCCCGCCGGTATTACCAGAAGGTTCTCGGCCAGAACCGGTACGAAATCATTACCTTCCACCAATCTTTCCATGGCAGAACGCTGGCTACATTGACCGCGACAGGTCAATCCAAAGTCCAGGACGGCTTCCTGCCTCTTCCGGAAGGCTTCGTATATGCGCCATACAACGATGCGGAGGCGCTTGAGGGCTTCATCACTGACCAAACCTGCGCCATTATGCTTGAAATGGTTCAGGCGGAGGGTGGAGTCATTCCTGCGGATCCGTCGTTTGTGCAGGAGATCGCCAGACTTTGCGGCAAGCACGGCCTGCTGCTGATCGTGGATGAGATCCAGACGGGCATGGGGCGTACCGGCAAGCTCTTTGCCCATCAGCATTATGGGATCGAACCGGATATTTTTTTACACTAGCCAAAGCATTGGCCAGCGGTTTCCCGATCGGGGCGATGCTTGGCAAAGCCAAGCTGCGTGAAGCTTTCTCGGCCGGCAGCCATGGGAGCACGTTCGGCGGCACGCCTATCGCTATGGCTGCGGCCATCGCTACAGTGGAGACGATCGTGGGGCAGAACCTGTCACAGCAGGCGGCAGAGCTGGGCGATTACATCCTCCAACAGCTGAACGAAAAGTTGAAAGGCAACCCTCTCGTCCGCGAAATCCGCGGCAAAGGCCTAATTATCGGAATCGAATGCGGGCAGCCGGTTGCCGATTTGATCAAGGCCATCCATGAGAGCGGCGTGCTGGTGGTTCCGGCCGTCCAAACGTCATTCGGCTACTGCCGAGCTTGACCATTACTAAAGAGCAGCTGGATCACGGATTGTCCGTTATCGTCAATGTGCTGGCGAAGCATTCGGCTGCCGCCGTTCAATCATAACCATAAAGGAGGAACGACTATGGCCGGATTGGTAAGCGAGGAAATTGCTTTGAACCTGAAAGGAAGAGACTTTATCGCGTTAGCCGATTATACGACGGAAGAGCTGAACCATCTCATTCAACTGGCGATCGATCTCAAGCGAAAGCAAAAGTCGGGAGAAATCTACCAGCCGCTAAAAGGAAAAACATTAGGGATGATTTTCGAAAAAAAATCGTCCACGCGGACGCGGGTTTCTTTTGAAGTGGGAATGTATCAGCTTGGGGGACACGCGCTTTTTCTGAGCAAAAAAACGATATCCAGATGGGCCGGGGCGAAACGATTTTCGATACGGCGCAGACGATGTCCCGCTATCTGGACGGCATTATGATCCGCACCTTTGCCCACCGCACGGTGATCGATCTGGCAAGGGCGGCTACGGTACCCGTGATCAACGGCCTGACGGATATGAATCATCCGTGCCAATCGCTGGCGGATTACATGACCATTTTCGAGAAGAAGGGCAAGTTTCAGGGACTCAAAATCGCCTATATCGGCGACGGCAACAATATGGCCCACTCCTTGATGATGGGCGCCTGCAAGCTGGGGATGGATATCGCGATTGCGGCTCCCGAAGGTTATCAGCCGGAAGAGGGCATCGTGAAACAGTGCCTGGAAAACGCCAGTCAAAGCGGAGCGAAGCTTACGGTCACTGCCGATCCGAAGGAAGCCGCTGCCAATGCAGATGTGATTTACACCGACGTCTGGGCGAGTATGGGCTTGGAAGCCGAGCAGGCCGCCAGGGAGAAGGCGTTCCGGCTTTACCAGGTGAACGCCGAGATCGCGCTTGCGCCAAAAAAGGATTACCTGTTCATGCACTGCCTGCCTGCTCACCGCGGGGAAGAAGTGAGCGAAGATGTGATCGACGGCAAACACTCCATCATTTTCGACCAAGCCGAGAACCGCCTGCACGCGCAAAAAAGCGATAATGGCCGCCATCATGTAGTGACAGATTCTGAGCAGGGATAAAGGGGAACCGATATGAGCAAAGAGAAAATTGTACTCGCCTACTCCGGCGGTTTGGATACATCCGTAATTCTGACTTGGTTAAAAGAAACGTACGACGCCGAAATCATTACTTTTACTGCGGATATCGGCCAAGCGGACGAACTTGACGGGTTGGAGCAAAAAAGCTTACAACACCGGCGCTTCCAAAGTGTATATTGACGATCTGCGAGCGGAATTCGCCAAAGACTTCATCTTCCCGATGTTCCAGTCGGGAGCGCTGTATGAGGGACAATACCTGCTGGGAACCAGTATTGCGCGTCCCTGATCGCCAAAAGAATGGTTGACATCGCCTTGGCTGAAGGAGCGACCGCCATAGCTCACGGAGCTACCGGGAAAGGAAACGACCAGGTCCGTTTTGAGCTGACCGCAGCGGCGCTGGCTCCGTACTTGAACGTGATCGCGCCTTGGAGGCTGGACTCGTTCCGTGAACAATTCCCGGGACGGGCGGAAATGATCGCCTACGCGGAGAAGCACGGAATTCCGGTAACCGCATCGGCCGCCAAGCCTTATTCCACAGACCGCAATTTGCTGCATATCAGCTTTGAAAGCGGCATGCTGGAGGATCCCTGGTTTGACGCCAGCGCGGAATCCAACAAAGATATGTACGTGTTAAGCGTAGACCCCGAGGATGCTCCGGACCAGGCGGAATACATCGAGCTGGAGTTCGAACAGGGCAACTGTATAGCCGTGAACGGCCGGCGCCTGACTCCGCTGCAGGTGATGGAAACGCTGAACGAGCTTGGCGGCAAGCACGGGATCGGCCGTGTCGATATGGTGGAGAACCGTTTTGTCGGCATGAAGAGCCGCGGTGTGTATGAAACTCCTGGCGGCACGATTCTATTCACCGCTCACCGTAAAATGGAGTCCTTGACCATGGACCGCGACGTAATGCATCTAAGAGATTCCCTGATTTCTAAATACGCCTCGCTGGTTTATAACGGCTTCTGGTTTGCTCCGGAACGTCTTGCACTGCAGGCGCTGGTAACGGAAAGCCAAAAGAATGTAACCGGCACGGTTCGTTTGAAGCTGTACAAAGGCAATGTGATCGGCGCTGGCGTGAAAAGCCCGGTTTCGCTCTACAATCCGGATATCGCCACGATGGAAGCGGATCCTACGCAAGCTTACAACCAGGCCGATGCGGCAGGGTTCATCCGCTTGAACGCACTGCGCTTAAAGGTGTCGTCCGGGGTCGAGAGAAGCAAGAAGTAAAGTAGACAGGAGCGGGCCGCGGGTGCGGCTCGTTTGCTGTACAGATGATAGAGAGACGGAAGGAGCTGCGGGAGATGTCAAAACTGTGGGGCGGCCGTTTTACGAAGAAAACGGATCAGCTTGTGGAAGAATATACGGCCTCCATCTTGTTCGACAAGGAATTGGCGGAGGAGGATGTGGAGGGCAGTCTGGCTCATGTGACGATGCTGGGCAAATGCGGAATCCTTCCGGACGACGATGTACAGACGATCAAGGAAGGCTTGCTTAAGGTACTGCAGCGCATTCGCAGCGGAGAGCAGCAGTTCTCTGTCAGCGATGAAGATATTCATATGAATATCGAGAAAGCGCTGATCGAAGAGATCGGCCCTGTGGGCGGAAAACTTCATACCGGCAGAAGCCGGAACGACCAAGTGGCGACGGACATGCATCTGTACTTGAAAAAAAGCGCGTAATCGAGTTCGTCGGCTTATTGGGCAAGCTGCAGGAGCGCTGCTGGAGCAGGCCAAGGCCAATATCGATACGATCCTGCCCGGCTACACGCATCTGCAGAGGGCGCAGCCGATTCTGTTCGCCCATCATTTGATGGCCTACGTTTCCATGTTCCAGCGGGACGCGGAGCGTCTGCAGGACAGCTTGAAACGGATCAATATGCTGCCTCTCGGGGCGGGAGCGTTGGCGGGAACGACCTTTCCGATTGACCGCCACTTCGTCGCGGAGCAGCTTGGTTTTGACCGGGTGTACGAAAACTCCCTGGACGCGGTGAGCGACCGTGACTTTATTCTGGAGTTTCTGTCCCACGCATCGATTATTATGATGCATCTGTCCCGGCTTTGCGAAGAGATGGTGCTATGGTCCAGTACCGAGTTCGCTTTTGTCGAATTGGACGACGCTTTTTTGCACGGGAAGCTCGATTATGCCGCAGAAGAAAAAAATCCGGACGTGGCGGAGCTTGTGCGTGGGAAAACGGGCCGGGTCTACGGCAACCTGTTTGGCCTGCTGACTGTGCTTAAGGCGCTGCCGCTCGCTTACAACAAAGATATGCAGGAAGATAAAGAAGGTATGCTCGACACCGTGCGCACCCTTCAAGGCGCGTTGCAGCTGTTCGCCCCTATGGTGTCCACGATGAATGTGAACAAGGACCGTATGAAGCAAGCTGTCAGCCAGGACTTCTCCAATGCGACGGACATCGCCGACTACCTGGTGAACAAAGGCATTCCGTTCCGTGGGGCCCATGAAATCATCGGCAAAATGGTGCTGTACTGCATCCAAAACCATAAGTACTTGCTTGATCTTTCGATGGAGGAAATCCATGAGTTCTCGGAGCATTTCGAGCAGGACATTTACGAGGTGCTTCAGCCGGCTCATGTGGTGAATGCCCGCAACGTGTACGGAGGAACGGCTGCTCCGCAGGTTCAGGCCGCCATCGGCCGTGCGGAAACGGTACTTCATCAGATGCAGGATTGGGTTGAATCGCACGATAAAGCATAGGATTGTATAGATGAGGACACCTATATTTCGCACATTGCGGAGAAAGGTGTCCTTTTAGCGTACAAGAGGGAGTCCATTCTCACTTTCTCACCGTATCTCCGTAAACTACGTGCCAATGCAGATGCTTCGATTCCTGGTACGCTCCAAGATTGGTCATGACCCTGCATGCCCCGTATTCCGCCGCAACCTGTGAAGCCACCTGTTTGATAACTGCGAGGAGCTCCATCAGAATCCCCGTGTCGTCCTCTTCCATTGCGATTAAGGAAGGAATGTGTTTTTTTTGGAATGACGACAATATGGAGTTCGTAAAAAAGGCCGGGTGTGATAGTAAGCAAGTACATTTTCCGTCTCCCACACTTTTTTTGCACGGATGTTTTTTTCCGCTCAATACTTCATCGCAGTAAAAAATCTTCGGTCAAAACGACCCCTCCTCATTCGGCAAAACGGTTGATTTCTATTCCATTTTCATACAATTATACAACAAAATCTATTCTCTGACAGGCGATAAAGTGCGAAGCCCGTCCTCCACTATTTGCGGTTCGGGATAAGGCTCGTTTGGTGCGTTCCCTTCCACAGAATGTACAGCGATAACCGTCGATTGAGGTAAATAATGGTCGCGTGATACTTTCTCCTTGCGAACTTCTTTTCCATTCTGCCTCTTTGTTCTATAGGTTTCCACGATATATCCAGGCTTGCCTTCAGCGATCAATCGGCTGGACCTCGGCGGCAAACTGCTGTCCTGCACATATTTGACCGTTGGTTGAATTGTTTTTTTAAAATGTTGGATTTGATATCGTAAGTGACATTGGCCGGAATATCCCCAAACAGCTTGACGGTCACCGACGTTTCCGTCGCAACCGTACGGATGAGCAAAAAATGCCCCGTCGAGTTGCGGAACCGGAAGTTTAAATAGTTGTCTGCAAAAGTGGCGTCTTGTCCGAGCGGTGCGTAGCTGACAGGCAGCGAATGGTTTCTCCGCTCTATGATCTGCAGCCCGGCACGTAGCACAGCTCCGTATAGGGTTGTGGAAACCTGGCAGATACCCCCGCCGATACCAGGCAGAAGCTTGCCGTTCGAGATGACGGGCGCTTCCTTGTAGCCGTAGCGGGCTTCCGTTTCTTTTACAATCGCGCTGTATTCGAAAATCTGGCCCGGCAGCAGCATTTGGTCATGAAGAACGGCTGCGGTGGATTGCACGTTGTGAGATCTGCCTTGTTGGTCCGACAGGATGGGGGTGGTAAACTCCATGATTTTCCGCCGGATTCCCTGCTGCTTTAACAATTCCACTGTGATGGGGGGTGATTGTTCCTTGATGTAAGCGTGCAGCTGCAAGAGGCCGATGTCCTCCAGATTGGACGGGAGCAGCCGCTCCCGCACTGCCGTGTTCAAAGATTGCGCCAACGCAGGGACGTCGATTTGGGGCGCGGGCTGCCCGGGGATATAACTGATTTGATCATCCGCCGAGATAACGCGTTTCGCATTGACCGGTTTGCGGTTGGAAAGAGAGGGCCAGGCGCGGTTCACTGCTCGTTGTAAAGCCTCAGGCGCAACCGCGATTTCTATAGCAATATCGGCATTCCTCAGCATCCAGCGCGTTTTGGCTCTATCTGCCCAAGACCCGGAGCGCAAGCCTTCCAGCTGCTCCCAGACTTTTTTTATCATCCACGTTCATTCCTAAATCCCTTAAACGGCTGGCGGCCGGAGTGAGGCGGCTGTCCGAGGGGACAAGCTGCACTTGCATCCATTCCAACTTCTCTAAACGGCCTTCCCATTCCCTCTCAAAAGCGTCCAGATCGGCGGCTTGCGGCTTCCAGCCGGAAATTCGCAGACCATGCGGCAGTGAGGTTGAAACGGCATATAAATAAACGCCCAATAAGGCGGTCCCTCCAATAAATAGGCAGAAGCACAGAATATAGAAGGCGAGTTTGGCTTTCATTGACCCTCCCCCTTTCACCGAAGAAATGGGTAAAAAGCTTGTTCCATATCTATGTATACAGTGAAAGGAGGCATTGTTATGAATAAAAAATTTATCCGATGTCCGAGCAAGGAGATTATAAATTATTTGAAAACTTTGTTACATAAACAGGGTAATTCGTCAGAAACTATGATATTATGATAAAATGTTTGAATGTATGAAACTGCTAGAGGATTTTTTGAGATTTATGTCGAAGTTTTACTAGCTATCTATAAACAGGGTGTGTGATAATGTGATAGAAATGCACGACATATGGAAGACTTATCCTAACGGTTCCGAAGCGTTGAAAGGAATCGATTTGAAAGTGGACCGCAATGAGTTCGTATATGTCGTAGGCCCGTCCGGTGCCGGTAAATCGACTTTTATGAAGCTAATTTATAGAGAAGAAAGACCGTCAAAAGGACAAATATTCGTTAATGGATTTAATCTGGAAAAGCTGAAACAGAGGAAAATTCCGTTTTTTTACGTCGAAATATAGGTGTTATTTTTTTCAAGACTATCGGCTGCTGCCTAAATTGACAGTTTACGAGAATGTCGCTTTTGCAATGGAAGTGATAGAAGCGCCCGCAAAGCTGATCAAGAAACGCTCGATGGAAGTGCTTGACCTGGTCAAGCTTAAGGATAAAGCGAACTCTCTGCCGACACAATTATCTGGCGGAGAACAGCAAAGGGTGTCTATTGCCGGCAATAGTGAACAATCCGTCGGTTATTGTCGCTGACGAACCTACCGGTAATCTTGACCCTGAGACTTCCTGGGGAATTATGAAGCTGCTGGAGGAAATTAATTACCGGGGAACTACGATTGTAATGGCCACACACAACAAAGAAATCGTGAACACCATGAGAAAGCGCGTCATTGCTATCGAGAAAGGAATCATTGCGCGCGACGAAATGAGAGGTGAGTACGGGTATGAAGATTAGCACGTATATCCGTCACATAAGGGAAGCTCCAAAAAAATCTCGTCCGCAACGGTTGGATGACCTTCGCCTCGATTTCGGCCATATCCGTTTCCTTGTTTATTCTCGGACTTTTTTCTTTTATTAACGTTAAACGTCAATTTTCTGGCCAAGCAGATTGAGAATCAGGTGCAAATCCGGGCTTTTCTCGAAGTGAATACCCTCAGGATCAGCGTAACTCGATTGAGAACGAAATCAAAGTGATGCCTGGCGTCAAATCCGTCCGGTTCGTGTCGAAGGAGGAAGGCTTGTCTTCATTAAAAGACAGGCTGGGGGGAAGAGGGCAAGCCGCTTCTGGAGGAATTTTCAGGCGACAACAACCCTCTGAACGATTCTTTTACCGTTGAAGTATTGGAACCGACCCAGGTCGCCGAGGTCGCCTCGAAGATCCAGGCCATGAACGAGAACAAGCCGAACAAGCCTATCTACAACGTCAAATACGGCAAAGGCACCGTGGAGAAAATTTTTTTTCAAGTAACGCAAATTGTGCGCAACGTCGGGCTCGTTCTGGTGGTTTGCCTGGCGCTGACAGCGATGTTTTTTGATTGCCAACACGATTAAACTGACCATTCTCACCAGAAGAAAAGAAATCGGGATCATGAAGCTGGTAGGTGCTACAAACCAATTTATCCGGTGGCCTTTTTTTTATTGAAGGGGCGCTGCTTGGTTTTATGGGTTCGCTGATTCCGGTGATCGCGTTATTGTACGGGTATTGGAAGCTGACCCAATTGACCTCGCTGGAGATGAGCCTGCTCCTTATCAAACTGCTGCCGTTTCAACAAATTGCTTTGACCTTGTCCGGTTTATTGCTGGCCATAGGTTTAGGCATTGGAGTCTGGGGTAGTCTGCTGTCCGTCCGTAAACATCTGAAAGTGTAGTGAAAACGCGAGAAGCTAATGATTTTCCTATTTGAGAGGAGTAAAAAAAACCTTGAAGAAAACGTTTCTGCCCGTAGTCCTCACGATCGGCCTGTTCAGCGGGATTGCGGCATATCCCCTGCATTCTTTCGCCGCTTCGGCAACGCAGCAAATCGATCAACAGCTGAACGATCTCAAGAAATTGCAATCCACGATGCAGCAAAATTCCCAGGATACGCAGAAGCAAATGCAAAGCGTACAGGTGGAGAAGCAGCAAACAGGCAAAGACTTAAATACGATCCTGGATCAAATCGATGAAACGAATAAGCAGCTGTCTGCTTTGAACGATAAAATGAACGTAACTACAGAGAATCTGAAGAAAAAACGGGCAGCAGCTGGACGAAGCGGAAGCCCGCGTCAAGGAAAGAGACCAGAAGCTAAGATCGTGTGCGCTTAATGTATATCAACGGAACCGTTTCTTACACCGATGTGTTGATGAGTTCTACCAGCTTTTCGGATTTCCTCGGCCGTATCGATGCTTTGGCTCTATCGTTTCCCAGGATAAGGAAATTTTACAGACAAATAAAAAAAAGGACCGTGACTTCATAGTAACCAAGAAAAAAAGGAAATTGAAACACAGCTGGCCGAAATTAAGTCCTACATGGCGCAATCGCAAGCGATTAAAGCGCAGCTGCTGGTGAAGGAGAAAGAAAAAAAAGAAGTGAAGGTCGCAAGCCTTTCCCAGAAGGAAAAAAAAGAGCTTGGGGATATCAGCCAGGAACAGCAAAATCAATTGATGACCTTTGCCAAACAGGAAGCGGATCTCATCCATAAAAAAAGAAAGCTGCCGAAGAAGCGGCTGCAGCAGCTGCGGCTTCCGCGGCGGCGGCTGCCCGTGCAGCGGCAGCCAAAAGCGCAGCGGCTGCAAGCGCAGGGTCTGGCGCATCATCTGGCGGCGTTGCCGCGCCGGCTTACAATGGAGGCACGCTCGCTTTCCCTCTGCCGAGGTATTATCCTTTGACTTCGCCTTTCGGCACCCGCGTTGACCCGCTCACAGGGGCTCCGGGCGCTTTCCATAGCGGCCTCGACTTTGGCGCCCCGGAAGGCACAGCGATCCTGGCCGCCGAATCCGGTACGGTTATCGTGGCGGGTTGGACGAACGGTTTCGGCAATACCGTCATTATCGAGCATGACAACAGCACTTGGACGCTGTACGGCCATATACGCAACGGCGGCCTCGCCGTACAAAAGGGAGATACCGTACGACGCGGGCAGAAGGTTGCCGAAGTAGGTTCCACCGGCAGATCTACAGGGAACCACCTTCATTTTGAAGTAAGAAAGAACGGTATGGCTGTGGATCCAACAGCGTACTTGAAATAACGTTCAAGTTAATATTTGCTTTGGCTTGTCATATACTAGAGGGACATGTTCATAGGGGCTTAAAGCAAAGGATGGTGGTAACGGAGAATGCAATATAAAGGCCGTACGGTAATTACGCTAGTCGTATTGGGAATGGTGGTAAGTTCTTTATTTACCTTGGTGTTGGCGCGTCCTGGCGTATTCTCTGCGACAGCTAATGTTGCGGGCGGCGCCTCATCGTCGCAGTGCTGCCGGCTAAGGATATCAACAAAATTTCGACGGCTTACGGTTTGATCCAGAATAACTTCTTAAATACGGTGGACCGGGAAAAAGTAGTCAACGGCGCGATCAACGGGATGCTCGCTTCCCTGGAAGATCCGTATACGGTCTATATGGATCAAAATGAAGCGAAGCAGTTCGACGACAGCAGCATCAACTCCTCGTTTGAAGGGATTGGAGCGGAAGTGGCCAATTCCGATGACGGCAAAGTCGTGATCGTGTCTCCGATCAAGGGCTCTCCGGCGGAGAAGGCGGGACTGCAGGCAGGGGATGTTATCGTATCCGTGAACGGGGAGAAGCTTGATGGCATCAACCTGAATCAGGCGGTTATGAAAATCCGCGGAACCAAGGGGACGCAGGCTAACCTGGAAATTGCCCGAAAAGGCACGGATAAGCCTCTGCAGATCAATATCGTTCGGGGCACTGTCGATTTGGAAACCGTGCATGCCGAAATGCTCCCGGATAACATAGGCAAAATTGAAATCAGTCAATTCTCGATGAATACAGCGGCAAAATTCAAAGATGAGCTCAAAGCTTTGGAAGCCAAAGGCATGAAGGGGCTTGTCATCGACGTTCGCAACGATCCGGGCGGTCTTCTGACTTCTGTCAGAGACATTGCGGAGCAATTTATTCCCGCAGGCAAAACGGTGCTTAATGTCGAGGACCGCCAAGGCCGTAAAGAGCCAACCGTCTCGAGATCCAAAGAGAAATCGGCGAAGCTTATCCGATCACTGTTTTAATCAACAAGGGCAGCGCAAGTGCTTCGGAAATTCTGGCCGCCGCCCTTCAGGAGTCGATGGGAATAAAGCTGGTCGGGGAAACCTCCTTCGGTAAAGGTACCGTCCAGGTCGTTTTTGACAAGGAAATGGGCGACGGCAGCAATATTAAAATGACCACATACAAATGGCTGACGCCAAACGGCAACTGGATCCACAAGAAGGGCATCGCCCCTGATATCGCAGTGGAACAGCCGGCCTATTTCAAAGCGACGGCTTTGAGCAAGAAAACGGTTTTGAAGCCCGACACGAACAGCGACGACGTCAAAAGCGTGCAATTGATGCTGCAGGGGCTGGGGCTTAATCCTGAGCGTATGGACGGCTACTTCAGCGAAAAAAACGGCGTTGGCCGTTAAAGCGTTCCAGCGGTTGAACAACCTGCCGATGACTGGGGAAGTGGACACAGCCACTGCGGATAAACTGGTGAAAGCAATCATTGCGGAGATTAAAAAAATCCCAAAAAACGACGCCCAACTGAAAGCGGCGGTGCAGCAAATCAATTCGGCGCTTGGAAAAAAATTAATAACACAGCGGGGCAGGAAAAGCCCTCCCTCTGTCGAAACACTAAAAAAGGTTGAACATGTTTCAGCCTTTTTTTTAGCTTGTATATGGAAGGAGCCGGTTACACTGGACTTTTTTTTGATGGAATTATTGACAGCATGGCTTCAAGCTCTGGTTAAGCTTCTCATCCATCCGATCTATTATATAGGGATTGTCCTTGTCATTTTGCAATATCGCAGACAGATTCAGCTGGAGCGGAAATTTTTTTTCCACCAAGCTGCATTCCCTGCTGGGAGGAACCTGGAAAACGGTTCTGTGGGGGATTGCCGGAGGATTGCTGGCTTCGCTGCTGCTGCTGGCGCTGGGGGCGTCGATTCAGCCGGAAGCTGTTCTTCTTTTGTGGGCCGTTACGCTGATTATGCTGTTATTCCGTATTCGCTACTTATGTGCGGCCTATTCGGCAGGTGTACTGGGAATCTTGCACGGCATCGTTTCCTGGATTCCTTCTTTGCAGGAAAGCCAGAGTCTGCAGTGGTTTGTTGGGCCGGTGATGAGAGTGGATATCTCTTCGCTGCTGGCGATCGTCGGGGTGCTGCATTTGGTGGAGGCAGTCCTGATGAGAGTTCAAGGAACCAGGAGAGCGAGTCCCATATTCTATGAGAGCAAGCGGGGCAAAATTGTCGGCGGGTATTTACTGCAGGGCTATTGGCCTGTACCGCTGTTTCTTATCGTTCCTTTGCAGGGCGGATTTGCATCGGAAATTCCTTGGGCCGGATGGTTGAACGGGAATTCCTGGGCCGGAGGCTGGACGATGGCGGCTCTTCCTGTAATGGTCGGCTTTGTGGAAATGACGATAACGAGGCTGCCGGGCAGGAAGCTCCGGTTAAGCTCCGGGAATCTTTTACAATATTCGATTATAGTTATCGTGCTGGCCATCGGAACGCATTATTGGCCGGGCATGGGGATTTTGGCGGCTCTGCTGACAATAGGCCTCCATGAAGCTATGGCATTCTATAGCGCTTATTTGGAGACCCAGAAATCGCCTTATTTCGTGCATCCGTCCAGAGGCTCAAGATCCTTGCCATACTGCCTGGCAGCGCTGCCGAGGAATTAGGCCTGCAGTCCGGTGAAACGATCTATAAGGTCAACGGGGTGATCGTGCGCAGCAGGGAGCAGCTGCATCAGGCGCTCAGACTCAATCCTGCGTTCTGCAAGCTGGAAGTGTTGAATTTAAACAATATGAGCAAATTTGCCCAAAGAGCGATGTTCTCCGGCGAGCACCATCAGTTGGGGATTATCCTTGCTCCGGACGAAGAAGCCTTGTATTCCGTTTCCGAAGATAAAATCAATCTGCTGACTTATTTCCGGCACCGGCTCTCGGGATTGAAGTCCAATAAGCCGGGAAGCTCTATGTAGCCAGGGAACGAACAGAACACCTTACTATGCACAGTAAGGTGTTCTCTGAATTATGCTGACACTTGGTTGAAAGGATACTATTTGTTCTCTTCCTGCTCATTGTTCTTTCCGTTGCCCGCCAGATTCTGCGCTGCGTTCACAGTGGCTTCCACTGTGTTTTTTCACCGCATTTTGAACAAAGCTTGCAGCGTTTTTTGAATCCGTTTGTGACGGCTTCCGCCGTATTTTCAACAAAATTGTCTTGGTTCTGATTCTTGTTCCAGTCCTGGTTATTTTTTAGCCATTTTTTATCCCTCCTGTATCGATTTCAGGTTTATTCTGCCATCGATCCTGAGATATATGCATTCTGGATTTGTTCTATGGCTTGGCAGGCTGCAGGTCGCGGAGGACAACAATCTCCACACGCCGGTTTTTTGGCCCGGTTCGCTTCTGTGGTATTGTCCGCTACAGGCATCGTGTCCGCATAAGCAGTGGAAATCATTTTGCTCGGGTCGAGCCTGGCGTTGTATAAGAAATACCGCAGGACAGAGAGCGATCTGGCTTGGGACAAGCCCCAATTATCCTTGTAGATGGAGCCTGTGGCGAGCGGCAGGTTGTCCGTGTGGCCTTCTATACTGATTTTCGCGTTTAAAGTCGGGAGCAGGGAAGCCAGCTTGTCCAGAATCTCCAGGGCGCCGGGCTTTAAATCCGCCTTCCCCAAATCGAACAGAAACAGGTCGTTCAGCGTCACGGCTATGCCCCGCTGCGTGTTGGTGGCAGACACCTGGGACTGCAGGTTGTGCTCTTCGACGTACTGATTAATGACCTGCATAAGCTGCTGCAAATCTTTTTTTTCCTGGTGCTGTGCCTTTTGAAGCTGATTTTGTTGCTGGGTTTTGCTGTCGGTGCCGTCTTTCGATTTGCCGGGATCTACTCTGCCGATAACGGAGGAACCCTGCTGCATAATCGAATCCGCCTTTTTTAAATTCAAAATTCAATGCTTTGACGAGCACCGAATATTTTTTCCGTGTCAATCTTGCTCATGGCGTACATGATGATAAAGAAAATGAGCAGAAGGGTGATTAAGTCCGAATAGGTGATGAGCCATCGTTCGTGATTTTCAGGAGGTTCCTGTTTCTTACGCTTCCTCGCCATCGTCGGCACCTTCTCCCTGAGCCTGTTCTTCTTTGTTGTGTGCGAAGGAGTTGAGCTTCTTCTTGATCAATTGCGGATTTTCACCTGCCTGCAGGGCGAGGATTCCCTCAAGCATAAGCTCCATCTCGGAAACTTGTTCTTTGCTGCGGATTTTGATTTTACTGGCGATCGGCAGGTAAATCACATTGGCGCTTCCCACGCCGTACAAGGTTGCAGTAAAAGCTACCGCAATCGCGGGTCCCAAACTGGAAGGGTCGGCCAGGTTGCCGAGAACGTGGATCAAGCCCATCACCGTTCCGATAATCCCCATCGTAGGGGCGAATCCGCCGGCTGCCTCGAATATCTTCGCATAGCCTTCATGCTTATGCTCGAGCGCGTCCATTTCCAGCTCAAGAATTTGGCGTGTGAGCTCCGGGTCGGTGCCGTCCACAACCATCATCAACCCGTCCTTCAGAAAAGGATTAGGATGCTCTTGAGCGCGCTGCTCCAACGCAAGGACGCCCTCCCTGCGGGCCACAGCCGCCATGTCCACCACTTCATCTATTGTAGCATTCGGGTTGCTCTTGGCTTCCATAAAAGCCATTTTGAACGCTTGCGGAAAGCCTTTCAGCACAGATAAGGGAAAAGAAACGGCTACCGCGCCGATCGTCCCTCCGAAAACGATCAGCATGGCGCTGGGCACCAGCAAAGCGGCGAGGTGGCCGCCATCCCACATATATCCCCCGACCAATGCGCCAAGGCCGAGCACAATTCCTAACAGTGTCGTTAAATCCATTGAAAAAAATTCACTCCCAGATCAGCTTAAAAAAAGGTTATTAGAGAAGCGCAAGGAACCATAATCCGTTTGCAGGATACAGGCAAAATAGGTATAATGAAACGAGAACAAGTATTCTTATCGTTGTTAATCATTCCACAACAATGTTTCAATTCCTGATTTTACAAACACGGAAATAGACAATAATAGTTCTAACTATATATCGGACGGATGTTCTGAAAAGTTTATATAAAAAGGCGGGTGAATTCATGAGCAACATCGTTGTAAGCCGGAAGAAGTTCGAGCTTGTTTCGGATTTCGCCCCGCAAGGGGATCAGCCTGGTGCCATCAGGCAGCTTGTGGAAGGAATCAACAGAGGAGAAAAGCATCAGACGCTCTTGGGGGCGACAGGTACGGGCAAGACGTTTACGATCGCCCAAACGATAGCCCAATTAAACCGGCCGACGCTCGTTATCGCGCACAACAAGACGCTGGCCGCGCAATTGTGCAGCGAGTTCAAAGAGTTTTTTCCCCAACAATGCGGTCGAGTATTTCGTCAGTTACTACGATTATTACCAGCCGGAGGCGTACATTCCGTCCTCGGATACTTTTATCGAGAAAGACTCCAGCATCAACGACGAAATCGATAAACTTCGACACTCCGCTACCGCGGCGTTGTTTGAGCGCAGAGACGTCATTATCGTTGCGAGTGTTTCCTGTATTTACGGTTTAGGTTCGCCCAGCGAGTACCGCGATCTGGTGCTGTCTCTCCGGGTCGGAATGGAAATTCCGCGCAATCACATCCTGCATCGGCTGGTCGATATCCAGTACCAACGCAATGACATTGCTTTTACGAGGGGTACGTTTCGGGTAAGAGGAGATGTGGTGGAAATTTTCCCTGCTTCCAAAGGCGAGCATGCTGTTCGGTTGAATTGTTCGGCGACGAAATCGAGAGGATTACGGAGATTGATGTGCTGACCGGAGAGATCGTCGGGGAGCGGCAGCATATTTCCATTTTCCCGGCGTCCCACTTTGTAACGCAGGAAGACAAGATGAAGAGAGCAATCATCAATATCGAAAGGGAATTGGAGGAACGTCTGGAGGAGCTGCGCTCGGCCGGCAAGCTGCTGGAAGCGCAGAGACTGGAGCAGCGCACCCGGTACGATATTGAAATGATGCTGGAGATGGGCTTTTGTTCGGGCATTGAGAACTATTCCGGTCCGTTGACTTTCCGTGAACGGGGAGCGACCCCTTATACGCTGCTCGACTTTTTTCCCTGAAGATATGCTGTTCGTAGTGATGAGTCGCACGTGAGTCTGCCTCAGATCCGGGCAATGTACAATGGGGACCGGGCCCGTAAAACGGTGCTGGTCGAGCACGGCTTCCGCCTGCCTTCCGCGCTGGATAACCGTCCTTTGCAGTTTGAGGAATTTGAGAAAAAAAATCAGTCAAATCATCTATGTATCCGCTACGCCGGGGCCCTATGAGCTTGAGCACTGTCCGACAATGGTTGAGCAAATCATCCGTCCGACCGGCTTAGTCGATCCCGTTATTGAGGTAAGGAAGACGAAGGGACAGATTGACGATCTGCTGGACGAAATCCGCGATCGGATTGCCAAGGACGAGCGGGTGCTCGTAACCACCTTGACGAAGAAAATGTCCGAGGATTTGACCGATTATTTAAAGGAAGTCGGCATTAAAGTCCGCTATCTGCATTCTGACATCAAGACGCTGGAGCGGATGCAAATCCTTCGGGATTTGCGTTTAGGAACGTTCCACGTCCTGGTGGGAATCAACCTGTTAAGAGAAGGCCTGGACCTTCCCGAGGTTTCGCTGGTAACCATACTGGATGCCGATAAGGAAGGGTTCCTGAGAGGCGAGCGGGCTTTGATCCAGACGATCGGACGCGCTGCGAGGAACGCCAATGGCCGTGTTATCATGTATGCGGATAAAATAACCGACTCCATGGACAAAGCGATCAAGGAGACGGAACGCCGGCGTTCGATTCAATTGGGGTATAATGAGAAGTATGGAATTACTCCCCAGACGATCCAGAAGAAGATACGCGACGTCATTGAAGCGACGAAGGTGGCCGAACAAAAGGCGGATTATCTGACGGACGTAACGGAAGCGAAAATGTCCAAGAAAGACCGGATGACCTTAATCGATCGCCTGGAAGCAGAAATGAAAGAAGCGGCGAAGAGCCTTCATTTTGAACGGGCTGCCGAGCTTAGAGACGCAGTGCTGGAATTAAAGGCTCAATTATAGAGCTTGAGATAGATAGAAAGGGCAGACTCGCGATTCAGGAAAGGATGAAGGCAGTGCCTAATGAAAATATCGTCATAAAAGGGGCAAGGGCCCACAATTTGAAGAATATCGACGTGACGATCCCTCGCGATCGTTTCGTCGTGCTTACGGGGCTAAGCGGATCGGGCAAGTCCTCTCTTGCTTTTGACACCATCTATGCGGAAGGGCAACGCCGTTATGTGGAATCATTGTCGGCCTACGCCCGCCAATTCCTAGGTCAAATGGACAAGCCCGATGTAGATTCCATCGACGGGTTGTCTCCGGCGATATCGATCGACCAGAAGACGACGAGCCGCAACCCGCGGTCGACCGTCGGCACCGTCACGGAAATTTATGATTACTTGCGGCTGCTGTTTGCCCGGATCGGCAGGCCGCACTGTCCGATCCACGGCATCGAAATTACTTCACAGACGGTTGAGCAGATGGTGGACCGCATTATGGAGTATCCGGAGCGCACGAGATTGCAGATACTGGCTCCACTAGTTTCAGGCCGCAAGGGAGAGCACAAAAAAACCTGTTTGCCGATATCCAGAAGCAGGGCTTTGTGCGTGTCAGGGTGAACGGAGAAGTGATGGACGTCTCGGACAGTATTGATTTGGAGAAAAAACAAAAAAAGCACAGCATTGAAGTCGTGGTCGACCGGATTGTGGTAAAAGACGATGTGCAGGCGAGACTGGCGGATTCGTTGGAAACCGCCTTGAAGCTGTCAGACGGACGGGTTATTGTTGACGTGATGGAGAAGGAGGAGCTGCTGTTCAGCCAGAACCTGGCTTGTCCGGAGTGCGGATTCAGCATTGAAGAGCTGGCTCCGAGAATGTTCTCCTTCAACAGCCCGTTTGGGGCATGTCCAGAATGTGACGGGCTGGGAAGCAAGATGATCGTCGATCCCGACCTGCTCGTGCCTGACCCTAAGCTGTCTATCGATGAGGGGGCATTCGAGGCTTGGGCGGGAAGCACCTCGAATTATTATCCGCAGTTTCTGGCCGCAGTTTGCGAGCATTACGGCATCCCTATGAAGGTACCGGTAGCCGAGCTGACCGCCGAACAGATGAAGATCATTTTGCATGGTACCGGCGGACAGAAAATCAGGTTCCGTTATCACAACGATATGGGCGGCACCCGAGACGCAGTCGTTCCTTTTGAAGGCATTATTTCCAATCTGGAACGGCGCTACCGGGAGACCTTTTCGGACGGAATTCGAGAGCATATTGAAACCTATATGAGTGCGAAGCCGTGCCACAAATGTAAAGGACACCGATTGAAGCCGGAATCCCTGGCAGTGACGATCAATGAGAAGAATGTGGCTTATGTTACGGGCCTGTCTGTAGGGGATGCGGAGCAGTGGTTCCAGAATCTCGAACTAAACGAGAAAGAAAAAAAACAATTGCGAACCTGATCCTTAAGGAAATCCGTTCCCGCTTAGGCTTTTTTGGTCAATGTAGGATTGGATTACCTGACCCTTCACCGTTCCGCAGGAACGCTGTCCGGGGGCGAAGCGCAGCGGATCCGTCTGGCGACGCAAATCGGATCGAGTCTGATGGGCGTATTGTATATATTGGACGAGCCGAGCATCGGGCTGCATCAAAGAGATAACACCCGTCTGATTCAAACCTTGGAGCATATGCGGGATCTGGGAAATACGCTCATTGTCGTTGAACATGATGAAGACACGATGATGGCCTCCGATTATATCATCGACATCGGCCTGGAGCGGGCATCCACGGCGGACAGGTGATCGCACAGGGGACTCCCGAGGAAATTATGGAGGACCCGAATTCTTTGACAGGCCAATATTTAAGCGGACGCAAGTTCATTCCGCTTCCGCCGGCGCGGCGCAAGCCGAACGGTAAATGGCTCGAAATCAAAGGAGCCAAGGAAAATAACCTGCGCAATGTGAATATCAAGATTCCGTTGGGCGTGTTTACGGCGGTAACAGGAGTATCCGGTTCAGGCAAAAGTACGCTTATCAACGAAATTTTATATAAGACGCTGGCCCGCGAGCTCAACGGCGCGAAGGTCCGGCCGGGCGAGCACAAAGAATTTAACGGATTGGACAATGTGGATAAAATCATCGATATTGACCAGTCTCCGATCGGACGGACGCCAAGATCCAATCCGGCCACTTATACGAGCGTATTTGATGATATTCGTGATGTATTCGCCGTTACGCAGGAAGCGAAGATCCGCGGTTATAAAAAAAGGCCGATTCAGCTTCAACGTCAAAGGCGGGAGATGTGAAGCCTGCCGCGGAGACGGCATCATCAAGATCGAAATGCACTTCCTTCCGGATGTTTACGTGCCCTGTGAAGTGTGCAAAGGAAAAAAAGGTATAATCGCGAAACGCTGGAAGTGAGATATAAAGGCAAGAATATCTCCGATATTCTGGAGATGACGATTGAAGACAGCGTGGAATTCTTCAAGAATATCCCCAAAATCCACAGAAAGCTGACTACCCTGATGGATGTGGGGCTCGGCTACATTAAGCTCGGACAACCGGCAACTACATTGTCGGGCGGGGAAGCGCAGCGCGTAAAGCTGGCCTCCGAGCTGCATCGCCGCAGTACAGGCAAGACAATCTATATCCTTGACGAGCCTACAACGGGCCTGCATGTCGATGATATCGACCGGCTTCTAAAGGTGCTTCATCGTCTCGTGGAGAACGGAGATACTGTGCTTGTCATTGAGCATAATCTGGATGTCATTAAGACAGCGGATTACTTGATTGATTTGGGGCCTGAAGGCGGAAACCGGGGAGGCACTGTGGTGGCCACAGGTACACCTGAGGACGTAGCCAAGGTGAAAGGTTCTTACACCGGACAGTATTTGAAACCGGTCCTGGAGCGTGACCGCAAGCGGTCTGACGATTACGCCTCCCGCTTGAAAGAGCAGCAGACTTCTGCTGTATAAGCATACAAAAAAAAGCAGTTTCCTTGCACAGCGCAGGGAACTGCTTTTTTTGTATTTAATTTACGCCACGGAGAGGCCATAATTTAATTTAGCTTTTTTGAACAAGTATATTGATAGACTCGAAAAAATGGCAAAATATTGACAAAATTGATAAATTTTAAAGAGCTACTTGATTCCTGTTGCGACAAAAGATAACATGGAACAAGATGAGCATTTTCCGTACTCAGAAGGAGGGCTTTCAATGTATTTTGCTGAAGAGGCAACAACTGCTGCCAGCAACTTTTCCGGCTTTGACCCTTTCGTTATCGCTTTCACCGCGCTGATTATCATCGGCTTGATTCGTTTGCTGAGAGCGCCGAAGAAAAAATGTATTTGCGATCGGATTCGCTTTGGTAGCCTTGGCGACGTTTGGCCTAATGGACGTGGTGATGGTGCTCACCTGGATGGGTATCACGTTGTAAGCTTGGTGTCGAAATAAAAAAAGGGAAAAGCCCTCGACCGTCGCGGTCGAGGGCTTTTGGCAATGATGCGGGCTCGGGCTGTGCAAGCTTGAGCATTTCCTGCCACCAGCGATATAGCGCCTTATACCCACCACATTTCTCCCAGCGGCTGCTTGATCAACACCTGCTGCAGGTTGGCCACAGCTTTGTTAAGACCTTCCTCGATCGACATAAGGCCATCCTCGTGTTCGATGGAGACTACATAATCATAGCCTACCAAGCGGAGTGCGGAGATGATGTCGGCCCAGGTTTTGACGTCGTGGCCGTAGCCTACGGTACGGAATTGCCAAGCACGGTCGAGCATAAGCGTATACGACTGCATGTCGGTCACGCCGTGCTTGTTGACGTTGATCGGATCGATCGTCGTGTCTTTCGCATGGAAATGATGGATTGCTCCGGCGCGTCCGAGAATTTGAACAGCTTGTACCGGATCGATACCCTGCCACCACATATGGCTCGGGTCGAGGTTCGCTCCGATCACTTCGCCTACAGCCTCTCTCAAGCGGAGCAAAGTTGCCGGTGTATGTACGGAAAAGCCTCCGTGAAGCTCCAGGCCGATTTTTACGTTATGGTTCGCCGCGTATGTGCCTGTTTCTTTCCAGTAAGGGATGACCTTATTCTCCACTGCCATGCCAGAATCTCCTGGTAATCGTTCGGCCAAGGCGCAACCGGCCAGTTGGGATATTTAGCGTCTTCATGGTCGCCGGGGCAGCCGGAGAAGGTGTTCACTACAGGAACTTCCAGTCTTTCGGCCAGCTCGATGGTTTGGATCAAAACGTTGTGATGGTCTTGAGCGATCGCCTTCTGTGGATGAATCGGGTTGCCGTGGCAGCTTAAGGCGGAGATGGTCAAGCCTCTGGATTGCACCGCATGCTTAAACGCGTTCAATTTACTTTCGTCCGCAAGCAGCGCTTCCGGGTTGCAATGAGAGTTGCCGGGATAGCCGCCGGTTCCAATCTCTACGGCCTCAAGCCCTGTCGATGCGATAATGTCGAGTGCTTCTTCAAGCGGTTTCCCTCCGAAAAGTACGGCAAAAAACTCCTAATTTCATTACAGGCACCTCCAATAATGGATTAAAAAATAACGCTTTCATCGAACAACCTCAATTATAGCATTCTTTCAAATCAAAATGAAGGAAGGTTCAGAAGGCCTTTGTAAATCCGGATCACGGCTTCATGGTTAGGACTGTACACTATGATGGCGAGCGTTACGACAGCCTGCGTCAGGAAGCAGCGGAAATAAAAAAATACGGCTTGGACACCTTCTTTTTTGTTCACCGTGGTACGGTTCAGCAGATTCTCCAGCGCAATAATCGTTCCGTGGTAAATGCCCCACGCCAGATACAACCAGGAAAACCCGTGCCACAGACCGATCAGCGCCATAATGAGCAGCGACAGGCCTGCTGCGGTCCACTTGGACGGTGTTTTACGCGAGAAAAAGATAAAGATATGTTCGCGGAACCAGTCCCCGAGCGTAGCGTGCCAATTGCGCCAATACTGCGTAAGTGTGGGGAGAGGAACGGCTTCTTGAAGTTCTCCGGAACGTTATACCCCATCATTCGTCCGAAGCCTACCGCAATATCAGAATAACCTGAGAAATCAAAATAGATGATAGCATAGAACCAGACCATCAGAAAAAAAGAGACTGCCCGGTGTGCAGTTCTCCTTTTAACACATTGTCGAACACCTGGAGCATCCAGAATTCGACCACGATCTTTTTTGAACATGCCCAGAATAATCCGCTTCACACCCGCCTCGTAGCCTGCTGAATCGACTTGGTAAGGCCTTTTGGCATCGGCCATAAAATCGCGGAATCTCATAATCGGCCTGATGTAAACGTCGGGACGAACAGAATAAAGTTGAAATAGTCCACTGCAGGCGCTTTTGCATCCTTGCCGAAAAAAGTAGGCGAAATAGAGAGCGTCGATCACTTTTAAACCGTTGTAAATGAGTCCGAGATAGAAGATTGCATCAAGATAAGGCTGGCGAACAGGCCCATAATGAACCATCTGACCAGACAGACGAGAAGGACGTTGGCCGCAATGAAGGCGATAAACCACAATTTGCGCAGCGATTGCGTTCCGCACAGGAACAAAAAACAGTACGAAGTTGACCAAGGTATAAACGGCGTAAAACAGAAAAAAAGCTTCCCGCTGAACAGCAGCAAGAAACAGAGGTTGAACGCGAGCAGCAGTATTCTTTTGTTGTGCGGCCATTTGCGGGTAAGGCCAAGAACGGCGATCATGCCGATAAGGGCAAGAACGGCGTTCATATTCAAGTAAAACATGACAACTTTCTCCCTCTACTACAAGCTAAAATGCTAGAAGCCCTCGTATATAAACAAGCCCTTGCCGGTAAAATGGATGAGCACAAGAATGAGCATAATCAGATAAGCTAGGATTTCGATGAGCTTGCGGGCTGCCGGAGCCATCCATCCACCTCCTTCGTAAACAAGGGTGCTCCTTCTTCGCGGTTCAAATGGACGATATCGTGAAAATATTTGGCATCATAACGATCCATCAGGTCGAGCACAGGCACACCGTTCGCTTTGAGCATCGGGTTCACGGTGTCCTTCAGCCTTTGATATAAGGCGGATACGGGAACTTCTGATAATTATACGGCATCCAGATCACCCGTAAATCAATCCCGTTCGCTTTGGCGTACCCGACAACCCACTGAAGAGCGTCGATATTGTGCTGCAGGTCACTGAGTTTCATGATATTGAACATTTGGTTATACCGCGCCTGAGATTTGTTCATCTCCTCGTCGGTTTGCCGGCCAGAATAAAGCTCCTTATCGATCCAACGCGGCTGATAAGCGAAGCGGCCGTGCAGGGCGTTGAGTGTAAATTCTTTACCGGCGTCTTTGAAATAAGGCCCGTAAGCGTACATATATGGTTTGTACCAAGGCTTAAGCCAAGGGTATTTATCGTCCGTCTGCAGCTTGTCCAGCATCGTATGGACGTCAATTCCGATCACCAGCTGTGTGTCCACGTGGTACAGCTTCTGCTCCAGCATCGCCTTGAGATCGGTGAGCTTGCCGTAGGACATTCCCATCTCGACCAGGCGGGCTTGGGAAGCTTCCTCGACATAAGCGCCGGTTACCGCCGAGTTGCCGAAAAAAAACGTTCCCTGAACGCTGCCATCCGTGATGGAACAGCGTTTTGGTGAAATCGTCCTTTTCGAACCGGCGCGAGGTTTGCATCGGATTCCACACGGAGACCGCACAGTCAGCTGCAATAAAGAGCAGAACGAGGACAAGTATGAAACTGTTTTTTTTCGTATAAAAGAGGATATTTTCAAAGGGAATCACTACTCATTATAAAGATTTTTTTGCTGCCATGCGTGATACTGTTCACGGAATGCGGCAGGCCAATTGGCTTCATCCAGACCAAACTGCGCGAGAAACGCAAAAGCCCAGCGCTCGATGCCGAAGCCTACGCAGCCGGTGACGGCGGGACGTTTGCCCATTTTGATATTAAAGGCATTTCCGAACGTGTTGCTGTGGAAGTTGACGGAAGAGCAGGCAATCGACTTGTCCAGATAAGGAATGGTGAGCCGCAGCTCGTACTTCATCTCCTGGTTGCGCTGGAACGAAGCTTTTACCTGGAAATCGTTAGTGAAGAACGGGTCGTTGGCAATTTCCATAAAGGAATTCACGTTCCACTCCTCGGCCAGCTCTTTCAGGTAATCGATCGATTTCAGGCGGTTCTCTTTGACGAAATCCGGTTTCCCTACAAAAAATGATCTCTCTCATAGAAAAGTCGAGCAGACGGCCGAAATCGGTGTGATTTTTTGGATTCGAACCGGTGGCATTTGGAAATGGCGGTTACGACGACGCCATCGCCTTCCAGGACCTCGTCCTGCAGTCCCTCATAGCAGTGATAGCAGGTGGATGGATTCATCGTAAAATGCGGCTTAGGCATAGTCTCGTCAAGCGAAAATTGATGCTCGGCCTTCCAGCCGCCCGCTTCGCGGATCGATTGTGAGAACCCTTCGATGATATCCAAGTCCTCGCGCAGGTGCGTCAAGAAGTGGATATGCTCGGGGAACGAGGTGAAATGGTTCGTTTTGTTCAGCGTTTCGCTGTGGATCACGGCAGGGTACTGCTCTTCCTTCACATCGAAGCGGTTAGCGATCTTCGTTACAAAGGAATAGTCGAGAAACCGCATCAGCGAAGAGAAAGGCTCACGGAAGATGAACAAGCCGGGTTCAAGCACCTTGATGGTTTTTTTGTGTCCACCAGCTCGGCGATGATGTCGCCATGATAAGGCTGAGGGCCTTCATGCTTGAACAGCACGTTCTCCTTGAAGCCGAAATCTCCTTTGGAGAAACGGTCGATCAGGCGGTTCACACGTTCCTCAATGACCTCGTTTCCGGATGGGGAATGGTGAACGATGACGATTTGATCTTTTTTTTCGAGGCGGATTTCGTCGATATGCTCGTCGACAAAAGCCGACGCGTATTTAACTTGACCGTGCTGGCTTTCAGCCAGGCGCTGCAGCGAGATGACGCATTCCATGTGACTACAACCCTTTCTTCCTGGAGATGAACTCGGCGATTTCTCTTACGGTATTCAGCGGATACAGCATGAGGTCCTGATTGGTGACCTGGATGCCGTAAGTCTGCTCGATATGGGCGATCAATGCGGTAGCCCCGATCGAATCGATGAAGCCGTAATCGAACAAATGGACGTCGACGGTGAAGTCTTCGTCATCCTCTTCAATTTCATAACGGCTGCGAATGTGCTTTTCCAGTTCCTGCAGAATCTGTTCCATGATTCCCTCCACAAATGATTTTTCGGTTTGGCAGCCCTTGTGCAAGATGCTGGTTTCGGACGGAATAACGCCCTATTAATCCGTAATTTTTTTTATCAGCGGCCGGCCTGGCAACATTGTAGGCGGATATGATGCCGGTTACTTGAATTTGATCCCGATCACCGCCGCGTCCCCATAACGGGTCAGCGTATAAGTGTGGTCGGCCTCGTTATGCCGGATTTGAACGTCAACGCTTTCCGCCTCGACAGGGGTCAGGCTGAACAGTTTGATCTGCTGTAATCCCTGCGCTTTGAGCTCCAACGTCCAGCGGTTCTTCTCTTTATGCAAAGTGTAAGGCACGTTGGAACGGATGAGATGAGTCTGCTCTTTGGGCGCCGCGATGCGAATATCGGCATTTTGCGCAAGTCCGACGTATAATTTGCCGTTCCTCACGTGGTATACATCCGAGCTGGTGACCAGGGAGCTGCCGTAGTATTTCTCTCCCGTCTCCACAACCACGCCCAGCGCGTCCTTATATTCGCCGGCCAGCTGCGGGATCGGTCTTGTGTCGGCCGCAAGCGATAAGGATAATCTCGGTCCTTTTGGCGAGAGCAGGCTTTTCAGCCTGTCCCGCAGCACGCTTGCCCACGACTGGCTGACTTCCACCCTGCCGGTTTTGGCGGCCAGGAAGCTCTGGGCCATCTGCGGCTCGGTGACGAAATTGTAGTCGTTCTCGGTGCGTAGCTTGTCAAAATACCGGGCTTCCCGCTCCAAATAAGCGGAATCCTTGTTCTCGATGTGCTCGAAATAATCGACCGGAAAATCGAAAGCTGCATAAGACGCGTACAAATCTTCGGTAGAGCCCGCTCCATGCTCCACAAGGTTCGGCGAAGGGCTGTGCAGAAGCATCGGTCCTGCCGCTGAAGGATCGGTCAGCAGAAAAGGGAGCGCCCAATTATATTCGCTCCCCAGACTTGGATCGGTCGGCGCATGGGACGGCCTAAAGGCGAAGTTGAACCAGATCCCGTTATTCCTTTCGCTGAGCAGCGTCTGCACAGGGTTCCGGTTGTTTACCCGCACGTATGCTGGTTGGTGCCCGTAAGGCCCCACGCAGACCCAGCTTGTCGAAGTTCATCTTGTGCAGGTCGATTTCCGCCTGTTCCTGCGAAGGAGTTTGATACCCATGCACATAAATATGCGGATAAATCGGCACGAAGTTTTCTTTGCTGTGCTGGACAAAAGCCTGCAGTTGGGCTTTGAAAGGAAACTTCGGATCATCCAGATTGTAAGGGATGCCGAATTCCAGCTGCCCTACAATCAGGTCATCCTTTCCGTCATGATTAATATCATACCATAAAGGAACCGAGTTATGGCCTCCTGCCAGTGCTTTACTGCCGACCTGGTTCGTCGTCTCGCCCTGCAGCGGGCCGCGGTTGACCCAGCGGCCGTTCTCCTGCACATAGAGGAGCAAATCGCCCTCTATGTTGCCGATCACAAGATCGGGCTTGTCGCCCCCGGTCACATTGTGGATTGACGGCGCGGCGTATTTTGCGCCGATGTTGAACAGCAGTTGGCCGTGGCCAAACTGCAGCGGCTCTCCCGGCACGCCGGGGAACAGCGTGACACCCCCGTTGCCGTCG
>BBFE01000045.1 GCA_001313085.1 Paenibacillus sp. JCM 18996 | reverse complement strand
ATCGTATCACATCGGACGTAGCTCTTTTTTTAGTAAGTGTCGTGCATATTGAGCGTTGAGAACGATAATCCATAAAATCACAGGATAGCATAGGAGTGAGTACCACGTTTTCCATCCGTTGTAGTAAAAAGACCCAAGTGAATGACGTTATCCATTCCCAAATCGTAAATAGAATCGCGGCGAGCAGTATGTATCTAACCTTTCGGAATGCTCCGCTAGCAAAGGGATAGTAATTTATAAAAAAAATCATGTTAGCCTGTGGTACTACACCGAAGATAACGAACAAATACTGCCAGTCGACGCCATTCCGAAAAAAAAGCCGTATAAGTCCAATTTAAAATCGAGGTAGATGTTAACTGTTTCTTCAAAGATCAATGCAAATAGAACGGTTGCGTAATAATAAATCCTTGGCAATCGCTTCTGCATAAAGTACACATACAAATTCAAAATAATGATATTTGTGAACATATAATACATCTGATTTCCCCCAGTAGGTGCAACTTATAGCTTCAATTTGCTTTTTGTTGTATAACCATTGTAATGTTCTTAGATTTGCAACCAAAATTAAGAACAGAAAAGGATATTGAATGAATGAGTACCAAAACTTCCAACCGTTATAATAAAAAAATAACCGCTTTTTTAACAAAACTCATATCCTGTCGAGATACAAGTACAAATAAGAATGTATCCGAATTTCCCCCAAAATTCTTTCGCTAGTGACCCACCCACATAAAAAAATAAAATACTCACCGCCGGAAATATTCCATATTCAACAACGAAACCAAGATTATCTACACCCTTGTTAAAATATGCATAGAGATCAAGTGCGCCTATTCAACACGATGTTATTGCCATACTTCATTTTCATAAGAGTCCTGCCACTTGTACTTGCCGGAATACAAAAAAAAGCACAAGCAGCTTCATGCTGCCCCTTAGTGATCGTGCTTCCTTGACGGCGCTTAGCACTCATAGCAGCCACTCAAAACTGTTGCACCAAAATAACCAATAGATATAAATGTGTAAATAACCATCACTGTTTTTTTAGTGACATTTTGATACTGCCTGTCCCCGACGAAATCCTTAACAGCTAATTTTAACAACAAAAAAAAGACCACTTCCTTTTGATTATTTCCAATCAACAGAAAGTAGTCGTGGCTAACGAAAAAAAACGTTTTAATCAACCACTACCTTACGCTACATCGTCACTTCACGCACAAAAGCCTTAACCAGCGCCTGAAACTTCGGCTTGGTCTTGTTCGCCACCGCAACGACCTGCTCATGCGTCAGCGGCTCCAGCTCCTCGCCGATCGCCATGTCGGTGATGCAGGAGATGCCAAGCACACACAGTCCAGCGTGCCGGGCCGCAATCACTTCGCCGACGGTGGACATGCCGACGGCGTCGCCGCCCAGGCGGGCGAGCATTGTCAGCTCCGCAGGCGTCATGTACGTCGGCCCTGACACGCCGCAGTACACGCCCTCCTGCAGCTTCAGCGGTTCACCGTCTTCGCCTTTGATGCTCTCAGCCAGCCGGCGGGCGAGCTGCCGGTAAGACCGCGAATACGCCTCCGACATATCCGGGAACCGCACGCCGAGCTCAGGTTCGTTTGGCCCGATGAGCGGGTTGTCGCCGGTCCAATTGATGTGGTCGCTCAGCAGCATCAAGTCGCCCGCACGGAAGGAGCGGTTCATGCCTCCGGCCGCATTGGTAATAACCAGGGTGCGGACTCCGAGCTGCTGCAGTACATATACAGGGAATACGACTTTCTTCATCGGATAGCCCTCATAATAATGAAAGCGTCCTTGCATAACGATGACCGGCTTGCCTCCAGCGTACCCGCCGCAAAACGTCCGGCATGACCTTCCACCGTTGAAATCGGAAAGCCCGGAATATCCGAGTAATCTATGGAAACCGCATCCTGCACCTGCTCGGCCAGATCACCTAGTCCCGATCCGAGGATGAGTCCGATCGACGGGCTGATCCCTTTCAGGCGTTCCCGCAAGTGATCTGCCGCTTCTTTAACTTGATCCAAATAAGATACCGCCATGGTCTGCAAACCTCCAGTAATTGAAGAGTTAACGTTATGTACAGCTGCTGTTACAGCCTCGAGATAATGCCCAAGAGAAGGTTAAGGAATTTCTGTCTTACTTTCTCTGTGGTTTCCATCACTTCTTCGTGTGAAAGAGGCTGGTCCAAAATGCCGGCTGCCATATTGGAAATACAAGAAAAGCCCAGCACTTCCAACCCCGCATGGCGTGCGACGATCACTTCCGGTACGGTGGACATGCCGACCGCGTCCCCGCCCAGAATGCGGATCATGCGAATCTCTGCAGGAGTTTCGTAAGATGGACCGGACAGTCCGAAATAAACGCCTTCCTGCAGCCGGATGTCCTGCTCGTAAGCCACCTGGTGGGCAAGCTCGCGCAATCTGCGGCTGTACGCCTCCGACATATCCGGAAAGCGGACTCCGAGCTCACTCAGGTTAGGGCCGATCAGCGGATTTCGTGACGTCATATTAATATGGTCCTTGATCAGCATAAGGTCGCCTACCTCGTACCCGGTGTTTACGCCTCCGGCCGCATTGGTCACAACCAGAGTATGTACGCCGAGCTGCTTCATGACTCGAACAGGAAACGATACGGTTTCCGGTCCGTAACCTTCATACCCGTGAAAGCGGCCTTTCATGAGGATGACCGACTTGCCTTGTATCGTCCCCGAAATAAGCTCTCCAGCATGTCCCTCTACTGTGGACACAGGAAAATGAGGGATATCTTCGTACTTCAGCACGACCGCAGCTTCAATCAAATCGGCCAGGACGCCCAGCCCCGAACCGAGAATAAGCCGACCTCCGGCTTTCGAGTATTTTTTTGCCCGCGATATATTCCGCTGCTTCACGCACCCGTTCCAATAGCGTTTGCTGCTCCATCACATTCGATCCCTCCCGATAAAGTCTGCTACTTCAATTCAGCCAGGAAGCTGTCACCGTTCCCTGTTCCCTTTGTACCGAAATTTTCAGCAATGGTTGCTCCGAGGTCGGAGAACGAATTTCTTTCGCCGATCGATCCGCTTCCAGTCAGGGAAGGGCTGTACAGCAGAATCGGTACATACTCCCTCGTATGGTCGGTCCCCTCATGAACCGGGTCGTTGCCATGGTCGGCTGTCAGAATGAGCAGGTCTTCGCTGCCTATTCGCTCCATGATCCGTGGGAGGCTCCGGTCAAAATCCTCCAATGCCTTCCCATACCCCTCAGGATCCCGGCGGTGGCCGTACAGGGAATCGAAATCGACCAGGTTGGTAAACGACAAACCGTGAAAATCATTCCCCAGCGTCTCGATCGTCTTCTCGATCCCGTCTTCATTGCTTTTGGTATGCAGCGCCGAGGTCACGCCTTCACCGGAATAGATATCGTTGATCTTTCCAATAGCAATCACATCCAGACCCGCGTCCTTCAAATGGTTCATCACGGTCGCAGCCGGAGGCTTGACGGCATAATCATGGCGGTTAGAGGTACGCTTCCATGCGCCCGGCGTACCTGTGAACGGCCTTGCAATAACGCGGCCCACGGCGAACCGCTCATCCAGCGTCAGTTCACGGACGATTTCACATGCGCGGTAGAGCTCCTCCAAGGGCACTACTTCTTCATGGGCGGCCAGCTGGAACACACTGTCAGCGGAGGTGTATACGATCCATGAACCTGTCTTTACATGTTCTTCTCCCAGCTCGTCCAATATTTCCGTTCCCGATGCGGGTTTGTTGCCCAGCACTTTTCTGCCCGTCCGCTGCTCGAACTGCTGAATCAGCTCCGGTGGAAAGCCTTCCGGATATACCTTGAACGGGATTTCGACTTTAAGCCCCATCAGCTCCCAGTGGCCGGTCATCGTATCTTTTCCGACCGAGACCTCCGCCATCTTGCCGTAATAACCTCGTGCGGGCCGCACCTCGTCGACACCCTTCAATGGCGCTATGCTGCCCAGCCCAAGCTTCTCCATGTTGGGCACGACAAGGCCCGCACGCTCGGCAATATGCCCAAGCGTGTGGGCCCCGACGTCCCCGAACCTGGCGGCATCCGGCAACTCTCCGATGCCTACGCTGTCCAACACGATTAAACAGATGCGTTTAAAGTTCACAGGAAGAAACCTCCAATCAGTCATTGACATTATTATCTCATAAAATACCGATCGAATACAAAAAAACGATACCGCCTCATCCGGCAAACGGACAAGCGGTACCGTACGATAGCTTCACCCAGTGACCGAAATTACATTTTGGCTCTGGGATGAGCCCTGTCGTAAACTTCCTTCATCTTCGTTTTCGCCAGCCGGGAGTAGACCTGGGTCGTGGAAATGTCGGAGTGGCCCAGCATTTCCTGCACTGACCTGAGATCCGCCCCGTTCTCCAGCAGATGAGCCGCAAACGAGTGCCGGATGATGTGTGGAGTGATCTCTTTATGTATGCCGGACTCCTCCGCGTACCGTTTCATGATCTTCCAGAAGCCCTGCCGCGTAAGCCGGGTCCCCAAATGATTGATAAACAGCGCCGGTTCTTCTCCGTTCTTCTTGACCAGCAAGGGCCTTTTCTCTTCTATATAGGCCTGAAGACACTGGACGGCAACCCGGCTGAGAGGGATGAGCCGCTCTTTACCGCCATTTCCGACACAGCGTACATATTCCAATACCAGATTGACATCCGGCACGTCCAGGGAAGTGAGCTCCGACACCCGAATGCCGGTCGCGTACAGCAGCTCCAGCATAGCCTTGTCCCGCATACCGGCCGCCGTTTCTCCGTCAGGCGCCTCCAACAAAATCCCGACCTCTTTGACGGTAAGGATTTTGGGCACCTTTTTTTTCTCAGTCCTCGGCGTCTCCAGGTGCAAGGAAGGATTATGGTCCATCCGGCCTGCGCGGTTCAAATATCCGTGGAAAGACCGGATCGATACCAAGCTGCGTGAAATGGTGGCGGCCGCTTTGCCGGTCTGTTTTAACCTGAGCATATAGGAGCTGACATTCATTCTGGTTACATCATTCCAGTCTCCGATACCCTGCGTTTGCAAATAATCGGCATACTGGCCAAGATCACGTCGATACGATTCCAATGTGCTGCGGGCCAACCCTCGTTCTTCAGCCAGGTGACGGATAAAAGAGTTCAGTTCCTGCTTCATCTGATTGTTGTCCCTTTCTGTTGTAAGTTTGCCGTCGAGACTATTCCCCGTACCAGTAAAACAGCTTCAGCCTCTCGGAAATCGGCTCTTTTTCCACCTGCGATATCTGATGATGGAAGACTTTGACGGCTTTTCCCGCAGGCTCGCGGTACTTTTGGGGCGGCTCCAGCCAGGAGGACACCAGAACCATGAAATGATATAGGGCAAAGGTAAATATAACAAACAACAGCAGAAATTTAAAGCGGCTCACCATTTTCCGGTATGAAAAAAAATCATAACCTGTCCCCTCGCTTTCAAGGAAAGATTATGATTTCATCGTAAAGGATATTCCAACAAATTACCCGCAAAATCAAGCAAGCCTTCCAGGCTTATCTCTGATCGGTGCTACAGAAGGGACTCAGCCCCATCGATATAGATTTCGGTACCCGTAATGTGGCTCGACTGGTCCGAAGCGAGAAAAAAGCACCAAATCCGCCACTTGCTCCGGCTCCCCGGACTTGTTCTCCAGCGGCTGCTGTCCTTCCGGATACTCCACGGGGATTTTCAGCTCCTCCAGCTCCGGAGTCGGGTGGGTGTTCTCCGAGATGTTGGTCTCGATAGCACCCGGGCAAATAATGTTGACGCGGATTTTATAGCGAGCGAGCTCAAGAGCGGCCATTTTGCCGAAAGCCATTTGTCCCGCCTTGGACGTACTGTAAGCCGACATGCCGATATTCGAGAATGTACGGTTTCCGTTGATGGAGCTTGTAATAATGACTGAGCCGCCGTTCTCCTTCATGTAAGGGATGGCATGCTTGACGGATAAGAACGTGCCTCTTGTGTTCGTGTGGATCGTATCGTTCCAATCCTCCACATCCATCGTCTCGATCGGCGACAGCACTCCGTTGATCCCCGCGTTCGCAAACACGATATCGACCCTGCCCCACTTGTCCGCCGTCTCCTTGAAAGCCGCCCTTACCTCATCTTCGTTGCGCAAATCCGCTTCCGTGATAAACGCTTCGCCTCCCGACCGCTCGATCTGCTGTTTGACCTCTTCCGCGCGGCTTTCCTTCACATCGACCAGGCACACCTTGGCCCCGTGCTCCGCTAAACGGAGTGCGGCCGCCTTTCCGATTCCGGAGCTCGCTCCTGTGACTACGGCAACTTTATTTTTTAAGTTGTTGTTCCGGCATATGTATCCCCTCCTATGGCTCATTAACCATAGCTTCCGATTCAAAACGCATTGTATACGAAAAAAACCGCCCGGCAGCGGAAGGAGTCCGGTACCAGAGCGGTCAGTAGATTGAAAAAAATATAGAGAACCAACTTAAATGAGCTTTTCAGACACGCTCACTTGCTTCTTCTAGTTGCAGCGGTACGGCCCGCCCTTACTCGTTCTGCTTCTTCTCGTTGCAGCGGTGGCAAATGCCGTTAAAATCAAGCCTGTGATCCAGCACTTTAAAGTTGTATTCTTCAAGCAGCCGTTCCTCCAGCTCGCCCAGCCAATCCTGCATGATTTCATCCACCGCTCCGCATTGGACGCAGATGAGGTGATGGTGGTGGTGGTGCGTGCCTTCGTTTCTGAGGTCGTAGCGGGCCACTCCGTCTCCGAAATTCATTTTTTTCCACTACATGCATTTCGCTTAACAATTCAAGAGTGCGGTATACGGTCGCAAGCCCTATCTCGGGCGCTTTATCCTTAACCAGCATGAACACGTCTTCCGCGCTCAGATGGTCTTCTTCGTTCTCCAGCAGTACGCGCACGGTCGCTTCCCTCTGAGGAGTAAGCTTATAACCATGCGACTGCAGCTGTCCTTTTATCTTTTCAATGCGCGCTTCCATACTCCTCCCCCTTAGAGGCAATCACCTTCTATTTATTATAGGGTCCGGAGAAAGAGAAAGTCAATTCCCTGCGCTTCAATTCAAGGTCAGCAGCATAGGCGTAACCACTTCATCATGACGGGGGAAAGATAAGCTTCAAACAAAGAAATCCCGACGGTAAGAATGCCCATGACGAGGGAAACCGATGTATATTGTATAAACGTCTGATACAGATTGGTTCTGCGCAGCACAAACCTGTTCCTGATCATCAGAATGGAAAAAGACAAAGCCGACACGCTGGCGATAATGAGCGCCGGGACGAGGACAAGATTCTGCGGAGCGACGGAAACCAGGGCGAACAGCATCCCCTTCCACGACCAATGTCCGACCAGATAGCCGACGGTAAAGCCGATCAGCACCCCTTTTAGAAAATTAAGGAACAGAATCAGCGGCATGCCGATAATCGACATCCCCAGAATCCACACCATCAGTATCCATTTGATATGAAGCGAAAAGGACTGATGAAACGAACTGATGCGGTCGTAATCCATCCCCCCGTCCATCGTCTGGAAGAAGCTTCCCAAATACCGGGTGAGATCCTGCTTCTGCTCCGTCGTCAATGCGTTCACCATAATTGCGCCGAACATCACTCCAACCACAAAAAAGCACAGATACAAACACATAAAGAATAAAGTGCTCCTTCGAAAATTGGCGCAAGGCATGAGCTTTGTACATAGTCGTAATGCCTCCTTAACCGATGCCACAGCGTGTCCGCAGCCGGCTTAATAGAAGCATATGAACTGCAAAACGCTCCTATGACAGCAATTTGCTCACTTTTCCATAGGTGCCGCCTCCTCCCGAGGTGAGCTCCAACGCGTTTTCCCGCGCCAACACAATATATCTTGCAATCTCGCTGCCCGCCTCTTCGGCAAGCTCATCCTCGGAAGCGTGATGGATAATGTCCATTTCCGTGCCGAACCGTTCCAGCAGCCGGGTGAGCATTTTCGGACCGAGGCCGGGGATGAATTCGAGGGGGACTTGAAAATGGTACGGCGGGCGGCTGCCATGCAGCACAGGCGCTTCCCGGTCCGCCACGTCCATAATGCGATCCAAGACTCCCCGGACTATCGATTTGGAGCCGCAATAGGGGCAGCGCTCTGCCGCCTCTCCCGGCACCCGTTGTAGCGTTGCACTGAGGGTGGTCAGACCCCATTCCCGCTCGCTGAGTATCGAGTCGCACTGGGAGCAGTAGGTCCGGTGATATTTGCCGAGCCGCGGGTTCAAGCCGTAGTTGGCTCTCACCGCTCTGCCGTCCTGCCTGTTCAGCGCTTTAGCCAGCTCTTCGAAAGTTGCGGCTTCCATGGCCAACCGGTTGTACTCCCGGCCGATTTTGGATAATGAGTGGGCGTCCGAATTGGTCACGTAAGTAAACGGGTCGAGCTCCGAAATGACGCCGGCCATTTCCGTATCGGCGCTCAGCCCCAGTTCAACGGCGGCAATCCGCCGAAGATCAAGAAAGTGCTCCATTCTGGCGGACGCGTTCCCGTAAGCCCCTTTGTAAGGCGTAAAAAAAATATGGGCCGGAACTACGATTCCCCCTCTGGAGTAAACCTCCTCCTGCAGAACCCGGGCCGGGGCATAGATCCGTTGGGAGCTCAGCTCAACGTTCTTCATGACTTTGCGCAGCCACGCCGTAAAATCCTGCATTGACGCAAGGTCGGGCAGGTAAGCCAGCAAATGTGCGGCGCCAAAGCCTTCGTCCTTCACTTCGAGCTCGCAGCCGAGGATCACGGTCGTATCGTGATAGCGTATGCCTCCGCCGGCCTGCTCCGCCATTTCTCCCCGGTGCAAATATTCCATAATATCGCTTTGCACCTTGGGGGCGTGGCAGTCGATGATTCCGATCATTTCGATGCCTTTGCGTTCTGAAGCTTCCTTCGCGATATTGTAAAATGTGAGGCTGCGGGCGGCGCTGATTTTCACCGGAGTATCGGCTTCGGTCCTGCCGATGTGGATATGCAGATCGGCAAAATACGAATTCATGCTTTGAACGATCCTGTCAGCCGGTAAAGCTTCCACGCATAGACGGCCATAATTGTCTTGGCGTCCGAAATACGGTTGTCCGCAATATACTGCAGAGCCTGTTCCATACCGATCGCCTCGCAGTCAAGGAATTCATCCTCGTCCAGCTTGACGGTGCCCTGTACAAGCTCCTGAGCCACATATAGATGAAGGAGCTCGTCAGCGAAGCCCGGAGAAGTGTAAAAGGAAGCGATATGCTCAAGCTTACCCGCCGTGTAGCCCGTTTCTTCCTCCAGCTCCCTCGCCGCCGCATCCGGCGGATTCTCGCCCGCGTCAAGCTTGCCTGCAGGGATTTCCACCTGGCTTTTCTCCATGGGCTTTCTGTACTGCTCCACGACGAGCATTTTATCGCCAAGCAAAGCCAGAACGGCCACCGCTCCTGGATGTTTTACGATCTCTCTCGTGGATGTCTGGCCATTGGGCAGCCTGACCGTATCCACCTGCAGCGAAATCACGCGTCCCTCGTAAATCGGCTGAGTCGACAAGGTCACTTCTTCAAATTTTTTAGAATTCGGTCGGTCGGATGATAACGTCATAGGGAGTCCTCTTTCTATGTTTGATTTGTACACTGCGGAACGGTTTCCGGATGAATAACTTGTCCAAGTTGGTCATACCTTCAAGTATACCAAATTTTTTTGAAGGGATGAGTTCCTATGAAAAGCTATGCTTCCGGCAATGAGATGAAAATGGTGGGCAAGGGGTGGGAAATCCGCAGAGCGATCGGGCAAATGATAGAGAAGGCAGGCGGAGATACCACGCTGAAGGAATATCTGTCCGGACAGCCGTCTAATGCGTCAAGTCCTTCAAGAAACGCCAATCGCAAGAGCGGGATGTCCAGAGCGGCCGCGGATCTTCGAATCATCCGTTAATTCCGCAATAAGAAAACCTCAATCCGAGCCATTCAATTAACGTTAAAAAAAATAGGGTGAAGGCCGACGGTCAGCGGTCTTCACCCTTATACTTTTATTCCCTTACGCCTGCGCGGCTTCTTTCACAATATCCACAACGACGGCGCACAGATCGACCATGTCCTGGATGGCGATCCGTTCTTTGGTGGTGTGGATGTCCAGGTAGCCTACCGCGAGGTTAACGGTGGGAATACCCATGCCGTTGAATACGTTGGCGTCGCTTCCGCCGCCGGAGTGGAACAGCTTCGTCTTCTTGCCGTTCTTCTCGAAGGCTTTGGACGCGAGCTGCACAACCGGAGCCGTCTCGTCGTATTTGAACGAAGGATACATCAGCTCAGTCTTGAAATCGACTTCCGCTCCCATATCAGCTGCCGCAGACTCGCAAGCCTGGCGCATCGCTTCCACCTGCCGGTCAAGCTTCTCCTTGACAAGGCTTCTCGCTTCCGCCACAAGCTTCGCGCTCTCCGTCACGACATTCGTTTCGCCGCCGCCGGCAAAATAACCTACATTGGCGGTCGTTTCACTGTCAATGCGGCCGAGAGGCATGCGCGACACGGCTTTACTTGCCACCGTAATGGCGGAGATGCCGTCCTCAGGATTCACACCTGCGTGAGCGGCTTTACCCTTGAAAGTAACATATACCTTCATCTGGGAAGGAGCGGCTACGGCGATGTCGCCGATGCTTCCGTTGGAATCCAGCGCATAGCCGAAATCCGCCTTCATGATCGACGGGTCCATCGCCCTCGAGCCCTTGAGGCCCGCTTCTTCCCCCGCGGTAATGACGAATCGCACGGTTCCGTGGGCAGCATTCTGTTCCTTCAGCAAGCGGAGCGATTCGAACATAACGGCGAGTCCCGCCTTGTCGTCACTGCCGAGTATTGTCGTCCCGTCGCTGCGGATGACTCCGTCGTCGCCGATCTGCGGCTTGATTCCGTTGCCCGGGGCTACAGTGTCCATATGGGACGTGAAGAAGAGCACAGGCGCTTTTTCCAAACCTTCCGAAGCCTTGAGGGTACAGATCAGGTTGCCGGAAGCATGGCCGCTGCGCTGCGCCGAATCGTCCTCTTCCACTTCCAACCCGAGAGCCGCAAATTTTTCCTTCAGTACTTTGGAAATTTGGGCTTCGTTTCTAGTTTCGCTGTCAATTTGGACAAGCTCAAGAAATTCTTTTACGATACGATCCTTGTTCACCATAGACTGTCCTCCAACTGCTTTTGCAGGTTAGAATGTTTGCAAGCTTGCTGCTTGATTGGCTAGAATAGAGATAGTAACGCGTAAAGGAGATTCGTTGTAATGAACAATAAAAGTGTTCTGTTTAAAATCGTTATTTATACCATGCTTATCATCATGCTGGCTTCGACGCTGCTGTTCAGCTTGAATCTGTTTCTCTCGTGATCCGGGGAGCTTAATAAAGCTTGGTTTCCAGCGTATAGCTCTCGAGGTTTTCTTTGACCCGCTGCAGGAAACGTCCGCAAATGACGCCGTCCAGAATTCGGTGGTCCAACGATAAGCACAGGTTCGCCATAGAACGCACCGCGATCATATCCTGGATGACAACCGGCTTCTTCACGATCGATTCGAAAGTGACGATAGCCGCCTGCGGATAATTGATGATCGGGTAAGACAGGATCGAACCGAACGAGCCGGTGTTGTTCACGGTAAACGTGCCGCCCTGCATATCGTTCAACGAAAGCTTGCCGTTGCGCGCCTTCTTTGTCAATTCGTCGATTTCCCTGGCCAATCCGGCGATATTTTTCTGGTCCGCCTTCTTGATGACCGGGGTCAGGACGAAGTCCTCCGTGCCCACTGCCAGAGAGATGTTGATGTCTCTTTTCACTATGATCTTGTCTACGCCCCACACGGAATTCATGATCGGATAATCTTTCATCGCGCTGACTACGGCTTTGATCATGAAAGCCAGGTAAGTCAGGTTGACTCCTTCGCGCTTCATGAACTCGTCCTTCACCTTGTTCCTTAGCTGGACCAGGTTCGTCACGTCGACTTCGACCATCATCCAGGCGTGCGGGATTTCCGACACGCTCTGCCTCATCCTGCTCGCAATCGTATGGCGGATCGGCGTAATGTCAATGAAATATTCATTGGCGGTATCGCCCGTGCTTCCACTTCGATTTTCGGAAGCGGCGGGTTCTCCGACAAATGGATGCCAGTAGTACGAACCGGGATAGAAGGGGCATTCTCCGGCAGGGTGAGCGGCGCCTGCGCCAGAGCCGGCACTGCTGCGGCAGCCGTGGCCACAGGCGCTTTGCGGTATGTGCCGCTTGCGACCGCCTGCTCCACATCCTTGCGCGTGATTCTGCCGCCCAGCCCGGAGCCCTGCAGCCAGTCCAGCTCAATCCCATGCTCCGCTGCAAGCTTAAGCACGGAAGGAGAGTAGCGGCTTCTCATCGACTGATCCCCCCGTCCGATTCGGCGGCGGATGGCGTCTTAGCAGCGGCCACGTCCGCGCCGCCGGTGGACGCCGGCACGACGGACGAACCGCCCTGCTCCTGAATGTAGCAGATCGCTTCGCCGACCATAGCCGTTCCGCCTTCTTCCACCAGGATCGAAGTAATAACGCCAGCTACCGGCGAAGGCATCTCCACGTTTACTTTATCCGTAATTAATTCGCATATTACATCATACTGTTCCACAGCGTCCCCGGGCTTACGGAGCCATTTGGCCACCGTAGCGGACACCAATGTTTCCGCAAGATGCGGAACCGGGACCGGGGTTCCCTGTGCTGCCGGTTTACTCATACAGTCTGCCTCCCTGTCCTAGTATAGCGCCAGGCTGCGCATGGCTTCCACCAGTTTGTCTTTAGAGATCAGGAAAAATTTCTCCATCACCGGGTTGGAGCCCACCGCAGGAACGTCCGGGGCGCACAATCGCATGATGGGAGCGTCCAGGTCAAACAACAGCTCCTCCGCGATAATGGCCGCCACTTCCGCGCCGACTCCCCCTGTCTTGTTGTCCTCATGCACAATCAGCACCTTGCCCGTCTTGGCCGCCGCTTTCAGCACCGCCTCGCGGTCCAAAGGCTGTAGCGTGCGCAGATCGAGGACATGCGCGCTGATGCCCTCGCCCGCCAGCTCCTCGGCGGCTTGAAGTGCATACTGCACCGTCAATCCGTAGGAGATGACGGTAATGTCCGAGCCTCCCGCTTGACATCGCTACGCCGATCGGAACGGTATAGTCTTCGTCGGGGATTTCTCCGGTTACGCCGAGATAGCACTTCTTATGTTCGAAGTATAAGACAGGATCGTTATCGCGGATGGCCGATTTCATCAAGCCCTTGGCGTCGTAGGGATTCGACGGTGCCACGATCTTGAGCCCCGGGGTGCCGAAGAATACCGATTCGGGACTCTGGGAGTGATATAGCGCCCCGGCACCCGTCGCGCCGTACGGCGCACGCACCACAATAGGGCACGACCAGTCGTTGTTGGAGCGGTAGCGGATTTTGGCCGCTTCGCTGATGATTTGATTGGCTGCCGGAAAGATGAAATCGGCAAACTGCATTTCGGCTACCGGCGCATGCCGTACATCGCCGCTCCGATCGCCACGCCGGCGATGGCGGATTCGGCCAAAGGCGCGTCAAGCACCCGCTCCTCGCCGAATTTGCCAAGCAGCCCGACCGTGGAGTTATTCACCCCGCCTTTGGCGATGTCTTCCCCGAGGACGAACACATTGCCGTCCCGCTCCATCTCTTCCTCCATCGCCGAGCGGATCGCTTCCAAATAAGATATAACCGCCATCTACCGCACCCCTTCCCCTGGCTTTCCATACACGTGCAGCAGCGTATCTTCCGGCTGCGGGTAAGGAGCCGCATCCGCATACTTCGTCGCATCATTGAGTTCCTGCTTGATTTCCTCCAGCAGAACCTCTTCCCGCTCATCGCTCCATAGACCGCAAGCCGTCAAATACTGCCTGTATTTCGGGATTCCGTCCTTCTCTCGGTTTGCGTCCACTTCTTCCTTCGTCCGGTACAGCAAATCGTTGTCCGCCGTCGAGTGGGGTGAGATCCGGTACATCACGGCCTCGATTAAAGTCGGCCCTTCTCCTGCGAGCCCTCTTTCCCTGGCTTCCTTAACGACCCGGTAAACTTCGAGCGGATCGTTGCCGTCCACCTTCACGCCGGGGAAACCGTACCCTATCGCCCGCTCCGAAATACTCCCCGCAAACTGCTTATGGTTCGGCATCGAAATCGCGTATTGGTTGTTCTGGCATATGAAAATAACCGGAAGCTTGTAAACTCCCGCAAAATTGCAGCCTTCGTGGAAGTCGCCCTGGTTGCTGGAGCCTTCTCCAAAGCAGGTGACCGTAACAAATTTCTGTTTCTTCATTTTTTGCAGCCAAAGCGATGCCTACTGCGTGCGGCACTTGAGTGGTCACAGGGCTTGAACCCGTCACGATATTTCTGCTTTTGTCGCTGAAATGGCCCGCCATTTGGCGCCCTCCGCTGTTCGGGTCTTCCGCCTTGGTAAAAAAGAGCCAGCATCAGATCCCTCATCGTCATGCCGAACGCCAGAACAAATGCGTAATCGCGATAATAAGGAAGGAGATAGTCTTTGCCTTTATCCAATGCGAAAGCGGCTCCCGCCTGCGCGGCCTCCTGGCCGATTCCGGAAACGTGGAACACGACCTTGCCCGATCTTTGCAGCATATGTGCCCTTTCGTCGTACTTGCGCGCCCTCATCATGGTGCGGTACATTTCTACCGCTTGCTCGTCAGATAAACCCAGCTTTCTGTGTTTAACCAATTGACCGACGGACATGAATCCAGCCTCCTTCAATTCGTTTCATTAAGACTTGGTCCTAAGACTTGACTCTATAGGCTTATTATAAACTTTTTTGGGTATGATGACAATTTCAAAAAAAAATCCCGTTCAGTGAGCGTTGCGATGCGCACCTATATGCCCATCGCCCGGCCGTCCACCGCAAGCATAGCTTCTCCGATCGCCTCGGACAAGGTGGGGTGAGTGGATCGTCTGCCCCACTTCCCAAGCGGCCGCGTCAAGCAGCGCGGCCAAGGCGGCCTCGGAAATCAAATCCGTCACATGGCTGCCGATCATATGGACGCCGAGAATGTCGTTGCTGTCCGCATCCGCGACGACCTTCACGAACCCGCCGGCTTCACCGTATACAAGGGCTTTTCCAACAGCTTGAAACGGAAACTTTCCGACCTTCAGCCGCAGCCCCTTCTCCCGGGCTTCGTCCTCGGTCCAACCGAGCTCGCCGTTTCCGGCCGGGTATACACGCATCTTGGCACCAGGTGCGGGCTGTAGGGATGCGGCGAGCCGCCGCAAATATGCTCGACCGCGGCTATCCCTTCGTGCCCGGCGACATGGGCCAGCTGCAGGCCTCCGATGACGTCGCCGATGGCATATATGTGCGATTCCGCCGTTTGAAGCCGGGCGTTTACCTTGATTGTCCCATTGTCCACTTTAATATCCGTGTTTTCCAAGCCGATTCCTTCCACATTGCCCTGACGGCCTACGGAGACCAGGATTTTCGCCGCTTCAAGCTCCAGCTTCTCTCCTTGCCGCTGAGCCGTGATGGAAATCGTTCCTTCTCCCGCGGCGAAAGTTTCCGTAATAACAGCCGCATTCGTAATGATGCGGACTCCCCGTTTTGACAGCATTCGCTCCAATTCCCTGGAGACTTCCTTGTCCTCCTGAGGGATCAGCCGGTCAGCCGCTTCTACAACCGTGACTTTAACGCCAAAATCGTTCAGCATCGAAGCCCACTCCACTCCGATTACACCGCCTCCTATAATGAGGATCGACTCCGGAAGCTCCTCCAGCTGCAGTGCTTGATCGCTGTTCAGCACATGAGTTCCGTCCGAGCGAAGTCCTTGCAGCTCCCGGGGCCTTGATCCCGTAGCGATAATCAAATTGGCGGACAGCAGCGTTTCCACTTCCCCGTCCTGCAGTTCCACGGCTACTGCCCCACTCTTGGGAGCAAAGATGGAAGGCCCGATGATCCGGCCGTTGCCGCGGAACACTTCGATTTTGTGCTTTTTTTCATCAAATACTGAACTCCGGTATGAAGCTGCTCCACCACCTGGTTTTTTTTCCGTTCCTGTACTTTTTTTGAAATCCAGCTGCACGCCCGACGCGACTACTCCGTATTCCTCAGCCTTCAGAACAGTAGCGTGGACTTCGGCGCTCCTCAGCAGCGCTTTGCTTGGTATGCAGCCGCGGTGCAGACAGGTCCCTCCCAGCTTGTCCCGTTCCACTATGGCCACAGATTTCCCCAATTGAGCCGCGCGAATCGCTGCAAGGTACCCTCCGGTCCCGCCTCCCAGCACGACAATATCGTATGTTTTGTTCATGTATGAATGCCCCCTAAAAAATATCAATGCCTCTATTGTACCTTTTTTTGCCGTCTCAGAAAAAAATAGTCGTTCTTTTGCAATAGACTTTCCCCATAGCGGCAGTTATCATTATCATAACCCCACAAAGTGAAGTGAAGCTTCGGAGCGAAATCCGATTACTTTGCGGGGAGCCCCGGGAAGAAACCCCACAAAGTGAAGTGAAGCTTCGGAGCGAAATCCGATTACTTTGCGGGAGCCCCGGGAAAATGGCAAATACATGGGGAGGCCCATAGATGAAGCTGGTAATTCAAAGATTAATAGCCATACTGCTGCTCGTGGTCCCCGGCCTGATGGCTACATACGGGTTTGTGACGATGAAGGACGCCTGGTTCAACCAGTTTGGCGCGGCAAACAACGATCCGCATATCCAATGGGGCAAATTGGCCTTGGGTCTGGCGCTGTTCGCTGCAGGCGTAGCTTTTATCGGGGGCTGGACATTCTACAGAGACCGGAGGAGAAACTATGTAGCGCCGCGCTTTCGACAAAAAAAAGAAAAAAAACGGTAAATGCATCTCTTTAACATTCAAAAAAAGACAGCTCGGGCTGCCCCGTCTGTCTTTAGTCTCGGTTGCAATATGGGGGAAAGGCTAAGAAACCGGGTTCCGCCACCGGCTCCAAAGCGTCTTGCCTACATCATACATCTGCCTGCCCATATGAGGGATACCGTTCCAATTCCTCATTCTTTCCTTGCTGCTGAAAGGCAAATCCATCTCCGCTACACGATAGCCCCGCCTGATGCTGTCGATCATTAATGCCACCCCGGTGCCATAGCCGTCCTCCAGCCTGCCGATGCTGTTCATCACCGTGGCTTTGACGGCGATCGGACCCGATATCATCGCTGTGGAACGGAACCCGCTTAGCTGAAATACTCCTTCACGGGCCAGGTTAGCTGCAAAGCTGAACCTGCTGCTCCTGCGGACCGGAACACGGGCGACCGCGATATCCGCCATATCTTCATGGATCGGCTGAAGAAGACCGGACAGATGAAAAGCCGAACAGCCCACATCCGCGTCCAGAAACACAATGTACTCCCCTCGCGCCCTTTTCCATCCTGTCGTCAAAGCCGCGGCTTTGCCTTGATTCTGCGTATGCTTGACCAGCAAGTCCACCCAAGGTATAGCCAGAATAAAGGTTTGATCGGAGCTGCAGTCATCCACAACGATCAGCTCATAATCGAAATACGGATCGTCGGACGCCAGGCGCCTCACCGCTTCAAGGGTGGCCATGATCGTGTCTTCCTCGTTCCAGGCGGGGACAACGACCGAAACTTTGGTTTTTTTGCCATGTTCCAAACCTGCTTCCATCATAAAAAATTGCTGCCCTATCAATGGATCCGATCCGGTTCAGCGAATCGCGTCCTGTAACTCTTGTACATGATAGAACGTACAAATTTCATTATTGGCAAATAAAATGATTCGTAACGCGGTCAACTGCTTGTTTTTTTTATCGACCGCTCCGGAGAGCAAAGGGTCTGATCGCCCGCCGTGCAACGCCGGCACTTGCAGACAAGGAAGTAATTCTATATACTTTGCCTAAGATTAACTTTTGGAATGGTCTAAGGAGGCTACCCCAGTGGCATATAAACCAGTCGTCAGAGATGCGCAAATCGTCAGCAATAACAAAAAAGAACGGATTATTCGAAGTTGTAACGAAGCTCGAAGACCGCAGCGTCTGCCGCGTAACATTTGAAACAGATGAGGAGCAGGGAATCCGCGCCAGCCACATCAGCCGTCTTTTAGTGGAGCCTTGTCCTGTCTGCAAGAAGGATTTCCTTTGCAACTGCATGAAGACGTACATGAACACGATTGCCGACCAAGCGATCAAAAAAAACCGGGCTGCCCAAATAATAGCCGACGGCCGCTTCCGCCTGCTCCGGGTTGTGCGGATTTTTTTTAGATTCACGGCAAGGAAAGGCCCAGGATCCTGTCCTCGAAGCTTTTAATCTTGGCCTCGAGCCCCATCTGCAGAATATCGTTAATGCTCTCCAGGCGATCAGCAGGCAGAAAGCGGCGGTATTAAATTCATTCACTTCAAACAGCTGAGGCCCCTTTTCAAACGTCTGGATATACCCGTGTTCATCAGAGACGACGTAGCTTTCCAGCGATTTGACCGTCGTGTGCACTTCTTCGCTGAAATGCCGGTACGCCAATTGGTAAAAATGGTGCATGTTCGCTCTCTTGGCCAGCTCTTCGACGGTGAAAGTGCGGATCTGCTTACTCTCGATATCCGCTCTCAGCTGAACTCGGAGCTCTTCTGCGAACTCGGAAATATAAGGCGAAAACGCCTCTTTGTTGTTTATGATCACGTTCAGAAGCCTCAGCTGCTTGGCCTTCTCCGTCAAGACGAACTGCCGTGCGAAATTTTCTTCCAAGGAAAGGATGCGCAGCGGAAAGGTAACCTCCAGAAGGGAACGTGTAAGTATAATGCACTCGACGCCCAGCCCTTTTTTTGCTTAAAAGTACGATGGCTTGAAAACCGTTCGATATTTTGAGAAAAAAAAGCATGGAGGCTATCGCTGAACGTACATCATCAGGGTTGACGATAATTCTGTTCTTCACTTCATTGCAGAAAACATTGAGCTCTTCGATCAGGGAGTAATACGCCGCGTTGCGCTCAAGGACGGGTGCCATCAGCACATCGATCTGCTCCCCCAGAAACCCGTATCGGTCAAAATCGTTCATAAGCACCTGCCCGCTCCACAGCACGTCATTAGTCCATAGAAGACTGCATCTTATGTTTACTATGCCTTATGGGACTGATTTTATCTGGAGCGGGAAGCAAAAGCACTGGATGCGGCGACTGCCCTTTCATTCAGGACACCTTGTGTTCGATTCGCAGCTTGTCCGCAACCATTGCAATGAACTCGCTATTGGTCGGTTTGGATTTGCTGATATTGATCGTGTAGCCGAAAATAAAACTGATGCTGTCGATATTGCCGCGCGTCCAGGCGACTTCTATCGCGTGGCGTATAGCCCGTTCCACCCGGCTTGGAGTCGTCTTGTATTTTTTCCGCTATTGCCGGATACAGTGTCTTGGTGATCGCTCCCAGGATCTCGATGTTGTTGTATACCATCGTGATCGCTTCACGCAGATACTGGTAGCCTTTGATATGGCTGGCACGCCAATTTCGTGGATAATACTGGTTATGTTCGCGTCCAGGTTCTTACCCTTGGTCATAGGCACCACATTCGCTTTGGAAGCCGAAGGCATTGAAGAAGTTGTAAACGAGGTATCCTTCTGCACAAGCTGCCGGATCCGGTTCGTAAGCACTTCCATATCGAAAGGCTTCAGTATATAGTAGGAAGCGCCTAATTGCACCGCTTTTTTGCGTAATGTTTTCTTGTCCGAAGGCTGTCAGCATAATGATTTTGGGCTGCGGATTAATGTCCATCTCACGCAGCCTCTCGAGCACGCCCAAACCGTCCAAATGCGGCATAATAATGTCCAGAATAAGAATATCGGGCACCTTTTTTTTGCTCCTCGATATATCGCAGAACATCGTTGCCGTTGTACACTGCGCTGACCACTTGCATATCTTCTTGTTCATCGATAAATTCACATAAAAGATTAATGAATTCCCTGTTATCGTCCGCTAACATAACCTCTATCTTCGGCAACGTAAAAGCCTCCTTCATATTACATACAAAAGTAAATGTCATTTTTTTTCTTTTCTCTCCGTTAATGATTTCGACATATATGATTTGATTCCTTCTGTCGAAAATTATTTTTTTCTTTATATTTTGGCCGCGCTAATTTATAATTAAATATTTAACTTCATAATATAACAAAATTCGACATTTTGACAGAAAAAAAATCCCTTTCTCAAAGGGATTAAGACGCTGCCTGGTACATCGGGGATGCAGCGGTGGGCTTAAGCATAATGCCTGCATCCTGGAGCATCCACTCGATAAAACAGCCGTAGCCTGAAGTGGGGTCATTGACGAACACGTGGGTCACCGCGCCGATCATTTTGCCGTTCTGGATAATCGGCGATCCGCTCATCCCCTGCACGATTCCTCCTGTTTTCTCCAACAGCCTCGGATCGGTGATCTTGATCACCATACCTTTCGTCGCAGGATGGTCCTGCCGGGCCACATGCACCACTTCAATGTTGTATTTCTCCACCTTCTGGCCGTTCACCACCGTATAGATCTGGGCCGGGCCTTCTTTCACCTCTTCCGCAAAAGCGACCGGCATCGCATTATCGGTTACGCTGTGATCGGGCTTGTCGGCCATTTTACCGAATATGCCGAAGGACGTGTTCTTCTCGATCGTTCCGATCACCTTGCCGCCTTTGAAGATGGTTGCCCTCTTTTCTCCGGGTTCGCCGTTTTGGCTCTTGGAGATGGAATTTACGCTGGAATGGACGATTTCGCCTTCGCCTACCGCAATCGGAGTCTGGGTGTCCATGTCGCTTATGACGTGGCCGAGCGCGCCATACACTTTTTTTGGTCCGGCGCGTAGAATGTAAGCGTACCCACCCCGGCGGCCGTATCGCGGATATAAAGCCCCAGCCTGTACGATTTATCCACTGTGTCAAACGCCGGCGTAAGTTCCACATCGAGCAGCTGGTTATCCCGGGAAATCGTCAGCTTGAGGGGCTTGTTGCTTTCTCCCGCTTTGGTAACAAGATCCGCGACTTTGGATACATCATTCAAATAAGTTCCGTTAAATTTAATAATAAGGTCGCCTACCTGCACCTTGGCATCTTCGCCGGGAGATACCTTCTTATTGTCGGCCGCGGTCACCAAATGATGCCCGACCACGAGAATCCCCGCCGATTTGATCTTGACCCCGATCGTCTGTCCGCCCGGTATTACTTTTAAATCTGGGACTACGTTGACTTTGACGGTTTTCACGGGGATCGCGCCAAACAGCTTCAGTTTCATCTCTGCCTGTCCGGAATGCAGCGATTCCAGCGAAATCGGGTGTTTAAAATTCATTTGAAATGAGTGCGCAGCGCTGCCGTTGACTTTTACTATATCCGGATTATCGACTGTCACTTGCCCATTGACCGGAACAGCGAGCTCAATCTGTTTGTTCTGGCCCTTAAACAGGCGCATTTCATCAGGTATAGAGGCGTAATTTCTGAAAGGAGTGGAGAAACAGATTGCACATACAAAGAAAGCGAGCAATAAACCAATCATTCTCTTTCTGTTGTGGGGTTGCACTTCATCACGCTCCCTTGGCTTCATTCTGAGGAAGTTGACCTTCTCCAAAACTGTACCTTTAAGTTAACCCCACGACATTCGTTTTATAACTGAAAATGATCCCACGAAAGCTTTTATATCCTTTGTTTTTTTGGCCTCTGCCAGATCAAGCATTTCCTGCGCGTGCTGGAGTGTCGTGTCCGTGACTTCCACTCCTCCCAGCATCCGGGCCAGCTCGCCCACCCGCTGCCGGCGGTCCATATCGGTCACCCGGGTGAAGGTCCTGTCGCCGTCGACTTCCTTGCGGATCAAGTAATGGGCGTCGGCCATACAGGCTACCTGCGGCAGGTGCGTGATGGAAAAAAAACCTGGCAGTACAGCGCAAGCTGGGACATTTTCTCAGCAATCGCCTGGGCGGCACGTCCGCTGACGCCGGTGTCCACCTCATCGAACACAAGGACGGGAATCTGGTCGATCCGGGAAAAAAATCGTCTTCATTGCCAGCATGATCCGTGAAAGTTCGCCACCGGAAGCGATCTTCGCCAGTCCTCTCAAAGGCTCCCCGGGATTGGGCGAAATCAGGAATTCCACATCGTCCAGCCGTCCTTGGTAAAACGCACCTTCTTGCCGTCCGCTTCGATTCCGTTCGGGTCTTCATGCGCCATAACCCTTACTTCCAGGCGGGTCCTCTCCATTTGCAGGCCGCGGAGTTCATGCTCGATTTCCGCGGAGAGCTCGGTCGCGAGATTCTTTCTTTTATTGGATAAATCCGCGGCGGCGGTGACCAGCCTCTCTTGCTCGTCCGTCAAAGCCATTTGAAGCTTATGTATTCTCTCGTCCTTGTTATCGATCAGATCTAGCTCTTTTACAATGCCGCCAAGATAAGCCAAAATCTCTTCAACCGTGTCTCCGTATTTTCTGCGCAGATTTCGGATCAGGTCCAGACGCTGCTCAATATGATCCAGACGCTCGGGATTGAACTCAACGCCGTCCCTGTAATCTCTAAGCTGAAAGGCGGCATCCTCCAATTGAAAGAATGCGGACTCCATCTGATCGACGAGCGGCTGTAACGCCGAAGCATCGAGGCCTGCGATTTCCTGCAGCTTTTGGTTCGCTTTACGGATCGAATCCAGGCCCCGGCCTGCGCCGTACACGGCTCATAAGCTTCCGAAGCGTTCTGGTACAGCTTCTCGGCGCTCGCCAGCTTCATCTTCTCTTCTTGCAGCTTCTCCTCCTCGCCAGGATCAAGCTCCGCTGCCGTAATTTCCTCGACCTGAAAACGGTACAAATCCGCCATGCGCAGAGACTGCTTATTCGTGTCAAGCAGATCGTTCAATTCTTTTTGCAGGGCAGTGTATGTTTGGTAAGCATCAGTGTACAATTTCTTGACGAATTTGATTTCCTGGTCGCCGTATAAATCAAGCCAATGGATATGTTCGTCGGTCTTAAGCAGGGATTGATGCTCATGCTGTCCATGGATGTTGACCAGCCAATCCCCCACTTCCCGCAGCATCGTTAAATTAACAAGCTGGCCGTTGATTCTGCTCACGCTTTTGCCCGACGCCGTAATCTCCCTGCGTATGAGCAGATGCTCCTCGGCATTCGCTTCCAGCCCGAGCCGCGCAAGCGTTTCCCACACCGGATGGCCGGCGCCATATCGAACATGGCTTCAATCTCCGCTTTGTCGCTGCCGTGGCGGACCAGTTCGGAAGAGCCTCTGCCTCCCACGATCAGGCTCAAAGCGTCAATGATAATGGATTTTCCCGCTCCGGTTTCCCCCGTCAGCACCCCGAACCCTTTTCTAAAATGAAGCGTGACCTGTTCAATGACCGCTAAATTTCGAATGGACAACTCCGTTAACATAATTCACCTCTGCCATGAATTTTGATATGTATCAAGATACCATCGATTTGATGTGGTCCACCACCGCCTGACTGCCCTGCTCGGATCGGCAGATGATAAGGATCGTGTCGTCTCCGCAGATCGTGCCCATTACTTCCTCCCACTCCAGGTTGTCGATCAGCTCCCCGAAAATATTCGCCGTGCCGGGCAGGCTTTTCATCACCACTAGATTATTGGCGAAATCGACGCCCACATAATGGTCCGTCAGTGCTCTGCGCAAACGTTGAATCGGGTTGAACCGCTGATCCGCGGGAACGGAATATTTGTACCGCCCGTCGTCAAGCGGCACCTTCAGCAGCTGAAGTTCTTTAATGTCTCTCGACACCGTGGCCTGGGTCACCTGATAGCCCGCCGCCCTCAACGCTTCCACAAGCTCGTCCTGCGTCTCCACTTCCCGGCTCGTAATGATCTCCCTGATTTTGATGTGCCGTTGGCCTTTCATCCGCATCCTCCTCATTATTTAAACCGGCCGCCCGTTATTCACTCTCTACGGAGAAAGATATTTTCTTGATCTTCCTTGTCTGCATGTCCACGTATAGCACGCCCGAAGCTTCGGGATACAGCAGGGAATAGGACAGCCAGGCGTCTCTCATCGCCGCCCCTTTGAGTTCCACCGGCCTGCGCTCCTTGGCTACTTTAACAATATAGTATTCCCCAGCTTTTCGCGCAAAATAATCAATGTACAGCCGGCTTTCGAATTCTTCCGTGTCGTTTACCGTAATATAGACGGGAATTCGCTGTTTGGCGGAAATCACGTCGAAGCCCGCTCCTTCCAGCAGCTCCACCGTTTCATTCTGTTCAATCACATCGTCCACCGGTATCTTTCCGGGCCTGGGCAGCACCCGACTCCGGGACAAACGATTTTTTCACCGGGATCCAGATCCATATGATGAGTGCAATGAGAATCAGCCAAATAACAAGCACATCACTTTTCTGCACTGCGGTCACCTCAATTAGGTAATTCGCGGAAACCGGCAGGAATCCTTTTACATCTAAGCAAAAAAGCCTGCAGTTGGTGTCTCGTGTCTCTCAGGGAGATCACTGTGTCTTGAGCTTGGAAAAAAAATACATCTCCCAAAAGTGAAGGAAACGCTCGGAACACATATCGGTATTTATAGAACGAAAAAAACCCATCAAACCGATGGTTTTTATGTAATTCTTGCGCCTCGGTTACAACTTGTTCAATCAGCTGCTCCAAAGGAGTATGCAGAATATGCGGATCTTCCTTGTTCACGGTGAGGTAAGCGAGAAATTCGATATTGCCCTCTCCTCCCGTAATGGGCGAATAGGTAAGCCCTTTGAGCAGGAAGCCCGTTTCCTCCGCAAACTTGATCGTTGACGCTAGAACTTCCTTGTGAACCTTGGGCTCGCGAACCACTCCGGATTTGCCTACCTTCTCCCGGCCTGCTTCAAACTGCGGCTTGACCAGGGCGACCGCTTCACCGGTTCCCTTGAGCATCGTTTTCAGTGGAGGAAGCATCAGTTTTAAAGAAATGAACGACACATCCATTGTGGCGAAGTCAGGACGAGGGCCCGGCAGTTCTTCGGGCTGCATGTGGCGAAAGTTCGTCCGTTCCATCACTTTTACTCGGGGATCGTTGCGCAGCGACCAATCCAGCTGGTTATAGCCGACATCGATGGCGTAGACGCAAACGGCGCCGTTCTGAAGAGCACAGTCCGTAAATCCTCCTGTCGATGACCCGATATCGATCATCGTCACCCCTTGCAGGGAAATTGAAAACAGCTTGATCGCCTTTTCCAGCTTTAATCCGCCCCGGCTTACATAAGGATGAACCGCGCCTTTGACGGTAATTCTCGCCGTACGGCTCACCTTCGTGCCGGCCTTGTCGACCTGCTCGTCATCCGCGAGTACAAGACCCGCCATGATGGCGGCCTTTGCCTTTTCCCGGCTCTCGTAATATCCCTGCTCCACCAGTAAAACATCCAACCGTTCTTTGTCTGAAGGCATTGTCAGCTCCTGTCCTTATCCTCACGCCCGTTGTCTCTTCCGCGGAATGAGCGACTTGATTTCCGCTATGACGTTCTCAATGGTGATACCGGCATCGCCGAGCTGCTCTTTAATCGAACCGTGCTCCACAAACTCATCCGGGATCCCCAAATTACGCACTTCCAGGCCATAGATCTTCTCTTCGGCATAAAATTCCAGCACGGCGCTGCCAAAACCGCCTAACTTGACGCCTTCCTCCAGCGTGAGGATGCTCATATGCTCCTTGGCCAGCTGCAGCAGCATGTCCGTATCCATAGGCTTAATAAACCTGGCATTGATAATCCGAAGGTTGATTCCTTCTTTGCTCAGCCGGTCCGCAGCTGCTGAGGCTATGCCAAGCATGGACTGGCCTACAGCCAGAACAGCGGCAGACTCCCCGTCCCTTATCACTTCCCAGGAACCGATCGGAATCGGCACAAGCTCATCGTCCAAATCGGCACCCGTCCCGCTGATACGCGGATAACGGACTGCGATGGGACCTTGGTCATAATCAACCGCTGTCTTAAGCATATGACGCAGCTCGTTCTCGTCTTTCGGCATCATCATCACGATATTGGGAAGGCTCCGCATAAAGGCGATATCGAATACGCCGTGGTGGGTTTCCCCGTCCGCTCCAACGAAACCGGCCCGGTCCACAGCAAAGATCACATTCAGGTTGGCCCGGCAAATATCGTGGACGATCTGGTCGTACGCACGCTGCATAAAGGTGGAGTATACGGCGAACACCGGTTTCATCCCCTCAGACGCAAGACCCGCGCTGAACGTTGCCGCATGCTGTTCTGCTATACCCACGTCAAACATCCGGCTAGGAAACGCTTTACCGAATTTGACGAGTCCGGAACCGCCAGGCATAGCGGGAGTAATGGCAATAATCCGCGGATCCTGCTTGGCCAGTTCAATCAATGTCTCTCCGAATACTTCCGTATACATAGGAGGTCCTACAGTTTTCAGCATTTGACCGGATTCAATCTTGTAAGACGACGCGCCGTGCCACTTGTGGGAGTCTTCTTCCGCGGGCGAGTATCCTTTTCCTTTGGTCGTAATGACATGGATGAGCACCGGCCCTTGGACTTTATCCGCCTGCCTGAACGTTTCCAGCAGAAGAGGGATATTATGGCCGTCCACAGGCCCCATGTAATTGAGGCCGAATTCCTCGAACAAAACGCCTGATACGAGCATATACTTCAAGCTGTCTTTTACTTTTTTTTCGGCTGTCTTGGCCAAGGTTCCGCCTATCGCCGGTATTTTTTTTGAGCAGATATTCGATATCTTCTTTGGCTCTCAAATAGGTTTTGTCGGAGCGGATCTTGCTCAAATAATTGTGCAGAGCGCCTACATTAGGTGCAATGGACATTTCGTTGTCGTTTAGGATGACGGTAAGGTTCCTTTTCTCATGGCCGATGTGGTTTAGCGCTTCCAGTGCCATTCCGCCCGTGAGCGCGCCATCCCCGATGATGGCCAAGACTTTGTTGGTCTGCCCTTTCAAATCCCGCGCAATCGCCATACCCATCGCAGCCGACAAGGATGTCGAGCTATGTCCGGCCTCCCATACGTCATGAGGCTCTCGCACCGTTTCACGAAGCCGCACAGTCCTTTGTATTTGCGCAGCGTATCGAATTGATCCATGCGTCCGGTCAACATTTTATGAACGTACGACTGATGGCCCACATCAAATATCAATTTGTCCTGTGGGCTGTTATATAAGTAATGGAGCACCAGAGTCAATTCCACAACCCCTAAATTCGAGGCGAGATGGCTCCCGTGATCGATAATTTCTCAATTAAAAAAAATTGCCTGATTTCCCCTGCCAACTTTTCCAGATCTGCGGGGCCGTATTTTTTTCAAATCCCCAGGACCGTGTATTTGTTCAAGAAGCACGCTTGTTTCCTCGCTTTCCATTGGACGACTTCTGCTTTTTTTTGAGAGTGAACAGCCGGATATTAAAGCGGTGCTCCATGAAATAAAAAAACTCGGCCGATCATCAAAACAATTGTGGTGGAGTAACGGATGGTAAAGGATTTCCCCATCGCTTTCCCACCTACGGTAACCGTTGAAACCAGCGCGGTAAAAAAAACAACGCTGACGACGGACCGCAGTACTTCGCTGCTCCCGAAGGAGGACATCAATTTTAAAATAACCAAGGCGCTGGCCACGCCGCTGATTACGCTCGTTATGTCTCCTAAGACATTATTGCAAAAAAATTGGAAAACCGATCCGCATTCCTTACGATAAAGATGGCCTGTCTTGACCCTTTCACCTTTTCAAAAGCCATTGCGTTAAAAGTTTCACTGGCAGCCGCTGCGGCCAGCCCCATGACCTAGGAGTTTTCCTCGGCAACCCTTAACCATTTCTTAGCCTCTTTTGCAAAGCGGATTTCACACGGCAATCGGCCTCTGCATTCTTGGCCCAGAATACTATGGGTAACTTGATCTATATTATAACACAAAAAAAGAAATGTTCCTCAACGGAACACAGACATAACATAACAAAGCCATATCTTGACTCTGTTAATCCAGGGATCGGGTCAGCAGAAGCTCTGAGTTGGCGAGGCGCAGTGCGGAGCTGGACCGAATGCAGCACGATATTCGCCGGCCAGAGCACGGAGCCGCCAGCTCAGACACGGAGTTACAAGGTTCGCAGTGCCTTAATGGTCGCGGTCCATCAAAAAAAGTCGGCGATTTCCAGCATGCGGCCGGGATACGGAAAACCGGCGGCAAGAATGGCTTGTTTGCCCCGTTCGGTCAGCTCGGCCACCTTGGCCTTGGAGGCCTGCAGCCCGATAAAATACGGATAAGTCACTTTCTGCTGCTTCTCATCGCTGCGCAGCGGCTTACCCAGCTTCTGTTCATCGCCTATCACATCTAGAATGTCGTCCTGGATTTGAAAGGCGAGACCTATGGAGTAGCCGAAGCGTTCCAAGGCGTTCAGCTGCTCCTGGTTCGCTCCCGCGATCCGGCCTCCGGCGAGCAGCGAATAAACGATAAGATCGCTTGTCTTATGAAGGTGGATGAATTCAAGCTCGCTCAGCTTGGTCATACCCTGCTCACCGAGGATATCCGCCGCCTGGCCGCCGACCATGCCTTTGGCTCCCGCCAGGCCGACAGCTCCTCTACCATGGCCAGCACCTGTTCGGCGGGAACGCCATGTTTTCTTATTTGTGAAAGCGTATAGAACGCATGGGTCAATAGGGCGTCGCCCGCCAAGATCGCCATGGCTTCGCCGTACACTTTGTGGTTCGTCAATTTGCCTCTTCGGTAATCATCGTTGTCCATAGCTGGAAGGTCGTCGTGTATAAGGGAATACGTATGTATCATTTCAATGCTGCAGGCGGCCGGAATCGCCGCTTCCAGCGGTCCGCCCAACGCTTCGCAGGCGGCGATCACCAGAACCGGACGCAGCCTTTTGCCCCCTGCCATCAACGAGTACTCCACAGATTCGCGAAGCGCCGCAGGCACATCCCAGTCCGCAGGAAAACAGTGAGCGAGTTCCTGTTCCATTTTTTTTGCGCATAATATTTAATATAATCTAAGATGCCCGTTTCCTTGTTCAACACGTTCACCTATTCTTCAGCGGCCGGAAGGAACGGTTTGCGGGTCGGCCCTTCTTCGTTATCCAGCAGCATTTCGATTTTTTTTCTCCACCTGCTCAAGCTTCTGCCGCACAGCCGGGAGAGCTTCATCCCCTCTTGATAGAGATCTATCGCCTGCTCCAAAGGGACGTCGCCGCTTTCCAGCCGGGCCACGATCTCCTCCAGCTTCTCCATAGCTTCTTCAAAGCTTACGCTGCTTTCCTCTTTATCCATTTTTTGTTCTCCTCCATAGACCAGACGTGGCAATCCAGCCGTCCGTCCGTCAATCGAATCTTCACGACATCTCCGGGTTGGACTTGGTTGATGGATTTTACTAGCTGCTTCCCTCGCTCGTCGTATACGAGACTATAGCCGCGCTGCATCACCTTCAGAGGACTCAACGCGTCAAGCTGCCTGACCGAAGCCAGCCAGAGGTGGCGCTTGTCCTTGTATATGGCCTGCATCGACTGCTGCAGGCATGGCGCGTGGCCTTCAGCCGCTTTGCGGCGTATGCGGCCTGCTCCTGCGGATTGCAGCTGGACAGGCCCTTGTCCAGCTTGGCCAGCCGCTCCGTGGAGCGGCTGAGGCGGCTGCGCATCCGGTACGCGAGTCCTTCG
>BBFE01000044.1 GCA_001313085.1 Paenibacillus sp. JCM 18996 | reverse complement strand
AGGCGTGTTTATAACGAGTATCTTTATGCTTTTTTAGAACAATACCACTGGTCATCTTCAAATCTGAAATCGCCGTACTGAGATACCTTTTTTTCTTTAGCTTTTCTTTGACCTTTTCGATATAATCCAGATTAGTTTCAGTATGATTTAATTGAATACTCATTTGTTATGCCCCCTCGTAGTCAATTCCAGCTTCAATGCAAGTTTGAATCGTTTCCTCAATTGTTTGGACAATCACTTCAAGCCTGTCAATTTGCATTTGATATTCCCGATATTCATTAAAATCTTCGATGTTTTGTTGCTGATAATAATCCTCAATTTCTTGAATGTAAGCTCTCTGCTCACTCTCAACTTTCCTCAACCGTTTTAAATATTGTGGTCCTGTTGTAAGGAACCGGCATCCTAAACACTGCATTTTCGCACAAGCTCCAAAGCTAACGTGCTTCAAGCAAACGCCGTGTCCTTCAGGTGTTTCTCGACTACCAAGCTTAATCTCTGTAATAAGTGCTTGCTTTTCTTCATCTGAAAAAAAATTTGATGGTTTCTTTATCAAATACTCGTTCAATTGCGATTTCATAAAACTTGGATTCCAGCGGCGCAAGCTTTTCATTTTGAACATCGCTATAATCTCTAAATGTTGTGCGTAAATTTAAATGATTGATAAGGTCCGCCACTTGTTCCAATGTTGCACCATTGGAAATAAGTTCTGTTGTTACGGTCTTTCTACACTGATGGTGAGTATAGTGATGGAGATTGCCAAAATCATCACGAATGTCATATTTCTTTATCAGATTGTTTATTTGTTCTGCCATCCATTCTTTGCTCTGTAAAGTAATTCTTTGATTGTGTAAGTTTCTGGTTATAAAATGTATTTGAAATTCGTATCTCTCCGTAATGCAGAAGTAAGTTGTATTTGGTTCAACACATACTGAATCAGGATTGGTTTGGCAGGAATCGTATGATACTCTGGAAGACCCAAACGTTCTCTATACTTACGAATTTTGATTGGGATATACTTTAACTTCATCATCTGATCAGCTTTATCATAAAACAAACAACCCTCTTCTAATGCCAAACAATCTGAAATACGCATACCCGTATGCATCATAATCATCCAAGCATTTTTTTACAGGTTCGGGAAGTTCCATTAAATTACTTTGTAGCCCTTCAACCACGACTTCAGGAATATACTTAGTTTTGGTCACATATGCTTCAGCGTTATAAACCTTGAATTTACGAAATGGATTTATTATGTCATTTTCTTTCTTGAACTTTCTCAATAACCAATCAAACAGCAACTTCATTTCAGTAATCGTTCCTCGTATCGTAGAAAGCTGGTAAAAAAGGTTTTCCATCTTCATCTTCCATATGCAATAAATCATCAAACATATGCTGAACTTGGAAGTAGTCAATGTCCAAAACGGACTCGATATCATCTTTGTAGGTTTCCATAAGACATCGAATTCCTCTGCGAATGTCATTTAACCGAATACTGATCTTCCTATGCATTTCATTTCTCTGGATCAGGGATTCAACGTATAATTTCACTTCATATTTAATCGCATCTGGTAATTCTGCGAAATCCAGTTCTTTCCTGTGAATTGTTTCTAAATGCGTCCGATATAGAATCCAAATATCATCCTCGAACCTATATCTCCATTTTTTTTGAATCCTCCATCTGTGCGTAATGAATCTCTTTCGCTATTTGTTTGAAGACATTCCCATCATATTTTTTCCAAGAGATCCGTTGCACGATTAGCAAGAACATTCGTCTCCATCTCGCCATAAAATGAATAATTATAAAGGCTCAACCATCCTATTGGCTTCTGCTTTTTTAAGAAAATCCTCCGCACATAACCGTACATAGTCACTAAAATCTTCTCCACAATTTGTTAAACAAAACTCACACAATTCTTTCTCCGTCGTTCTCATATAAAGACCCTTGCATAGCTTCCATACGGAGAATTTGTCTTTATTGAAAATGGCTATCTTTAACCTTTCCCGAAGTTCAGTTAAATAAGTCTCAACAGCCTGAGAAAACATCTGCTGTGACTTAGAATGGGCGTATGTTCTATTTTCATTTGCATCTCCTGAACGCAAGAAGTTATAAACGGACCTATTGGATATCGAAATGCCTTGTTCAAATAGCACCTCACCAACCGCTTTTATAAACGCCTCAAATTCTATGGTGAATGCAAAGCAAGATAATCCAAATATCGTTGCATCTTGATACTTCTCATTTAAATTTCTAAAAGAGGGAATATCGAAATCCGTTAACACCTGATGTAACGATGTCACTAACTGGACCAATTCTTCAATCGTTCTCGAATTCCAATAAACTTCGACTTGCTTTCCATTTACCTCATAGTAATGAGAGCACCTGGTCGTCCTTTAATCAGTTTTACTGTATGATTCATACCCCTCATCCTCTACTTTTTTTTTTGTAAAGCGTCTAGCATTTCTCGGATATGTTGAAAGTCATTTACATTTTCATAAGTTGGTAATTTTTTCATTCCCTTCTATTGGCTTGTCCGATAATAGATCCAAAGTTCTTTTTTAAATCCTGTGAATTGAACTGCTTACGGTAGTGTTCAATAGTGTCAATACGTTTCCAACCCATAAAGTCTAAGATTGATTGCTGTGATATTTTCCCTTGATGAAGTAATTCAAGTAACTTTTGAGCCACAGTGCTTCTGCCGCTGTGTGTTCGAATCTTCTTCGGGTCTAACCCAGTTCTTTCGCCAACTTCCTTCAAGATTTTGAGATAATTCCTTGGTGTAAGCGGCTTACCAATATGGGGCGCTCTATGATTCAGAAACAAAAAAACTCTGATTCATACTTATCAATTCTTGAACGCTCTCCACGGATATAAAAAAATCAATTTCTTTCGCCATACTATCAGTGATGGGCAACTTTCTAGGCTTTGTTTTTTACCAATGCCTTGTTCTCTCTATTCTGATTTCTTTCTATGGACATCTGTTTATTTTTAGAGTCGTAATCATTAATACGGATTCCAAGCACTTCACCAATTCGTAGCCCCATTTCTACTTGCAAACGAAAAAAACTACTCGGTCCCTTGCCGATTGAAAATTATCCTGAAAACGTTGTATCTCCTCCGATGAATAATGTTTGATATGTTCTTGTTTTTTTCTTGTATCTAAGCCCACGTGTTAATTCATTAGAGTCCAAATTGAAATCCCAAATCTGACCATAAAGGAATTTTCCATCGACATATTGTTGCCGCTTGTCATTACTTTTTTTTGACACTGTATGGGACAGGATTCTTATCAACAACCCCTCATCTTCTAACCAACGATAAAACTTGCTGACAGCACTCAAATATCTTTTTTACTGTGGTTATTGCTTTGGCTCCTTCCATTTCAACAACTGTTTCCCCACTATAGCCAAGCAAGTATTTAACGTAATGCTCAAGAATCGCTTTGTCTCTGACATCCCGATAGTGAATCCGTAAATGTTTAAGAAACCGAAGATAATTTAAAAGCGCTTCTGCTGTTGTCTTGCCAGTTAAATAACTGTTTCTGCTGCAATTATCCAAAAAAACCGATTAACTTCAGCGAGAGGGATGCTGTCTTCTGTAATGTAATAACGTAGGATATAACCCTCACTTGAATCATTTGACTTTACATAAGATTCTTCAACTCTTAAGCTCAATTGTCGTCACTCCCCTATTGGTTACTTATCAACTTTGAACAATTGCTCATATAGTTTCGCATTTGGTATTATAACAACTTTTTTTCTAAAAATGCTTCAAGATTCCAGATTATTTTAATTTTTTTTCGACCAATAACCCCCTTCATCCAACAGCTATTATTCGTTTTCGACATAATATTTTTTTATTTCTGTTTTTTTTGGAGTAAGTTGAGTATATCTCAGGGTTCAAATCATTGATTCGCAAATAAATAATTTTATATTGATTGAATAAATGTGAATAATTCGATGGAAATTCAGAGGTCTTGATACTAAAGGGGATGGATGAAAATGTATGACGCATAGTTTCCTCAGTAATGGAAGGTTATCCAGTTATATATCCTGCATTTGGAATATAGTGATTTGTTGGGGGGACTTTCTGTATAAGGTGTGAATATTTATGCAGTTGGGAAGGGGATATATTTTATTATTTTATAAAGGGGAATCTTTCCTTTTGTCAGGCTTTACTTCTACGTTTTATCATAGAGGTACTTTCCGTTAGCTCCTACCGGGGGTCTGCACCCTCCACCTATTGATAGTATCCAATCCCTTATTCCATAAGATGATTAACATTTTTTATTAATCATCCGTAAAGAAGAATAAAAAAAATAATCGTGAACATTGTGCATAGACACGTCCACGATTGATACATACATATATGATTTGGATTTTCAGGTTTGTTCACGATACTTTTAATGATTTACGTTTAGTTAACAGAACATCAAGGAACAGGATCGTTTTACGCCCGTACAGGTCTTTGTTCGCTTTCGCCTGCTCAATGACATCCCGGACGTCCTTTACGGTAGCGTCAACGGCATTCAGCTTGACGAATTCCCCCTGCGTGCGATTAGAGATGATATTCGCCAGAGTGGTTTTCCCCGTGCCAGGCGGGCCGTAGAGCACGATTGAACTGACCTGGTCTGCTTCAATTGCCCGGCGAAGCAGCTTGCCCGGGCCGACGATCTGCTCCTGGCCGATATATTCCTCCAGACTGGCGGGCCGCATCCGGTCCGCCAGCAGCTGGTGTTTATTCGTATGTGAGGCTGCGTATGAAAACAAGTCCATGCGGTTCACTACCTTTTTTTCTTAACATGATGGGTAACATGGGTAATGCAAGCTTGCTGCGATGTTTCCATTATACCCTCCGGCTTCCGGCTTGTCATGGACCGCTTCATACTGACCTTTCCGACGAGCCTTATGATTACGATCCCAATTATATTGGAAAAAAACGATTCACCTCCAACCCGCCTAAATCCACAAGATTAAGCTGGGGGATCCGCTAGACCTGAAGGGGAATCCGAAGGAAACTGAACGGCATCATACACGATATAACGCGGTGGACGCAAGGGTGACTCTGGATTGGAGACATCACAATTTCCTGTACAACACAAGAGCATAGAACCGCGTCACCGCGAATCTATGCTCTTTCCGCTTTTTCCCGTCCTTCCAGCTGGCTGCAAAACAGGATTAATACTCCACGCCCGCCTGCTCCAGAAGGTCCCTGACCACGACGCTGACCATAATGAGTCCGGCGACTGGCGGCACAAACGCGTTGGATGCGGGGGGCTGCTGAGCTTTCCGGATTTCCGGCGCATTCTCCGGCACTATCTTCTGTGTCACATCCTGTCGGGGCTTCTTGGGCTCCTCTGTCGAGAAGACCACCTTTACCCCCTTGCGGATACCGTCCTTGCGAAGCTTCTGCCGGATTACCCGGGCGATTGGATCCATCGTCGTTTTGGATATGTCCGCCACCTGAAACTTGGAAGGATCCATCTTGTTCGCCGCTCCCATGCTTGAGATGATGTTGATTTTGCGCTCCAGGCACTGCTTGATCAGATGGATCTTGTAAGAGACCGTATCCGAGGCGTCCACCACATAATCCAGGTCATGTTCAAAAAAAGCTTCTCATACGTCTCTTCCGTGTAAAACATCTTCATCGCGACAGCGTCGCATTCCGGGTTGATCAGCTTGATGCGGTCCCGCATCAGCTCAGCCTTGGGCTGTCCCACGGTTGTCGTCAGTGCATGGATCTGCCTGTTGATGTTCGTGATATCCACGTTATCCTTATCGATCAGCAAAATCCTGCCCACTCCCGTCCGCGCCAAAGCTTCAGCGGCAATGGAGCCTACTCCGCCGATGCCGAGCACCGCTACAGTGCTGTTCTTCATGACTTCCAGCCCTTCGGGGCCTATGGCAAGCTCCGTCCGGGAAAATTGATGCAGCATGCGTCCAACCTCCTTTCCTTGCAAAACGGCGGCTCCCCGCCCCTCTTATGACGATAACCGAAATTCACACGACCCAAACATCAGGCCGATTGGCTCCGTTCATCAATGAGCAGAGGCTTTCTCTTTCTTGACCACGCGAATGGAAAGCTGCTCAAGCTGCTTGTCATCCACTTCTCCCGGAGCGTCGGTCAACAGGTCTGTTGCGCTTGCCGTCTTCGGGAAGGCGATCGTTTCGCGAAGGTTCGTGCGGCCGGCAATCAACATCACCAGGCGGTCAAAACCGAAAGCGATCCCGCCGTGCGGAGGCGTGCCGTACTCAAAAGCTTCCAGCAGGAAGCCAAACTTCTCATTGGCCTCTTCTTTGCTGAATCCGAGCGCCTGGAACATTTTCTCCTGCACTTCGCGCTTGTAAATCCGCATGGAACCGCCGCCCACTTCGTAGCCGTTCAGCACCAGGTCGTATGCTTGCGCACGGATCTGGCCGGGGTCGGTGTCGAAATAATGGAGGTCATCTTCGTTCGGACGAGTGAACGGATGGTGCTCCGCCACATAACGTTTCTCTTCCTCGTCGTAGCTGAGCAGCGGGAAGTCGATGACCCAGGCGAACTTGAACACGGAATCGTCGATCAATCCCAGATCGCGGCCGATTTTGAGGCGCAGGTTGCCCAGCACATCGGCGACGACTTTCTTTTTTTTGTCCGCGGAGAACAGCAGCAGGTCCCCTTCTTCCACGTCGAGACGGTCCTTCAGCGCCGCAAGCTCTTCCTCGGTGAAGAACTTCACGATCGGCCCTTTCATTTCACCGTCCTTCACCTGGATCCAGGCGAGTCCTTTCGCTCCGTAACGCGCCGCAAAAGGCAGCAGGTCGTCGATCTCCTTGCGGCTCCAGGAAGCGCAGCCTTTGGCGTTCAACGCTTTTACCTGGCCGCCGTTAGCGACAACCGACGCAAATACCTTCACTCCCGATTTTTTCCACCACATCGGAGACGTCCACCAGCTCCAGGCCAAAACGCAGATCCGGCTTGTCGGAACCGTATTTACCCATCGCATCGGCGTATGACAAACGTTGGAAAGGACGGGCGATCTCCGCGCCGGTCGTTTCTTTCATCAGGCGGACGATGAGTTCCTCCATCAGCTCGAGCAGCTGGTCGCGGGACAGGAAGGAAGTCTCAATATCCACTTGAGTGAATTCCGGCTGCCTGTCTGCGCGCAGATCTTCGTCGCGGAAGCAGCGGGCGATCTGGTAATAGCGCTCCAGGCCGCTTACCATCAGTAGCTGCTTGAAAATTTGCGGCGACTGCGGCAGGGCAAAAAAAATTCTCCCGGGTGCACACGGCTGGGAACCAGATAGTCGCGCGCCCCTTCCGGCGTGCTTTTAGTCAGAATCGGTGTCTCCACATCGATAAACCCGTTCTCGTCCAGGAAGTCCCTGAAGATTTTGGCGGCTTTGGAACGAAGCATCAGCGTACGCTGCATCTCCGGACGGCGCAAGTCCAGGTAGCGGTACTTCAAACGCAGCGGCTCGTCGATCTCTACCCCATCCTCGATGAAAAAGGAGGGTTCTTCGCAGCGTTCATGATTTCTATCTCGCCCACCTGCACTTCGACTTCGCCCGTGCCCAGGTTAGGATTTTTTCGTTTCTTCAGATCTTTCAATAACTTTCCCTTTTACCGCAAGTACATATTCGTTCCGCGCCTTGTCGCCGATTTTCAGCGCTTCCTCATTAAAATCCGGGTTGAACACGATCTGCACGATCCCGCTGCGGTCTCTCAGATCGATGAACAGCACGCCGCCCAAGTCTCTTCGTCTCTGTACCCAACCGTTCAGAACCACCGTTTCTCCCACATTGGCTTTGCCAATCTCGCCGCATTGATGAGTTTTCAATAGCATGTTTTACATCCTCCAATGAAATTAAAAAAATAATACTTCCGCTCTTCCTTCAATAATTTCACAAACAGCGCTTAAACCAAACCTTTCACCGTCGGCACAAAATCGTTCAATGCCACGGTGGACTGCTCTCCGTTCGACATATTCTTTAACGTGATCTCGCCCCTCCCCAGCTCGTCATCCCCAAGAATGGCTGTGTACCGTGCCTGACAGCGGTCGGCGGATTTCATCTGCGCCTTCATTTTGCGGCCCAAATAGTCCTTTTCGGCTGTAACGCCGTTCACCCGCAAATTGTGCAGCAGCTTGGGAATCTCTTTCTCGGCGGCTTCTCCAAGGCCTATCAGATAAATATCCAGCGGCTTAACGGCGGGAAGCTCTACACCCTGCGCTTGCAAAATAAGCAGCGTGCGTTCAATGCCAAGACCGAGTCCGACGCCCGGCTGGTCCTGTCCTCCGATGCTTCCCACCAGTCCGTTGTACCTGCCTCCTGCGCCGATCGTATCGATGGATCCGATGCCTGACGCCTTAAACTCAAACACCGTATCGGTGTAATAATCCAGCCCGCGGACCAAAGTGGTGTTGACCTCGAACGGAATATCCATCTCCGCCAGATAACCTTTTACCGCTTGAAAGTGGCTGACGCTCTTCTCATCCAGATGCTCCAGCAGGACAGGCGCGCCCCGAACGAGCTTCTGGTCGATTTTGCAATCGAGTATACGCAGCGGGTTTCTGTCATACCGGGACTGGCAGTCTTTACACAGCTGATCCTTGACTGGGGCAAAAAAAGTTCTGCAGAACTTCCCGGAACGAGGCCCGGCTCTCGGGATTTCCCACGCTGTTGATCTCCACGCGGATGTCCTTGAGGCCCAGCTCCGTATAGACTGATAGCCAGAGAGATCACCTCGGCATCGATGGCAGGATCGACCGAGCCGAAAGCTTCGACTCCGAACTGGTGCAACTGCCGGTACCGGCCTGCCTGTACAGCCTCATAGCGGAACATGGGCCCTATATAATAGAGCTTGCTCACATCGGGTTCGCCGTACAGCTTGTTTTCAACGTACGCACGGACGACACCGGCGGTTCCTTCGGGCCTGAGCGACATGCTGCGGTCGCTTTTGTCCAGAAAGGTGTACATTTCTTTCTCTACGATATCCGTTGTCTCGCCGACGCCCCGGACGAAAAGCTCGGTGTTTTCGAAGATCGGGGTTCGGATTTCTTTAAAATTATACCTTTGACACAACTCTCTCGCTTTGGACTCGATGGCCTGCCATTTTTTCCACCTCGCCGGGCAGAATGTCCTGCGTGCCTCTTGGCTTTTGAATGCTCATCGATCTTACCCCTTTCCATATAACAGCTAACTTCCTTGTAAAATTAAAAAAATCCCCCGCCTCTGACTGCTGTCAGGGACGAGAGATTAGGACAACCAAATCACCCGTGGTACCACCCACATTCGAAACACCGCCGCTAAGGCCAAGCTTCGCTCTATACGGTTAACGCCCGCCTACGCACAACGGCTACTGGAACACTCAATAAAAGAATGGGTTCGCCGTCTGTCCTCCGGGAGGTCTTTCGTTCGTTCGACATAAGGAAGCTTTCAGCCGGGGCTTCCTTCTCTGGGTATGCGGGTACGAGCTACTTTATCCCTTCAACGGATCACATTTCATCGACAATATTATTATCATAATAATCGCGAAAAAAATGACAAAGTCAAGCATCGTTCCTTTTAATCATTTCCTTTAGACAACCAATCGTTTTAAAACCAGCGGAAACGAGCAAACTAACGGCGAACAAGATTTGGATGCGCTTTACTTAACGTGTTTTTTTTGGAAGTCACTTGACAAAGGTAAGTTAATGCTTTAATATCACTAAAATAAAGTAAGTTAAGAACTTATTTTAAAAAACAAAACAGAAGGGGTTGTATTAAATGTTGTCTTTTGGAGCTGCGGCAAGCTTGGGTTTGCTGATCATTCGCCTGGTGGTAGGATTGACCTTCGCAGGCCATGGCGCGCAGAAGCTGTTCGGATGGTTTGGGGGCCACGGTTTGAAAGGAACCGGGGCTGGTTCGAATCGATGGGAATGAAGCCCGGAGTGACGATGGCTTTTCTGGCCGGGTTGATGGAATTCGTTGGCGGACTGTTGTTCGCGGCGGGTTGGTTTACCTGGATCGGAGCCGCACTGATTATCCTTTCGATGCTGGGAGCGATCGTCAAGGTCCACGGAAAGAACGGCTATTGGCTGACCGATAACGGCAGCGAATATACCGTCATCCTTATAGCCGTTGCGCTGGGCGTGGCGTTTATCGGCGCAGGCGAATATTCGCTGGACGCTCGATGAAGCTGTAACCGTAACTTTAGAAAGGACCGTTAGGAAGATGATTCCTTGACGGTCCTTTTGTTTTGCCTTTGTCACGGGTATCAAGCATCTGTATGAAGCGTAATGCGAATACGAGCCTTACAGCACAGAAAAAAAACCCGCAAACACATTCGCGGGTTATCCAAAGGTTTATATTTTAAAAGGGGGGTCGACTTTTATTATATTCGCCCGACGTTAAAGGAGTGTGAAAGGCACATTACAATTATGTTACAAATTGCCTTCACGGCTTCAAGGCTTCCTTCAAGTCTTTTATCATCATATACGATTCGCCGTTGGTCAGGCTGTTCTTGTCCGAGATCAGGTCAATGGTGGATTGCTGCAGCAGCCCTTTCTGCAGCAATTCCGTCTGCGCGGCTTCGAGCGGCACTTTCATTCCCAGGGCCTGCGTGACCGTATAACACGCCTGCTGTAAAGTCAGGGGCGTTTTGTCCGCCGTATCCTTAAAATCGGCTATCGCTGCGCCAGGATCCCCTTTGAATGCAGCCTTGTTGATTTTTTTGGCTCCACCCACCAAATTGGCCATCCTTTTTTGCATTAGACGGTTTTTTCAAGCTCAAACGTATTGCTGTATCCCCCGGTAGCGAGTCCTAAAGAAACGGCTGTCTTTAAGCCGGATAAGTCTTGTCATCCATAAAAGCCAGCTTCTTCGGCGTATAAGGCTTGATCTCCATGCCCTGCTTGTTCAGCTGGTCCTGCAGATTTGCGATAAGCTCTTTGTTAGAGGACAGTTCCCTGAAAGAGAGCTGCTTGTCGATAGCGAGCCTGGCTGCCGCGCCCGCTGCCTCTCCTTCCGCCATTCCCGTCGGAATAACCCTCGCGGAGCCGTGGGGTAGAGTATCGTAGCTGGCCGACCTTCCGACCACCAGCAGACCGTCCACCTGCTTGGGCACAATGCTGCGGAAAGGAATCGCGTACTTGTCAGGCTGCGTCACTACCGCCCCGTTGTCCGCAGGCGAAGTCCTTTGTATGTCGACCGGGTACGAACCGAAGCCGATTCGGTCCCATTGGTCCCGGCTTTCCAGCACATCGATGATTGACAGCCTGTACTCCCCTTGGATATGCCTGGACTCCCTCACGTATAATTCAGGGGCCGTGTCGGCGAGATCCACATCCTTGAATTCAGGGTACAGCTTTTTCATATATTCCATGACATTAGGAAGCTCTTTTTTTGCCGATATCGAAAGCCTCCTGCCTTGACTTCGAATCCAAAGGATTAACGCCGAATATTTGCAGCGCATTGACGAGAGCCGTGTCGTCGTTCTGGCGGCCGATGTTCAAGCCTCTCATCTTGACGCGTTCCTTATTGAGCGGCGGGTACTTCTGCATCTCGACATAACCCCATGCGCTCAGATCGTTGGCGCCCGTACTTGGCAGACCGTCATCCGCCAGATGCTTCTTGATCTGCTTCCAAACATCCGGAGTCACGTTCTTAAGCTTGAACACCAGCGTGACCGCCATTCTGGCGTCTTTATCTCCTAGGTCTTCCCGCCCGAAAGTAAACGGAACACCGGCCTGCGCCGCGATATCACCGTCCTGTGTGGCATCAATAAACGCTTTGGCTTTGACCTCCATCGTTTTGCCGTCCGCCGTCACGAACTTCATGGCGGTCATTTTTTTTGGTGCCAGGCGCCGAGCCCTCTGCCGTTACGGGTTCAAAGCTTTTTTAACCCGAGTGCGACGTCAATGTTCTTCTCGTTCCCTACCATTTCGTTAAACGCGTTGGCTGCCGTGTTGACGTCGAAAGAATCCCCTTCCACCTTCTTGAACCATTCGGAAAAGAGGCCCTTGTTCAGCACTTGAACCCCGCCGATATGCGGCTTGTCGCGGTCTTCGTTCAAATCGATCGTGTTCAGCCAGCCCAAAGTCATGAGTCCGCCAAGAATCTTACGGTTGTTCCCGTCGATCATTAGCGTCTTGAGGCCGTTGCGGGCGGCGGAGACTGCGGCGGTTACGCCTTCAGGATCGGTGCCGACGACAATCACATCGTAATCTGATTTAATATCGGCGGCCAACCTGACCTTTTGGGGCGCTTGCGCCTTCGTCCTGTCCGCATGCTTGTTTTTTTTCCATAGAGATTCCACAAAACGCCTCCAATCCCCACTGCAACGACCAGCACCAATAAACCTACAAGATAGGCCGTTTTCTTCGTTGTTGCCCCGCCTTGTTTCTTCTCTCCCATAACACACCTCGGCATTCAAAAAAATGGTTAACGCGTTCTATCCCGTAAGCTTCGTCCAAAAGCTTTATTTTCCTGGCAACATAGTCCTTGTACGCACTATTATAGACGGAAGGCTCCTTCGGATTGGGAAGCCTTTCGATCTTCTGCGGTTGTTCGTCGTTGGCAGCACCGTTCCTCGGATAAACAACCTTGGATACGGCGCCGCAGCCGAGTCCGATAATTGTCTGCCTCTCCTCCATCATGAGTATGTTATACAGGCTTTCAAACCCTTCCAGAGCATAACCTACATTCTCCTGGTTGCCGAGGATATTTTTTCTGCCTGTACATGTAATACGGCTTATATCCTTTCCTTTCGGTCCAATCCAAAGCCATACCCATCATGTCCGTCACTTCGCTGCGGTCCGCAACCTCGTATTCCTCCCTGTTTTGGGTCATCTTGGAGGCGCGTTTGAAGGACAGTGTGTGCACGGTCAGCGATTCCGGCATCAGCTTCTCCGTTTCCTCCAGAGAACGCCGAAGCTCGGCCTTGCCCTCATCAGGCAGGCCGATGATCAGGTCCATGTTGATGTTATTCAGCCCCATCTCCCGGGCCAGCCTGAACTTCTCCACGGTCTCGGTCACGGTATGATGGCGGCCGATCGTATCCAGCGTTTTCTGCGTAAAGCTCTGCGGGTTAATGGAAATCCGGCCGACGTTCCACTTCTTCATCACCTCGATCTTGGCTTCAGTGATCGTATCCGGGCGGCCCGCCTCCACCGTCAGCTCTCGAATCGCGCCCATGCCGGGAAAGGCTTCGTGCAGCGTCACGAACAGAGCGTCCATCTGCTCCGCCTCAATGCTGGTCGGCGTCCCGCCTCCCAAGTAAAGCGTGGTTACCTTGAGCCCGGCTTCCTTCAGCCAGCGGCCCGTCTCGCGTATCTCGTAATCCAGCCCTTCCAGGAAGGCTTCCACCGACCCGTTCTGGCCCCTGATATCATAAGCGGGAAAGGTACAGTAAGCGCACTTGGTCGGGCAAAAGGGAATGCCGATATACACGCTCACTTCGTTATCCAAATGAAACAGATCCGGTATGACCTTCAGCTGCCTTTCTGCGATTTCCACAAGCAGGCGGGCCTTAGACTCCGAAACGAGATACTGTTCCCGCAAAATGGCCATGCACTCATCGATGCTATGGTTCTGAAGCAGGTTGTGCATCAGTTTCGTCGGGCGCACGCCCGTCAGAATCCCCCAAGGCTGCTCCAGCCCGGCAGCTTCGGTGAAGAGCTGCAGCAAAGCGGACAGCACGATCCTTCGAATTTGCAGGTCAGCGGAATCCGTCTTCCCGTCCTCGAGCTTCCTGCGAGTTTCGTTCGCCCACCTGCGGCCCCGCCCATCGGCCATGTCCGCCTTCAACTCCACCCACCCTTCGTCCACGGCAAGCACCATACGTATGTCAGGTCGGCTCCCTCATCCGATCCATTAACCAACTCCACATTTTCAAAAAAAACAGCTTCGCTATATGATAAATTTCCGTCGTAAAATCATCGAATCCTTCTCGGAAAAAAAGCAATCTTCAAGCATAAAACTCCTTAAATAGTATTTTCCCTGCAACTCATCCAGTTTACCATACCCCTTACACGGAAAAAAAGGCCAACCGCGATAATCGGTCAGCCTTTTCTCAAGTGGACGCTTCTCTCTTCGCATGCGGTCAAATGCCTGTTCTTCTCCTGATCCGCATAATCCGTCAGGACAGCGAGGGCCTCGTTCCGTTCCGGAGAGAACAGCTGCAGCTGAGCTTGGTTGATGATCCGTTCTTTGGCGGATTGGCGCATACTGTAGGAGCTCCTTACTATTGATTTAGCTTTAGTATGGCCACCTGAGGGAAAAAAATAACCCGTTATTTGCTCTCGACGATGAGGGTGACCGGTCCCCAATTCGTAAAAGACACATCCATCATTTCGCCAAAAGCGCCGGTTTCCACGTGAACTCCCAAGTCTCGCAGCTTCCGGTTGAAATCGTCATATAGCTGCCTTGCATGCTCCGGCCTTGCCGCTCCCATGAAGTTCGGCCGGTTCCCTTTGCGGCAGTCGCCATAAAGCGTAAATTGGGAGATCGAGAGAACTTGTCCTCCGATGTCCTGCACCGAATGGTTCATTTTTCCTTCCTCATCCTCAAAAAAATGCGCAGCCCCGCTATTTTTTTTCTCGCCAAATAGGCGTATCCTCCTCGGTGTCTTCGCGGGCGATGCCGACAAGAAGAACCAGGCCCAGCGAAATGCTTCCTACAATATTGCCGTCTACAGTAACTTGAGCTTCCTGCTGCGCTGCACGACTACTCTCATCGCTCTATCTTTCTCCCCTGTTCGAACTAACCCCGCTGCTCCGGCAAAAAAAATATAGCGTACACTGCGGGCCATAAGATATCCCGGACGCTACGCCTGCATGATGCGCTGTACGGAATATACGTCCTTCACCCGCTTGATTTTATCGACAACCGACTGCAGATGGTCAATGTTGCGGATCAGGATCGTCATATGGATCATCGCCATCTTGTTTTTTGTCCGAACGGCCCGAAACCGCGGATATCATCGTCTTGCTCTCGGAGACGGCCTGCAGCACTTCATTGAGCAAGCCGCGGCGGTCATGGCCGGTAATCTCGATCTCTACGCTGTAATTGGCTTCAATCGCATCCACCCACTCGACCTCGATCACACGGTTGCCTTCATCCCCGCCCGCGGCAGGAATATTCGTACAATCGACGCGGTGGACCGATACGCCCCGTCCCCTGGTAATGTAGCCGACAATGTCGTCTCCGGGGACCGGGTTGCAGCAGCGGGCAAAACGGACCAGCACGTTGTCCACGCCTTTCACGGAAACACCGTGGGTAGGGCGGCTCTTTTTTTTCCGTCGACGGAGCCGATTTCATCTCTTTTATTTCACTGGTCAGCTGTAAAGCCTGCCGCTCCGCCTCTTCCGTCTCCCTGCGCAGCTTTTCCGTCAGCTTGGTCGTGATCTGCGCCGCAGTGATGCCCCGAAGCCCACGGCCGACAGCATATCTTCGAAGTCGTTGAAATTGAACTTCCTCGCCGCTTCCATCAGCCGTTCGTCCGACATAAGAGTGGAAGCTCGATGCCGAGCCGCTTCAGCTCGCGTTCGATGCCCTCTCGGCCCTTGGCCACGTTCTCCTCGCGCTTTTCTTTCTTGAACCACTGCTTGATCTTGCTCTTGGCGTGGGACGATTGCGCGATTTTGACCCAGTCCTGGCTTGGTCCGTAGGAATGCTTGGAGGTAAGGATCTCCACGATGTCCCCGGTCTTCAGCCTGTGGTCCAAAGGCACGATCCTGCCGTTTACCTTGGCTCCTATGGTACGGTTGCCGACCTCAGTGTGAATCCGGTAAGCAAAATCAAGCGGCACAGATCCCGCGGGAAGCTCGATAACTTCTCCTTTTGGCGTAAACACGAACACCAGATCCGAGAAAAAATCCATTTTGAGCGATTCCATAAATTCCGCGGCGTCGCTTGTTTCTTTTTTTGCAATTCGAGAATTTCCTGGAACCAGTTGATTTTATCTCCCAGCACGTTGTTCGCGGCGTTTGTGCCTTCTTTGTAAGCCCAATGCGCTGCAATTCCGTATTCGGAGGTCTGGTGCATTTCGTAAGTGCGGATCTGGACCTCGAGAGGTTCCCCATTGGGCCCGATGACAGTGGTATGCAGCGATTGGTACATATTTTCCTTGGGCATGGCCACATAATCTTTGAACCGGCCCGGCATCGGCTTCCATAGCGTATGAATAATTCCCAACGAAGCGTAGCAATCTTTAATATTATCCACAATGACTCTGATCGCAAGCAGATCGTAGATTTCGTTGAACTGCTTGTTGCGCGACGTCATTTTTTTCTGTAAATACTGTATATGTGCTTCGGACGACCGGAAATGTCGGCTTCGATGCCCATTTCCGACAATTTCTCTTTTATGCTCTGCACGACATTCTCGATATACTGCTCCCGCTCGGCACGCTTCTTCTGCATCAGATTCACGATCCGGTAGTACTGCTGCGGGTTCAGATACCGGAGGCTATGTCCTCCATCTCCCATTTGATTGCGGAAATCCCCAGACGGTGGGCGATCGGGCAAAAAAATTTCCAAAGTCTCATCGGCAATCCGCCGCTGGCTTTCCTCGGACTGGTATTTCAATGTTCTCATATTATGAAGGCGGTCCGCCAATTTAATAAGAATGACTCGGATATCCTGGGCCATGGCCACGAACATTTTGCGGTAATTCTCGTTCTGGTGTTCTTCCTTCGACTTGAACTGGATCTTCTCCAGCTTGGTCAATCCGTCGACGATCATCGCGCAAGTTTTGCCGAACTGCATTTCCACCGTTTGCAGGGAAACCGTCGTATCCTCGACAACATCGTGCAGCAGCGCGGCGATTATGGAGGTGACATCCATATGCATGTTGACCAGAATCTCTGCAACGGCAAGCGGATGTAAAATATAAGGCTCGCCTGATTTTCTCAACTGTCCGTAGTGGGCGCGGTCGGCAAAATCAAAAGCCTCTTTAATTTTTTTAAAAGGTCGGTTTCTTTCAGATAGCCTGCCGCTTTATCCAGCAACTGCTCTATGCCCATACGTCTACCCTTTCACTTTAGTCGATTTTTTTTATACATTATGCCTTTGAAACGCCGCTCACGTCAACTCGTATAGCGAAACTTGTCGAATGTTGTCCGGGAAAGGAATGGCATTGATGAAGGTTTTCTTTACGTTAAGGAAAGTCTAAGATCACTGATACAGTGAAGTGGGACTTTCCTTACCAAGAAAACCTTCCTCTGAATCACGGTCGCTCCTCCTGGAATGGCATCATTTGAGGTTTTCTTATATGATAGGTATAATCTTAATCCACGCAGTAATAATATTCCAACACTAAGGAGGCTTTTTTTATGCAAAAAAGCGATTGGAGTGGACGAACGGCCGCCTTGGGCCAAAGCATTCCTTTAAGCCTGCAGCATCTTTTCGCCATGTTCGGCGCCACAGTGCTCGTTCCGATTCTGTTTAAAATCAACCCCGCCACAGTGCTATTGATGAACGGGATCGGCACCCTGCTCTACATATGGATTTGCAAAGGCAAGATTCCCGCGTACTTAGGTTCGAGCTTCGCTTTTCTGTCTCCCGTGTTCATCGTGCTTTCTTCAAAAGGGTACAGCGCGGCGCTCGGAGGCTTTATCGCTTCAGGTATTGTATTCACCGTCGTCGGGCTGCTCGTAAAAGCGGTCGGCACCCGCTGGATCGACGTCGTGTTTCCTCCTGCCGCCATGGGTGCCATCATTGCCGTAATCGGCCTTGAGCTGGCGCCTACAGCGGCAGGAATGGCCGGATTCATTGCCCCGCCCGGCGCCGGGCCGAATTGGAGTGTGAATGTACCGGCAGTCGCTGTTTCCGTCATTACACTGCTCACCGCGATTATCGGGTCGGTCATGTTCCGCGGCTTTCTGAAAATCATACCGATCTTGATTAGCATTATCGTCGGATATATCGCCGCTTATGCCGCGGGCATCGTAGATTTGAGCGGAGTGGGTAACGCGTCTGTAATAGGGCTGCCCACATTCTATACGCCAGTGCTGGATTGGAGCAGCATCCTGATCATCCTTCCCGCCTCCCTGGTCGTCATAGCGGAGCATATCGGCCACCTGCTTGTGACGGAAAATATCGTAGGCCGGAACCTGAGCAAGGATCCCGGACTTGATCGTTCTCTGATCGGCAACGGGATATCGACAATCGTCTCCGGTTTTGCCGGATCTACTCCGAATACGACTTACGGCGAGAATATCGGGGTGCTCGCGCTGACAAGAGTATATTCCGTGTGGGTCATCGGAGGGGCAGCCGTCATTGCCATAGTGTTATCTTTCTGCGGCAAGCTTGCGGCTCTGATCCAATCCATTCCCGCACCGGTGATGGTGGAGTGTCTATGCTGCTGTTCGGCGTCATCGCGGGTTCGGGCCTTCGGATTCTGGTCGAATCCAAGGTCGATTACTCGAAGCCCAAAAAAAATTTGATCCTGACCACCGTCGTTCTGGTCATCGGATTAAGCGGTACCGCTTTAAAATGGGGAACGTTCGAGCTGAAAGGAATGGCACTCGCCACATTTGCCGCTGTTCTTTTAAGCTTGTTCTTCAAGCTGATCGAAGTGTTGAAGCTTGGCAACGAATAGTTCGAGCACACTGCCGCTGATATAACGCCCAAAATTAATCCTCTATTATGAAAAGGCCGCCCCAAGCAAAATCTGCAAGGGACAGCCTTTTCGAATTAAAACTTCATCAAAGAGAAAACTTCCACTCCGTCAAGGTGATCGCGTCCGGTCAAGTAGCCCAGCTCGATCATGAAAGCCGCTCCTACGACTTTGCCGCCCAGCTGGTTGACCAGATTGATGGAGGTGGCGATCGTACCGCCGGTGGCCAGCAGGTCATCGGCTATCAGCACGCGCTGTCCCTCCTCAATCGCATCCTTGTGCATAGCGAGACGGTCCTTTCCGTACTCCAGCGCGTAGTCCGCTTCGATAGCCTCGCCTGGAAGCTTGCCGCTTTTGCGGATCGGAATGAATCCTATGCCCAGTGCATAAGCCAGAGGCGCACCTACGACGAATCCCCTCGCCTCCGGGCCTGCTATGACATCGATCTTGAGCTCTTTTACCATTTCCGCCAAAGTGTTGATGGCTTCCTTGTACACCGGCCCGTTTTTTTCAGCAATGTCGTAATATCTTTAAAGCGGATGCCCGGCTGCGGAAAGTCGTGGATCACCCTGATGTGCTCTTTAAAATTCATATGATTTCCTCCAATAATTGATGTTTATTGTCAAGTTGGGCCAGAACCAATCTCTCAGCTCCTGTGTCGTCGTGTAAACCAATATCTGCTCTACCTCCGCATGGTTCATGCGTTTGCGGTACAAGCGGGAGGCCGATAAGTCCTTTTTCTCCGGAGACGGAACCGTTGATAATAGCCTGCCCCGCTTTTCTCGATAAAAGACAGTTCCTCGAATACATTAAGTATGAATTCAATCAAGGCCTGGGATAATGCCGTCCGTTTATGTAACGAATCCAGAAGTTTGTTCTTGGGCATACCGCCGCTATTGTGCAGAAGCACGGAGTAAATCTGTTTAAAAGCGTCCCTGGACGGTAATGTGTGGCCGCCGGCTTGATCGGGCTCGGCAAACACTGCGTAAATCCTTTCCACCGCTGCCGCCTGTGCCAGCACTTGTTGAAGCTGCTGCACAGATTCAGGGACAGCGTAAAGGATGATATCTTTCGAACGGGCAAAAGCAGCCTCCTTCGCAGTCTCGTTCCAGGCAAGCATTGTGCCGGAGGTATCCAGCGTCCAGCAGGCATAACCGCCGGCCCAGCGTTCAGCAGCAGCTTTCGCTTCCGCCGACGAGGAAAAGACTATAACGGGACACCTGTTGGCCTGCTCGGAGACCGCTTTTACCTTTTTTTTATCGATTCCATCCATACCTCTCCAATCGAAAACCTGGACATGGGGCACGCGGATATCACCGATCAGAATTTGCGCTTTTCGCACCCCGTTCCACTCGTTGACAGAGAGCTCGCCCAGCAGCTCAACCCTGGAGGAGACCGCGATGTCATGGGCCAGATTTCCTTGGTTAAAAGCAATGGCTTCTATTAAATCCTCCCTAGCCTCCGCTTTCGCCAAGGTGAGTTTGATATGCCGGTTATCTTTGCCCATGGTGCGGATTTGTTCGATCCTCAAATCGGACAGCACGACCTTGGGAGTAGGATTCCCAATGCCAAAGGGCGCAAGCTTCTCTATGGACTGGATCAGTTCCACCGACACATCCTCGAACATGCACTCCAAATCGGCTTGAATGACGGGAAGAAAATCTTCCTCTGTCAACCACTCCTCAGCGAGCTCATTGAGCCGGCCAGACAGTGCACCGACCTTCTCCCTCATGAGCTCATGCCCGCCGCGCTGATGCCCCCCGAAATGTTCCATCAAGCCGGCACATTCGGTCAGCGCGGCATAAATGTCAAAGCCTGCGATGGAACGGGCCGACCCTTTGCACATGCCCGTTTCCCCATCGATGCTTAAAATAATGGCCGGCCGGTAAAACTTTTCCATAATTTTGGAAGCTACAATACCGATAACTCCTGCGTTCCAGCCTTCCTCCGCGAGTACGATTACCTTTGGCAGTCCATGCGGGCCCATTGTTTCCAGCATCGACACGGCCTGTCTGGACATTTCTTCAACAATACGCTGCCGTTCCTTGTTCAGACGGTCCAATTCCTCGGCTAACGCCTGGGCTTCCTCCTTATCTGAGGAAGTCAGCAGCTTAACCGCGCCATCCGCCGAGTCAAGCCTTCCGGAGGCGTTTATTCGCGGCGCAAGGGCGAAAGCCACATGCGTCGAATTTACCTCCTTGGTATTCACGCCGGATACTTCAAGCAGCGCCTTAATCCCTATATTGCCCGTACGGAGCATCTTTTCCAATCCAAACTTTACCAAAAGCCGGTTCTCGTCCGTCAGCGGCATCAAATCGGCTACCGTACCGATTGCTGCCATCTCCAGCAGTTCCTCGGGCACCGCGCCCAATAAAGCATGGGCCAGCTTAAAGGCCACTCCGACTCCGGCGAGCATTTTGAACGGATAAAGGCAGCCGGGCTGTTTAGGGTTGATTATCGCGAAAGCATCAGGCAAAACCGCCGGCGGCTCGTGATGGTCCGTAACGATGATATCGATGCCGAGCTTATTCGCATAGTTCACTTCTTCAAAGGCGCTTATTCCCGTGTCCACGGTGACGATCAGGGTAACGCCAGCTTCGCGGGCCGCATCGATAGCGCCGGTGTTTAAGCCGTAACCCTCATGGATACGGTGGGGAATATAATAATCAAAGCTCGCGCCGAGCCGCTGCATCAGCATGATCATCAACGAAGTGCTGCTCACGCCATCCGCGTCGTAATCGCCGTAAATTCTGATTTTCTCTCGGCCATCCAAGGCTTTGCGAATTCTTGCCACCGATTCTTCCATACCTTTTAATAAGAAAGGATCATGAAAGTGATCGACTGCCGTTTCCAGAAACATCGCGATCTGTTCCGGAGTGGACAGCCCTCGTCCAAGCAGCAGACGGACCATCAAAGGACTCATTTGGAGATTGTCCGCCAATTGCCGAACCTGGCTTTCATCCGTTTGCGCGATGTGCCATCTGGCTCTAGACTCGAGCACGTAATCCCTCCTCTTGTTATAATTCAATGCAGAAGAGCGGGAAATTCTTCTTCGCCGGTTGAATCCGCTTTGTACGGATAACCCGGATCGTAAGGATTCACGTAGATAAAAACGTCCGAGACATGGGAGAATCTTTTCATCAGCTGGGTTTTTTTACCTTTTTTTGCCTATATCATGCCCTTCAAGGACGGTGATTTTGGGGTTTACGCTGATTTTGACATCGACAATGACATAATGGCCGTGTTCTCTCGCCCTTAGCTCGTTCACCGCAATGACGCCGCCCACCCGCTGCACGGTTTCGATGAGTTCCGTGGTGTCCTCTTGCTGAAGCACTCGCTCCGTGTTGCTGAGCATCGAATCCATCACAAGCTTATAGCCTTTTCTGATAATAAGCAGCGAGATAAACAAGGAGGCCGCGGGATCCAGATAAAGAAGCCACAAAACTCCTTGCCTGTCTCCGATGATAGCCCCTCCGACGCCGGCTAATGCCGCCAACGAGGAAATTACATCCGTACGATGATCCCATGCCGCCGCGACAAGCCCTTTACCGGCTATTTTCTTGCCTAACCGATAATTATATTGAAAAAAAGGGCTTCTTTGACAATTCCTGAAATGAGCAGTGCTATTAAAGCGTAACTGGCCGGGGCGTGTTGAACACCTGTAGTCAGAGCATTCAATCCTTTTACGCCGATCTCAAGGCCTGCGACCAGCAGAAGGACCGATGCAATGATGGCTGCTATGGTCTCCATTCTGGCGTGCCGGTGAGCAGGCTCCTGGTCCGCGCGCAGCTTTGCCGTTTTCAAACCTGCCAGTACCGCCACGGATCCCGCCGCATCGGAAGCGGAATTTACCGCATCGGCGAGCAGCGCCTTGCTGTCTGCGCTCCAGCCCACGATTCCTTTCATTATTGCCAGCGCAAGATTGCCGGCGATCCCTGTCCAGGCAGCCCCTTCAGCTTGTCGAAAACGCTGTTCCGTCATGTAGCCACTCCCTATGAATTGAGTAGAAAGCCGCGGAATAGACTCATTCTCGCGGCCGGCTATTATTCTTTTACTGCTGCTGCCCTCGTTTTAGAACCGACGGATTTATTTTTTTTGAGCAGATACCAGAGCGGGCTGGCAATACATAAAGAGGAATAGGCTCCGCTGGTCAATCCGATCAGTTTGGCTAAAGCGAACAGTTTAATGGATTGGCTGCCGAAGATAAACAAACATCCGGCGGCGATCAAAACGGTTAATACGGTGTTGATGTTTCTTGCCATAGTCTGCCATATACTCGCGTTGATCATCCTGGACAGGTCGTCCGAGGATTTAATTTTGGTAAATCTCATATTCTCGCGAATCCGGTCGAAGATAACGATTTTGTCGTTAATGGAGTAACCGATGGTAGTCAGAACCGCCGCAACGAACGGCAATGTCACTTCGAAACGGAAAATGGCGAACATACAGATTACCATCAAAGCGTCATGGAGGATCGCAATAATTGAAGCTACTGCAATCCGCCATTCGAAGCGTATACTGACATAGATGCAGATGGCGATGCTTGCTATAGCCACGGCATACATTGCTTTCAATCCCATTTCCTTGGCGATGTCCGGAGAAACGGTGTTCACCTCGTAAGAGACTTGATTGCCCAAAGCCGCGGTATATGTGGACTCCACCTTTTTTGATCGTATCCTGGCTCAGGATGTCGTCAAAGCGGGCGGACACCCTGTCGTTGCCCGTGCCGCCGATCGTAATGATCGGTTTGTTCGCAATGCCGCTGTTCGCGAACAATTGCTCAGCCTGTGCGGCGGTGACCGGTTTGCCGGTGTTGATATCAAGGAAGGTTCCCGCTTTAAAATCAACCCCGAAATTCATCCCTTTGACCAGAATGATGATCAATCCAATAATAATAATCGCAAGCGACACGCCGAAGAAAATCTTGCGGTGCTTCATGAAATCAAAACGATTGCTATAATCCACGGACGTCTGCCTCCTTCACGCCGAAATAGCCCGGCTTCTTGAACAGATTGCTGCGGATCAGCAGATGCAATAAAAGTCTGGACAAGAACACGTTGGTGAGAATACTGATGATGATGCTGAGAATGGTAGTCAGCGCAAAGCCTTTGATCGCGCCGTTCCCCAGCGTGTACAGCACGCCGGCGGAAATAATGTTCGTGATGTTGGCATCCATAATCGTACGGAAAGAATGCTTGGATCCCGCTTTCAAAGAAGACATAATGCTTTTGCCGCTGCGGATTTCCTCTTTGATCCGCTCATACGTAATGATGTTGGCATCGACGGCCATCCCGATCCCGAGCACGAGCGCGGCGATTCCGGGCAGCGTTAAAGTAGCCCTCATCAGGTACAGCGTACCGAGCAGCAGCCACAAATAAGTAATTAAAGTGAAGGCAGCCACCAATCCGGGTATCCTGTAGTAAGCAATCATGAACAGCAGGATGATCGCGGCTCCGATCATACCCGCTTCAACAGTTTGCTGAAGGGATAATTTACCAAGCGTCGCGCCGACCACTTGAGTGTATTTCTCGTCGAGTTTTAGCGGCAGCGCCCCCAGATTGATCGTTTCAGCGATCTTCTTCGCTTCTTCTAATGTATAGTTACCGGTGATCGTCGCCTTCCCGTCCGTCAGCACACTTTGAACGATGGGAGCGGACAGCTCGGTTTCATCCAAATAAATCGCAAGAGGCTTGCCCAGCAGCTTCTGGGTTGCGTTCTTGAACTTTTCTTTGTCTTTTACTTCTATTTGAATCATCGGCCGGTTCGTTTGGTCGAACCCTACCTTGGCGCCATTCTCCACGAAATCGCTGCCGACCATTTCTTTCGTCCCGTCAGGCCCTCTGAATGTAAGTTCAGCAGGCTTCTTGATGATATTCCGGACTTCTTCCTGGTTGGTAACCCCGGCGATTCTTACCCTGATCCGGTTGGTACCCTCCGTGTTGATTTCCGGCTCGGCAATCCCCTGTTTATTGATCCTGCCTTCCAAGCTTCTTGCCGTCTGGTTCAAAGATTCCTTCGTCACCGGCTTGCCCGCGTCAATAGGCGAAGCTTCGTACAATATCTCAAATCCCCCTTTTAAATCCAGGCCAAGCTTCAGGTTGTTCATAACTCCCGGGGTGGTCCAGGCAACGATCCCCAAGGTTACAATCACAACCAGCAAAAAAGACGGATATTCTCTTAAAGTCCATAACCTTGCTTGTCTCCTTCCATACTCAATATTCCTATTATACCTACCTCCGAAAATCGCGTCAATTTGACATTTTTTTATTATTTCCATGTCAAAAAACCCCCATCGCACAATGGGTGTTTCTGGGGTTGGCTATCGATTTCCTTTCATTCTATCGGAGACCATCACAAAAAAAAGGTTCAAAAAATAAAAAAAGAGCGCTCATGGCGCCCGCAAACCACTTCTATGATCTTTTGTACATGGAAATCGTGTTCCAATTCATGAATTTGGTGACCGTGAGTGACAGGATATCGTTTACCACCCGGTGCAGCGCAGGCATTCCGGTCTTTTGGTATTTGTCGCTGACGCATTCCCAGACCTCATCCGCGTTCACGTATTCATAGCCGATCAGCCTGAATTCTTCCGCCTTCGAGCCGCATAGCTGGGCCACCACACGGAGCAGCTCTTCACTGCTAAGTTCCTCCTGCGTTTCCCCTTGGTGCTCTTGATCCATAGCCAACCTCCTTTTCGCGAACCCTGTTACGCGGACTGATATATGTTTAACATTCGACAACGGCTGCCGTTTTCCTACCTCCTGGCCCATTTTAAATTTATAGCATCAGCTTGGCCTGCCCCCGCATATGTATGAAATAAGCTCGTACCAGAAAAAAAATTGCTGGGAAGTAGGAATCGCTGTGAGCAAACAATCTTTTATAAAAGGGACTATGATCTTGTTGGCGGCCGGCATCATCAACCGGATCCTTGGTTTCGTGCCCAGAATCACCCTCCCCCGGGTCATCGGGCCTGAAGGTATCGGCTTGTACCAAATGGGTTACCCGTTTCTTATTGTAGTACTGACCTGATCACGGGCGGAATTCCGATAGCGGTGTCCAAGCTGGTGGCGGAGGCGGAGGCCGAGAGGAACGAGAAGCGGGTGGCACTATCCTCAAGCTGTCCTTGGGACTTACCATAGCCCTCAGCATTTTTTTTCACGGCGGTGTGCGTGATTGCGGCTCCATGGATTACAGCGAACCTCTTTACCGACTCCCGGGTGTATTACACCTTTCTTTGCATGAGCCCATTATATTGATGGCTGCGGTTTCCGCCGTCTACAGAGGATACTTCCAAGGACGGCATAACATGATTCCTACGGCACTGTCGGGAATTGTCGAGACTACCGTGAGGATTTTCATGATGCTGGCCTTCTCTTATTTTATGATTCCGTACGGTATTGAATATGCTGCGGCGGGGGCGATGACGGGTGTCGCTGTGGGGGAACTGAGCGGCATGCTGGTGCTATATTTCTACTATGGAATCAATAACCGGCAGCAGCCTGATCGGGCAATAGCTCACATTGGAACGGGACAGAATCCGAGACGGCTCTCCACTTTAAAAAAAGCTGCTGAAAATCTCAATTCCTGTAACCGGAGGGAAATTGGTCGGGTCGGCTTCGTATTTTTTTTGGAATCCATTCTCATCGTGCACAGCCTCGCCGCGGCCGGAGTGGCAACCAAGCTGGCCACGGCGCAGTACGGCTCCCTGCAGGGGATGATCCTGCCTATCGTGCTGCTGCCCAGCGCTCTCACGTATTCCCTGGCCGTATCCCTGGTGCCGTTCCTGTCGGAAGCCGCAGCAAAGAAAGATATGCCGTCCATCCATAACAGGCTCCATCAATCTTTAAAGCTTTCCTTGGTCACAGGGGCTCCCTTTGTAGTTATGATGTATATCCTTGCCGATCCGCTGGTCGAGGTGCTCTACAACCAGCAAAGCATCGGTTTAATGCTCAGGATGCTGGCTCCGATCGCTCTGTTCATTTATTTTCAAGCCCCTTTGCAGGCTACGCTTCAGGCGCTGGACCGGCCCGTCAACGCTCTGGTCAACACCTTTGCCGGCTCCGCGGTCAAGCTGGGCCTTATTGTGTGGCTGGTCAGCAAGCCGGAATTCGGCATTTTTTGGCGCGGTCATCGCAATGAATGTGAATATCGCCGTCGTTACCATCCTTCATTGGATAAGCGTGACGAAGCTGCTCAATTTCACGATGGACATGACAAGCTTTCTCAAGGTCGGGGCGGCCATGCTCGTTTCCGGCTGCTGCTGCTATCTGGTCATGCATTGGGAATGGACGGACCTCTACTCCGCCCGGTTCCTCGCCTCAGTCGCGGCCTGCTTCATCGTCTACCTGTTTGCGATTCTCCTGCTGAAGCTCGTCGATCCCGCTGATTTTCGCAGGCTTCATCTTTTTTCTGTCCAAAAAATAAACGGCCGCGGTGATCAATCGAGCAAAAAAAACACCTCTTTGAAGTCGGCGATTCCTTTTTTTCCCGAAGCTCACTCCTCAGCCAAAACCGGGTCTTGTTTATTTTTTTCCAAATTTTTTTTGTCCTGCACTTTTCCATCCATAATTAAAGGCAAGGGCAGCCCTTCGTAACGGATTTTGTCCGGGGCCAGGGGCGCTTCATCATGCTTTTTTCTCGATTACCGTCAGCTTGCCCGTGTTTTCAAGGATCGCAAACTCCACGTCGGACACATTCAAAATTTTGTTCTGCCGCAGCTGCCCTATCAGGTCGTCCAGATTGTAACGCTGCTTTTTTTCATTTCCTCCCGGTCGATTCTCCCGTTATGTATGATCAGCGAAGCATCTCCGCCGAACCATGCGCGAACCTTTTGATTTTTTTCAGGGAAAGATAGGCAATAGCGATCTGTATGGATACGAGGACAACCATTGGCAGTATCCCGTTTATGATCGGCCGGTGCAAATCCTCAAGCACGAAGACGGCAATCTCCGCAATCATGATAGAAATGACGAAGTCGAACAAGGACAGTTTGCCGATCTCTCTTTTTTTTCCCATAATCCGCAGCATGAAAAAAAGACGACAAAGTAGATCAATACGGTCCGAAACACGATGGTCACAATATCCACGATCCGCTCCTCCTGCCTGTCATTTCATCTGGTATTCTCACCTGGATTCCACCGTCTCATACAAATGCCGGCTGTTCAAATGTTGCCAGGCGCAACCTGTACTATTTCTTTGCGCCTGGCCATAGAATGGTGATAAAACGTTGATCAGGAAGGAAGATGTCCATGATTCAGATGAATCGTGTACCGCAGGTGAGAATGACTTCGCCGCTGTTTACCGGATTGTTCTATTCGCTGATTTTTTATGGCGGCCGGCACCCTTATCGTATCGCTGCTGATGTATTTGACTTCCTTGCAGGAAAATTCTCTTGTGGCTTATACTATGGTAATCCACGGGGTTTCGTTGTTTGCCGGGGGGCTCGCCGGCGGGAAAAAAAATCGGTAAAAAAAAGGCTGGTACCACGGAGGCCTGCTGGGCATCGTCTATTCCGTGATTATTCTGATTATCGGGTTTCTAACCTATGATGCCGGTGTTAATAAAAAAATACAATCATGCTGTTTGTGGTAACGGTCTTATGCGGAGCTTTAGGGGGAATCCTAGGGGTTAATTCCAAAAAAATAGCGTGCGTTTCATCCGGCCCCCTGCTGTGTTATAATAATTAGAATTTATACACTCAGCCATTTTCCAGATTTTAGGGGGGGGGTTTCATCATGATTTTATTTACTTCCATGAACCAGGCCACCATATATACCGTCATTACGGTCATAGTCCTGCTGGCTGTCGCTATAAAAGGAAATCCTTTTCGGATCGCGGGCGCTTTTATCAATGAAATGTATACGAACGTCAAATTTATCGTTCACCTGGCGCGGTGCTGAGCATCCTTTACCTCAATAAAGCCGAGCTTTGGCTTGAATCGGCCACCAAACTGACCAAGTCCGATTTCACTCCGAAATTCGCCCGTTTGGAAGGGACTTTGTCCCCTGGATCCAGCATACATTCCACAGCGACGTCCTGACACTGCTTTCCACCTTTACTTATGTGGCGGTGTTTCCGTGTCTTATGGCGGTTTCGATCGGCCTGTACACTTACAAGAAAAAACCATACCCTGTTCTATGCCCTATGCTATGCGGTGATCATCAATTATTTGGCCGCCTTTCCTTTTTTTATATGTTCTTCCCGGTAGACGAAGTCTGGTCGGTGCATCCGCATGTACGCATGCTCATTCTTGATGTTTTTTCCGAGCTTCGAGAAAGAGTACCGTCCTCTGTCGGGGCTGGACAACTGTTTCCCGAGCCTCCACACTTCCATTTCCGTTTCCATGGCCATTCTCGCTCCAAGTCGGCAGCCGGTTCTGGCGTTGGTTTACGGCCTGCACCGCCGTTTTTTATCATTTTCTCCATTTTCTATCTGGGCATCCATTGGTTTACGGATATGCTCGGAGGAGTGGCTTTAGGATGGTTCGCCTCCAGAACCGCGCTTTATTTATCGGAACCAAAATGGGCTCTCGGCGGTGTGGCTTTGATTAGGCTGAAGCAGCAGAACGAATAAGCATACAGGCCTCTGCACGGGATAAAAGGACGCAAAAAAATCCCCCTGCGATCAACGAAATGCGCATCATGCGCACCCTCTGGTTGCAGGGGGATTTCCTTTTGTCCGGCTTACTTGCTTGCCTCTGCGGCGTCTGTCGATCTGACGGAGTTGATCGCCGAACGGTCAAACGTCATTTTGGTAACGTCGTTTACGCGCAGCACAACCGTATCGTCCGTGATCTCGACAATCGTTCCGTGCAAACCGCCGATCGTTACGACTTTATCGTTCTTTTTTTTAAGGAATTCAACATGTTCGTACGTGTTTTTTTTGCCTCTTTTGCTGCGGACGGATGAGCAGAAAATAAAGTACAAGAAACATGAACACTAACGGTCCCCAAGTTGCAAGGGCCGAACCCATTCCTCCCGAGCTTGCTCCCACATTCGTACCTCCCTTCTAGAAACCTTTGTCGTTATCATGAAGGCCGTATTGTTGAAAAAAACTCCTCCCGGAAATCGAGCAGACGGTCCTCCATAATCGCTTGTCTTACATTACGCATCAACTGCAGAAGAAAATGCAGGTTATGATACGTGGTCAGACGAATGCCGAACGTCTCGTCCGCTTTGATCAAGTGCCGGATATACGCGCGGGAATAATTCCTGCAGGTATAGCATCCGCAGTCCGGATCCAGCGGGCCGAAATCTTCGGCAAACTTGGCGTTGCGCACAACGAGCCGGCCCTGGCTGGTCATCGTTGTGCCGTTCCGGGCAATGCGCGTAGGAAGCACGCAGTCGAACATATCGACTCCGCGGATCGCACCCTCAATCAAGGCGTCGGGAGATCCGACCCCCATTAAATATCTCGGTTTATTCGCGGGCAGAAGCGGCACGGTGTAATCCAACACTTCATACATCAGCGCTTTCGGCTCGCCCACGCTCAATCCACCAATAGCATACCCCGGAAAATCCAGGGAAGTCAACTCTTTCGCGCTCTGTTTGCGGAGATCCTCAAACATGCCTCCCTGTACAATTGCGAACAACGCTTGATCGTGGGGACGGGTATGGCTTTGAAGACAACGCTCCGCCCAGCGGCTCGTCCTTTCCAGCGATTGTTTCACATAATCGTATTCCGCGGGATAAGGAGGACATTCATCGAAGGCCATCATAATATCCGATCCGAGTGCGTTCTGGATTTCCATTGCCGCTTCCGGTGAAATGAAGAGCTTGTCTCCGTTCAAGTGAGAGCGGAAGGAAACCCCTTCTTCGGTGATCTTCCGCATTTCGCTTAAGCTGAAAACCTGGAACCCGCCGCTGTCCGTCAGGATCGGGCGGTCCCAGTTCATGAATTTGTGCAGCCCGCCTGCTTTTCCGACAACTTCCTGCCCGGGGCGAAGAAAGAGATGGTAAGTGTTGCTCAGAATGATATGGGCATCCATCTCTTTTAGCTCTTCGGGCTCATCGTCTTCACCGCCGCCTGCGTCCCTACGGGCATAAAGGCCGGAGTCTCGATCACTCCGTGGGGAGTGTGCACTCTGCCCAGCCGCGCGCCGGACTGCTTGCATGTCTTTATATGTTCATAAGTTACTGCCATTGATTATCGCTTCTTTCTATTAATAAATGAACATTGCATCCCCGAAAGAGAAGAACCGGTACTCCCTCTCCACTGCCTGCTTGTAGGCGTTAAGCACATTCTCTTTGCCCGCCAGCGCGCTGATCAGCATCAGCAGGGTCGATTTCGGCAGGTGAAAATTGGTCAGCAGCGCATCCACAAGGCCGAAACGGTATCCGGGATAAATAAAGATGTCCGTCCAGCCTTGGCTGGGCGCGATTGGAACGAGTGCGCCCTCCTGCTCCCCTGCGGCGGACGATCTTTTCTCGGCGGCGATTCCTGCCGCAGTTTCCAATGTTCTCGCGGAGGTGGTTCCTACAGCAATCACCCTCCGACCATTGGCACGGGTTTCATTGATTAAATCGGCTGTTTCCTGCGGCAGGATGTAAAACTCGGAATGCATTTCATGCTCTTCCACCGTCTCTGCCGAGACCGGCCTGAATGTCCCCAATCCGACATGCAGCGTAATGAAGGCCAGGCGAATGCCCTTGCTCTTCAGCTTCTCCAGGTAGGATTCGGTAAAATGAAGCCCTGCCGTGGGCGCGGCCGCAGAGCTTCATGCCTCGCGTATACGGTCTGATAACGCTCCTTGTCTTCTCTCGGCAGCTGCTCTTTTATGTATGGCGGCAGCGGCATTTGCCCAAGCCTGTCCAATATTTCCGGAAAGATCCCCTCGTAGCGGAACTTCAAAGTACGTGCGCCCATCTCCCCCACGGTTTCCACTTCGCTACTAAGCGGCACGGACAAGGTTTGTCCGCTTGTTTCATCCGCTCCGAAATCGATGACAGCACCCTCGCGCAGCTTCTTGCCCGGTTTGACCAGCGCTTCCCAGCGGTCCTCTGCCAGCTGCTTCAGCAGAAGCACCTCCACCTTGGCTCCCGTCTCGCGCTTTACGCCAAAAAAAAGCCGGGCTGGTATAACCCGTGTATCGTTCAACACGAGCAGGTCCCCGGCTTGCATGTAGTCTATCAAGTCCTCGAATCGGCGGTGCTCCACCTCTCCGGTGGCCTTGTTTAATGTCAACAGCTCGAACCGGTACGGTCAGGCAGCGGAGTCTGGGCAATGAGCCTTTCCGGCAGTTCAAAATCAAAACTCGATACATCCATTCTATACATTCATCCTTTTGAGATAGTCACTCCGGAGTAATAGTGTAACAAAATCGCTCTGTAATCATACCCTTGTTCGGCAAGCGAACGGGCTCCCCACTGGGACATTCCCACTCCATGGCCGTATCCCTTGCCCTTGAAAATAAATTGGGCGTCTTTGGTAACCAGGCGAACCTGTCCGTCACCATTTAGCGCAAACATCTGCGCTCCCGCTGCGGGAGCGGCGGCCTTGCCGGCGCTAAGCACGTGAACGTCTCCGGGAGTCGAAGTCACCGTACGCGCGGCCCCCGCTGCTCCCAATATAGTATACCTTCCCGTTTCCTCAATATCAAACAGCGTACTGTTCAGCCCTTGGAAGATGGACCTCCAGCTGTCCGATGTTTTCAGCTTCACCGGTTTGCCGTTGACCGTTATTTCCGTCACCCTGCCGGAAGGGCCTTTTCCGGTTACCTGAAGGCTTTGAAGCGCAATAATACCGGGCGCTACCGTACTCACCTTGTCCAACAGCTTGGCCGATGTGAACGGCCCTCTTTGCCAGCTATAAGCGTTGTTCTCTTTCACCTGCGACAAAGCAAGGAACCGCACCCCTTTGCTCACAGTGAAAAGGGCAGGATTGGATTGACTGGCAGGCTCCAGCCGGACGCTGACTTTATCCGAGCCGGTTTCATAGTAAGCCAACCCTGCCGCATTTTTTTTATCCCCGGTGCTTTTGGCCTGCGTGGACAAAACATAGCCTGATCTGCCATCGTCAAAGACAGCCTGGATCCACATCGGCCGGTTCCGTTCGGGGGCATCGTCGGGACTTTCCACTGACGTAATGTAAGGGACCGGATTTCCCCAAACCTCGGCAGGATCCGCCGTCTTTCCTCCGGCATTGGAGTAAAAGAGCGCCGATACAGGGACATCCTTAACCGTCAGGATTTCCCCTTGTGTAGCATCGACTGCGGAAATGATATCGCCGCTTTCCTTCCCCGTTCCCGAATAAACCTGGTCGAGGGTGGTATCCGTCACATTCGCGATCTTATAGGCGTTGCCCTGTTTAACGGCAAATGTCCTCGCCGCAACGGCCTGGGCCTTCAAAGCTTCGGCAGGCCAACCCGTTCCCATCTCGGCGCCCACGACCGAGTAGAGGTATTGTTCGAACGGCAGTTCATTGATGACCGCCATCTGTCCGTTGAATTGAGAAAGTTCAATGCTTCCGCGGTAGGAAGCGCCTGACTTTTCGCTTACTGTAATCGTTCCCGCTCCGTTGTTCCCGGGAGTAAAGCTTACTTTTTCCCCGCCCGTACCGACAAAATAATGAGGAACAAATTCATTGCCCGTCTCCGCGAGGGAGCTGCGGATGACGAGCGAAGGGACGTTTCTGTCAACCGGCTGCAGCACAAGGGCGGGGAACAAAGCCGCCAGCTTTACCTTCAGCGCGTCAAGCTTGACGGCATCCGTCTCCTGGCCCAACCAGACGGAAAACACCGGATTGCCTCCCGCATCCTCCTGGACGGCAACCTCGGCAGCGATGTCCGTCTGTGCCAACGTCTGCGCCTGCTCGGCCGCTTCCGCCTCGGTTCCGTATGAACCGGCGTTCAAGGAGTAGGGACCGGTCACTAGAGGCGCGGTCCCCTGCATAGCGGCCATCGCTTTGGCCTCATTCATAGCGGCATCGGCGGCAGCTTGGAGCCGTAAGTGCTGCCGGAAAAAAAATCTGGTAAACCGTCTTTCCCTGCCTGTTTATGCTGTATATGACCGGCTTGAGCTTCGGTTCCAGCTTGCGGCCCAAAGCTTTGGCTTCATCCAGAGTCGGAAGCTCCGACAGCAGCACTCTATATTCGTTCAAAGAGCCTCTTACCGTTCGGTTCCCGCCGGAAATTGGCCACAGCTTACCGGAGCCCGGAGCTTTAAAGCCGGCCTGAAAACCTTGATCCGAGGTTAGAGTGACAGTGGACACATTGTTCTGATACCTGTCCGACGTGAAAAAAAAGGCCTACGCGGATCTGATCCAGTTTGGGAACGGCGGCATACGCGCCAGGCGGCTGTAAACCAGGCAAGATTAAAGCTATAAGAACTATGCACCCAAGGAACTTTTTTCAGAGCCGCTTTCGTACTGTTCGACATGAACTGCTCTCCCCTTTCGTCTTGGCAGATGCGTAACTTTGTGATGCCTCTCCCGTCTTCGTGCGGCACAGCTCATCCTTCCGGCGGCCCGCCTGGCATCAGCTCTGCGGAATCGGAAGCCCCAGATGGCTGTATGCGCGGTGCGTTACCGTCCTGCCCCTCGGCGTTCTTTGCAGAAAGCGATTTGCAGCAAATAAGGCTCGTACACATCTTCGATCGTCTGGCTCTCCTCCCCGATGGTGGCCGCGATCGTATCCAGTCCGACCGGTCCTCCTTTGAAGGAGCTGATAATGGAGCGAAGCATCTTGTGGTCGATCTCGTCAAGCCCCAGATCGTCGATCTGGATAAGCTTCAGCGCGGTTTTGGCAATATCGAGGGTAATGACGCCGTCGCCTTTGACCTGGGCAAAATCGCGTACCCGCTTCAGCAGCCGGTTAGCGATCCGGGGGGTGCCCCGGGAACGCATGCCGATCTCCCTGGCGGCTTCCCCTACAGTATCAACTTGCAGAATGTCGGACGCCCTGCTCACAATATAGGCCAATTCATCAACCGTATAATACTCCAACCGGCTGACCACCCCGAAACGATCCCTTAAAGGAGCGGACAGCAGCCCCGCTCGTGTAGTAGCGCCAATGAGCGTAAAAGGCGGCAGGTCCAGCCTGACCGAGCGGGCGCTCGGCCCCTTGCCGATAATGATATCCAGCGCAAAATCCTCCATCGCCGGGTACAGCACCTCCTCCACCGTACGGTGAAGGCGGTGGATTTCGTCGATGAACAGCACGTCGTTCTCCTGCAGGTTCGTCAGTAGGGCAGCCAAATCTCCCGGCCGCTCGATCGCAGGCCCAGAGGTCGTGCGTATATTGACTCCGAGCTCGTTGGCGATTATGTTCGATAAAGTGGTCTTCCCGAGCCCGGGCGGACCGTATAAAAGTACGTGATCCAGAGCTTCACGGCGCATTTTGGCCGCTTCTATATAAATTTTCAAATTTTCCTTGGCTTGGCTTTGGCCGATATACTCCGCCAAAAAAAACGGGGACGCAGGCTTAACTCCACCGCCTGGTCTTCCATCATCAAATTCGCCGAAATGATGCGATCCTCCATCGGCTACCTCCTTGCTTCTTGTCTCTGCGGCTTACGCTCCTTGAAAAAGCGCCTGCAGAGCCAGTTTCATCACGCATCCACCGCATCCGTATCCTTCACCTTAGGCTTGACGGCGTTCCACGCCTTGTCGGTCTCGGCTTCGGTGTAGCCAGAGCCATCAGCGCCTCCCTCGCTTCCCTCCACACTAGCGAGCTTCCGGCTGTAAACCAGCGCCAGCCGCTTCCACGAAAGCGGACGCCTCTCCGTGAGACATGGAAGCCGCGCTGAGCTTGTCTTTCAGATCGAGCACGATTCTCTGCGCCGTCTTGCGCCCGATGCCAGGCAGCTTGGTCAGAAAGGCCAGATTCTCCTGCTGAATGGCGGCAATAACCGCCTCTGGCCTGCCTCCGGCCAGGACCCCCATCGCCACGCGGGGACCGATGCCGGTCACCTCCAGCAGCCTGCGGAACAGCCATTGCTCCTCCCTTGTAATAAAGCCGTACAGCAGATGTGCGTCCTCCCGTACACTGTAGTGAATGAACAAAGTCACTTCTTCGGAATCATTCAGCTGCGGCGCGTACGGGTTGGCTACAAACACCCGGTAGCCCACACCGTTCACATCCACCACGATATAATCCATTTCCCGATGGGCAATCCAACCTCTTACAAAATCGATCATCTTTTGTTTACCTCTTGAATTTTCATTTGTAATGTCGACGAATGGGCGTGGCAGATAGCGATGGCCAAAGCGTCAGCCACATCGTCGGGCTTGGGGACGGCGGACAGCCGCAAAAAAACAGCTTCACCATCTCCTGCACCTGCTTTTTTTTCCGCTTTGCCGTACCCGACAATGGCCTGTTTCACCTGCAGCGGGGTATATTCCGCTATGTGAAGCCCCTTCTGTTCGGCGGCCAGCATCAGCACACCGCGAGCCTCGCCGACTGTGAGCGCCGTGGTCACGTTCCGGTTAAAAAAACAGCTTCTCCACCGCTACAGCATCCGGCTATATTTGTCTATCAGTGCCAGAATCGAATCGTACACCTCACGGAGCCTGAGCGGCGTGGCGGTTCCGGCTTCGGTCTGGATGCACCCGTACTGGACGGGGGTAAGCTTGCTTCCCGCTTTATCGATAAAACCGAACCCGACAATGGCCAGACCGGGATCAATTCCTAAAATTCGCAAACGATTCTCTCCCATCATAAAGCGAACATATGTATCATTTTCCATTATAGCAGATATTGATAGCCGTGAGTATGCAAAAAAAACCATGCCAGCCCTGAAAAGGCTGAAATGGTTTTTTTCTTGTGACAATGCTTATGGCTTCCGCTTACCCTCAAGGGCGAATTCGCTGAAGGTGGACAGCACGCTGTTGTATTCGTCGGCGTCTTTCACCGGAATTCCGTCATACAGCTGCTGTATCGTTTCCTTGGGAAGGGAGCTCCTTAAAGAATCGATATTCAATTGAAAAAAAGGTTCGCATTGCGTGCTCCTGCTGAGGCTGGCCGTTAAACAATGTTAAATGGCCGTGCTCATCCAGGCCGAAGAAAGCTCCATCCTTGCATTTGGTGGTCAGGTCGTTCATTTTTTCCGTAAAATAAACCTGTCCCTGATCCCCGAGCTCCACTTCCGCATACGGATGTGCTTCATGGTAGGAAAGAATTTGATCCGCAGTGAAGGTGCCAAGATTCTGCAGTTCTTCCCCGCATAAATACAAAGTTTGCTTGAACGTCTCCCGGGTGCCTTTATATTCTTTGATTTCTTTTAACACCGGAGATGCGGCGGCTGGCTCCTCTTGGGTTATCGCACGGCTGAAAGCCAGTTGTTGCTTCAGCGATGCAGCTCCCTGGAAGGAATGCCGTCCCCAAACCAAAGCAGACAGACCGGCTGCTGTGAAAAGGATCCCGAAAGCTAGCCAACGGCGTTTCCAACGAAGCTTTTTTCTTTAACTGTTTCCATAGATGTAATAGATACATTCGCATCGCCTTCTAACCCTGTTTTTACCTCATTTTTTCCCAGCGCCGGCGGCGATTATACGTAATGCAGGCATAGACTCGGACGCCCGCGGACTAACCTGCGGAACTCTGATTTTTTGAGTCTGCGGGGAAAGGGTATTTGCGCTTCGGAGATTGGTTTTGCAGGGTCAACAGGAAAAAAAAGCTGCCTCGCGGCAGCCCGCGTGAACCTAGACGTTAATCCAGGGGTAGTTGCTTTCTGCCTTTTTTCTGGCCGGTGCGTTTTGTTTCCGCGTTAATTGGGATAATGATGCCTTGGGTCTGGCCGGTCTTCTTTTGGCTGATGCAGGCTCCTCCCCGTTTTGGATGGCGATGCTCGCTCTAGCTTCCCCTTTGCGGCCACTGCTCTCTTCCGAACCTTGCTCCGCTAAAGCCGGTAATGGCTCTCTTTCGGCTGTATCTTCCAAGGAGCTCGCATCGAATTCCGTGTAGAGAAGGCTCCCCTCATTTACCGGGGGAAAAAAAATCTGTGCTCCGCGCATTGGAGGATAGACGGGAGCCGCTGCTCCTCCTACTG
>BBFE01000043.1 GCA_001313085.1 Paenibacillus sp. JCM 18996 | reverse complement strand
ATCGTATCAGACTCCGGGCGGCTGTCATTACCCTCATCATACTTGAAAAGATAGCTCAACACATCTGCTTATCCCGCAAATGTGACAGTTCCGCCCCTTTCGGCAGCGGCCCCAACCCGCACGGCCAGTACGCGCGGACTTCGGCGGTTTTTCCTTTCCTCCGGCATCAAGGGTCTTAAGCTGGGACCTCCACCAGGCTACTGATAAAAAAACCGCGACCTCTACCTCACCGTTCTGATGAGGTCTGATATTCAATTAATATTAACCTATGGTAAATAACCTCAACAAAAAAAATCAAGCGTTAAATTTTTTACTTCCGCTTTTGTTCGTACAAATCGAAGTATATCTGCCCCTTCGTCCCTTTTAACGCATAAAAAATGTCCTCCAGCGCAAGTCCCCTTTTGTCCATCTCGTTCTTCAACCAATCCTCTGTGATCTCTGCGTCTTTCAGATTGTCTTCGAGGATTCGGCCTTCCATCACCAATTCGACCGGATACTGAGTCTGCTTGGGCTTGGCGCTGCCCAGATCATTTTTTTGGCGGCCGGCAAATATTCCGGTTTTTTTTCAGCACCGACAAGCTGCCATCCGCCTCGAGCACCGCAAAATCGACTTCATTCATATCAAAAAATATCCTTTTTTTTCCTCAGTCCCTGATTCAAGAGTTCGATCGTATAGCTGAATTTCTTCATCTGATCTTCCAAGATTCTGCCATTTTTTTATAATGACCGTGGGTTCCCCCTCAATCCATTTCCTTGTCTTCCGGTTCCGGAAAGAAATGAACGCCAGTACCCAGGTAATAACACCGAAAAGCACAATGGACACGAGAAAATCCACAAATTTGATCTTGATATTAAACACCATATTTCCCGCAATCGACCCTAGGGTAATCGCCGACATATAATGCAGATATGTCATCTGGCCGATCATCTCTTTGCCAATCCAATGCGCCAGCAGCAGCAGTAAAAGGAAAGTGACGAAGCATCTTATTATAATCTCAACAATATCCGCCATAATCTGTTTTCACCTTGTGTTAGAATAGGAGTTTAGTATGTGTTTGTTTGGAAAAAAAGCTAACCGCCTTCCGCTTCAGTCTGCCGCCCGGTTCAAATTAGCCAAATAAAGCACCAGCCTGCCGCAGCCGATGCTTTTTTTTGCCTACCTGTTAATGATAATGACCCCGACTAGAATAACTATGACGCCTATGATTTTGCTTAAAGTGAAGGTTTCATGGAACAAAAAAAAGTAGGAAAGTGTCACGACAATAATGTACCCCAGGCTGACCATAGGGTAAGCGTAGCTGAGCTGCGATTTGGTCAACACCTGGATCCACAGCAGGAAGCTGGTACCGAACAAAACGAGGCCTATGAGAATTTCGGGAGCTTTAAAAATGAGAAGCACATTCCTGAAAAGATGAGGATATGCAAGCGAAAATCCGACCAGTTTATTGGCCCCCAATTTTAAAAGCACCTGCCCGACTGCCCCCAAGACCACCGAAAGCAGGATGAGAAAAAAGCTGGTTCATATCATATTGTTCACTTTCTCGTTATTCGTCTCTGACGGTCTCTTTACTTTGCGTACAAGATTGAAATACCCCATTATCGTGCGCATCACCCTCATCTTGCTTTTGCCTTCCTTTAAATCGTACTCAAGCACCAAAGGGTACTCCGCCGCTTTCACCCCGATTTTGCTGAACCTGGCGATAATTTCCGCTGTACATTCAAAACCGCCCGAAGTAATAAGATTGCCATGGTAAGCATGGATCGCCTTCTTCAAATATTGGACGCTGTAGCCTCTGAATCCGCTGGAATAATCATTGATGTTCTCGATCGGAAAGAAAAGCTTGAAAAAAAAGCCTCGCTCCCCTGCTGAGCATTTTTTTTCTTGATAAGGACAGGCCAAGCTCCTTTCCTCCTGGAACAAAACGTGAAGCGATTACAAGATCCAGTTTTTTTCAGCCTTCAACTTGTCGGCCATAATGGGAATAATGCACGGATTGTGCGTATTATCGGCATCTAATGTAAAAAAGGATATCGCCGCTGCTGTAATGTTCAACCACATATTCGAATAAAGTGTTCATCGCTTGTCCCAGCCCCAGGTTGCTTGGATGGGTGACAAAGCTTACATACGAAAACGCTTCCGATAATTCCTGCAAAACCCGGCCGGTATCATCTGTGCTGCCGTCATTCACAACGACGATCTGCAGCGCATTTCTCATCTCGGGACCGACAGATTGATTTTTTTCTATAATTCTTGGCAGGCTGATTCTTCGTTAAAAGCGGGAAGTCCGACAATAATCTGGTTATCCATGGCAAGCTCCCAGTCCAAATATGATTTTTTAAAGGTTTATTACCCTGTTGATCGGTTGGCAAAAAAGCGGATTGTGCGTTACTTTCCGGTTAATTTATAAATCTCATATCCTTTCTCCGCTTCGATTTTGGTGAAATGTGTATCCAGGTAAATCCTTAACCTGCCGTCAGGATCATTCTCGATATATCCATTTAACGGCACAAAATATCGCGCGCCACCCGCCACAAAGAAATTGAGCTCCGTGACAGGATCCGCAGGAATGGAGTTCATCACGCGCCAGCCGGCTCTGTGACTCGCGTTTAAAAGACTCGGGTCATCCACACCGGAGACGATCAGGTCCTTCTTATCGGTTATGGTTTCAACTATTTGCGCCTGCTTCAAAATTTTCTCGTCCTGCGCACCGATTAAAGGATGCACATGCCCATAAGCAGAAACCGCAAACAAAACCAGCACCGCGCAGCTGAGCAGCTTTCCGGCAAAGGACGACCGCATTAGACGGTCCAAAAAGGTTTGCAGCGCACATAACCAGCGGGGGACCGAAGAAGATCAGATAATAGTTGAACTGAATCACAGCCGCAATGGTAACGAGTTCAAGCGCCATCGCTAACGCGAAGCATTTTATGGGAAAATCTTCCTTCCAGGGTATTGAAAAAAAACCGCCTATTCCCAATATTACTATATACCAAGTAAAAGTTCTTGGGAAATCCCGGATAAAAAAAACAGCTGCGCCTTTTTTTTGGTAAAAAAATCGACGTTAACATTTGCGGAATAATATGCTTGGTCGCGATCCCCGAGACAAACGCGCTCTCGGCGATCATCTGCAGCCATAAATAATATAATACAGCCGGAACTATCGCGATAAGGGCAAAAAAAACGACGAATTCCCTTTTGATAAATGCACTCTTTTTATACTTCACCACCGCCATGGCCGCCATCGGGATCACTACAAAGACAGTCGGGACTTTCTCTAGAATCGCGAATGAGGTGAATACAGCTGCGGTAATAAGAATAGAAAATCTCTCAAGCCGTATCCACTCGCTAAAAAAAATAAAAGGCGCCGGTAAAAAAAAAACAATGCGGCGGATTCCGGCATGATTGCGCGGGAGTAAAGCAAATTAACCGGGACCGTGCCGTACAACAAAAGCGCCAGCCACGCTGTGCGCAGCGAATAATAACGTCTAGCTGTCAGATAGACAAAGAGAGCCGAGCCTAAAAAAAAGAACAGCACCGGTATAATTCTTGCCAATTCATAATGATAGCCGAAGCATTTGTATAAAATTGCGATTAAAAAAGGGAATGATCTGGAGCTCCAATTGAACATAGTTCGGCAGGGGGCCCTGATAATTCAGCTGAGGGAAAAAAGATATTGAAGCGGGCCTCGACAAAATTGCGTGCGATTGCCTCGGTATCCGACTGCCTCCAAGACTCATATTCATAGGGAGAGCTCCCGATATATGGAATTCGAAGGACGAACAGCAGCACAAAAAATGAGCAGAGTAACCGTCGCCTCTTCGGAAAATCGCGGCGTCAAATTCATATAATCTCCTGGTTGGCGGATGGAATGGAATTCATCCGGTATTCGAAATTATCCTTGCATAATTGGAGCAGGTCATATTTCAAGCCCCGTTTCGGCTGCGTTATCTTCACCGTCCTGCCTCCGGCATGCCGGAGCGCGGAGCGCACCCTGCCCACATCGCCGATTGTATTGACGATGAGCTCGTCAGGCCGCACGTTGGCGTAGCGGGATATAACAAACCGGTCGCACGCGGATTCTTCGTGCCGCTGATCCAGCTCGAACAGTTGGAAATCGCGCAGCATCCCTTCCTGCACCTTGGCGACCATCACCCGGCCGTCGCCGAAATAGAGCACATCCTGGTCAATGACGGCCTCCCTGTCGACAATCTGTTTGCCCGGCACCTGCTCCAGAATGCGGATATGGCGAAGCATATTATTTGCCTGCTCGAATTCGAGCCGTTCGGCGTACTGTTCCATCCTGCGGTACATCGCCGCAATCAGCTCTTCGCCTGATTTGCCAGCAGCGCGGCTGCCTGGCCTGCGTCCTCCCGATATTCGGCTTCCGAAATCAGGCCTTCGCACACGCCGCTGCACTTGCCGATATGATACAGCAGACAGGCTCGCTTGGGCATGTTTGTGCATGTCCTCAGACGAAAGTGATCCGTTACAAATTCCAGCACTTCGTTCCGAAACCGCGAGCTTCTGTACGGGCCGAACCGGTGGCCTTGTTCCTTAGGCTGCCGCTTTTCGCCGGCTGACCCAATGCGATCCGCACCCTCGCGTCTGTCTCGGTAGAATACATCAAGCCGGGGCAGCCTCTCAGATGTCAGCTGCAGGTATGCGTATCCGCTGTTGTCCCTTTTTTAACGCGCGGTTATAGGGGGGCTTGTGGATCTTGATCAAGTTGTTCTCGAGCAGCAGACTCTCCGCCTCATTATTGACCAGCACAATTTCGATCACGGCAATTTCCCGGACGAGCTGTACCATCCGTTTACGGGTTTGCCTCTGCTGAAAATAGGACCGGAGCCGGCTGCGCAAATTGATGGATTTTCCCACGTAAAGAATGCGCCCCTCCGAATTTTTTTCATGATATAACAACCGGGACGTTCAGGATACAGGCCGGCTTGAAACTCAAAGGACATCTCGAACAAATCCCTCCTGCACTCATTTTCCTTACGAACGCAGGTTCGCTCTTCTATTCTACCTCTAAATCTATTATTTTTTCCATATTTTCGCTGACAAAATGATCCCACAAAAAAAAAGAGTGCCTAAAGCGGCACCCTCATTTTCGAAAGATCACTCTCCGGACTTGATGGAATGGATCTCATGCGTTTTTTTGGTGATATTCTTTGATCATTTGCTTTAGAAGAAAGCCTTGCTGCGCGTTCAGTCCATTCTGATTTTTTTGAAATGAGCTGCTGCTGGATGTTCTTTCTTAACATTTCACTCTGGCGTCCCAATAACTCATGATAAGTCAAAATATCTCCACTCCCCGATTTTTTATCTATAAAAAAAACTCTTTTCCTATTATATCGCACGGTCGCGAAAGAGGAAAACCGGTTCAGCCCGCTGAAACTGGCTTAAACCTTTTTTCACAGCCGCTTATGTCGAAATAAATACATCTATGGAAAACTTTCTGCGGAATTCTTCTAAAACCAATCGGATAGGATCGCACACAAATAAAGCAGCCCCGTTCATATCGTCATAAACGGAGCTACTTCGTGCTCATTCTATTCAATTTTGTTAGTCTTCCTTTCCTTACATGCCCTGCATGCCTTTAATTTTGCTGATCCCACAGACATGACCGGCATGTCCAACCAAACCCTGCACTTTCCTTGGTGAGTTCCCGCATGCCTGCAGCTTACTGAAAAAAAAGCTGTCACCTGCTTTTCCCCGAATTTGTAACCTGCAATAAAACATGCTTCGCTTACCTAATTCATTGGACTATCCCCTTTCAGGTTAAACTGTTTATATTAATCAGTTTAGGCTTTAATTCACTTTCAGGTGAACGGCATTGCCTGCGGCAAGCACTGGTTTAACACCTGCAATGGCCTAATACTGAATAATATCCGTCTAAACTTGTGAGGTGAAATCCCTGGGTTATTTGGTACACTTTGAGTATAGCCCATTGTTAAAATTGTGTAAATATTCAGATATTTCTTTATTCTCCCATTTTGCCCGTTCAACTCGTCTCTCCTCTAATTTTCGCCCACATTTACAGTTTTTTTCTACAAATTATTCCATTATTAACGCGTTGCTCCCACTCGACTCCACTTCCACAATCTGGAGGCCCGCTTTACTCCTCCTTAATACCAGCTTAACAATGTGAAAATAAACCTGTGGTACAATGTAACCTGTTTGCCGGTTTATCGCATCTCGTATTTATATAGAAAGGGGGATCTCACCTGCGTATCGAGTTAAAGGACATAACGATGCAATTTCCAGGCGCAGTCGCAGTAGACAAGCTGAACGCTGTCATGGAAAGCGGGGATTTGGTCGCTTTGCTCGGACCGAGCGGCTGCGGCAAGAGCACAACGCTTTTTTTATGCTCGCTGGATTATATAAACCGACTGGCGGAGAAATTTTGTTCGATGGAAGCAATGTCAACCGTGTAGAACCGGAGAACCGTGAAATCGGAATGGTTTTCCAAAATTACGCGTTATATCCGCATATGACGGTTCAGCAGAACATTCTATTCCCCCTCAAAATGAAAAAAATGCCCAAACGCGAAGCGTTGGACCGGGCTCGCAAAATGGCGGACCTCGTGCAAATCGGCCACCTGATGGACCGCAAGCCGGGGCAACTGTCCGGCGGACAGCAGCAGCGCGTCGCCATTGCCCGCGCTCTCGTCAAGGAGCCTAAGCTGCTCCTGCTCGACGAGCCTCTTTCCAACCTGGACGCCCGTCTTCGTCTGGAGATGCGCGAAGAAATCCGCCGCATTCAGCGCGAAGTGGGCATCACCACCGTGTTCGTTACCCATGATCAGGAGGAGGCGATGAGCATCGCCGACCGCATCCTGCTCATGGATCAAGGCAAGCTACAGCAGTATGCGGCCCCGTATGACATTTACCGCGCGCCGGCCAACCGGTTCGTTTCGGAGTTCATCGGGATGCCGAAGATGAATTTGCTATCCGGTGTCTACGATAACGCCAGCAGCTCGATTCAAGTGAGCGGTACTCTGATGCCGGTCAGCTTGCCCGCCGGGGACACGGAGCTTCGGGACGGGCAGCATGTTCTGGTTGGCGTCAGGCCGGAGGACTGCTCACTCGCCGATGCAGACAGCCCCGTACTGACTGGTGAGGTCACGTACATTGAGCTGGCCGGAAAAGACTGCTGGGTCCGCGTCAAATCGGGAGATCACACCATTCGCATGATTCTCCCGAGCGACACGGAAATTCAGCAGGGCGAAGCCGTTGGTATCGCTTTTCGCTCCTCCAGGCTCCATCTGTTCGACGCTGACAGCGGCATCCGATTGCCAGTCGGAGCAGGCAGGGAGGAAGAGGGCAAGTGAACCAGAAACCGACATGGTCCGGCACGTTGAAGGCTTTTCTTTATCTGCTGCCCGCATTCGCGGTTTTGGCCGTTTTTTTTCACATTTATCCGATTCTCAAGTCGTTCGATGTCAGCTTTTACACCAAGTACAACTATTACAAAAAATATCGTGAAGGCACGGGGCATTGACAACTATGTGTTCATCATGCACGATCCGGATTTTTTTGGCGCGCGATGAAAAACACGTTTATTTTTTGTGCTTGGCGCTGTTCCGCTGACGATCGCGATCTCTCTCGTGGTTGCCTTATGCTGAACGCTATCGGAAAAGGAAAAAAACGTTCTTCCGGACGCTCTACTTCCTGCCTTTCGTGTCTTCTATGGTGGCCGTTTCGATCGTATGGCGATGGATCTTCCATCACGATTACGGTTTGATGAACTATTTTCTCAGCGCTGCCGGCATTTCACCGGTGAACTGGCTGAACGATCCCAATTGGGCGATGCCCTCTCTGATCCTGTTAAGCGTATGGAAGGGCCTTGGCTATAACGTGGTGCTGTTCCTTGCGGGACTGCAAAATATTAACCAGCAGTACATTCACGCGGCCCGCATCGACGGTGCGCCCAAATGGCGCCGCTTCTGGCATATCACGGTGCCGCTGCTGTCGCCGACTACGTTCTTTATAACCATTATCTCGATGATCGCTTCATTCAAAATCTTCGACGAGATCTATTCGCTGTTCGGTGCACGGCCGGGTCCGGCCCAAAGCGCTCTGACGATCGTTTATTACATTTATCAAAAAAATTCAACGGGGAATATCAGTACGGTATCGCAGCGGCAGCAGCCTACGCTCTGTTCTTCGTCACGTTCGTATTTACTCTGATCCAGCTCTGGATCGGGCGTAAACGAGTCCACTATTAAGAGAGGAGCACACTTCATGACGAATAAATGGATCTCATGGGTACTATACGCGCTCCTCGCCGCCGGCGGCATTGTGATGGTACTGCCATTTGTGTGGATGATCTCGACATCGCTGAAGTCGCCATCCGAGGTCATGATCATGCCGCCGAAATGGATTCCTTCCATGCCCAACTGGTCCAACTACGTGAAGGCTTGGCAGATGGCGTCATTCTCGCAATATTTGTTGAACAGCGTCATCGTTACCGTCGCAACGACAGCCGGAGAAATTATTACGACGATTCTGGCCGCTTTCGCTTTTTTCCCGGCTTCGTTTTTTTTACGGACGCGATATGCTGTTTACGATCCTGCTGGGCACTATGATGGTTCCGGGAGAGGTTCTTCTCATACCGAATTACGTGACGCTGTCACAGCTCGGATGGATCGACCGCTATGAAGCGCTTATCGTTCCGTGGCTCGCAAGCATGTTCGCGATTTTTTCTGCTGAGACAGTATTTTTTTAAGCATCCCTGACCAGCTGTATTACGCGGCGCGCATCGACGGGAGCGGCGATTTCAAATACTTATGGCACATCATGGTTCCGCTCGCCAAGCCAGCCTTGGTCACGATTGCTTTATTCAAGGCGATTGGCAGCTGGAACGCGTTTCTATGGCCGCTTATTGTGACCAACGCGAAGGAAATGCGCACACTGCCCGTCGGCCTGACGACGTTTACCACCGAGGCGGGTACCGATTACGAGCTGCTTATGGCAGCTTCGGCAATGATCGTGCTGCCAATGCTGCTGCTCTACTTCCTGTTCGAGCGCTATCTGATTGAAGGCATATCGCGCGGCGGTTTGAAAGGATAGGCGTACCCGTTTCCTTTTACGGGTTGCATATAAATCAAAGTTCTTATACTTTTGGAGGGAATCTTACAATGAAAAAAATGGTTAGCGTTAGCTTTGACGGGTACGGTTGTACTTTCAGCTGCTGCGTGCAGTCCCAAGCCATCCGCTCAGGGCGGTTCCGCGCCTGCACAGAAAGGAATTACAACCAGTATTGAAGGAAAACAGGTCGAGATCGAGTTTTGGCACGCGATGACGGGCGCCCAGGAAGCGGCGCTGAAGAAGATTACGGACGATTTTACACAGAAAAAATCCCAACATCAAGGTCAAACTGGTCGCGCAAGGCAATTACCCCGATCTTCAGCAAAAGCTGACTGCCGCCGCGAAAGCCGGCAAATCTCCTACACTCGCGCAAACTTATGAGGACTGGAACACGGACTTTATCAACAACGAGCTGGTCGTGGACATGACGCCTTACATCAACGACAGCAAATATGGCATGGCCAAAGAAGATTTGAACGACATCTCCAAGGTTTTCCGGGATGACAATCAATGGGACGGCAAATATTACAGCCTGCCTTTCAACAAGAGCACGAATGTCCTGTTCTACAACAAAACGCTTCTTGAGAAAGCCGGACTGAAAGTCCCTGCAACCTGGGATGAATTGAAAGACGCTGCCAAGAAGCTGACGCAGGGCAAGACGATCGGCATGGGCTTTGAAAACTCCATCGGTATGGATCTGCAGAGCTTTGTAATGCAGGCAGGCGGCGAATTCGTCGACGAGAAAAAAACCTGAAAGCAAAATTCAATTCCCCTGAAGGCAAAAAAGGCGCTCGACTTCCTCTCCGGATTTATCAAGGATGGCACGGGACGCACGGCCGGAGAAGACAAGTTCATGTCGGATCCGTTCGGCAGAGGCGACGTTGCGATGTACATCGGTTCCTCCGCAGGCTTGACTTTCGTCGACAAAGCGGTCGGAGGCAAATTTGATTGGGACGTTGCTGTGCTGCCGAAAGACAAAAAAAGCCGCAGCGGTCATTCAAGGCACTAACGTTTCCGTCTTCTCCGGCGGTGTAACTGACGAACAAAAGCTGGCCGCTTGGGAATATATCAAGTTCCTCATCAACAAAGACAACACCGCATATTGGGCTATGAAGACAGGATACCTGCCGGTTCGCACATCCGCGAATGACAGCCCGGAATATAAAGACTTTGTCGCGAAAAAACCCTAAGCAGGGCGTTGCGGCAAAACAGCTTGACGCTGGCTTCTTCTACCCTCGTGTAGCAGGAACCACAACGATGAAGAACGAAATCATGAAAGAAGTCGATGCTGTGTTCCACAACCAAAAGTCCGTCGAGCAGGGTCTGGCTGACGCGGAAAAAAGCGTCGAATGCGGCTCTGGAGAAAGGTAAGACTCAAAAATAAATGTAGATAACAAAAGGGCATGGCCATACAGGAGGCGGCCGGAAGGCAGCCCCTCTGGCCCTGCCTCTTTCTTTTCACTTACTTAAAAAAGGGGGATTGCGCTGCGATGACAAATCAAACCCAAATCCGTTTCTGGGCCGGCCTTCGAACGATCGGCGGAACCGTCGTTACGATCGAGCACGGGAGCTCCCGCATTGTGTTCGACTTCGGGACAGCGTTCCTCGGCGGATCGCCGGCTGCGGACAAAGAAGTTCGTTTGCGTGAGCAATCGCTTGTACGCGACTACGTCAAACTCGGCATTTTGCCTGCGATTGACGGTCTCTATTCGAAGGATGAGCTAACCGGCGATCCGAATCTTGTTCCTGCGGAACAATTCGATCTGGAAACCGCTGTTTTCATTTCCCATCTTCACCTGGATCACATGTCGATGATCGGACTCATTGCTCCTTCCATACCGGTCTATATGTCGCTGAGTCACGCCGGCTTTATACCACGCTTGCCGAAATCGGCGAAGGCGTCCCGGGCATGCGGGATTACCGGTCAGTGGAAATGAATGAAACGGTCCGCGTTGGTGAAATCGAGGTCACCGTGCTTCCGATGGACCACGATATTCCGGGAGCATCCGGGTTTCACATCCGCACACCGGACGGCAGCCTGCTGTATACCGGCGATCTGCGCTTCCACGGTTTTTTTCTCCGGAGCTGACAAAGGCGAGCCTCGCCGCGGCCAAGGAGATGGGTATCGACGCGCTGATCATTGAGGGCACAATGCTTTGGGAGCCCGCGGCGGACGGCTCCATGGGGGAATTGACCGGTGATCTTGCAATCCCTGAAGAAATGGCGACCGAGCTTACGCTGCCGGCCCTTATTGCCGCCGACCTGCGCGAAACAAACGGACTCGCGGTATTTAACTTGTACCACCGCAACATCGGTCGTGTCGGCAGTATGGCACAGGCGGCGCAGGAAGCCGGCCGCACTCTCGTTGTCGAACCGGAAACGGCCTACATGCTTCTCAGGCATGGTGAAAGACAGGATGCACTCGTCTATGCCTCCGCGGCTTTTCGCCGCCAAATCGAAAGCGGCCTGCTGACCGTTTGGCAGGAGGCTGTCATTGAGCAGTTTACGTGCATCACTGCGGAAGAAATAAACCGGGAACCGGTCCGCTATTTGGTGCAGAACGACTACCGCAATCTGCTTGAACTGCTCGACCTGCATGCGGAGGGCGGCCTGTTCATCCATTCGGACGGAACGCCGCTCGGTTCATACGATCCGTCCTATGAGCGTCTTCTGCAGTTTGTAGAGATGCTCGGCATGGAGTTCCGGTCCCACCGGGTTACGGGCCACGCTCTCGCGCGTCATCTGAAATGGGCGGTTGATTTCCTTGATCCTGGGGTGCTTATTCCTCTGCACAGCTTCTATCCGGAGCGTCTGCTGCCTAAGAGCGGCGTTCAGCTTCTGCCCGCGACGGGTGTCACTTATATGCTAAACAATCGTTCCCTGCTAACTGAGGAGCCAGCATCTGAAAAAAAGCGGAAGGCTGATTTTCCGGTTCTTTTAACAGGTTTCCGATTAATTCTATCCAGAATATCGATTCAGTTGAACACCGTTCAAGGAACATGATTGTGCTTATTGGAATCCTCTCCTTACAGGTTTACACCAGGGCGGTAATCACCTCCGATGACCTGCTATCTCCCACGTTCTCGCGGCAAAAAAAAGCACCGGCCTTATGGCCGCTGCCTTTCCTTTTGGCTCACGTATAGATGCCAGACACATCGCCTATCCTAATCAGATAGGAGGTGTTAAAAAAAATGGCGCAAGATGTGTTATGCGAAGTCAACTCGTGCAAGTATTGGGCAGCAGGGAATAAGTGCAACGCTTCCTCGATCTACGTGGTCAGTCATCGAGGAAAGCAAGCCAACAATTCGGAAGAAACGGACTGCAAGACGTTCGAACCTAAGATTTAACATCACAGGCAGCTGCAAAGGCTGCTTTTTTCATTGTTTGATATTTATCATTGCCAATAATGATTATTATTATCAATACTCCTTTATTTTGCTCATCGGTCCAACTCCTTCGCTCGAGAAAAGGTATGCAGGCATACGCGTTTAATAGCTTTATCAATTTAACTGATCGATTTAATAAGACCATTCTAATTGACCCGTGCTGTCTGCTGTGATACTTTCAAGAGAGTAAAAAATCATTTAGTATACTAGAAATTAATATCATTGCATACTGCGCGAGCGCGAGGTGGATATTGTTGGAACTTCAAGTAACAAACAGCCCTTTTAATCAGGAGCAGGTAGAACTGCTCAATCGCCTTCTGCCTAAGCTAACGGAGGTACAACGTATTTGGCTGAGCGGGTATCTTACTGCTCCTCACGGAGCGGCAGCTGCGGGGAATTCAGGCGCAGCTCCGATAAATGCTTCAACATCGAACGTGCCGACTGCTCCAAGGAAGTGACTGTGCTTTTCGGATCCCAGACGGGAAACTCCAACGGGCTCGCGAAGAAGCTCACCAAAAAGCTGGAAGAGCAAGGGTTTCAGGTAGCGCTCTCCTCAATGAGCGACTTCAAGCCGAACAACTTAAAGAAGGTCCAAAACCTGCTTATACTTGTGAGCACCCACGGGGAAGGCGAACCGCCGGATAACGCCGTTTCTTTCTATGAGTTTCTTCATAGCAAGCGAGCGCCTCAATTGGAGGACCTGCGGTTCTCTGTGCTCGCGCTGGGAGATACATCCTACGAACTTTACTGCCAAACGGGCAAGGATTTCGACAAGCGCCTGGAAGAGCTGGGCGGTAAGCGGCTTACCCCGCGTGTCGACTGTGACGTGGATTTTGATGAGCCTGCTGCGGAATGGATGAATCATGTGTTGAGATCCCTAAGCGAGGCGTCGGCGGTCCCGGCAATCGCAAGCGGAGCCGTCTCGGCGGTGGAGAGCGGGACGGAATCGGAATACTCCAGGACGAATCCTTTCCAGGCCGAGGTTTTGGAGAATTTGAATTTAAACGGCCGCGGTTCGGACCGGGAAACTCGCCACATCGAAATATCCCTCGAGGGATCCAATCTTCAGTATGAACCGGGTGACAGCTTGGGCATCTATCCGGAGAACCACCCTCGCCTAGCCGACGAATTGATTCAAACGATGGGCTGGAAAGCGGATGAGCTGGTTCCCATCAACAAGAATGGGGACAAGCAGCCACTGCGGGATGCGCTGCTTCGCCATTATGAGATCACCGTATTGACGAAGCCTTTGTTGGAACAAGCAGCGAAGCTTACTTCGGGCAACGGGCTGCAAGAGCTGCTGCAGACGGGACGCGAACAGGAGCTTAGAGAGTATCTCAATAAGCGGGATCTGTTGGATTTGGTGCAGGATTACTCCTTAAGGGTGTACCTGCGGGCGAATTCGTATCTATCCTAAGGAAAATGCCTGCTCGCCTGTACTCGATCTCCAGCAGTGCGAAAGCTACCCCGGATGAGGTGCATGTCACCGTCCGCGCGGTGCGTTACCAGGCCTACGGTCGGAACCGGTACGGCGTCTGTTCCGTCCATCTGGCGGAACGCGTTGAGCCGGGTTCAACGTTGCCGGTCTATATTCAACACAACCCGAATTTCAAGCTTCCGGAGAGCCCGGATACTCCGATCATTATGATTGGACGGCACGGGCGTCGCACCGTTCAGGGCCTTCCTCGCTGAGCGGGAAGAGAGCGGAACCGAAGGAAAAAAACATGGCTTTTCTATGGCGATCAGCATTTCTCAACAGATTTCCTTTATCAGATTGAGTGGCAGCGCTGGCTCAAGGATGGCGTGCTGACCCGGATGGATGTCGCGTTCTCCCGCGATACAGATAAGAAAGTGTACGTGCAGCACCGGATGCTTGAAAAGAGCCGGGAAGTTTACCAGTGGCTGCAAGAAGGAGCCTCGGTGTACGTCTGCGGCGACGAGAAGAAGATGGCACATGACGTCCATGCAGCCCTGGCAACGATCCTCGAACAAGAGGGGGGTCTCAGCCCGGAGGAAGCCGCCGAATATTTGACCCGTATGCAACAGCAGAAACGTTATCAGCGGGATGTTTACTGAGTCCGAATCCCAAAGATCGCGAGAGGAGAAAGGCCAATGTCAGAAAATAATTTACTTTCACCACATAGTGCGCCGCACAGCGATGTAGAGGATATCAAACGCCGAAGCAATTACCTGCGGGGGAGCCTTGCGGAAACGCTTGAAGACAGAATCACCGGGTCGATACCCGAGGACGATAATCGCTTGATGAAATTTCACGGAAGCTACATGCAGGACGATAGGGATCTGCGCAACGAACGGCAAAAGCAAAAGCTGGAACCGGCCTATCAGTTCATGCTGCGCGTGCGTGCGGCTGGCGGGGTCGTCACGCCGGAGCAATGGTTGATGATGGATCGTATTGCACAGAAATATGCCAACGGAACGATTCGTCTCACGACCCGTCAGTCGTTCCAGCTGCATGGAGTACTCAAGTGGAACATGAAGAAGACAATTCAAGAAGTGAACGAGGCGCTGTTAAGCACGCTGGCCGCTTGCGGTGACGTGAACCGCAATGTCATGTGTAATCCCAATCCGTACCAGTCTGAGGTTCATTCCGAGGTGTACGAGTGGGCCTGCAGGGTCAGCAATCACCTTGATCCGCGGACCCAGGCATACCACGAGATCTGGCTTGACGGCGAGAAGGTGGCAGACAGCAGGGACAGCGGGATAGAACAAGAGCCGATCTACGGTCCTGTCTATTTGCCGCGAAAGTTTAAGATCGGTATGGCCGTTCCCCCCTCCAACGACGTAGACGTATTCTCGCAGGATCTGGGTTTCATCGCGATTGTCGAAGAAGGGCGCCTGCAGGGCTTCAACGTCACGGTAGGCGGCGGAATGGGGATGACGCACGGCGATCCGAAGACATATCCCCAGGTGGGCCAAGTGATCGGATTCTGCTCACCGCAGCAGGTCATCGAGGTGGCGGAGAAGACGGTCACGATTCAACGGGATTACGGCGACCGTACGGTCCGGAAGCATGCACGTTTTAAATACACGATCGACGACCGCGGCATCGATTGGTTCATCAATGAACTGACCGATCGCCTGGGGTGGAAGCTTGAAAGTGCTCGCCCTTACCATTTTGACCATAACGGAGATCGCTATGGCTGGGTGAAGAGCAGCAATGAAGACTGGCATTTGACCCTCTTTATCCAGAACGGCCGGATCAAAGACGAGAACGACTACCTTCTGATGACGGGTCTTAGGGAAATTGCCAAGGTGCATACGGGGGATTTCCGGCTCACTCCGAACCAGAACCTGATCATCGGCAGCGTAAGCAGCCGGAATAAGGAAAAGATTGAAGAGCTGGTCAAGGCGTTCGGACTCGCCGATGGGATCCATTCTTCCGCATTGCGGAGGAATTCCATGGCCTGCGTGTCTCTCCCAACCTGCGGGCTCGCGATGGCCGAGTCGGAGCGTTATTTTCCCACGCTGCTGGCCAAGATGGAGCCGATGCTCGCAGAGGCCGGCTTGCGCGACGAGGAGATCGTCATTCGCATGACAGGTTGTCCGAATGGATGTGCCCGACCGGCTTGGCGGAACTCGCGTTTATCGGCAAGCGCCCGGCAAATACAACATGTATTTGGGGGGCGGTTTTACCGGAAACCGTCTGAACAAGCTGTATAAGGAAAACATTGGCGAAGCGGAGATTCTGGAGTCACTGCAGCCAATTCTTACTCACTATGCGAACGAACGGCAGGAAGGCGAGCATTTTGGCGACTTTGTCATTCGCGCCGGCTATGTCAAAGAAGTCCGTTCAGGGCAGGACTTTCATTCGTAAACCTTCGTTTGGATAATCGGTAAAAAACGGAGTACGATAAAAGCCAAGCTTCGTGACATTTTTTTTGGCATTATTTCTCAACCAATGGGGCATCATCCTCTTGCGGATAATGGCCCCATGTTATTATTCGCAAAAAAGGCCTCTTCTATTTATGTATTCGACAATGCAAAGAATTCATGCCACTTACTCCCGACTCTTTTGCGGATTTATAGGTTCAATGTTTTTTTTCCGATCGATTGCACTGTGATTCCGGCATCTGTCAATGACTTAACGATAGTTTTGGCAAACTCCAGCGCATGTACTCCATCACCATGTATACAGACGGTATCCGCTTTGATGGAAACATCCGCATTTTGCCTTGACAGCACTTTTCCTTCGTTGACCATTCGAATGACCTGTTTCACCGCAGCCTCATCCTCCGTGATCAGCGAATCGGGCTGTCGCCTTAACGTCAGCGAGCCGTCCGATTGATAGGATCTATCCGAGAACACTTCGCTTGCGGTTTTAAGACCGGCCTTCTCAGAGGCTTTCACCAATTCGCTTCCGGCAAGACCGAACAGAATTAATTCGGGATCCACCTTGTATACCGCTTCCGCAATGCTTCCGCCAACGCATAATTTTTTGGCCGCCATATTGTAAAGGGCCCCATGTGCTTTCACATGCTGCATGCGGCCGCCTTCAGAGCGGACAAATCCCCACAGCGAGCCGATCTGGTAAACCACCATTTCATAGGCTTCTTTGGGCGAAATCTGCATTTCCCTGCGGCCGAAGCCGATCAGATCTTGCAGACCCGGGTGTGCGCCGATTCCTACTCCGTTATCAAGCGCAAGTCTCACGGTCTTCCTCATTGTAGCCGGGTCTCCGGCATGGAATCCGCAAGCGATATTGGCCGAGGTCACATAAGCTAATATTTCCGCGTCCCTGCCAGATTATAAGTGCCAAAGCTTTCTCCCATGTCGCAATTGATATCCACATATCCCATAGCAGCGCCTCCTCGTTAAATACATCGCATTTGAACGCTCTTGTACAAGAAATTCAAATCCAGGTTCATGATGAGGTTCTCCTCCTGGGCGTCCCGCAGGCTCACAAGCTGGAAGTGCACGCTGCTCCCGATTTGAGCCTGGGCCAGAACGGGCAGATCCGCCGATATGACTTGAGCGATTTTGGGATACCCTCCGGTTGTTTGCCGGTCCGTCATCAGAACGATCGGATTGCCGTCCGGGGGAACCTGCACGGTACCAAAAGTAACCGGCTCGGACAGCAATTCCCTTCTTTTTACCAATGTAAGCGGAGGCCCTTGAAGCCTGTACCCCATTCGGTCGGACTGAGATTGTACCTTGAACTCCTTGGACAGAAAGTCAGACACAGTCTCTTGATCATACCAGCTGAACTGGGGTCCTTCAATGACTCTAACCGTAGGATTCGGCCGGTATGGCGGCATCATTTCATAAGACACAAACCAGGAAGTCGCCGCAAACGTCTCCTGTCCGATCAAAGACAAAAGTTTTGCAGTGATCCGCTTCCCAAGGGAGGACGGCGTTTTGGCCGAGAGCCGATCCCCTTCCCTGAGTGCCCGTCCGTTTAATCCTCCTATGCCAGCCCTTAAATATGTGGAGTAGCTGTTCATCTCGAGAGGCACATTGAACCCTCCGGCTATCGCCAAATAGCAGCGGCATCCTTCGCGGGAAGCGCCGAATTTCAAACTCTCGCCTTCATTTATAAGCACCGGTCTCCACATGGGAACCGGGATGCCGTTCACCGTCGGAGACATGTTCGCGCCGCAAATGGCTATCAACGAGGCGGAGTCGAACTGAAGACTAGGCCCAAGCACCGTGATCTCAAGAGTTGCTTCCGTTTCCGGGTTTCCGAGCAAAATGTTAGCTGATTTATGGGCAAAAGCATCCATTGCGCCGCTTGCAATCACACCGTACTTTTGGGCTCCGTACCTTCCCAGATCCTGCATCGTGCTAAGCAAGCCTGGTTTCTCTACAGAAATTGTCATCCTCCTACTCCTTCCACCGCTCATATTCCTTCCGGGTAATTGGATAGAAGCGCACGATATTCCCCGCTTCTATCAGGGATGGAGGCCACTGCTTGGGCAAAAAACAGCGATACAGGCGTTCTGCCGATCAACTGCCAGCCGCCCGGCGTTTCAATCGGATACACCCCCGTCTGTTCTCCCGCGATGCCTACCGTTCCGGCAGGGATGGCCAATCGGGGGGTCTGTTTTCGGGGAGCTGCAATACGCATGGACATTCCCCCTAAATATGGAAACCCGGGAGCGAATCCGACCATATACACCAAATATTCGCCGGAAGCATGTATTTTGATCGCCTCATCGACCGTCAGCCCGTTTATTAAAGCTACGTAATCCAAATCCACTCCGAATTCGCCGCCGTAGCAAACCGGTATTTCAATTACCCGCGGCTTATCCGCAACCGATTCATCCAGCCGCTCTATAATTTCCTCGAGCATTTTCACGGCGATTTCGTAAGGGTAAGAAATGTCGTCCGTATTTTGCCCGATATTATTTTTCATAAATAATTGCATCGAATCGAAAAAGACCGTGACTGAGGTAAAAGCCGGAGCATACTCCACCATGCCTTCGAAAGGATATTTCTCCAAATACCCCGACAAAATCCTTACTTTCTTATGTGTCTCCAGGTCGACCCGCTCACCCAGCTTTACCATAACAGCACAATCCCCGAGCGGCGACATTTCCAAATATCGAATATCCTGTCCCTCATTTCCCGTTGAAATCCATTTTACTATAAAGTATAATTTCCATTAATTATTGGCATATTTACTCCTCTTGATCCCGCTGCCAAACATCCTGATACTCCTTATGCCTTCTGAACTGTGCATGAGCATACGAACAAGAGGGTACGACCATCTTGTGCGTTTCCCTTGCGTGCTCGACCACCCGGCGTACCAATTCCTCAGCCACCTTTTGACCCCGCAGCTGCGGCGATACATAGGTGTGGTCGAGAATCAGCACCTCTCCTTCAACAGGCATATACGTGACTTCGGCGATCGCCTCTCCGTTTTCTCTCATTACAAAACCATTGCCTTCTTTGATGATTTCCCTCATTACATCCATCTCCTTAATCTGATATTAACTTTGCTGCTGTTTGATATCCGTAATTGTTCTCCCTTACTATATATAACCCAATAGAGCCATTGGATACGCATGCTGTACTGCAGGCCATCAATCACAAAATGCGACATTCATGTTTTCGGGCGGAAGAATTTGTCCAAGTAATAACTGTGACATCATACCGAAAGGGTGAGTGAACAATGGCAAATAAAGGACCGGAAAAGAAGATGGAAGTGATCGGCAAGCTGCGGGAGATAGGAAAAGAAGACGTAGCCGAAGAACTGGATAACTGGCGTAACGACCGGGATGAAAACCGCGGCTGGGACAGCTGGTTTGCCACCGAATACCCCGATTTGGCCGATAAGGTCGGCGTTGACATTACCCCCATTCAAGAGCGTCCTGAACGGAGAACGTTTGGCGAAAGAGAAGACTGATCGTTAGATGATAGGAACCCCGGCACTTACTAGAAGCCGGGGGTTTTTTTGAGTATCTTGCTGATAAAAGCGTTGCAGCCGACGGCCCCTAATGCCTCGGCTGCTGATTGGGGATAACTTCGATGTTGTTAAAACATGATCAGTGCTGAGTCTGCTTTTATACTTAGGGCCACCTGACTTTTACAAACCAGGTGGCCACTTTTTTACAAATTCAAATCACTTATTTGCTAACCGCCGCCTGCTGGTGCTCTACCGATGAACTCAGTCTTTCATTGGTCATGATCACCGCTGCGATAAAGGCTAAGGCTGTAGGAATGAGAGCCACATAAACGTATGGGTGATGGATGAGGAGAGCACTGCCGTTATTTTATCCAAAACAGATGCAGGAATGTGTGCACGCGCTTCAGGCGCCAGCAGTACCCGCGGATCTTTGAACGCCGGGTTGTCAGGCATTTGTCCCTGCCCTTTTCCCATCCCGGCAAAAAACATCCTTCAGCTTGGAAGTAAATTCGTTGCGCTGAATGATCCCGAAAACGGTGATGCCAAGCGTCATGCCAAGCGAGCGGATAAAGGCAACGGTAGAGTTCACAGAGCCGCGCTGCGACGGATCAAAATGATGAATGGCCGCATTGCTTAACACAGAGAAAGTTGCTCCGATGCCAAGTCCTGTCACGATCATATAGAGGGTAACCAACAATCGGCTTGAATCCGGCTTTAATGTCGTGAGCAGCACCATGCCCGCCGCGAGAATAACTGCGAAAAGTACCATGATTTGACGGTAGCTCCATTTGCTCATCAGGAAACCGCCGCCGGTAGCCGAAACGACAGAACCCAACATCATCGGCAGCAGCACAAGCCCGGAGTTGGTTGCCGTACCGCCAAGCACCCCTTGAATGTAAATCGGGATATACACGGACGCCGTAATAAACGCCATACCGCTCAGTAGTCCTAGTGCGTTGCTTGTGGTAAATAAACGGTTTTTAAACATGGGAAACGAGATGATCGGCTCTGTCACTTTTCTCTCAATCATAATAAAAGCGACGAACAAAACAGCAAATGCAGCGAGCAGGCCCAGGATAACCCCCGATTTCCAGTCGTATTTATTCCCGCCAAGCTCCAAAGCGAACAAGAGGCTGACCACAGCGCCCAGCAGCGTAACCGCGCCCCACCAGTCAATTTTTTTGCTGAGCGTGGACAAGGGATTCCCTATAGAAAAAATGCTATAAATACAAGAGAAAACAAGCCTAGCGGAATATTCACATAAAACACCCAGTGCCAGCTGATATAGTCGGTAATATAGGCGCCCAGCAGCGGACCGAAAATACTCGATAAGCCGAACACCGCACCGAATAAACCGCCCAATTTACCCCGCTGTTCCACCGGAACCGTGTCAAACATAATCGTGAATGCGATCGGAATAAGCGCCCCTCCGCCGATGCCTGGATTGCCCGGTAAATGCTGAGCTGGACAATACTTTGGGCCGTACCGCACAAAATGGATCCAAATAGAAACACAATCAAGCCGAATATAAAAAAACTTTTTTTACGTCCGAACATATCCGACAGCTTGCCAAAAAATCGGCATTCCCGCCATTTCAGCCACCATATAAGCGGAGGTGACCCATACAAACTTGTCGAGTCCTCCAAGCTCCCCGACTATAGTTCCCATAGCGGTAGCGACAATAGTATTATCCATCGACGCCATTAAAATGCCCAGCAGCAGACCGGCTAACACCAGCTTCAAATTACTTTGTTTGGTATTCATTTACGTGATTCCTCTCCTTAATCTTTTTTCTACATGACAAATCATACCTTACGGCTGTCGTGTACGATAGCATTTCTCGATTGTTTAAAATATTCTTTATATTCCACCAGCTCAATATCGCATCCAGGCCCAATGATAACATGATTGCCCCGGACCACTTCAGCTTGCGTATGCTCTAGGAAAATTTCATCTCCCTCAATAATAGAAGCGGATAGACTGGCACGAGCAGACGGTTTGAAAAAAAAGAAACTGAAAAAAATGGAGTACGCTTCCTCTGTTGATCCTTATTTTCTCGCCGCCGATTTCTTTAGCCCGGCAATCCCCGTACAGCTTGATGTCCAATTGTCCCGCGTTCAGCAGTCCTCCGATTTCAAATATCGCCTTGGCCGTAAAAAATTTCAGCTTCACAGTCGCCTAGCGTACTCAGCTGCCCATTCAACTTCAGATGTTCGCCGTACAGATTACCCTGCGTTTCAATAGTTCCCGAGCAGCGCAGTTCCTTCAATCTCACGTCGCCGCCTACGCTCACGGTACCTGAGACTTTCATAAACTCCGTCTGCACATCTTTTGAGAATGAACAAGTTCCCATTACCTGAAGCCGATCGGATTTCATACTGCCGTCTACATCCAAAGTGCCTATGCATTTCAGCCAGCTGCATTCCACATCGCCGTCGACCGTCCCTTCCCCGACTATATGGACTTTATCGTAAGTGCTCCCGCTGCAGACGAGCTCCCGGTGATCGATAAATTACCTTTGGTCAATTTGCCTTTTGTAGAATCCTCCATTATATTGGCTCCCTTCTCCCGTGTCTTACATCTGCTCCAGATTCCTCACTTTTGACCCTTTGTCTTGATCAAACTTCGTCCTGTATTCAACCATACCTATCTCACAGCCAGGCCCGATAACGACGTCATTTCCCCGTACAACTTCCGCTGTCGTATATTCCACGTATACGCTGTCGCCTTCGATAATATGGGCTGTTAACCTGTTGCCAAACGGGAGAGGGAGCGCCTTCAACCATTTGGCAAAATCAATGCCCGGCTGCTTCCGGATTTGTATATGCTCCCCGCCGATTTCAGCAATGGTGCTGCTCCCATGCAGTGTAATTCGAACGGCTCCCGCATTCAAATGACCCATTTGAAGTCTTCCCTTGGCATCGAATCTCTCCGCTTCACAGTTGCCTCGGACTGAGGCCATTCCGTTTAATTGAATATTTTCTCCGATTAAATGCCCTCTTACGGTAATATTTCCATGAATTTGAAGCTGCTGGGCATTCACGTTTCCATCTATAGCAGCTGTTCCGTTTATCTCTGCAGTCTGCGCCTGGATATCTCCATGTACATCCGCCTTACCACTAATAATGAAATCCGAACAAAGGAGATCACCGTCCACTTTTCCGATTCCCTCAATTTTGGCTGTACGGAATGTTCCTCCGTTTGTAGATCCAATGCCTGACAAGATCAGATTGCGGCTGCTTTCTTTATCCATCGGTCTCCCCCTCTCCTTTACACCGCTGTTAATTTCATCTTCAGTTCTTCGATGCTTTTGGCTACATTCACCCGCAGAATGATTTTTTTTACGTCACTGTCAAAATAAACTTCGCTGCCCGTCGAAACGAGCAAAAAAAGCGGCAACACCCATCTTGCGGATCATCATCAAATCGTAATTCTTTCCTTCGATCTTTTTTGTAATAGTCCATGAACGTCTGAAGCATATATTTTCCTTCATCTAAATTCATCTCGCCTGTGTGGAGGCAGTGATCCAGGATGTAAAGGGACAATGTCTGTTCAAAAGTATACATATCCGAGTCGCCAAAGTAAGTTTCCACATAATTTGCGGAAATCTTCGAAACAATGTTGCGTTTTACCAATTCATTTTTATTGATAGAAAGGTCCGCCGGCACAGGGGAAAACATATCAGCCAATTCATCTAACGATAAATCCTCTTTCATATTTACAATTTTATCGATTCTGGCCAGCATCTGCTCTTTAGGAAAAAAACGTCTCCTGTCCGGTAAAGGCCGATTTGCGGATAAACCACTCTTCCGGCACGAGATTTTTGCGTTTCCACCGGTATAGTTGACCGTATGAGATGCCCGTCAGCTCTAACAGTTCTTTTTTTGGAGATCAGTTCTTCATCCAACTTGCATGCCTCCTTTACACGATCAATGTAACATAACATTGTTACGTTGTAAAGCAAGAATTAAATAATGCAAAAAAAGAGCCTGCCGCGTGAATGGCCAAGCTCATTAATTATAGCTTGTCCTCAACGAAGCAGGCACTCAATTACATATTTTCGATAAATTCCCGCAGGATTATGGATTGATTACGATGTTCATCCTTTGCGGCGTAGACGAGGGTCACCGTTTCTGTTTCTGCCCAATCTTTAATCTGGTTCAAAGCATTCACTTTATTAACGTCCTGCTGCAATTCCTTCAGGTAAGCATGCTTAAACTCATCGAACTGCTCTGCTGCTGATGGAACCATTTTCTCAATTCATGACTGGGCGCAATTTCTTTTAACCATACATCTACCGCCGCTTGTTTTTTTTAGTCAGCCCTCTTGGCATAATCTGTCAACCAGAATACGTTTACCGTCCGTCACATCAACAATATCGTATACACGTTTAACTAGTATGGGACTCAAAACGGAAATACCTCGCTTTGTTCATTGGTAGAAAGTTTTAGCAGTAGTCGAATAGGTGCCATCCTCGACTATCTATAGTGTCTATTATACATCAACGAGAGGGTCCTTCGAATCTTCCGGCTTTCACACATGGAATGTTGGTCTTATACATAGGCACATTACAATTTTGCTTTATATGACGGATAGAGATCCCGTTATTCATTAAAGGATGCTCAAAGGTAAAGCTGCAGCCGAGAAGAAAAGCAACCATATCATCTTCCCAATAGTAACAATATCGGTGCCATCCTCGACTAATTCTCCATGTCTGTAAATCCGGTACTTGCCGATATCTGTTCTCAAATCTGCGCAGGGAATGGCAATCCCAATATTTGGATAACTATAATTGCAGCTTTTTTTGACTATGATGTGAAAGGTGCAAGGCCTCTGATGCGGCATCCGTACCAACAAGCTTTATTATTTTAAAAAAAATTGAATGTATAATTGTTATAACAGTTGAATAGTATAGTGAGGAGGGAATAGAATGGGCAAGGTGATGCATATGGAGCGTAAGGTTACAAAGTTCGGTAACAGCCTTGGCATTACGATGACCGAAGCATTGAAGCAAATTGGTCTTGAACTTGGCGATACGGTGCATATTGATGTAAAAGAATCAGATGGAGAAATCATTATTCGCAAAGCAAATAAAGTCGAAATGCCTGCTGGTATCGGCCCCGACTTCTTAGAGACCCTTTCACAGGTCATGGAACGATATGACGTTACTCTAAAAGCCTTAAGGACCGTTAAAATGGAATTGCGCTATTTGTCTGTTCAAGAGGTTATTGCAATCAATGTAGCTGTTATCCAAAAATATAGTCCTGGAGAACACATTGGCGTCAAAGACAGCGGCTTGTTGGAATCAGCCATTCTGCGTCCCCGCTCTTGGGCCTTTGGCGAAGATGTCTACCCAACCTTATTCGAAAAAGCCGCCGCTCTTTTTTTGAATCGTTAGGACAGAATCATCCATTCCAAAATGCTAACAAGAGAACTGCTTTTACTGCTCTTGCAATCTTCCTGCAGTTGAACGGATACGGTTTTGTTATGGACCAAAAAAGCTGCCGAAGATCTGACCGTGGATATGGTTAATCATAAATATTCCTTTCAAGAACTCTCTGCGATCATCCGAGAGCATTGCATCGATAAAAAGGCATAGCAAAAAACCCGACCTCACGCTGTCGGGTTTTTTTTCATGATGGAGGCGAGGGGATTTGAACTGTTATCCCCGATTTTTTTATTTTGATTTTAATTGAATTAATCAATGCCAAGAAAGCTTATTTTATAAGGGTTCGTGATGTTTAATGTGTTTTTTTTTGTATTAATTCATTTTATTATTGATTTTTTCTGTTTTAAAGCTTTTGTCTACAATTCGTCTACAGATTTTGGACAGGAGTTTTTTTGAAAAAAAACGGTGAATGTTATCTTATATTGTGGTAACCCTAATTGGGATGTTGTGATGCGCCGAGGAAACGTCAACAAATTTCATGTTTTTTGACTTTTTTCAACCCTGCGTTCTGGATTCCAATCAAAAAAAATTCCAACATTAAAATTGGCAGTAAACAATACTTTTATTGAAGATATCCTCCATAAACGCGGATTAACTCCTTCAGTAATAACGTATATTCTGTATCGATCAACCCGGTGACTGGGTCAGGTTGGAGTTGCTGATTGATATCTTGCAGAAGTTTCTTTTTTTAAAGCCGTATTATTTTGCAGATGCGCTAATAAAATTAAATCCCTAAAGCCATCCGCAATACGTCTTCGAGCCGTAACAATCGAATCACGGCAGAGTTTAGTGTGATCTATCGTGGTTGTTCCCCTAGCCGTAAGTGCTTCTATTTCGCCTGATATAACATTGGGCCGCAGGTGCAGTTGCGGGTCATCGTTGACTGGGTCAAGAATTGAATTCGTACCATCCCATTGATCACCTTTCTCCCCATTACATAATTCACAGCTAAGATGCAAATTGTGCCAATTAAAACTTTGGTTATGGAATATAGCCGCAGGCTCTCTATGGTCAATTCGAGAATATCCAGTTTTTTCTGTAGTCAGACTCGCAGTAACAGCAATAATTACCGTACATATTTTCCAATGCCGTTCTAATATGTGGATGGTTATAGCGACTTTGGTTTATATACTTCCTTGCAGCTTTATCAAATCTTCCATTCGTAGCAATAATAGTAAGAAGCCCTGCAGTCCATCGTGCTCCATTTCTTGTAAGAACAGCAGGAACTGCCCCTCTAGTCACTTTCCTCATGATATTTCCCCTATAGGTTACTTTTTTAATGATTCTAGCTTAGTTAACGTTATTACTGGATCTGACTCGGGAAGTATCTGATTAAGCTTCATTGTTAAATTATTGATCCGATCCTTATCATCCTGGTTTAGCTCGTGATGAAGCTTTTTTTTGGTAAATAAATTCCTTAGCTCATCAATATCACGCTCAATTTCCGGATCACGAACTTCTGTACCCATCCATTCACGGAGAACATCCTCTATACGCCAACCGTATGGTGCATTATCCAACTTATCTGACCCCAAGTTCACTATATGCCCATGGATACAAGATGCAATCAATATGGGAGCATGAGTAGTAGCGATAAACTGAATACGTGGAAACGTAGCACGCAATGCATCAATCACACGCCATTGCCACCTTGGATGCAAGTGAAGGTCTAATTCGTCTATGAGTACAATACCGTTTGTCTCGGTAATACTTCGTTCAAGTAAATGTGGATTCAGCACAGAACTACGATAAGCAAGATCAGTCACCATTCCTATCAATCCTCGATAACCAGCACTCAACATTCGGATCGGTAACCATTCGTCATCCAATCTAATAATTATTTCTTCCAAAAAAAGAAATCGAAATCGATACCTCCCCAATGTTCACCTTCCATCTCAGTCATAAATCTATCCACAGCAGATAGGACTGCTTGATATTCAGCAATCTTAACTCCCTCCTGCATTTCTAAACCTTTCATACGGCGAAACCAGTGAGTCATAAGCTTTGTATCCGATTCCTCTTCTAGACACCCTATATATCCCACAAACCGAGATGTCTTTTCCTCTTTAAAAGGATTAACCCATCTTTCCCGCTTTTGTGAAAACAATCTCCCCGCTGATTGGTAAGATATCAACGGCAAGTTCTCTGAATTAGCTTGATTTCTCTGAATCTTCCTTGCAATCAGAGAAATATCGTCCCCCTGCCTCCGGGTGCGGCCATCAAAAGACTCTTTATACCGTATCCAATGAAACTCTTCGTGAGGATTTCCCTCCACCGCAGTCACAAGGGTCGCTTTGCAATCTACCTCTATGGAAAACTGAGGGAGGTATTCAATACTACCCTGTCCAGTGCGACTTACTTCAAGTCTGACTTCTTCATTGCGAATGGAGCGTTTTGGTTTGACTCCATCTACTCCTGCAAGAAATTCCCCCAAGCCCACACAGATAGCTTCGAGTAATGAAGTCTTGCCTGACCCATTCTCGCCAATAATAAGAGTAAATCCCCCAGGAAAATTTAAACCAAAACTACTGAACTTCTTAAAATTTTTTATACGAAGGGAGCTAATATTCATAGTATCCTCCAAGATAAGCCATATATATCTATTATTATACCAAAATGTGTATCTTAAACAGAAATTAAATTTCAATATTTCACTCGGGGGAAATGTAAGGATTAAACTTGTACCAATATATAGTTTAATAAAAGGCACTCCACACAAATTCTTCCACTTGTATTAATTATTGTATAGTAACTTCTCGTACTCCCTTACTCGTCGATAGAATGTTCTATGCTTCATTCCTATCTGGAACATAGCATTAGTGGCTGTAATTCCCCCAGATTTCCATTGTTTATAAACCTGAATAAATGCTTCATCAATCTCTACCCTAGGTCGGCCTAATATAATGCCGGTTGCCTTCGCAACCTCGATACCCTCAGCCTGCCGTTGGCGATTCTTTTTCCTCTCCTGCTCAGCAACATAAGCAAGCAAGCTTAAAAAACTGATCTTCCATTACCTTTCCGAAGTCGCCCATTGTCCGAAACTTCCGGGAATCAAATAACGTTTCGTTATCCAAACAAACGATATCCGCTTTCAATTCTCTTGTAATGTATTTCCACTCAGCTATAATTCCGTCATAATCTCGTCCCAATCGATCCAGCGCATCGATGTAAACTAAGTCGCATTCCCTAATCATCAAACGCATGGCCTGATAACGTGGTCGGTTAAAATCCTTGCCACTTTGTTTATCCACAAAAAAATATACCTCTCGTCGATCCCCACCTCCCGAAACTTCACAAGTTGTCTTTCTGGATTTTGATCCCTTGCCGATACCCGTCCGTATCCTATCTTCATATATACTACCTCCTAGATTATTTGTGCCAAAAAAAATCTATATTTACCTCGGCACATGCCAAAAGTAAATTAATGATGTTTTGCACATAAAATCAAACCACTTTGAACCATGCCAAAAAAAGCATGCTTTTTTGGCATGCTCGTTACATACAGCGAACATTACTAGAGGCATACTAGTAAAATTAAAGGAGCCTTGCGAGGCTCCAATTCTCTCGATTAGATGCAGAAGAGACTTACATATTTCTTAAGGCTTTGCTCATAGCACTAACGGTATTTTTTTATGTGTTTCATCAAATAAATGGGTATAGATTCTATTTGTAGTACCTATATCCGAATGTCCTAATGCCTCTGAGATCGCTTTTAAATCTACTCCCTCGTCGTAGAGAATACTACTAAAAGTATGCCTCAGATCGTGCAGGCGGATTTTAGGCAGGTTCTGCTTTTCAAGGAATTCCTTAAAACGTTCCGTTACGGAATTTACCCGGTATGGTTTTCCATCATCACGTACGAATACATACCCTGAGTCTTCGTATTCATCACCGAGAAGTTTCTTACACTCTTTTTTTGATGTTCTCTATGTTTTAAAAGGAGTTCGTATAACTCATCAACGATGTATAGTGATCTCCTACTCTTTTCGGTTTTTTGGGGTTTTGACTACAACCTTGTCTCCTGCACTTGTCCTCACTTCTCGCACATATAAAATTCGCTCTTCAAAATCTATGCAACCCCACTTTAAACCCGTTATTTCTTCCCTTCTCAGGCCTAAATACCCTGCAAGATATACTGGCAATTCCAACTTTGTCTCCTTCACCCTATCTAGCAATATGTTTAACTGTTCCCTAGTATACGTTTTGCCTGTAAACTTCTTTTTTCGCGGCAGAGAAACGGCATCAGCAACATTTCGGTAAACCAATTGCTGCTTAAGTGCAAAATCAATTGCCTTACGTAAAACGGCATGATGCCTGTGTACAGTATTAGGGGACAGTCCTTTCTCATCCAGGAGATGCTTGTAATATTGCTGGATATGCATTGACTGCAACTTTTGCAACTCGATGCGCCCTATGCAAGAATCAACGTGTCTAAGTATATTACGGTAACCATAAACTGTGGTTTCTTCGCAATTATACTTCACATAGTTTTCCATCCAATGATTCAAGAACTCTGAAAGCAACATACTGCTCGATTGAACCAGTAAGTTTCGTTGTTGATTGTACTCAAATTCATTAAGGAGTTTCTTGGCCTCAGACTCAGAGGAAGCCGTCAAATACTTACGAACTCTTTTCCCGTTGTTGTCAGTACCAAGTTCCAAGGTAACTCTAAACTTGGCCCCGACCTTTTGAATACTACCCGCCATAATCAGCATCCTTTCTTAAAGATGGAGGATACCCAAATGGCATCCTCCAACACATAACTATACTGAGATATAATATATAGGCATAAAGCTTTAAAATACGGACTCAAAATTAATATCGATATGCTTTTATTGCTAATAATGCTATGCTGTCCTAAACTAAACAACAACACAATTATTAGCAAGAATAAAGTAGTCGCTCCTTAATTCTATATTCTTTCATCCTATATTTAAGGTTATTTTGTTTTCTTATCTCTCTTAACCTTTTTTCTTGCTTCTATATATCCTAATCTTGAGGCCGCACTGCTATAATTTTCCGCTTTTGTTGCGTTTCTTTTGAATGACATACCGTCATATGAAATGTATTCTCCTAAAACGAAAAGCCTCTCGACGTTGAAATATTTACCGCTTTTCTTCATACCTTGATTCCTCCACTCTTATAGATTCAATGTTAGTTGTTATTTTCAATTGATTTTCTGTCCATATAAGCAAAGCATTTAATGGTATACGTATTTGATTTCCTAAGCGGATAGCCGGGAAATCAGAGTGTTTCTTAATAAGACTATACATCGTGTTCTTCCCTACTCGAAGGTACGTCCGGGCTTCATCAATAGTAAGTAATTCATTTATAGGCTGCATATGTTTACCTCCTTGATTTTTTTATCAAGCCTAATTGATGTAGAAAAGGTGTTGGCTGCTGTAGACATTTGAATCTACGTTATAGCCTCTATAAAACACTAGGCATATCAAGACAACTACTATAGCCGTAGAAAACGTAGGCAAATAATTAAACCTTTTAATAAATATTTTTTTTGATACTCCTTATTTAATTCAAGTCCTATATAACCATCTAATGGGGTTGAACCATTCATTCGAAATGTTTTTTTTGGAAGCAGTAAACCCAAGATTGGTTATCTCGGTGAAAAAAACTCTTTTCTGCTTAAAGCTCTTTTGCAATTGTCCCTGCAAAACTTCAAATAAGCCGCAAAAAAATGTCGCGTTTATGAACCCTAATATTTGGGTTATTAACATCTATAAAACAGGTCTCATTTATGAATTCACGTACATTGTTCATTTCCTGAACAAATTGTTTCTTGAATAGTCTAGATTCCTCGCATTCTGTAAATATAAAATTGTTTTTTTATCAAACGTCTCAACCCATCGACGGCCCAGCTAACAATATAGTTTTTTTTCAGCGATAAGTTTTTTCTCTAAGGTTTAAGTCCCTCTGATCTGCACTTATACTATGATTGAAGCAAACAAAAAATTAATCTGTCGAAGAACGCTGTTGTATTATCTAATCTACTTAATTGCGGAACTCCATTTCCGCAAAACAACAATTTCGCCTTGCACGTAAAAAAAGAAAAAAATCCTGACCTTTAAACTCCGCGGCTACTTCATCACCACCCCCGGTTAAAATCTTTATCATACTATTATCTTTTATTTCACTATCGTTCAGCTCTCCCGATACGTTTAACTTTTTTTTACCAAATAGATTCGCAACCGCAAACCTTTCATGTAATTTGTGAAGTGGTACTGCACTAGTGTATTTCTTTCCAACAATCTCAGTTATAAGATCAAGCAGAGTAGACTTACCACTGTTCGGCTTTCCTACAAAAAAAATAAACCATTTTTTTTGCATTAAAGTAGTTTGAAAAAAAATGTACCCCATGATCTCCTGGATTAGCATTATTTTTTTCGATGTTATTATCTGAAACTCTACTTATCATTTGAAAAAAAATTAGGTGCATTATTTTCACTACCACCGCTTATATAACTGGCATTTAAATAGCTTGCAAACTTAAACTTAGGGGAATGCTTATGAACTTTATTATTTGATACTTGAAGCACCACATTATCAAAAATTAATAAAATCGCTTAAAGAGTCAAACTCGGATGGTGACGTTTGTATTTCAGCTGCGGTCTTTATCCGGTCCACTATGTCATCAACCTTATATTTCGTGAGAAGTCGTTCAACCTCAGGTGGCCAGCCACTTCGAATCAATGTTCGTAAGCCAATGTCACTCAAAACATCAAAACAACCCATACTATTGTTATAAGATAAGACTTTTTTGCTCACAGCTTCTAAGGACAAGCTTTTCTAAAGTACGCTTATACACTATAAAGTCGATGTCTTTTGAGCGCACCTTCGCATCCTTTGATGTTTTTTTTGCTTTTATCGTTGCTTTTAACATCGGAAGTCTGCTTCACCTGTTCCGCAATAAGCCTATCTTCAAGTTCAGCTACATCTTCTGACCATAGTTTAGGAGGTATAGATGACACTGCAAACGAGTCATCTATACCTTCCCTTCCATCCTTTTCGTCATCAATTAGATATTCACTGAAAAGGCCTGGTGAAGGCTGGGTTACGGGTCGAGTGATTGTAATCGTCTCATTGCATTCAATACAGTCAGTATTTTCGAATTTGGCACTTTTTTTCTGCTGTTGTATGACTTAAATTTTCCCCAATATCAGAATCAGCAATATATTTCTTTAAAAAATTCCGCAAGTAACTCATTATTGATTTCCATAGGTGGTACTCCTTTGCCTAAAAAAATCAATTTACGTATTCAGAAAGTTCTGTGAAAAGGTTTATGATGTAGCTAAAAGCAATATTTCGCAGCATCTCCCGATTTGTTTCATTTTTTTACAACAATTACAGTAAATTTTTTTATGCAGCATGCTATCGAACAAAATAAGTTGGCAGATCTCATTGTCTTCATATAGGACAAATATTTTCCCATATTCCTTCCCATTTGCCTCAGACACTTCCGCGGTATAAGTGTTACATTGATCACCGTTCTCTACGAAAATAAATTCCCCATTCTCAATCCTACGATCAATAATGACCCGCATTTTTTTTGCATCTACTAACAAAACGTCAGAGCACATATCAACTTTACGATCTGCAATTCGTCCGCAACACCGTTTCATTAAGTCATTTGCATAGAATACTAATAGAGTGTATGGTTCCAACTCGCAATTGCCAATGCTGGCCTTTGATTCACCATTTTCCCAGGAAAGAAATTGAATATCCGTGTTTCCGTTATTCATCTTCTTCATGCGTTTCAATACTTCATGTTCAAATTTGCTTCTGTCCATTTGTTACAACTCCTCTGTTTTTTTTGCGCTTCATTTTGCATCCTACATGAGGTTGCTAAGTACCTCTAAGAACAGAATAAACCAATCAAAAAAATGGTAAAGTCCACTCTACACAAGAGTGGACTTTACCATTTTTTTTCACATTATTTATTTATTCTCGAATATTACCTATAAACTTATGCAACAAAGGTTTAACCGTAGCAAAAAATTTATGAAAGTCTTTTTTTTCAATTTTTTTTCTTCGTTATCTATGCTCTTAAAATAAGTTTTAAAGACTTTGATTACATCGTTCAGTCCTTGTGTTTCCTCCTTTTCAGGCGGTGTAGAGGAATTAATACCCATTCCTTCACGAAATTTATCTGCAATTCCGAAGTAAAATCCAGTTATCACTTCAACAGCATCATCCATTAAAGATTCTCTGTTAGTTCTACAGTATTTTTTGAAAGGAATTCATAATCAACTCAGGTGGCATTTTATTTTTTCCACTCTATTTTCACACTATAAACCTTAGAGTATAGTTCTTTAAAAAAAAGCGACTGTGCTATCTCTAAGTTCTGTGTCTTGGAACTGAAGGACCATTGATTGAAAACTAGAAATGTCATAACACGAAGGAATTTTCCCATCTTCCTCTTCTTCCATATCCATTCTACTACTACCTTCATCTGAATACTTTTCTCGCGACTTAAGCGCAGAATAAATAAATGCTTTATTATATAGACCAACAAGCAATTCCTTCTCTCTAAGACTAAAGGGCTTACTGTCGAGAATACCTTGATAAACATCTTCATTCACTCGGTTTAACAGCTCAGCTTTAATAAATTGCTTTAGGAAGGGTACATATCCGAAGAAAATAAGAAAGTAATAACTTAAGCCATTTGTCCAACCTGCATCGAAAACCTCTTTGCCTTTTTCATTAAATAAAGCTTGAATTAACATCCTTTTTTAAATCAATATCGTTGAATAAAGTTAAAAAAGGCCAATGCTTTCATATCGGATGCCTCAATAACATTACACCCATTTAAGTTGTAGTTATTCAAACATACCTCTAGTAACAACAAAGCATTAGTTTTTTTTCCTCATACATAAGTAAATCGTTAGATGGATTATAATTCTCACCCATACCTTTTAAATAATCTACCAAGGCCAAAGTGTATCTACCATTTGCTCATAATAAGAATTAAAATCTTTAATACGTTCAGGCTGAGTGTTCAGAGTCAAATCTTCAAGCCATAAATATAGGGGGAAAATAACTCTATAAAAAAAAGACCCTAATTGTCGCGAAGTAATGTGCCAGTTAGTCACTGCCTCATTAAATTTAGATAATTTGATGTTCGCAGCCTGTTTATCAAAGTTCTTTGGAGGTTTTGGGTACACTTTTTTTTAAATAATGCGTTAATCAGTGCAATCTCCAGTTGATTTTTTTTCAAGTCCATTTGCATTCTGTTCATTAAAGGCACTATATTCAATTCCAAATTCTTCGGCATAAACTTTTTTCGGATGAAAATTTGCTCAAAATTTTTTTTAATCCCATCATCTGAAAATAAATTAAGAATGGAGTCACTTCCATAAAATTGAATAAAGTCGTTAATATCTTTAAAATACTCTGACTGAATTAATTCATCAATAGCCTCAAAAACCTCATAGTAATCATCCTCATTTCGTCTTAGATGGTTATATACTTCCATCTCGTCAAAGGATATTTGTGAGACCTCGTCATAGATTTCGTGAAGCGCTCTTTTTTTTAATACAGTGTAACAACTCATGGTAATTAACGCCGAGGAGGTCAGAAAAAAATTGATAATTCTAGTTGTTCATGTTTGGTAGTCAATACTGAATTCATTTCGTATTTTGTTTCCGACATCAATTGCTTTAAAGTTTCTTTATCAATATCAGATTCGAAGTCTGGCTTAACTAAATTTGATTTTTTTATTCTGACGGAATCCAATATTACATTATAATTCATCTCATCATTAGAATTCACTTCAAATTCAAAGCCAAATGCACTAAATATCAAATCTTGAAATTTATGATCCACGTCTTATTTATCTCCTTTTTTTTCCTAACCAACCAAACTTTTAACTACCATAAAGCCTCACCTAAATTTATGAATGATATACTCAATCAGAAATTCACGAGGAATGCGATATTTTCTACCAACTTTGATCGATTTGATTTGCTCAGTAGAAAGTAATCGATAAGCCGTATTTCGTCCAATTTGCAAGGCTTCCATTATTTCTTCAACCGTTAGAATATCTCCATAATCATGAAACATTTACACACCAACCTTTCATTATTTTACTTTATTGTTGCTCTTGTTTCATCGTTATTGATTATTTAGGATTACGATTAATACATATAAAAAAGATTAAAAAAAGCAGTTGAGCAATCAAGTTTTATAAAAAAAAGAAGAAGAGGTTATTCAGGCTCTTCCGGAAAATAAGTTAAATTACTAATGTAGCTTGTAATATTATTTCTCCATACTTAATTTCTCCAGTCCCATTGCTTCCAAACTATTCTTTCTCCATGCTCTTTCTCTACTAAATCCTTTAACATCCATAAGAAATTAAAGGGATTCTCAAAACTGTCGGTTAAACAGCCAGCAACAAATTGATGGCAGTTATCCAGCAGTATATGATAATCTCTTTTTTTCTCCTATCATAGACAAAGCCCTGTTTGCTGCACTTGGGAATTTTACCGGCATATTTGAAATGTTGCAAAAAAAAGGAATATAGATGTCTTGATTTGTCGTGGTGAGATTATTTGTAAACTCCTCAAGACTAACCTGAACGACTTCTCCATTACCATCTAATGCTATAGCTTTTCTATTACCAACATAAATTCCTGAATGCTCGGCACCTCCGAATAATATCTCACAATAGATGATAGTGCCGAACCCAGGCTCATGATATGAACTGTCGAAGTTATTCGTTTGAACGGTTCCACTACTTTTGGCGCGGATTGTTTTATCCACTGCATCACTAAGATCACTAATTATTTCACTAGCTACTTTTATTGGCTCTGTAACAATAAAGGCTACTAAATCAACAAATTCTTTAAACATACAACGATCGCCCTCCATCTTTTAGCCTCATCCATCATCTCAAAGAGATGCCAAACTTGATTTTGTAAAAAAAACTTTTTATCAGACTGTATTTCCGGTGAAATTTATTTCAAATACAAAACGGCCATCCCATTAGGAGGCCGTTTTCATTTTAGTGAATCTATGCAATTGCCGCACCTTTCTTTTCAGCAAGCTTCTTTTTTCAACAAACTTAGGATTTGCTGATCCGTAGCCTTCTCCTCTTGTTTCTTTTTTTTATACCATTCATCGAAGCCTTCCAGATTACCGGCTAAATCCTGCCATAATGATTTGATCTGCGTCTGGATTGGAGTGCTTTTGCCTTTTCAATTTTTTGTGCTAGATCGTTTTTTTCCTACTACTGTTCGTTTTGTTTTTTTCAAATTGTTGTTGTGCATCAGCTTCTTTATCTTTTTTCCCATCCCATTTTCTCATAATAAGCTTTATAAACATCCGGAACGATTACCTGTTGCTTCTGCTTGTCCCATGTGATCAATCCCTTGTACAGATCGCTCGCAACACCTATTCGGCTGGAACACTTTTTTTTCATCCCATCGGTTATGGCCGATTTTGTTGCGTCACCTTCATTCATGCCTGGCTTGATTTGCTCGCTTCCAACATCAGTGAAGTTGATCCATTCTCTTATCTCTTGATTATAGAAGCTGAATTCCACATAAATTTTAACTCGAGGGTTCTTCCCATTCGGATCATGATGATTTTCTCCGTATCATGTAGTCCACGACACTTCCAAAAACTACCCCGAGCACTTTGTTTATACGTTCCGTAACAGCTTGACCACTGATATAGCAGTGATCCCCAAAGCTGTCATAGCGATACTCCGAATATGGAAAAGGGGCATTAAGGCGTTCGAACAAGGATTGCTTTTGATCACTCATTTGAATTAACCTCCTTTTTTAACGCTGAGCTGCCGAAACTTCGTAAGCTTAAGACATTCTTGGTAAACGTCCGGATATCGCTCTTTCAACAACCTGCTGTCCACTCCGGTTCTACTGCGATTATCCCACTTCACTCGGTAACTGCTACATAGACCAACTTCATGATTACCAAGCATCGCCTTGATTAGGTTCTCAACCTCAGAAAACTCTTCTTCTAAGTCCTTGATTCGTTGCTTTTTATCCAAATATCTTTCGATCAACTCGACATCCTCTAATTCGATACTCGATGCTACTGCATTGGGATATAAGCGATTCAATAAATTTGTAGAGGCATCTGAACCGTCAAATGGTGGTGATTCACGAGGTATGATATGGTTGTACCATAAGTCACTAGCTAATCGCTGAAGCTGTTCTATGAGTTCATCATCACGATATACTTCATATTCCCGATATTTATTCCCACCAATTAATGTTGCAAAATACCCCCACTCCAATCCTGTTACGAACATATACCATTGAAGTTGGACGAAATAATAATCTGGAATATTGCCATCATCCCATTCATGTTTTAAATACTCGCTAGCGGTTTTGATTTCTAAGATGCCGCGGCCGCGATCCGGACAAATAATCATACGATCCAAATTACCCAAAGCCCATTCATATTTAGGATGCGAATAGATAACCTTCTTCTCTGTAATAGCCCATTCCGTATGATTCCGTCCAAATTTATCAGCAATCAAAGGTTCAAGTAAATTACCCCATTCAGCAGCTTCACTTGGCGATTCTATTGGAGCTTGCCCTATTTTCTCTAAAAATACATGTATAGGCCTTTTCCATTTGGATAATCCACATATCCCTGCGATATCGGAACCACCAATCCCTTTGCGCCGGTATTTCAGCCATTGATCATGTGCAAGCCCTTCTGTTTCTACGAAAACATTTGCTTTAAGAGATGCTAACATGCTTTTACCCTCCCTTAATTACATTAATCCATTTTCCTTAAATGTATAGAAGCGGTGTCCACCAAGAATGACATGGTCCAATAGCTGGATTCCAACAATATTACCTGCTTCTACAAGACGATTTGTTATTTCAATGTCTTCATTTGAAGACGTTGTATCTCCACTCGGATGGGAATGTGCAGATATAATAGGCTAGGAGTGATTTGATTTGGGAAGGATGATATTCGTTCATAACTAATGTCCTCCAGATTGGTGAATTAGAAAAAGCCGAACACTAGATTAGTGTTCAGCTCTGCAGATTCCTTTTGTTATT
>BBFE01000042.1 GCA_001313085.1 Paenibacillus sp. JCM 18996 | reverse complement strand
TTGTTACATTATTCTTTGCATCGGTGACGGTCGTCCGATTACCGACAGCGTCATAGCCATAGGACGTTGCTGCTAATTTGGCATCCTGTATTGGTCGTATCCGTCGTTTTGACATAACCGCTTAAAATGTATTTATTTCCGGCCACATGAGGAATCTGTTGATCACAAACCGCGATGGCCCAACCTGTAGGGTTCGAAATACTGATCGCTTTTGAACCAAATTTAGCTGTCGAAGACCAGGCATACGTTGCAGTTTTACCGGTTTCCACGATTTGGGACCAGTTATCCGGCCAGTTTTTTTTGGCTGTTGAATCCTTCTCAAATCCTGAATTTAAAATGAGATTATCCGCTGCGGACATCGGATGAGTGGTATACAATAAATTTCCTGTGGGTCCATAAGCACTTGCCGAGGTTTGAACGTTAGGATCTGTAGATTGCGTTTGATTATTTTTTTCGCGTCATAATCAAACGAGCTGATACTGCTGTTAAAGTCCTGTGTTTTCGTTAGATTATTTTTTGTTATCGTACGTGTTGTAGGAAGTTTGGCTTCCGGGAAGCTGCTTCGCGGTGATATTCCCGTTCGCATCATACGTATACACGTACTTGTCTGTACCGCCCACCTTGTTTGTGTTCGGATCCTGTACTTGCGTCAAGTTATTGTTGTTATCATATGCAAATGTGGTGATGGCCTTGTTAGCCGCATCGAGCGGATTTTCCGTTACCTGGACTACATTGCCATTTGGGCTATAAGTATAGTCCACGCGTTTGCCTTCTCCGTCCGTGACCGCCGTAACCATATTGACGGTGTCGTAAGAATAGCTGGTCGTGCTCGTTTGAACGATGCCATTGATCGTAATCGGTTGACCGATGCTGGTTACCCGATTGGATGCATCATATCCGATAGTTGCCGTAATATTACGGGAATTGGTTGTGCCGGTCAGCTTGTGGTTGGCATCGTAAGCAAGCGTTGTAATCATACCGGCCGCATCCGTTACTTGCGTCAAATTCCCGGCCGCATCATACGCGTAACTTATCGTGCGGTTGGCCGGATCAGTGATAGCAGAAACATACCCGTTCGTTCCATAGGCAACGGTGGTGGTACGAAGCGAAGCGTCCTTGATGGTGGTCAACTTGCCGGAAGCATCATACGTTAAGGTTGTTATGTTTCCATTCGTATCTACAATGGAACTGATTTTACCGCTCGTATTGAAATTGACCTTTGAGCCATCCGTTTGCGTGATGGTGTAGGTGGCGTCCGCATTTTTTTAACCAGCGTGAAATAATCTCCACCTGCAGCGACATACCCTCCTCCAACGTTTTGGCCAAAGATGTGGCGGGTATTGTCCTCATCAATGAACGTGATCGGTCCGCTTCCCGCATCAACGAGCCGCGCTTCCACATTGCTGATCCATCCATAACCGAACATACCGGGTACTGAAGATTTGCGGCTATTGTACGTGCGGGTCATGCTTACCGGTACGCCACGTCCCGGAATGGACAGATCGTTTTTTCTGTATAACCAGATTCCCGTTCGATGGATTGACGCCGTCCTTGGTGAGGCTCCAGTAACTTTCCAACCCGATTCCGTCCACCGTATAGTTGATGGTTAACCGTGGCGTGTTAGTTCCGCTGTTTACAGTAGCAAATGCGTGGTAGGCGACGTGGTTTCATTTTGCTGTTTCAGCATAAATCCGTAGTTCGGCTGCACAGCGTTATACCAGTCCCTGGCAAGCTGCGTGATATCCCACTGCCAGTAGGTATTTGGGGTATTGTTCGTTAATGTAAACTCCGGAGTTGCTCCAATTGTTGGCTGGGTATTCCATGTCACGGAAGAGGGCCAACTGCTCGTCGCCCGATACAGATCGATCGAAACACTCGTAGTATCCGGCTCGGTTTCATAAGCGTTAAAGTTGGCGCTTGAAATTTTGCTGTCACTTGGCAGGCTCGGCAAATAGAATTGCACAAGCGAGCGGGTTGTTCCGAAATAACTGTTATTTCCCGTACCCATGTAGTTGTTGTTGTTAAATATATCGGTTGGAAAGGCGCTCGAAACAAAGTTGTCCCGTTGAACGTCCCAAGTATCAATCGAAGGATCAATCGTCACCGGGTATTTCGTACCCGCGTCTTGGAGAAAAGCCTGATCCGCTACAACATCTACAAACGTTTTCCCGGATTCTTCACGAAGAGCCAAGGTTACCTTGTTCGAATATTTTCCGTTCGCATCGGTCATATACGGTTTTTTCAAAGTACCATGCCTTTTTTGCCGTCTGTATCTTGAAAGGTAATGGTGCCGTCTTTTTTCTACGTTCGCTTTGACCCCATTTAATTTAAGTTCATAGGAAAAGGAGTTTTTTAGTATAGCGTTGAAGAATCAAGTCTTCCTTCAAGGTATCGCCATTTATACGATAGCGGGCATCGGTATCAGCAATATGCCGGGGTAGGTGACTTCGTTTCCTTTTACCGCACCTTTGACCTTGTTAGCTTGCACAGGGATAAGCGCAATGCTCTTACCTTCGTTTTCCACCGTGGCAAGATCACCGTTTCCTGCTTGATCGGCTAGCATTGCGGATAAACTATTGGCTGTATTTTCAAAGTTTCCTGATTTTTTTTGGTGCTTGCCTTAAGGTTATTGTCTATCTTCTTCCATTTTTTTTATCCGAAGCATCTTGATAGAACTGAGGTTGGTTAAAGATTTCTTCCGTAAAGCTTCCGTCTGGATTGAGATAGCGTGTGGAATATTTCGTGCGCTTGGTGGTTAACTCAAGTTTCGTTTTGGGAAGCTTATTCGGTAATTCACCGATATCCGAATTAAGAGTGTTTTTTCTGTGGAGTTCGCTGGGATTCTCCAGGAGCTGCAGTTGCTGTGGTTACAGCAATAAGATTGAAAACCAATGTGGAGGAGATCAGCAGCGATAAATAACGACGGATATGGCGATAAAGTCTGGACAATGTAGTACCTCTTTCCATCTTATAATATGTATCATCCAGATGACGATTTAAATATACTTAGATTATATGAAATGGTATATATCAAAGTTTATGGAATCAAATACTTTATTTCCCATGAAAGTAACTATTTAACTGGTCGTTATTCAGGCTTTCATTCATGCGTGTTGGCCGCGACGGTCGAGCACTCTCGATCTGTCGCATAATTGAGGTAAAAAAAGTTTGTTTCTGGAAATGAAAAGAACCATCTGATGAGCTCAAGAAGGAGATAGTTAGCAAGAAAGAACCAAATCACGCTTAGGATGAATAAAAAAACAGAAACCTATTTCAAAGGACAGGGACCTGTCTTGTTCATTCGTTTACCTTTTAACCAAAGGTAAGTGAGGAATAACGTGCCGTTCCATTCTGACGAGGTGGAAACTAGACGTTTTCTGTTTTTTATGGAGGGGGATGAGAGTGGGACTTGGCTGGGCCGATCCGGCCGAAAGATGTAGAGCGTCATTTTAAAGAATTGATCATAAAACGACGCGGTCTTGATGTTGAAAAAAGTGATCTACAAGGCTGGCTGCTCCCTGCTTTGCGGGGAAATGGAGAGGGTATGTGCTGCCCCGCGGCATGCTGGATTACTTTGATTAACGGGAAATATCCTGATAATTGTCCTGTTTAGTTGCTTTCCTAACCATATCATGGAAAACCTGCCGTTAATTCAACCCATTCCGGTCAAATATTAAAATAATCGCTGATTTTGATGGAACTTTTTTTCAATTAAATGCATTTCTAACCCTATCGAACTCAAATTAGATTGAGGATTTCCATTTAATTTTTCCTCCCGGCGAGTTGCGACACTGCACAGCGGATGCTCAAAACCCACACTAATGATACTTTATTCCACAGCCTCCGAAATTCAAAATTCTCTATACAAGAGCAAAGCAGCCCAGCAAGGATCATCTCCTTCTCGGCTGCTTTTTTTTCAATCTTTAATCAAATATTAAAGAAATGGACGATCCTAAAGCAAGTTTCTGCCTGCTTTAGGAACATCCCCTTTTTTTACATCGAAGATTTTACTTTTGGCCTACTTGCTTGCCGTAGTCGCGGACGATATCGAAGTTCTTGTCGTCGGATTTCACGTAACCTTCATGCGAGTAAACATCTCTTACGATTTTCTTGCCTTCTTCGGATTTACCGATTTCGATAAAGGCGTTCTGGATCTTCGTCATCCACTCTTTGTCCATGTCGGAACGAACGCTGATCGTATCGTTAGGAATCGGCTGGGTCAGATAAAGGACTTTGGTTTTGTCGAACACGTCCGGCTTATCCTTCTTCACAGTGTTACGGGCGTCTTCGAAAACCGCGGCCGCGTCAACATCTCCGTTCAATACCGCAAGCACGCCTTTATCATGCCCTTTGACCGTAATTCCTTGAACGTCCTTCTCCGGGTCGACGCCTGCTTTCTTCAGCTCTGCCGCCGGCCATACATAACCTGCGGAAGATGTCACGTCCTGCCAAGCCACCTTCTTGCCTTTGAGATCCTTCAAATCTTTAATATTGGAATCCGCTTTAACGATGAACATCGACTTGTACGAATCCACCAGCTCTGTTGTAGGCTGTCCGCCAGGCTGTTTCACACCAAAACGCTGAGCTTGAAGCAGTACCTCGGCAGCTTTCTTCTCTTTCGCCAAAACGTAGGCGGTTGGCGGCAGGAAGCCGACATCAACCTGCTTGGAAGCCATAGCTTCAATAATCGTATTGTAGTTTGTGGATACGGTCACTTTCACCGGAATGCCCAGCTTATCCGACAGCAGCTTTTCCAGCGGCTTTGCTTTGGCTTCCAAAGTTTCCGCAGATTGCGAAGGAACGAACTGTACCTTCAATTCTTTCGGAACATAACCGGAAGCCGCCGGCTTGGTATCTGTGCCCGATTTGGCCGGTTCTTGCGGAGCCGCCTTGGAGCCGCAGCCCGCCATGATGCCCATGGATAAAACCACGGCGAGTGAAATGGAAGTAAACTTTTTTTAACACAATCAGTCCCCCTATATTTATGAAAGAATAAACTTAATATATCACGTATATGTAAAATTATACTAGTGAATTAATTGTAAACCGATAGCGAATTTTGGTAGAATAAGTCTGTAATTTTTTTTAACGTTAAAGAACGGAGAATGCTAATGGAAACAGGCAGCGGTCAAGTGGTCATCACGATTTTGGAAACGAGCGACGTGCACGGGAGCGCGTATCCGATCCGGTACGCAGACAACTCTCATGCCAACGTCGGTCTGTCCAAATTGTCCACATTAATCAAACAGGAAATGAAGCGCAATCCCAACACGCTTTATATCGACAATGGAGATCTGGTTCAGGGCACCCCTCTCACTTATTATCATGCAAGAATAGACAGCGAGCCGGTTCATCCGATGATCCTGGGACTTAATGAGCTGCAGTGCGCTTGTGCGGTGATCGGCAACCACGAGTTTAACTACGGACTGGAGCTGCTGCTCAAGGCGGTTGACGAATCGCATTTTCCGTGGCTTGCGGCCAACATTGCGGATAAACGGACAGGGGAGCCTTTCTTCGGGAAGCCTTATCTTATCAAACGAATGGCTGGCGACATCAAAGTAGGCGTTCTGGGCCTGACCACACATTATGTGCCTAATTGGGAAAATCCCGATCATATCGCTCCCCTGCATTTTGAGGATGTGGTGGAAAGTGCCCGGAAATGGGTTAAGCTGCTGAAGGATGAAGAGCAGGTCGATCTGCTAATTGTAAGCTATCACGGAGGATTCGAACGGGACCTTGCCACCGGTGAGCCGACGGAAGTGCTGACAGGTGAGAATCAGGGATACCGGTTGTGCCTTGAAGTGGAGGGAATCGATATCCTGCTGACGGGGCATCAGCATCGTACGATTTCCGGCACGCAAATCAACGGAGTCACTGTTGTCCAACCGGGCAGCCTGGGCACCCATCTGGCAAAGTTCAAGCGGTGATGGAAAAAAAAGCAGACGGAAAATGGAGCTGCGTGGGCAAAAGTTCGGAGCTGCTCTCCGTAGAGGACATCGCCCCGGACCGCGATCTTATGTCCATGCTACAGCCCTACGAGGACGCCACGCAAAAAAATGGCTCGACCAGCCGATGGGTACATCGACCGGGGATATGACGGTGACTGACCCGCTTGCGGTAAGGACAAAGGACGGCGCGTTGATCGAGTTCATCAATACCGTGCAGATGGACGCTTCCGGTGCCGATATTTCCAACACAGCCCTGTTCGACAATCACTCCCCGGGATTCCCGCCCAATATAACGATGCGCCACGTCGTCTCCAATTACATTTATCCCAATACGCTCAAAGTCATCCGGGTGTCGGGAATGGATATAAAAAAATGCTTTGGAGAAGTCCGCATCGTATTTCGGCGGGTATAATAACGGTACTGTGGAGATAAACCCGGAGTTCCTGACTCCGAAGCCCCAGCACTATAACTATGATATGTGGGAAGGGATAGAATACACGATTGACATTTCCAGGCCGATCGGGGACCGTGTCACCCAACTGCTCTATAAAGGTAAGCCTCTGCATCCCGATGAACAATACGACGTGGTCATGAACAACTACCGCAGCGGCGGGGGAGGGAATTATACGATGTTCCAGAACAAACCCGTCATAAAGGACATTCCCATAGATATGTCGGAGCTGATTGCGAATTACATTCTTCAGCGCGGGACAATCGACGCGAAGGTGGACGGCAACTGGAGAGTAGTATATGGCGAGCAGGAGATCAACGGATAATTTCCGCCGCAAGATCAGCAAAAAAGGAAGGCCGCCTGCCTTCCTTTTGCTTAATGTTTATGGTCGCTCATCCTAGAATGGCTCTGGTAGAGGCTTTGTTACTTAATGAAGAGTATGATGATGTTCTTCGGAAATGACGCTTAACGCTTCCCCTGCTTCATCCTCGAGGCTGCTTCTCACCGCCAGATCGCCGATAGCGACCACGCCCACCAGATTCCCGTTCTCGACAACCGGCAGGCGCCGGATTTGGTGCTGCGCCATCAGCCGCGCGGCTTCATCAGTTGAAGTGCCGGGCGAGGCGGAGACGATATTGTCGCTCATTACGTCCTTTACCGACGACGAACCGGAGTGCTTCTCCGCATAGCCGCGGATGACAAGGTCACGGTCAGTGACCACGCCGATCAGTTTGGAGCTGTTCTCTTCCACCACGGGCACGAAGCCGATGTCGTTCTTGGCCATTTTTTACCGCGATTTCATAAATATTGTCCTTCACTGTAACGGTTACGCAGTCCTTGGTCATGATGTCTCTTAATGTTTTCAAGAAAAAAAATCCCTCCGCATCGGTTATTAGCTTGCTTTGCGTATGGGTTAGGTTCTCCAGGAAGCTGAAAAAAAATTCGTTCCGGAGGCAAGGACCGCATTTAAACCGCTGCTTCGCCCAAATAATCCAGAGCCATATCGAACAAAAGCTTGGCCGCGCCTTTCATCGATTGTTCGTCAATATCGAATTTCGGATGGTGGTGGGAGTATTGGGTTGCCTCATCCTCGTTCCGCGCTCCGACAAACATAAAGCATCCAGGGACTTCTTTTAAATAGTAGGCAAAATCCTCGGCAGCCATCACCGGCTGTGCTTGCAGAAGATTCGCTTCCCCGAACAGCCGGCCGGCAACTCTGCGGCAGCGTTCCGCCTCACCGGCGTGATTGATAAGCGGAGGATAGCCCATTTTATAATCTATACTGTACTCTGCTCCGTACATCGAGCATATCCCCGAAAGAGTTTCTTCTATCTGCTCTTTTATCACATGGCGCAGCCCGTCGTTGTAAGTTCTCACCGTGCCTTTAAGCGTGCATGTTTCCGCAATGACATTAAAGCTGTTCCCTGCTTGGAAGGTCCCGACGGATACGACGCAAGGCTCGATCGGATTGACTCTGCGTGAGACAATCGTCTGCAGATTCGTGACAAATTGAGAGCCGACCAGGATCGTATCGATTGTTTCGTGAGGAAGCCCTGCATGGCCCCCCTTTCCTTTGATATTGATAACGAATTCGTCTGCGGAAGCCATCATCGGCCCGGCCGGACTGAACACTGTTCCCGCTTGGAAAGGTGTCCATAGATGGACCCCGTACACGGCTTCGACCCCATCCAGCGCGCCGTCTTCAATCATCGATTTGGCCCCGCCGGGAGTCACCTCTTCTGCAGGCTGGAACAGAAAGACAACCGTCCCCTTCCATTCATTCCTCGCCTCGCTTAATATTTTCGCTGCCGTCAAAAGGGCGGATGTATGGGCGTCGTGGCCGCACGCATGCATAACACCCGGCACCTCAGAGGCGTAATCACAGTGCTTTTCATCCTGTATAGGAAGCGCATCAAGATCGGCCCTTAAAGCGACGGTCTTGCCGGGTTCCGAGCCGTGAAGCCTGCCCACGACCCCATGCCCTCCAACGCCGGTTCGGACCTCAAGCCCCCACGCCTGCAAGCGCTCCGCGACAAACGCCGACGTCCGGCTTTCGTGGAAAGAAAGCTCCGGATTCCGATGGAGAGCTCTGCGCCACTCTACGGTTTGCGGGAACATCGAATCTACTTCCCTATGGTATCTGCTCAAGCACTTTCCCTCCTCTTTATACAAGTTTCCCGAATGTAAAATCTATTATATTATAACAAAATATGTATCGGGATTGCATCCAGGCCAAAGCTTTCGCTGGACACAAGAAGTTCATATTTTCCGTCAACTCCCATACTGGCAGTGTCTTGCGAATCAGTCCAAAACATACTATCATGAGTAAAGGAACTTCACGCATCCGGTGGAAAATTAACCTAACCTATCAGGAGGAAAAGATTGTGATTATTGAAAATAGCGGTTTGACAGGAATGAAAAGCGATCTTGCCTATATGGACGAAGTAATGGGCAGCCTGGGCTTTGTGCGTTGGCAGTGGGAATATTATCGCGCTACATACGATTTGAAACTGGTCGAACAAGCGAGCAAGGAGGAATACTACCTGCGTATAAATACACGCGCGGAGTCCGGCAAGCTGGAATCTCCTGATGCCCTCCTTAATATTGAAGACGTATACATGGGAGTGACTTCCTTCCCGCACGGGCTCGACTACGATTCTCCGATTCCGCAGAATGTCATGTCGAAGGCGCAGCAAACCTTGTCCGAGTTGAAAAAAAGAAGCTTTCCCAATAAGGCGGCTGCATGAAAGCTGCTCCAAGAGGAACGCCTGACTTCGCCCTCCTGTTTGTCACAATCGTACTGGCCATCTTCGGTTTTGCCATGGTATTCAGCGCCAGTTCCGTGTTGTTCCCCAAACAAGGGCCTTGGTTTCTGTCCCAGAGGAACGCTGTCTATATTATTGTTGGACTGATCATCATGTTAACCTTAATGAATATGCAATTCGCCAAAATCAAAAAAGCTGGTCAAACCGTTTTTTTTCTGTTTGTCACTTTTTTTTGCTTTTAATGCTCCCTTTCTTCGGTACCTATTACAACGGAGCCAAATCCTGGTTTGTGCTGGGCCCCTTCAACCTTCAGCCGGCGGAGCTCGCAAAGCTGGCTGTTATTCTTTATTTGGCCGCGCTAATCTCCAAAAAAAGGGTGACAAGTTCAAAGAGTTCAAAAAAAGGCCTGCTTCCCGTGCTGTGCATCCTTTTATTCGTAGCCGCGCTGATTATGATTCAGCCCGACTTCGGATCGGCCTGTATTCTGGTAGGAGGCGGTCTTGTAGTTATCGTGTCTGGCGGAGCGAACCTCAGGCATCTATTTCTGGGAGGAATGGGGCTGGCCACGCTCGGCTCCTTTTTTTCTCACGGGCCACCGGAAGGATCGGATTACCGCTTATCTAAACCCATGGGCCGACCCTCAAGGGACGGGCTATCAATTGATCCAGGCGCTGTATGCGTTCGGACACGGCGGCTGACAGGGGCAGGGTTCGGAAAGGGCATCCAGAAGCTGCATTATCTGCCTTTCCCTATAACGATTTTATCTTTGCGATTATTGGGGAGGAATTTGGCTTTATCGGCAGCTCCGGGCTGCTGCTCGCTATCTGATCCTGTTCTGGCGCGGTATTATCGTCTCCTTGAGGTGCCGCGATACTTTCGGTATGATGACGGGCGTGGGCATTGTCGGAATGTTCGCGATCCAGGTGTTCATTAATATCGGAGGGGTCACCGGGGCGATTCCTATGACTGGGGTGACTCTGCCGTTTATCAGTTACGGCGGTACTTCAATGGTCGTTTCCTTTATGTGCGTCGGCATCCTGCTCAGCATTTCCAGGGAACAAAGCCGGCTCGACCAGCTGGAAAACCGGCAATCGCCAAAAGAACAAGAAAGGAACTATCCTGCTTAGGAAAGTTCCTTTCTTTGTGCCCGCGCTATTTCACCCGGAGCGCGTCGTCCACACGGGCCTCTTCTTCCGGAAAGGCCACACCTTCCACCTTGACATTCACTTCCACCACGCGCAGACCGGTCATATTTTCAACCGCTTCCCTTACGTTCTGTTGCAGCTCGCTGCAAACCTGATGAACTTTGCTGCCGTAGGTGACCACTACTCTAAGGTCGATCGCCGCCTCAAGCTGTCCCACTTCCACAGATACTCCCTTTTGAACATTCTTGCCGCTCAACTTCTTGGCCAAGCCTTCGGATACTCCTCCGGACATGGCTGCGATGCCGGATGTCTCCAATGCGGCTAAGCCGGCAATGGTTGCAACAACATCATCGGAAATACGGATCAGCCGGTTTGCAACGAGTCGGACATGGGATCAGCTCCTTTGGGTGAATATACTCTTATTGTAATAATTGGCAGGCATGAACGCAATACCGGCTGCTTGAAGTTGATTTTGGCCAAGATTAATTCAAGTTGTTTCCGGTTAACTAAACAAGAACGGCATAATTATTTACATAGAAGAAAAAAAGATGAGGTATAGTAAAGAAAGTTTTCTTGCTTTCTCGAGGAAATCTTATCCAGGCACTACTAAGCTCAGGAGGAACTTGCCGTGAAAAAAAACATGCTTTCAATATCGGACTTATCGCCACTTTCGTGCTCAGCGCATTGGCCCACTACACACATATGCCCACGGCGGTGCAATTTTCGATTTGCTGTATATCCGTTGTGTTTGTAGCCGCTTTTCTGGGAAAAGCGACGGAGAGCGTAGCCCATTACGCCGGCGAACGCATGGGCGGTTTTCTCAGCGCAACCTTCGGTAACGCAGCGGAGCTCATTATCGCTATTTTCCTCATCAAGGACGGATTGTTCAGTATCGTAAAAGCCAGCATCACAGGCTCCATCATCGGAAACCTGCTGCTCGTGCTCGGGCTTAGCGTGTTTCTGGGCGGCCTCAAATACAAAGAGCAAAATTTCAACGTGAAACTGGCCGTCCATAACGCTTCATTAATGCTGCTGGCCGTCATTTCCCTGTTCATACCGGCGACCTTTGTCGGGAGCTTGACGACTAGAGAGACGAAGCTGATGAGTGTGACGGTCGCAGGGATCCTGATTGCCGCCTACTTATTGTGGCTGGTTTTCTCCATGATCACTCACAAAAAAAAGGAGCTGGGCGAAGAACAGAACGAATCCGAGATACCCGGTATCGTGCTGGAAGATGAGGTGCACGAACCGCAGTGGTCCAAATTCGTCTCGGTTTTATACCTGGTTCTCTCTACAGTGATGGTCGCTTTTCTAAGTGAGTGGCTCGTCGGCACGGTGGAAGATTTCGCTAACAGCTTCGGGCTGTCGGAGCTTTTCGTGGGGGGCTTCCTGATCGCCATCATCGGCAACGCCGCGGAACACAGCGCAGCCGTCCTGCTCGCTTTGAAGAACCGGATGGGCGCAGCGGTAGAAATTGCCATCGGCAGCTCTTTGCAAATTGCGCTTTTTGTAGCTCCCGTGTTGGTGATCATAAGCTTCTTTTTTCGGCCATACGATGGATATCGTATTCACCAACTATGAGATTGCGGCAATCGCCGTCTCGGTGTTCATAGCCACGGCAATTTCCAGGGACGGCTCGACCAATTGGTTTGAGGGTGTTTTGCTTTTGACGGTTTACTCGATCTTGGGGCTTGTATTCTTCCTGGTGTAAATATTATAACATTTAATCGACAAAAAAAAGCAGCCCGAAGGCTACTCCTTTCCCATCGCTTCATAAAGCTGCGCCAGGTTTCTTTCCAAGCCGCTTAGAAGCTCTTTGCCTGCCATTTCTGAAATAAGCCCTGCCCTGACCGCAAAATCGACTTCTCTGGACAACCCGTACATTTGTGTATCCAGCACTTCCTCGTACAGCGGACACTGGCGGGTGGTCAAATTCTCCATTTGCACTTCGATTAACTTGGCTATTTTATCAGCATCTTCCTGAAGAAGAGTAATGGCTTTAAGATTTAAGTTAATAATTAACTCCGATGAAGACATGTTGCTACCCCCCTCCTGTACTGGTGGCGTCCTTTCATTCCATAAGCTTAGTTTAGTCGAAAATTAACAAATTCACAAGAGAGACTACCCCCGAATCGGGTGAAAAAAATAAGAAAACCTCTATCGAGGCCATTCTAGGATGAGCGACCGCGATTTAAAGGTAGGTTTTCTTGGTAAACAAAGTTTCATTTCACTTTAATCCTTTAGCGAACTTAAACTTTCTTTAACGTTAAAAAAAAGCATCTTCCGCGGGGGAAAATGCTTTTTTGCGTTATTTTAGCTCAGTCGATGATATTGTTGATTTTCAGGTTGTGCTTCTCGAACACCTCGGCCATAGCCGCTTTCGCTTCTTCCGCATCAGGACCATGCACGTGAAGGTCGTACTGGCTGGAGCTGACCAAAGTAGTGAACAAGCGAGAATGCTCTTCACATCGATGTATTTGTTCTCATATTGCAATACGATGGAAGACCGGAAACGATTCGCGGTTTGTGAGATTTCTACGATAGCTGCGTTGTTAGAGTTTGTCATAAGTAATCCCTCCGTTATGGTTCCTGCTGAACCTTATTGGTAATATTATGATACATGGTCTGGCCGTCATTTTGCAACTACTATTTCTCACTTCAAATTCTCCGGATTCAACCCCGCCAGCTCGTCCAGCACGAAGCGGCCGTCCTTGCGGACCAGCACATCGTCAAAATAAATCTCTCCCCCGCCGTATTCCGGTCTCTGGATAAGCACCAAATCCCAGTGCACGTTGGAACGGTTTCCGTTATCCGCTTCCTTGTAGGCTTGGCCGGGGGTAAAATGCAGACTGCCGTCGATCTTCTCGTCAAACAGCGTATCTTTCATCGGATGCAGGATATATGGATTGAAGCCCAAACTGAACTCCCCGATGTATCTTGCTCCTTCATCCGAATCCAGCACATCGTTGATTTTATCCGTATGGTTCGAAGCGGCTTTCACGATTTTACCGTTCTCGAATTCGAACACGATATTCTCAAAGACCGTTCCTTTGTACACGGATGTAGTATTGTAAGAGAGGGTCCCGTTGACGGAATCCCGCACAGGAGCCGTATACAGCTCTCCGTCCGGAATGTTCCTGTGGCCCTCGCATTTCACCGACCCGATTCCTTTGATGGAAAAAAAAGTAAGATCGGTTCCAGGCGAAACGATTCGCACTTTGTCCGTCCGATCCATTAAAGTCTTGAGCGGATCCATCGCTTTGGACATTTTGCTGTAGTCGAGATTGCATACGTTAAAATAAAAATCCTCGAACTCTTCCGTGCTAGTATTGGCCAGCTGAGCATGGACGCGTTGGGATAACGCAGCACGACCCATCGGGTGTGCTTGACCCTTTGCTCCAGATGTACAGGCTTGCTGTAATACAGTTCATAGAGCTTCATCTTGTCATCCGGCACAGCCGAAAGCTCATTTACATTCTCTCCCGCCCGCAGCCCGATATAGCAATCCATTTCCTTCATCAGGCCCAGGTCGATCTCGGCCACTGCTCGATCTGGTCCTTGGTCGCCCCGCCAATCACCCGTGCCAGCACCGAATGGTCCACAAACTGCACATAAGGGAACCCCCCGGCGGCGGCCACCTCCTCCACCAGACACTTGACGATCTCCCTTTCGGAACCGTACATTTCCACAAGCACCTTCTCGCCCGGCTTAACCCCGAGAGAATAGTTCACAATATTTTTTTGGCGAGCTGCTTTAAACGTGGGTCTCTCATACCCCAACCTCCATTAGTAAATTGATGGCTCACAGAATGAAAGCCTTTCCAAACTGATACCATTATGTACCGATGATGTTCTTTCACGCTTATTGTATCATTAATCCCGAAAAAATACGAAAACCTCCACCAGACGCATTCCAGACGCACTTGCAGGCATTTTCCCCTTTAGAAAAAAATGCCTGCTTGTTAGCTTGACATTAACCTTGTTTATCTTATAAAATAAGAAGTCGAGTACAAGCAATTTTATTTCGTGTGATTCTATGAACACCCTCACTGATTTTGTTGCTGGCAAGACAGCGGCTGAAAAGCTTGTCAGGTACGACGGTTCCACCGTTGTCATAAACAAAGTCGGGCATATAACCACACAACCTATTCGATTGAAAACAACAAATACAACATTACATTGCAAAAGGAGTAACTCATACATGTCACGTTACACTGGTCCTAAATTTAAACTAAGCCGTCGTCTTGGAATTTCACTAAGCGGCACAGGCAAAGAATTGAAGCGTCCTTTCCCTCCGGGCCAACACGGTCAGGGACAGCGCAAGAAAATGAGCAACTACGGCATCCAGCTTCAAGAGAAGCAAAAGCTTCGCCACATGTACGGTTTGAACGAGAAGCAGTTCCGCAACCTGTACACCAAAGCATCCCATATGCAAGGTATTTCCGGTGAGAACTTCATGGTGCTGCTGGAAAGCCGTCTGGACAACCTGGTGTACCGTCTTGGATTGTCCAACTCCCGTTCGGGCGCTCGTCAATTGGTATCTCACGGACACGTTACCGTCAACGGCAAGAAAGTGGACATCGCTTCCTACATCGTGAACACAGGCGACGTAATCGGCCTACGCGAAAGAAGCAGAAACCTTTCCGTGGTCAAAGAAGCTATAGCTAACCGCAACTACCTTCCTGCATACCTTGAGTTCAACGAAAACGCCGTCGAAGGCAGATACGTGCGCCTTCCGGAGCGCGCTGAGCTTCCAGCTGAAATTGACGAAAAGCAAATCGTCGAGTTCTACAGCCGTTAATCTTTCAACTAAGAGAGCGACCCTTGCGGGCCGCTCTTTTTTTAACGTTAAAGAAAGTTTAAGTTTGTTAAAGGATTAAAGCGAAATGGTGTTACCAAGAAAACCTGCCTTTAAAACGCGGTCGCTCCTCCTTGAATAGCCTCCATAGAGGTTTTCTTATTGTGATAGAAAGTACTAATCGGGAGATTTAAGGTCCCCTTTTGTAAGACCAAATTACACACTTGATATTTACGAACACTTGTTCTATAATTATAGTGGTGCTTAGAGGGAGTTTCCCATGGAGCTGACGATAAAGAATATTGCAGAAAATGAGTTGGAGGACTTTCTTGCAATTCTCAGGGAAGCCGCATTATGGCTAAAAAAACGCAGGCAAGGAAATGTGGAATGACCGTGAATTCTCCCCTGCAAATCTGCTGAAGTATAATACAATCGAGGAATTGTTTATCGCTTATATAGACAAAGAGGCGGCGGCAGTGATGATCCTTCAGGAAGAAGACAGGACATTTTGGCCTGATTCCGGAAATGATTCTCTTTTTTTCTGCACAAATTGGCCGTACGCAGGAAATATGCAAGCAAAGGGTTATCTAAAGACATGGTTCATTGGGCAAAGGAACGAGCAAAGAGTCTAAAAAAAGACATATTTGAGGCTCGATTGTGCTGCCGATAGACCCAAATTGTGCAGCTTTTATGAAATGCAAGGGTTTAGAAAAGTAAGTGAAAGAGTCATGTTTGGCATTTTTTTTCCAACAGCATTTTATGAGGCGGAAATTGAATAAGCGATTCTGGATGGAACTAACTGGAAAACGAGATTTTAATTGATCGCTTTTCCATGGGGCGCATTTCTTTGTATCGAAAACTTAACGTTAAAAAAACAGCCACTCCGCTTTGCGAAATGGCTGTTAACAGCTCCCACTGGGCTCCCGTCGATTTATACCAGCTTAACCTTTGCAAACTTGCGTTTACCTACCTGCACGATATCTCCTGTCGCAATGGAGATGACAGCATTAATGTCGTCCAGCTTCTGTTCATTGATCTTCACCGCGCCGCCTGGATGCTTCTTCTCGCTTCTCCGTTCGACGCCTGCAGGCCAAGATCCACCAGCAGCTTAATCAGGCGGATTCCGCCTTCCTCCAGCTCTGAGCTGCTGAGCTCCACCTCTTCAATATCGTCAGGCAGCGCTCTTTGCTGAAACACCGTAATAAAATGCTGCTCCGCCTCGCCCGCCGCTTCTTCCCCGTGGTACATGCGCACGAACGTTTTGGCCAGACGCATTTTTGCGTCTCTCGGATGGACGCTGCCGTCCGACAGACCGGCTTTCAATGCTCGAATTCGTCCAGCGTCAAGTCCGTCGCAAGCTCATAGTATTTCAGCATCAGCTCATCCGGAACCGACATCGACTTGCCATAGATTTCATTCGGCTCTTCATCGATCCCAATGTAGTTGCCCAAGCTCTTGCTCATCTTGTTGACGCCGTCCAACCCTTCGATCAGCGGTGTCATAATCGCCACCTGCGCCGGCACGTCGTATTCCTTTTGCAGTGTCCGCCCCATCAGCAGGTTAAACTTCTGGTCCGTTCCGCCCAATTCCACGTCGCTTTTCAAAGCGACCGAGTCCATTCCCTGCATCAGCGGATAGAAAAAAATTCATGAATGTGAATTGGCTGGCCGGTGCTGAACCGTTTGGAAAAAAATCGTCCCTTTCCAGCATTCTGGCCACAGTCACCTTGGCGGAAAGACCGACGACGTCCGCGAAATTCATTTTGCCCAGCCACTCGGAGTTGAAATGTACCTGAGTTTTCTCAGGATCGAGAATTTTAAAAAAATCTGCTTCCGGTACGTTTCCGCATTGCGCTTCACGTCTTCTTCCGTCAGCTGTTTCCGGGTCTCGGATTTGCCTGTGGGATCGCCGACACGTCCTGTAAAATCGCCTATAATAAGCTGCACCTGATGTCCGAGCTGTTGGAATTGTCTCAGCTTCTGCATGACTACGGTGTGGCCCACATGAATATCCGGAGCCGATGGATCCAGCCCCAGCTTCACTTTGAGCGGAGTGCCCGTCGCTACCGAATCGATCACCTTTTGCCTCAGCTCATCCTCCGGTACGATTTCCACTACTCCCCGGCGGATCCAATTCAGCTGGCGGTCCACCTCCTGCTGCTGCGCGATCGATAACTCTTCCCATTTTGCCATAAATGATGTCCTCCTCTATTCTCGTTACAGGTCGATCCATTCTCTCATCCTAAGTAAACAAACCCTTTGCAGCACAAAAAAAGCCCTCTTATCCGTAAGGGACGAGAAGGCTTCGGCTCGCGGTACCACCCTAATTAAAGCAGTGCGCGCTGAACGCGGCCGCTGCTCTCACTTTACAAATGAATAACGGGATTTACCCGGAAAAAAAGCTACTAATAAAGCCGGCAAAGGCTTTAGGTTCTCTTCTTCTGCTCCGGAGCGTACTTCGAAATGCCTGCCGCTGTCGATTCACACCAACCACCGACTCTCTTGAAGCTCATGCGGGCACTCTACTCGGAATTGCGGGGCAACTCCTCCATCAACGCGATCAAGTATCAATTTTCTCTTTTTTATATCATATCAACCGGGAAAATGTCAAATAACTAACACGGGCATCTTCCAAAAAAATCGCCTGATTGCCTTCAAATTCTCATTTTTTGTGCTATAATAAATCTGTTGTAAGGGGGGTCTCGGTTAACAGATGGCACACACGTCCAAATCAGCTTGGAAGAAAGCCGGATTCATTGCTTTGCTCTGTACCAAATGGTTCGTCATAGCCGGTGTGGCGGCCGGTTTTTTTGGCGTTTGGAACCGGAGTCGGATATGTGGCGGCACTGGTCAAAGACGACGAAGTGCGCAGCGCGAGCTTCATTACCAAGCAGATGCGCGCCAATGCCATGACAAGCTTTGCTTACTTTAACGACGACGCGGAGATCGGGCAGCTTCGTTCCGAAGAGGACCGCAGGATGGCGGAGCTCAAAGACATTCCGAAAATAATGACGGATGCTGTCGTCGCTATTGAGGATAATCAATTTTATAACCACTATGGTGTAGATTTAAACGGACTGGTGAGAGCGGTCAAACAGAAAATGCTTCACGAGGATGTCCAGACCGGGGGAAGCACAATTACCCAGCAGCTTGCAAGAAGAGTGTTTCTATCCCTGGACAAAGAAGACAGCCGCAAGGCGAAAGAGCTGTTTCTCTCCCTTCGGCTCGAAAGAATCCTTTCCAAGGACGAAATCCTGCTCGCGTACTTAAACAAGATCCCTTACGGAAACGGTTCCAGCGGTTATAACCTGTTCGGGATCAAAGCGGCGGCCAAGGGTATTTTCAATATCGACAACCTCTACGATTTGAACATTGCCCAGGCGGCGTACTTAGCCGGCTTGCCCCAGCTTCCCAGCGCTTACTCGGCTTTTACGAGCAGAGGCAGCTTCGATGAAGCGGGATTTAACAAAGCGGCGGCCAGACAACAGCTTGTCCTGAAACGGATGCTGGAGGAAGGCAAAATCACGGAGCAGCAGCACCAGGAAGCGTTGAAATTCGACCTCAAGGGCTCGCTCGCCCAACCTCAAAAGAAGGCATATGCGACCTACCCTTTCCTCATGCTTGAGGTGGAAAGGGTAGCGGCTGCCGAATTGGTCAAACAGCTTCATCCGGAGATCAATCCGCAGACACAGGCTGCAGTCTACAATGACGCGATAAAAGCTGCGCGGGCCCAGCTGCTTAGAGGCGGTTACCGGATTTACACAACCATCGACAAAACCATTTACGATAAAATGCAGGAAATTGCCAGGAACGATAACAATTTTACCAAAACCGATCCCAAAGACCCGAAGAAGATCGAGCAAATCGGTTCCATTATGATCCAGAACAGGACGGGCGCGATCCTTGGCATGATAGAAGGAAGGGACTTTAACGCGGAACAGTCGAATCATGCCACCCAGACTCTGAGGCAGCCCGGCTCCACGATGAAGCCTTTGGCGGCTTATCTTCCAGCTTTGGAAACAGGCGCCATTCAGCCGGCCAGCGTCATTGACGACGTGCCAGTCGTATTGAAGGACGGGACGAAGAACAGCGGCGGTATTCATATTCCGCGGAACTGGGACACCGATTACCATGGATTGGTAAGCGCGAGAACAGCTTTGAAATGGTCTTATAACATTCCGGCGATCAAGCTGTTCCTGGACACTGTCGGCATCGACAATGCCTGGGGATTTGTCAAAAAAAGCTCGGCATCACCACGATTGCCAAGGAAGATTACTCCTCTCAGACCGGTGTCATCGGAGGTCTCAAATATGGCGTTTCCGTCGAAGAATTAACAAACGCTTATTCCGCCATAGGCAACAAGGGAATGTTTAATGATGCCTATTTAATACGTAAAATCGTCGATTCCGAAGGGAAAATTCTGTTCGATCACAAAAAATTCGCCGACACCGGTCTTCTCCGCGGAGACGGCTTACCTGATGACGGATATGATGAACAGCGTGATAGAATCCGGCACGGCGAGCGATCTGAAAAGTAAATTCTTGCATTACGGCAAGGTACCTTTCGTGGGCAAGACAGGCTCCACACAGGACGACGCCGACGCCTGGTTTATGGGTTATACACCCGATATTACGGTCGGCGTATGGGCCGGTTATGACCAGCCGATCAACAAATTGAGCAAAGCAACGGGCGGCACGAACCGGGCCAAGGACATCTGGGCCAAGGTAATGGATCAGACTATCGACAGCAAGCCCGAGCTTTTCCCTGCTCAGCAGTTCGTCAAGCCTGACAAGATTGTGCAAATGACTGTGTCCAGTTTATCCGGCATGCTGCCAAACGAGCTTACTGCGCAGTCCGGCAAACTGGTCACGGATTTGTTTAACGCGGATTTCGCGCCGAAGGAGGCGGACAACGTGATGGTCCGGATGAAGGTCATTTCCTACCAAGCCGGAATTACATTCCAAGGCCCGGAACGCCGCCTGAATTCTTAATGGAAAAGATCGTGGTGAAGAGGGAAAAAATCGATCAACCAGGTGATAGGCGAGGTCAGCAGCGCCCTTCTGAAGCTTCCTGAAGACAAGAGACAGCCGATCGTCAATTATTACCCTCTGGACTATCAGCTTGACGCTCCGTCGGAGACCGACCCCAGGATAGACGACGGCAAGGAACCGGAGGCCGCTTCAATGGTCGCGTTAAGTCAAGGAAACGGCTCGAATGTGCTCACTTTCCAGGGCAGTTCTTCATCGGACGTTGTCGGCCATCGGGTTTACCGCTCCATCAACAAAGGTCCGTTTGAGGTCGTTCGTTCGATCCCGGCAGGTGCACAGACCCGTATGGAAGAGCAGGCGGCGCCTGGCGCTCTGTATGGTTATTTTGTGACGGCAGTAGATGTCGCCGGCAAAGAGTCCATCAGAAGCAAGGAAGTGTACTCCGACGGAAGCCGGCCTCCCGCCGAGCCTGGGCCAAGGACAACGGCTCGGTCGGAACAGGTGACCATAAAGGACCACCGTCCATCGATCCGGTTCCGATCCCCGCTCAGCGCAATCCGGGGAGTGTCGACAAGGTACCGGCTGCTCCCGCAGGCTTAACGGTGAAGCAGAAGGATGCCGGAATTATTCTCAGTTGGAAAGCCAATACGGCAGCGGATAAAGTAAAGATGTACTATATTTACTTCAGCGATAATCCGAACGGGCCATACTCTTTATTGGCTTCAACTCCTGATACGGAGTTATATCATTTGGCTATGATCAAAAAACGGATATTATCAGGTTTCAGCCGTCAATGAAGCCGGAGAGTCCAAGAAGACCGCTTCCTTCCGATACACCTCCAGGCGATAAGCCATAACATATAAGGCCGAACGATCAGGCAGCTTCACGCAGCCTGATCGTTCGGCCTTTCTTTATCTAACACCTCCGCAGCCATGGCTTGACGGGCGATGAACGATTAATCTTCGATTGTCGACAAATCGCCCGTTGGCAGGTTAAGCTCCCATGCTTTCAGGACACGGCGCATGATCTTGCCGCTTCTTGTCTTGGGAAGCTTATCTTTAAATTCGATCTCTCGAGGAGCGGCATGCGCCGACAGTCCGACCTTTACGAACTTGGCGATATCTTCTTTGAGCTCTTCCGATGGTAAAAAATCCTTCTCTCAAAGCAATGAACGCTTTGATAATCTCTCCCCTCACCGGGTCCGGCTTCCCGATGACGCCAGCTTCAGCGACTGCCGGGTGCTCGATTAGATGGCTTTCCACTTCAAATGGCCCGATCCTTTCCCCGGAGGTGTTAATTACGTCGTCGACACGTCCCTGGAACCAAAAGTAGCCGTCTTCGTCGCAGTACGCTGAATCGCCGGAGATATACCAGCCTGGGATACGCATATACTCATTATACTTGGCAGGATTGTTCCAAATTTTTTTCGCATCATGGAAGGCCATGGTGTCTTGATTGCCAGGTTGCCCATCTGCAGCGGCGGCAGAACGTTGCTTGATCGTCTATAATGGCGGCCTCGATACCCGGCAGGGACGTCCCATTGAACCCGGACGGATCTCCATGCACGGATAATTGCAGATCAGGTGAGCTCCCGTTTCAGTCATCCACCAGGTGTCATGGATTCTTTGATTATATACTTTCATCCCCCAGCGGATGACCTCCGGGTTGAGAGGCTCGCCTACGCTGAGTACATGACGGAGCGAGGAAAGATCGAAATTCTTTATCTGGTCGTCTCCGGCCGACATAAGCATCCGCAGTGCGGTTGGCGCGCTGTACCATACGGTAATACCGAACCGTTGGATGGTGCGGTACCAACTTTGCGGACTGAATCTTCCTCCGCGTATCACATTCGTAGCTCCATTCAGCCATGGAGCAAAAAATCCCGTAGGACGTTCCGGTTACCCAGCCCGGATCGGCCGTACACCAGTAAATGTCGTCCTCTTGAAGATCCAATACCGCTTTCCCGGAATAATAATGCTGGATCATCGCGTTATGCACGTGATATACGCCTTTGGGCTTCCCTGTCGATCCCGATGTGTAATGGATCAGCAGCCCGTCTTCTCGGTCAACCCATTCGATATCGAGAGTCTCGGACGCTTGAGCCATTTCTTTATAAAAAAAATCGCTCTGGCCTTCTTCCAGTTCAATATTCTCCCCTACTAATATAATATGCTTTAATTCAGGTAGCTGGCTCACAGGCACCCGTCCCAAAAGCGCAGGTGTGGTAATAATAACTGACGCACCGCTGTCCTCCAGACGGTCCTTGACCGCGGATTCCATGAACGCTTCGAACAGCGGGCCTGCGACAGCACCAATCTTGATGGCGCCAATCATCGAAAAAAATACAGTTCAGGAGTTCTAGGCATAAATATAAAGACGCGGTCTCCTTTGGCCACGCCGAGTTTCCTCAAGACGTTGCCAAACTGATTGGACTTCCGCTTCATCTGCTCGTAAGTGTACTGTTCATCCCTCTCGTCGTCGCTGTAATACAGCGCTACCTTGTTGCCCCTGAACCCTTCCGCATGACGGTCTATGGCTTCGTAGGCAGCATTCACTTTACCGGTTTGATGCCAGGAGAAGGCTTTCTCGACTTCCTCCCAGCTGAAGTTCGCGCGCTCCTGTTCATAATTCTTCATGTTAGGGTTTGATGCAGACGGGACGATGATTTCATTCGGGTTTGAAATCATAAGCAACCTACCTCCTGAGTAAAATAATGTCATAATGAAAGTTAACATAATATTCATACTTTTAAACGTTTTCAAAAAATTATACCATAATTCCGGCTATTCGACTATCCCTCCAAAGGTGGATCCTCTTGTCTCCAGTTTGATCAACAGTACGTTAAGAAACCGTCAGGAAACAGATCATCCTGACGGTTCTTTTTTTGCTGCTAGCCCATACGTTTGTGCACCGGTAGGGAAAGAGACTGGGACTGCATTCTCGACCTGCTGGCTATATTCGCTTCAAAATCTCATCGATCATCTTATGTGAATTTTGGGAAGCCTGAACCGTAAATTCTTGAAAATTCACATGCGCCGATCCGTCAGCTTTATCGGACATAGAGCGGATCACTACATAAGGAATGCTGTTCATAGCGCACACCTGGGCGACAGCAGCGCCCTCCATTTCCGTGCAAGCTCCCTGCAGCTCCTGGTACAGCTCACGGACGGTATTGCGGCTTGCCACGAACTGGTCGCCCGAGAGAACCCGTCCTTTTTTTTGGGCCCGTCCCGGAAATAAAGCGTTGGACGCTTCTTCAGCCAAGGAGACCAGCCTCGGATCGGCCGGAAACACCGAGGTTTCCGCGTAAGGAATGATTCCTCTGTCATAGCCTAAAGGCCTTACGTCCATATCATGCTGCATACACTCTGTGGAAATAACGATATCTCCGATATCCAAACCGGGATCCAAAGCTCCCGCCACCCCTGTAAAAAAAGAATTCCTTCCACTGCAAAACGGTCGATAAGAATTTGCGAGCATACGGCCGCGTTTACTTTGCCCACTCCGGACTTGCACACTACGATTTGTTTCCCGTTCAGCTGGCCCGTCCTGAAGGTGATGCCCGCTTTAACCGTATTCTGCACCTGCTCCATGTCGGCGAGAAGCAGCTCGATTTCTTCATCCATCGCTCCGATGATTCCAATATTTTTTCAAATGATACACCCGCCCTTCAAACTACTGGATACAAAGGCTGCACACAGAAAAAAAAGCGGCTCAACTATTTTTTGAGCCACTGTGTTTCTTTGGATGGTTTCGTGAGGAAGCACTACCCTGGTCTGGGTGATCGTTTCCTTGTTCATCAGCTTCGTCAGCAAGCGCATCGACACCGCTCCGATATCGTACATAGGCTGCGCTACCGTCGTCAATTGCGGACGCACCATGGAAGCCATCCGAATGTTATCCACACTGATGATAGACATATCGTCCGGTACCTTGTGGCCCGCGTCCTGTACCGTATGTATCGCTCCGATTGCCATTTCGTCCGTTGCTGCAAAAATGGCCGTAGGCCGGTTCGGCAGCTGCAGGAAATAGTTCGCCGCTTCAATGCCCGACTCGTACCGGTAGTTGCCTACGCGCACATACTCCTCTTGCAGCGGAATACCAGCCTCTTCAAGAGCCTTCTTGTAGCCTTGATACCTCGCGTAACCGTTGGCAGGGTCCTGCAAGGTTCCTGATATCATGGCGATATCCCGGTGGCCCCGGTCCAACAACAGTTTAACCGCGTCATATGCCGCTCCTTCATGGTCGATATCGACCGACGGCATCTCGTTGTTCTCGTCCGTTGTCGCGCACAGCACGATAGGCACCGAAGAAGTACGGAACGCCTGAATATGGTCTTCCGTCACCACGCCGCCCATAAAGAGGAGCCCGTCCACCTGCTTTTCGAGCAGTGTGTTGATGACACGGATTTCCTTTTCCTTTCTCTTGTCCGCGTTGCAAAGGATAATGTTATAGTGATACATGTTCGCGATATCTTCTATCCCGCGCGCCACTTCCGCAAAAAAATCGAGTTGGAAATGTCGGGGATGACCACTCCGACGGTAGTTGTTTTCTTGCTTGCCAGTCCTCTGGCTACAGCATTCGGGCGATAACCCAGGCGCTCAATCGCTTCAAACACCTTCTTGCGTGTCTGCGGCTTCACGTTGGGGTTGTTATTGACTACGCGGGAAACCGTTGCCATGGAAACCCCGGCTTCTCTAGCTACATCATAAATAGTTACAGTCACGGCGACTCTCTCCAATATGTCCAAAGTTTAAGCGATCCTACCTCACTAATTAAAGATATGATACGATATATTCTCTATTTTCGCAAATAGTTGGCGCATAAATAAACGCAGCGCGGCCTGAGCATCGATGCCCGGCTTCGCTTTGTGAGGTTATGAATAGGGTCCGCTAAGCGTTGGTGGGAGTCTGTTTTGTTATTTGCGTCAGCCTGTTGCGCAGGTCCTCCATCCATTCTTTCTCTTTCAAAGATTGGGCCAGAAGAAGCAGGTCAAGCAGCTCGTTCACGCGCTCTTCCGCCAGCACGCTCAAGGATTCCTGGAAATGTTCGCGCTTGGACGCTTTTTTTCAATAAATATGCGAATTCGCTGATCTCGCTGAAAAGGACCCGCTGTTTTTTCCGGAGCTTCCCCCAAGGAGTGAATCAATTCCTTCAACTGGCTCTTCACCTCGGTAAATACTTCGCAGCTATTGCAGCTGTCGCACGAATATATAGGGACGCTTTCAATTTCCACCGAATTCTGGTATACCACTGTGCGGAGTCTAATCTCCATAGATTGCCCACAATTACACAGCTTTTGCACAAACGACCACTCCTTCATTTCAACAGCGATTACGGTTCTTTTAATGATAAAATTCTACTTTTAAGGTCAAACTCCTGCCGGATCGAGCCTAGTATTTTTTTTACAGTTCTTTGACGTTATCGCTCCGGACCGGGCAACCCGTCATGCTTGCAATCATCGGAAAGCACGGCGCAGGAGGAAATGAATATCCGTTTGGAACATGATAAAATAGAGATAGTCTTTGAGATTTTAAAATTATAATATCGAAGCAGCCATTAATCAATATGCCGGAGGGGGAAAACTTTTGAGATTAGAGGGAAAAAAAGTCATTTGTCTCGTTGACGAGCAGTTCGAGGACCTGGAGCTGTGGTATCCCGTGTACCGGGCAAGAGAAGAAGGAGCCATAGTAGATTTAGCCGGAGCGGAGAAAAAATAAAACCTACGTCGGAAAATACGGCGTTCCCGCGACAGCGAGCCTATCCTTCGATGACGTAAACGGGGCCGATTATGACGGAGTCCTGGTACCCGGAGCTGGGCCCCCGACAAGCTGCGCCGCTACGGCATGGTGCTTGAGCTCATAAGGGAAATGGACCGGGCAGGCAAGCCGATCGGCCAAATCTGCCATGCTGGCTGGGTGCTCATCTCGGCGAAGATTCTGCAAGGAAGGCAGGTCACTTCCACCCCGGGCATCCGCGACGATATGGAAAATGCCGGTGCCATATGGCACAACGAGCCTGTCGTTGTGGACGGGCATATCATTTCCTCTCGGCGCCCACCCGACCTGCCGCAATACGCCAAGGCTTACTGTGACGCGCTCGCGGCAGCATCAATCAAATGAACTGACGCTTCCCGTCATGTACAGGCGAGGCTGCAGGACGCTTAGCCCCCGTGTGCAACCACTTTGGAGTTCACCGCGCCTTACCCCGTATTTGAATGCAAAAAATGTCCGTAGCCTATTGCAGGAGGCGGGCATTTTTTGCTTTATCTCGGCAGGCTATTGGCATTTGACGGAGTCCAATAAAGCTACAATCTCCTCGCTTGTGCGGCAGGAAAGGACTTCCGGCAGCAGCCGGACGCAGCTCCTCGCATCGGAACCCAGCAAGCGTTCCTTGACCGTCAGGATCGAATGGGCGGACATGCTCAGCTCCTCAATGCCCAGACCCAGCCACAGCGGGAGCGCCCTTGGATCCCCCGCAAGCTCGCCGCACACCGTGACCGGTATGCCGGCTGCTTTGGCCGATTCAATGGTATACCTAAGCATGCGGAACACGGAAGGCTGATACGGGTTATACATATGGGCGATCTGCTCGTTCATCCGGTCGACGGCGATCAAGTACTGGACGAGGTCATTGGTGCCGATGGAAAAGAAATCCACTTCCTTTGCCAGCTGATCCGCGATCACTGCAGCAGCCGGGACTTCGATCATAATGCCTGCCTCAATGCCCCGATCATATTCTTTTCCGGCAGCATCGAGCTCCCTTTTCACCTCTTTAAGAATGCTGTGCGCTTTGCGAATTTCCTCCAGGGAGGAGATCATCGGATACAGAATCTTCACTTTTCCGTAACGGCTGGCACGAAGGATGGCTTTAAGCTGGGTTTTAAAAAAGATCGACCCGGTCAAAAAAGGATGCGTATCGCTCTATAACCCAGCACCGGATTATCCTCCTTGGGCAGGGAGAAATAGTCCAGCTGCTTATCGCCGCCTATGTCCAGGGTGCGGATAACCAGATGCTTGTCCCCAAGCTTCTCGGCGGCTTCCCGGTAAACCGCGAACTGCTCCTCTTCATCGGGAAGAGTGCTGCGGTCCATATATAAAAAAATTCCGTGCGGAACAGGCCGACTCCTCCCGCACCGTTCTTCAAGGCCTGGTCGAGTTCCTTGAGCGAAGAAATATTCGCGTCCAGCCTGACTTCATACCCGTCCGTTGTCTTCGATGGAAGCCCGGCTATGTTCTGCAGCGCGATCCGGCGGGCCTCCCATTTTTTGCTTCATAGCGCGGTATTTTTTTCCAAAATGGATTCGTTAGGGTTGATAAACACCAGGCCCCCGTCCCCGTCGACAATCAGATTGTCTCCATTCTGGATCGGGCGCTTCAGCTTGCCGTCAAAACCCATGACCAGCGGGATGCCCATCGCCCGGGCCATAATCGCGGTGTGCGAAGTGGTCCCTCCCATCATGGTGACTATTCCCTGCAGCTGGGAGCGCTCCAGATGGGCCATCTGCGACGGTGAGACCTCCTTGGCCACAAGGATATACTGCCCGTCCTGCGGGGGCATCGGATCCTCAAACCCTCCCAGCAGATGCTTCAGCAGCCTGTTTCCCACGTCCTTGATATCGAGCGCGCGCTCTTTCATGTACGTGTCATCCAGAAGGTCGAACATATCTACGAACTTCTCTATCACTTCTTTGACGGCCTTCTCGGCAGGCTTGCTCTGCCTTTGAATGATCGTCTGGATTTCGTTCATAAAAATCGGGTCGTCCAGGATCGCCAGATGGGCGTCAAATATATATGCCTGGTCGCTTCCTATCAGTTCTTCTATTTCCTGCTTGATCTGCTCCAATTCGCTTTTGGAGGTCCGGATGCTGTCATACAGCCTTTCGAATTCATAGGACGCGTCCACCGTATCTCTCAGATTATCCGGCATTTCCAACTCCCAAGCGGGGAGAACAAAAGCTTTACCCATCGCGATGCCTGACGAAGCTCCCACACCTTCCACCACGAGCGTTCTCCTCCTTCTTTACGTAGATTTTAAAACTACCGACATTACAGATTTCTGGCCCTTTTTTTCACCGCTTTGTAAGGAGCGAAGCTCCAAGAGCGAACCTTCTCCGAATTGGTAATCAGCATTGGAGTGGCGAGCGATTTGCTTTTGACCTTCACTTTCTGCAAATTGAACCGGATCAGCAGCTGCCCTGGTTCAACCGTATCTCCCTGCTTGACAAACGCGGTAAACCATTTTCCTTGCAGACTCGCCGTATCTATCCCTATATGCAGAAGCACTTCGAGTCCGTCCGGAGTCACTATGCCAATAGCATGCAGAGTCGGATAAATATGAGCTACCGTCCCGGCTACAGGTGAAACCAGCTCCCCTTTGTCCGGAATAAAGGCTACTCCGTCTCCCACGATTTTTTTTGGCGAAAACGGCGTCCGGGACCTCCTCCAGAGAAATCATACGGCCCTGCATCGGAGAACAGAACAGCACCTGCTGGATGTCCCTTCGCAGCGTCTTCATAATCTCCTCGCGGATCAGCTCGGAGTAGGTTCCAAAGACCACCTGCACGTTCCCTCCTCCAAGCGAAATGACGCCGGCGGCGCCCAGGTGCCTCAGTGCCGCGATGTCCATCAACCGTTCGCTCCCCAAAGTCAACCTCAGCCTGGTGATGCAGGCCTCGATCTGCTTGATGTTGTCCTTGCCTCCCAAGGCCTGCAGTATGAGCGGAGCGCGATAAGGGATATCCCCGGCCCACTCCTCCAAGGAAGAGCCTTCTTCCCTGCCCGGAGTCGGAATACGGAACCGCCGTATCGCCCACCGGAAAAGGAAATAATAAGCCAAGCCGAACGCAAGGCCGATGGGCAGCAGCAGAATGCCGTTCTTGGACAGATGGAAGTTGATCAAATAATCGATCATTCCGGCCGAATAGGAGAAGCCTTGATGAATATCCAATGCCTGGCAGATCCACATGGCGAGCCCGGACAGAATCGCATGCACAACGAACAAATAAGGAGCCACAAACAGGAAAGCGAATTCAATCGGCTCGGACACGCCCGTCAGGAAAGACGCAAGCGCGGCTACCAGGAAAGTGGAGGTCACTTTCGGCTTCAAATCCTCCCTCGCTTCCTGGATGATAGCCAAAGCGATAGCAGGCAGAGCGAACATCATAATGGGATATAATCCCGCCATATAGAAGCCCGCAGTCGGATCTCCGGCAAAATAACGCGGAAGGTCGCCGTACACCATTTGGCCTTCACCCGTCTGATAAGCCCCCAGCTGAAACCAGAAAAAAGTTATTCAGTATATGATGGAGCCTGACGGAACGAGAAGCCGGTGCAAAATCCCATAGATAAACGTGCCGAAGCCTCCGAGACCGAGCAGCACCTTAGTGATCAAGTCCATCATATTTTGCAAAAAAAAGGGCCGATCGCTATAAACAGGCCGGACAGCAGCAGTGTGAACACACCCATTACGAGAGGAACAAACCGGGGCCCGCCGAAGAACTGGATCACTTCAGGCAGCTTTAAATTTTTTGAACCGGTGGAAAGAAACCGCTGCCAGCAGACCGATCAGAATGCCTCCGGATACTCCAAGCTGAAATTGGCCGCCCAAATACATTTGGGTCAAGCGAGTAAATATAAAATAGGACACCAGCGCGGACATGCCGGCGATTCCAGCCCCTTCAGTCAATCCGAGCGCGACGCCTACGGCAAAAAAAATAATTGGCAAATATAGAAAGACCGTACTTCCGGCGTTATCAAGCAGATTGTGCATCCAGTCCAAGCCGAACCAATGCCAGGGGAGCTTGGAGGCGCTTAACAGAATTGCCGCAAAGGGAAGCACGATAGTAGGCATCATTAATGCGCGTCCCAATTGTTGAAGATTTCCCATCCAATTCAATGCAGCCTCAGCCCCTCTCTTATACCGATGGTAAGGCTTAAACCGCCTGTTTGTCAAAAAAAATTTTGGCATGAAAAAAAATAAGCAAAAAAAACCGCCCGAGGTGGACGGCTCCAAGCGTTTGGACTTTAGGAACAGAGATTGCTGTTATCTGCCGTTCGGAAACAGGATCGAGTCTTCGACTTTAATACAGCGGTCCATGATGACTCCATGCCGTTGTCGGCGGCAATCGCGGCGGCTTCCTCGTTGATGATGCCGGTCTGCAGCCAGAATACCTTCGCTCCGGTACCGGAAGCGTCTCTGGCAACGTCGGGCGTATGCTCCGGCCGCCTGAACACATCGATGATATCGATGGAATCCGGAATATCTTTAAGTGAGGCATAGCTCTTCTCCCTAGAACGTTCTCCGCGTTAGGGTTGACGGGGATGATGCGGTAGCCTTTGGCCTGAAGAGCTGCCGCAACCATGTGGGAAGTTTTGTCAGGATTTTCGGACAAGCCGACGACGGCGATATTGACGGCCGAGCCTAAAATTTCCTTGATCCGGTCTCTGGGCGGATTTTGAAATGCCATCGAGTATTCCTCCTTATTTGCGATAGGATAACGCTTGCTTGCCCATAGCTTCCCAGGTTGCAAGGAAGCGGGCTTTGTCGATCTTTTGCTGCTTCTTCATGGTGATCGGATCGTTGACGTATACATTCTGTTCGTCATAACCCACCAGCAGCACAGCGTGCTCCATAAAGGTGATTGAAATCGGTCCGAGCGGAGTATCGAATTGCACCCATTTATCCGGTACGGCGTAATCTATCGTCGTCCATACGATCGCCGGCATCCCGTCGGAAATCTGCTGCTCGATGTCCGAGAACGGCGCCCCGGTCAGATCGAATCCCGAAGGGATATATTTCTGCAGCAGAGGCAGCAGGCGCCGTGGTAAATACCATACCCTCTCGATTCCCCGGCGGCGTTTCCGACGAAGCCGGTATTGGGATTCCCCCAATAGGCGATCGAGCCGTCGGAGCGCCATTGAATTGGAGTGGGGTCTATGGGCATCTCCTCCGCCAGCTCTATCTTGTTCTTGTTAATCCCGTTAAACTGCAGCAGCATCGCCAAACTGGTCACTTCACAGCCGGAAGGAAGCTCCGGGTATTGGTTGATGACCGGAGCCGTCAACAATGCCCAGGGCTTCTTCGCCGGCTTGGACGCCGCTTGGGCAGGCGCTTGCGGCGCTGCCGGCATCGTTGCCGCGGATTTGCCGGCAGCCAGCACTTTATTGGCTCTGCTCAGCACCATACCTTCCTGATGCGTGGCCTTCTCATAAAGAAGCAGACCAAGCAGCGCGCAAGTAAACGCAAGGCCGGCGATCAGGAAAAGGCCTATGGTCACTTTCGTGCCTGCCCAAAGAATTCTCATGCTGACCATCCATTCATCAATAAAGTATTACTTTTCGAGGAGCTGAATTTCGGCCCCCAGACTGTGTAAATGCTTAAAATATTGCGGGTACGATTTGGCCACATGGTGAGCGTCTTTAATCGTTAGCCCCTGTGCCGAGCGCAGCCCGACGACCGTCAAAGCCATAATGACCCGATGGTCGAAGTGCGCGTTGATCTCGACTCCGCCTTTCACCCCGCCGGGACGGCCGTGGATAATAATCTCGCTTTGCCGTTCCTCGACATCGGCTCCGGCTTTGCGAAGCTCATTCAGAAAATCGGTAATCCGATCGCATTCTTTATACCGCAAATTCTCGACATTATAGAAACGGGAAGTGCCTTCGGCAAATACCGCGGCCGCAACCATCGCAAGTACAGCGTCAGTGAAATGATCGCCGTCGAACTCCCCCGCCTTAAGCTGCCGGTTGCCTCTGACATGGACGGTGCCTTTATCGTGAGTGAGCGGCACACCCATAGCGCGCAGCACGTCGACCACCGCTCTTTCCCCCTGCTTGCTCGTTTCCGAAAGCCGGTGCACACGGACGTCCGAGTCCGTGACGGCGGCTGCGGCAAGGATCGCGGCGGAGCCGGGATAATCACCCTGTACGGTATATTCGCCAGCCCTGTATTTTTTGATTGCCGGGAATTCTGTAATGCATCAAATCTTCGCTTGCGTGGACGATAATTCCCGCCTGCTCCAACACTTCCAAAGTTTGTCCCACGATAATTTGGGATTTGAGGTCGTGGAGCACTGCAATTTCGCTGTCTTCAGACAGCAAAGGAACCGTAAACAGCAGCGAGCTCAAAAAAACTGGGAAGAAACGCTGCCCGACACGGTGATTTTGCCGCCTCGCGGATGTCCCCCTTTTATATTTATCGGCAGGCGTCCCTCATTATGTTGCACCACTGCTCCCAATTGTTCCAGAGAGCGTATAAGGTCGTAATGCGGCCTTTTCCCGAGCGATTCCGGGTAAGCGTTCACGAAAGTGACATCAGGCAAAAAAGAGGCAACCGACATCAAAAAACCGCAGCACCGCTCCGGCATTCCCCACATTCAACTCTTCGACAGGCCTGGGATGCTTTCCGAACCCCGTAATGACGATCTTCTCGTCATCTTCCTCCACAACCGCCCCCAAATCCCGGATGCACCTTCTCATGGCGTCGCTGTCCTCGCTGCGGGCCGGGTAATAAATGGTGGATGTGCCTTCAGCAAGAGCGGCGATAAGCAGGTATCTTGTCGTGTAATTTTTTTGGAGGATAATGCTTGAATTTCGCCCTCAAGGCGTGCGGTTGGCTTAACGATTGCTTCCATAACGAATCATTCTCTCCCTATATTCCGGCACGGACCCGTACCTTTTTTTACGAAACTCGGATTACAGCAAATAGCCGGCAAAGGCCAGCAAAATACCAATAAAATAACTTGCCCCGGAGTAGAGGAACAGACTTCTCCAGTCTTTTTTTTCCAGGAGCATATGCATATTTTCCAGCTGAAACGTCGAGAATGTTGTAAAAGCCCCCAGAAACCCGGTTCCCGCCAAAAGCAGCAGCGATTCGTCCTGCACGTTTCCGAGCAGCAAGCCTATCAGGAAACAGCCCGTCAAATTTACTGTCAGTGTACCATATGGGATTACGGTTGGGAACCTTTTTTGCTATTGCGGAGGAAAGCTTGTACCGGCACACGGCCCCGGCAAACCCGCCTGCGGCGACCAACCCAGCCGCCTGTAATGTTATGTTCAACGCGCTATCCCCTTCTTCTCCCGTTTAACCTGAGGCTCACGCCGTGACCGGCCCGCGCCGCCATCAGCCCGCCCAAGCAGCTCAAAGCTGCATACAGAACGGCCTCTGCGGCGTGCCGGTGCCTGAGCATCTGGACGGTCTCCAGCTCAAGGCCGAGAACGTCGTCAAGCCGCCGAGGAACCCGGTGGTCAATGCCAGCCGCAATCTCGGAAAACGCAGCGCGAGCCGTTTCCAGCCCGACAGCCATCCGATCAAAAGACAGCCAATCAGATTGCACAGCAGTGTGCCCCATGGAAATCCCGGAGAGGATGCATTATATAAAGCGGAGAGCAGGAAACGGGTCAATGAACCCAGAACCCCTCCCGCACCGGCAAAAAATAGCGTTCAAGCAGACCCACTCCAATCGGCGTCAGCAGTTTATTTGACACTATATTCTTTTATTTTTTATTATGGAAGAGACTGGATTACAAAGACTTTACGGAGGATAGTACAATATGAATACGATACAACCTGCCGAAATACAACAGCGTCTGCAGCAAGGAGAGAAGCTTGTCCTTATCGATGTGCGTGAGGAAGATGAGGTGGCGCAAGGGATGATCCCGGGAGCCAAACACATTCCGCTCGGCGAGCTTCCCGACAGGCACGGCGAGATTCCGCAAGCCGAGGAGATCATCCTTGTGTGCCGAAGCGGAAACCGCAGCAGCAAAGCCTACGGATACCTGGAATCTCTTGGATACAAGGGCCTGAAAAATATGACCGGCGGCATGCTCGAGTGGCACAACCTGTAGCCGCTTTTCCGCCGGACGAACGCCTCTCAATCATCATCCGAATACCGCTGGCTCAGATACCCCGCCCGCAATGTTTTTTTTCCCACTCTGACGCCGCCATGAGTACTACATCAGGCACGGAAGCACTGGAAGAATCGATTGTGACGTCCGCAAAACGGTAAGCGTCCCTGCGCTCCTCCATGATGCGGCGTACCCTTTCTTCCAGGTGGCCCTGCAGCAGCGGACGGTCCCCGTCACCTTTGGCTCTCTGGATAATAACTTCCGCAGGGGAGGTCAAAGCGATTACAAGACCGCTTCGCCGCATGCACTCCCGGTTGGCTTCCGCCAGCACCGCTCCTCCTCCTGTCGCAACGACCTGGTTTTCTCCCTGCAGAACTTCTTCCAAAGTACGGGTTTCCAGTTGCCGAAAGCAGGTTTCCCCTCCATCTTTGAATAGATCGCGAATCGTCCTGCCCGCTTTAGCCTCAATGGCATGATCGACATCGATAAACCGCATATTCAAATATTCCGCCAAAGACCGGCCGACGGTTGATTTGCCGGTGCACATCATCCCGACAAGAATAATATTTTTTCCCCATACCCGCATTTCCCTTCATAGTTATGCCTCTGCTTTATTCCTGCTATCATATCATATCCCGCCGCTGCATAAAATCGCTGAATAGCACACAAATTGAACCGCTCCCAAAATAGTCATATCTTCGAAACCGCACCGTATGAATAAGAGTACAAGCTTCCCAATCCTATTAAAGGAGAGATTCCCGTTGAACTGTCCCCCTCTTGCCCGCAGCAGCGCAGCAAACAGAATCGAGCAGATTCTTGACCCATCCAAGCCCTTATGCAAAGAAGATGTCGTCTGGGTCCTGGATTATATCACAAAAAAAGTGGCTGAGGAAGATCCGGTGCTGCTGGATCTGTCTCAACCACGTTTGCTGAAAAAAAACTTTCATTATTTCGCCGAAATCGCCAGGCTGCTTATCCATCAATCCGGCGGCGTTGCAGCTGACCCGCAAAGCTTGAAGAGATGGATCGCAGAGGCTTCCTTCGGGCTGAACAGCGCTTCTTTAAAAGAAACTTAATTTCCCATCCATTGGAAATGGAAAGTTCCCTCTTTGTCCACACGTTGGAAGGTGTGCGCTCCGAAATAATCCCTCTGTGCCTGCAGAAGGTTCGCCGGCAATCTTTCCGTGCGGTAGCTGTCATAGTAGGCCAGGGCGGAGGTGAAACCTGGTACCGGAACGCCAAACGTAACCGCGGTCGATACCACTTTTCTCCAAGCGTCCTGGTATTTCTCCACGACTCCTTGGAAATATTCGTCAAGCAGCAGGTTTTTTTCAGCCCCGGGTTGCGGTCGTAAGCATCCTTGATATTCTGCAGGAAACGGGCGCGGATAATGCAGCCTCCGCGGAAAATCATGGCGATATTGCCGTACTGCAGATCCCAGCCGTACTCGTCTGACGCGGCTCTCATTTGGGCGAAGCCCTGAGCGTAAGAGCAGATCTTGGACGCGAACAGCGCTTTGCGCACATTCTCGATAAATTCCTTGCGGTCGGCGCCGAAATCCGGCTTCTTGGGTCCGCTGAGAACTTTGCTTGCTTCCACGCGCTCCGACTTCATAGCGGAAAGGAAGCGGGAGAACACGGATTCTGTTATGATCGACAGAGGCACGCCAAGATCGAGCGCGCTTTGGCTTGTCCATTTGCCGGTGCCTTTCTGGCCTGCGGAATCAAGAATGACGTCCACCATGCTTTGCCCGTTTCCAGATCTTTTTTTGGAGAAAATATCGGCTGTAATCTCGATCAAGTAGCTGTCCAGCTCGCCGTTGTTCCACTCCGTGAAAATTTCATGCAGCTCGTCCGGACCGACGTTCAGCACATCTTTCAGCAGGTGGTAGCTTCGCAGATCAGCTGCATATCGCCGTATTCGATCCCGTTATGTACCATCTTCACGTAATGTCCGGCGCCGTCCGGTCCGATGTAAGTGCAGCAAGGATCCCCGTTCACCTTGGCCGAAATGGCGGTGAGAATCGGCTCCACCAGCTCGTAAGCGTCTTTTTTGTCCGCCGGGCATTATCGCAGGCCCTTTCAATGCCCCTTCTTCCCCGCCGGAAACCCCGGTGCCGATGAAACGGAAGCCTTTGGCCTGCAGCTCTTTGTTACGTCTTTGAGTATCCGGGAAGAAGGCGTTACCCCCGTCAATCAGGATATCTCCCTCGTCGAGCAGCGGAACCAGCTGTTCAATCGTCGCGTCAGTGGGAGCGCCCGCTTTGACCATGATCAGAATCTTTCTTGGAGTCTCCAGGGATTGGACAAATTCCTCCATGGAATATGTGCCTGCCAGATTCTTTCCTTTAGCTTCCTTAATCAGCTCATCCGTTTTCTCGCGGGACCGGTTGAACACGGAAACCGTAAATCCTCTGCTCTCGATGTTCAGGGCCAGATTCTTGCCCATTACCGCCAAACCGACTACCCCAATTTGCTGTTTTGACATTCTCGTCATCCTTTCCTGTCCGTCTTGGCTTTCTTCGCTTAAATCGTCATGGCGCCGAATCCGCCGTCAACACGGAGGAGCGTGCCGGTCACAAAGCTTGAAGCCTTATCTGAAGCCAAATAAACAGCCGCACCCTGCAGTTCTTCCGATTCTCCGAAGCGCCCCATCGGAGTGTGCGTCAGTATGGACGCGGTCCGTTCGGGAGACAGAATCTTGCGGTTCTGCTCCGCCGGGAAGAAACCTGGAATAATGGCATTGACCCGTACGCGGCTCGGAGCAAATTCGCGCGCCAAAAAAAATTTCGTCACGTTGTTGACGGCAGCTTTGGAAGCGGAATAAGTAAATACTTTGGACAGCGGCGGTTCTGAAGATACGGAGGAAATGTTGATAATGCTTCCGCCTTCTCCTTTTTTCAACCATATGCTTCCCAAAGATTTGGCAGGCTAGTACAACGCTCTTTAAATTGACCTCCATAATAGAATCCCATTCTTCCATGGAAATGTCAAAGAAAGGTGTCGTGCTGTTCTTGCCGGGGCAGTTCATCAGCGTGTCGACACGGCCTGTCCAGTCTAAAACGCCGCGAAGAACCTCGCGCAGATCGTCCGCGCTGATTGCGTCCGCATAGAAGCTTTTGGCTTTGCCGCCCGCCTCTTCAATCCGTCTGCAGACTTTCTCGCATTTCTCCTGGTTGCGGCCGACTACCGCCACTTCTGCTCCATGTCCCCCCAAAGCGACCGCCATCGTTCCGCCCAGCGTGCTGTTCCCGCCGATAACGACGGCAGTTGTGCCCGAAAGATCAAATAAATTCATTGTCCATCCCCCTGTGATCGTGAAAAAAAAGAATTATGAATGCTTGTACATCTGATTCTGATATTCCGCGATGGAGTCGAATTCATTCTTTAATTGATGGTAAACCCTTGTGTAAATATCCGTCAAGCGGCGGTAAGCCCCGAAATTGGCAGGGTCCGGCCGGTATTCGATTTGAATGTTCAGCCAATCCTTGACTTCGGAATAGGAACGGATTTCCCCCATAGCCTTTAGGCCCAATTGGGCCGCTCCCACCGCCGAGCTTTGAATCGATTGCGGGACCGCCACAGGCGTTTCCAACACATCCGCCATGATCCGTGTCCATAATTCGGACCTGGCAAAGCCGCCGGAGGCCCGGATTTCTCTGGCTGGACCGCCAATCTCCTCCAAAGCTTTCATCACCGAGTGTATCCGGTAGGCGACCCCTTCCATAACGGCACGGATCATATGCTTCTTCTCATGGTAAAGCGACAATCCGAAAAAAAACATGCCGCGGGCGTTGGCGTTCCAGTAAGGAGCGCGTTCTCCTGAGAGAAAAGGCAGGAAAATCAAGCCGTCCGAGCCTGGGGCAACCTGCGAAGCGAGTTCCGTCAAGTATAGATACGGATCCTCCCCGCGCTTTCTCCCGCTTTCCGCCTCCAGAGTGGCAAGCTGATCCCTCACCCAGCGAAGCATAATGCCTCCGTTGTTGATAGATCCGCCGATGACCCAATAATCCGGATCCAGCGCATAGCAGAACAACCGCCCTTTGGGATCGGTTATCGGTTTGTCCACCACTCCGCGAACCGCCCCGCTGGTTCCGATGGTGACCGCCAGCACGCCGGCTCGCTGGCGCCTGTGCCCAGGTTGGCCAGTACGCCGTCCGATGCGCCTACGACGAATGGAGTGTCGGGGTGCAAACCCATGGCCGCCGCATAAGACGCAGGGAGCCTTTGACCTGGTAAGTCGTCGGCACAGGCTCAGACAGCTTGCCGCGGGAGATTCCCGCCGTCCGCAGCGCCTGCTCGTCCCAATCCAGCCGGTTCAGGTTGAGCAAACCGGTCGCGGAAGCGAGAGAATGATCGGCCACGTACGTTCCGAACAGCTTCGCGAACACAAACTCCTTCATGCCGATAAACTTGTACGCTCTTTCGAAGATGCCCGGCTCGTTATCCTTGAGCCACATCAGCTTCAGCAGCGGGGACATCGGGTGGATCGGGGTCCCCGTGTTCAGGTATATCGCATGTCCAGTGCCGTCGGCCTTGAGCCGCTCGGCATAAGCCGCGCTGCGGTTGTCGGCAAAAGTGATACAGTCTGTCAGAGGGCTCAATTCCCGGTCAACCGCGATCAGGCTGTGCATGGCGGAGCTGAACGAAACGCACAATACCTCCTCCGGCCGGACGCCGGACTTGTCCATAACCGCTTTAGTGCCGATTACCACGGCCCGGAACAGCTCCAAAGGGTCCTGGACGGCATATCCGGACGAGGGGTGTGCAAAGGGTATTCGACATCGTGGGAAGCCATAATACGGCCGCTGCGATGGATTACCATCGTCTTCGTGCTGGTCGTCCCGATGTCAACGGCTACAACATAACTCATTTGGACAAGTTCCCCTCGTTATCAAATGGCAGTTCATACGGCTCCGACAGAACCTCGATCTGAGGATGCCGCTTCGCCTCCTCAAGCAGATTGACCGAGATTTCGATTTCGCCGAGGTGAAGCGTATCTTTAATCCGGACGAGCCGGCATTTGGCGTAATCCAGAATGTTGCACGTCTTGACCGCAGCCTGAATGGCTCTCAAATCGTCCGGCAGCGTCGTCGCGATCTTCGTCGGCGCGCAGACTGTGGAAGTCAAGCCGTTGGCGGATGTGGCGTCCCTGTCCATCTTGTCGACCAGCCTTTGGGTCGTAAAGTCGGCGGTGCCGACTCCGTTGGCGTTGCCCATCGTCTCGGGAGTGAGGTCGAGCACGACCATCTTGGACACCTCAGGGCGCCGTGTGCATAAGGAGTCGGGTATCTTCCGGTGATATTCGGATCCATGCCGTCGCCGCTGATGTTCTTGCCGATGTAATCGATCACCAGCACATCGAGCTGGTCGAACAGAAGCTTCGGCAATCTGGCCTTGGCTTCTTCCAGCAGAGCCGTTTCGCGCTCTTCGATCCGCTCGGCGGGCAGCACTTCGACGCGGCACGTCTCGTCGTACGCGTTCTCGACCAGCGCCACGCCGAACACGATCGGCAGCCTGCCGATCATGATGCGCGCCATGGCCGGGACGTTCCCGGCCATGTGTTGAAGCCCAGCTGATGGCAGGCTTCCGCGCCCTTCTGCTTGCCGAGGCCGATCGCGATCATCTTCATGATCCCGCTCTCGATCGGCCCGCGGAATGCCGTGTGGGGCTTCACACGGTTAATGACCACGATCGCGTCCGCCTGGCTCGCGATCTTGTCCACATACACGGGCAGGCCGTTCGGCAGCTGATCGATCTGGACGACGTCCATGGAAGAGCGGATGGGGCAACCCATCGCCTCTTCCGTGACGCCAGATGATGCAGCACCTCCCGCTGCCCGTCAGCGGTAGCCCCGCCGTGGCTGCCCATGCACGGCACGATGAACGGCTGCGCCCCGGCAGCCGTTATCGCAGACACCGTCTCGCGGACGAGCGCCGCGAGGTTGGCTATG
>BBFE01000041.1 GCA_001313085.1 Paenibacillus sp. JCM 18996 | reverse complement strand
ATATCACAAGGTATATAAGCCCGAATTTAGGTAATGTGGAACTGCAATATTTAAATCAGGAAATGATTCACAAGTTTTATCATAGGCCAAGAAGCGAACACAACATCTCAGAAAGAACAATAAAGGATATCCATGTAGTACTACATAACTCATTACATAAAGCTGTTCAATGGGGGTATTTATCCAAGAATGTGGCAACTTTCGTTGAAAAAACCGAGAGCACGGAAAAAAGGAAGTTCACGTATGGAATGAACTTGAGATGGAGCAGTTTTTTTTAATTAACTCGAAAAAATGATCCACTTTACGTAGCTTTCCTATTAGCTCTTTCCACAGGAATGCGTCAAGCTGAGATTTTAGGTCTTAGATGGAAAGACGTTGATCTGAATGCTGGGATCATTTCAGTTAATCAAACACTAAGCATGATGGCAAGAAGATTATTCCTGAAACCAAGACTAGAGCGGGGAATAGATCGATTACGCTGCCAACTGAAGCTTTGGAAGAAATTCGAAAACATAAATCATTCCAAGCTCAAGTTAGATTACAGAGCGGAAGTCTGTACCAGAATAATGATCTGATTGTTTGCACAATGATTGGAACTCCAATTATCCCTAGGAACCTACTTAGATCATTCTATAGGCTAATTAAAAAACACAGATATTCCAAGGATTTCATTCCATGACTTAAGGCACACTCATGCCTCGTTATTACTTAAACAAAACGTTCACCCCAAAGTGGTGTCAGAGCGTCTAGGACATGCTGACATTAGAATCACCTTGGACACCTATTCACATTTATTGCCAAACATGCAATCAGAAGTAGCAAAAAAATTTCGGGAAAATGTTCCTTTCCAAGGTATAAATTACAGTATGCCACCAAAATGCCACCAAATACTAGTTTCCACATAATTTATACTTCCCAACATCGAAGCAAAGAATGCAAAAAAACCCTTGATTTCTCAAGGGTTTTCTTCATGCTTCTTATTATGGAGAATAGGGGCTCGAACCCCTGACCTCATCGCTGCCAGCGATGCGCTCTCCCAGCTGAGCTAATTCCCCGTGCATAAACATGCTGGTATTAAATTCTTGAGGCACTGTAACCAAGAAACTTGTGCTCCCAGCTGAGCTAATTAAGCTGTAAACCAGTGTAACCAACCCGCATCCGCCCCAAGCTCAGCTACGGCCCCAACTGATTTTCAAACCGCCGACAAGAATTTATTTTACACGAAGTGAGGCGCTAATGCAAGCTTTTTTTTACTGGAACAACTCTTGCTTCTTCCACTACTATTTGCCGCGGGAGTCGTCCAGATGGTTTTTTTGCCCAAGAGCTCGTTCAGTTCTTTCATGAACATGTTTATATCTTTGAATTGGCGGTATACGGAAGCGAAGCGGATATAGGCCACTTCATCCACTGTGTACAGTTCCTCCATCACCAATTCCCCGATGTCCCTTGCTTCCACTTCGGCTTGCGCGGTGTTGCGCACCCTTTTCTCCACTTCAGACACCAGGGTGTCGAGACGGTCAACAGACACTGGACGCTTCTCGCAGGCGCGGATTACGCCTCTTAGTATCTTATCCCGGCTAAACTCTTCTCTGCTGCCATCTTTCTTGATCACCATCAGCGGCGTTTCCTCTATGGTTTCGAAGGTGGTAAACCTTCTGGCACACTGCTCGCATTCACGCCGGCGCCGGATGGATTTGTTATCGTTCGCGGATCTGGAATCGAGCACTTTGGTCCCCGAATAATCGCAATAAGGCATTTCATCACGCAATACTCCTTTCCGGAAGCGTCATTCTATTACCAATCCTTCCCTGTTATGATCCTCAGAAAACCGCACATAATATGTTTACCAACAGAAAAGGAGGTGAATTCAATGGGCGGAGGCGGTCGTCAAGGCGGCGGAGGCGGTAACCAGAACATTCTGGTCGTTCCTCAAGCTAACCAAGCTTTGCAACAACTGAAATATGAAGTTGCTCAGGAATTGGGTATCCAAGTTCCTCAAGACAACTACTACGCTATATGGCTACTCGCGATACTGGAGCTATCGGAGGACATATGGTACGCCGTATGATCCAATTGGCTGAAGAGCAGCTTGCTAGCCAATCTTTTCCAACTGGTGGTCAATCCCGATAAGCTTTAACAGCTTATAACGGATAACCCGGAAGTATTGGATCAACTCTCCCCGAGTTGTCCAATGCTTCTTCTATTGTTCCCGGTCCGTCGCGTTAGAATAAATTTTATCATATTTATGATAATAATACATGACCCTTTGTACATAGTGCCGGGTCTCTCCAAAAGGAATCGAATTAATGTGCTCATAGGTGCCGTCCCATCGGCCGCTGCTGATCCACTTGTTCACATTCCCTTGTCCAGCGTTATAGGCCGCCGTGACGGCCACGATATTCCCGTTATATTGTGTGGAGAGCCAGCTAAGATACCATGAGCCCATCTGAATATTAACATGCGGCTCATGGATCTGGTCGATCGTATGATTGGCAAAATCACCCTTCTCCATAACCCATTGCGCAGTGTCCGGCATAAGCTGCATTAAGCCGATGGCCCCTTTTTTTTGGAAGTGATTCCGGTTTGATATTTGCTTTCGACTCTTACGATGGCCGCGATTAATAACGGATCTACGCCATAAGCTTGGCATTCGACCTGATTTCATCCTGGTAATAGATCGGGTATAACCATTTGCCGATCAAGGTACTGTTGAAAAAACAGTATTCCCAAAAAAAAGACGATCAGCAGCAGGATGAACCACCGTTTTCGCCGAAAAAAAGCCTCATTGCAGTCCTCTGGCGCGAAGGAATTCTTCCACCTGCGCTTCCGTTTTCTCAAGAGATCCACCGTTATCAATGACAATATCGGCAAGCTTCCTTTTCTTGTCGATTGGCCATTGGGCCATCAGCCTGCGCTCGGCTTCCTCCCTCGCCAAACCGTCCCTGTTCATCAACCGCTCTATTTGGATCTCTCTCGGTACGTACACGACCATCACTTCCGTATACGTTTGCTGCAATCCCGACTCGTACAGCAAAGGGACATCCACTACGACTAGCTTGTCCGGCTGTTCTTTTTTCCGCAGCTTCCATCCTTTGCTTCATCAACGCCCTGACACGGGGATGCAGAATGCCCTCCAGCTCTTGGCGCGCAGCGGATCAGCAAACACAATTTGCCCTAACGCCTTGCGGTGCAATGAACCGTCGGGCAGCAGGACAGCTTGTCCGAACCGCTCGGCGATTTGAGCCAGGGCAGGGCTGCCCGGCTCAACCACTTCTCTCGCTATACGGTCCGCGTCCACCAGTATTGCCCCCCGGCTAACCAGCATTTCCGCAACTGTGCTTTTGCCGCAGGCAATCCCACCTGTTAAACCAATATTCATGGCTTGACACCTTCTTTCAAAAAAAACCTCATAATTCCTATCATGATAAGCAGGCACCCAGCACTACAGCCAGTTTACGGATCCAGCTTAAATCGGAATAAGTGTATCCTACACGGAGTCCCATTGTCAGGAGAGTGCCGCTTACCAAAGCGATCACTGAAGAAGTAACCAGCGGCGAAAATCCGATCAAAGCAGCGCCGATTCCCGCGCCGAAAGCATCCAGGGAAAGGGCGATTCCCAGAAAAGCCGCTTCTGAAGCCGAAATGTTCCCTGATCTGTCCATATCCGCCGCAGAAGGAGTCTTAATGATTTGAATGACGATTCCCAGCCGTTTAAGCTCTATGAGAATAATTTGCCTCACAGTAGGCTCGGCGGTTTTGGAAGCGGCTTCCATTTCGGCAGCGTCTTTTCCCGCGGCATCCTCCCTGTTCTTTTTTTTATTTGATATAAGGCCCAGACTCCCACACAGATCAAGATCATTGCTCCCAAAGATTTCGTATAAGCCAGCGGAAGCAGACGGATCAGGGCCGCACCGATCAACATGGAACTCAAAACGACCAGACCGGAGCAAATCGAAATAATCGTCACTGACAGGAGCGGAATACGGATTTTGCGAAGTCCGTAAGTGACCCCGACGCTGAAGCCGTCCAGGCTTGCGCCTAAAGCTAATATGAATAAGGAAAATATAGGAAGCATTCTTCTCCTCCTTTCCATTCTCCTTATCATATGGGCTTCGGAAAAAAGATGGTGCAGGGCGTTACTTTGCCGGTGTCCTTCTTTTCCTTCTCAGCGGCTGGCATTTGGTACATAGATGGGTGCCTCTTCCGCCCACGAAATATTTTTTTCGATCGGATGTCCGCAGCTTCTGCAGGGCTCGGATGCCCGTCCGTATACCTGCAGCTGGTACTGGAACATCCCGATTTCTCCTTGACCGTTCACATACGATTTGACTGAAGAGCCGCCGGCCTCTACCGCGTCCGAAAGTGTCGAGATAATCGCCTCATACAGCTTCCTTAATTCAGTATTCTTTAATTCATGCGCCTCGCGCTCCGGATGGATTCCAGCTTTGTGCAGCGCCTCATCCACATAAATATTTCCGATACCGACAATATATTCCTGATTGAGCAGCAGCGGCTTGATCTTGGTGGTGCGGCGGCCGATCCTGGCTTTGAAAGCTTCGAAAGTAAAGCTGTCGTCGAGGGGCTCGAGCCCCAGCCTCACCAGCGGTGGAGATACCAGCTCCTGGCCCGCGGGGAACAGATGCATCGTTCCAAACTGCCTGACATCCTTGTATCTTAGTTCCAGCCCGCCAGTCAAATGAAAAAAATGACATGAGTGTGCTTCTCCAGTGGTTCTTCTTTGCGGTACACGCCATAGCGGCCTTCCATCCGTAGATGGGACACCATAACATAATCATCGAGCATAAAGCGCAGGAACTTCCCTCTTCGTTCAACACGCCCAATGGTCTGACCCGCAAGCATCAGCGCAAACTGGTCTATATCATCGGGATATTGAATGATCCGGGGGAGCAGGACGGTTACCCGTTCGATCGTGTGCCCTGCGACCAGCTCATTGAGCGTCCGCTTGACCGTCTCGACTTCCGGCAGTTCCGGCATCGGTCTCCCTCCTCCTTATTTTGCTTCATACCAGTTGCTGCCATAATCCACATCGACCTTGAGCGGCACGTCCAGCTTCAACGCGCCTCCATAATCTCGGGCACCAGGGAGCGCATCGTCTCAAGCTCGGATTCCGGCACTTCAAACACCAATTCATCATGCACCTGCAGCAGCATTCGGCTCTGCAGCTTCTCCCGCCGCAGTCGCTCGTCCATCTGAACCATGGCCAGCTTGATGATATCCGCTGCCGTTCCCTGGATGGGCGAATTCATTGCAGTCCGCTCGGCAAAGGAGCGCAAATTGAAATTAGAAGCAGTGATTTCCGGCAAATAGCGGCGGCGCTGCAAAAGCGTAGTCACGTAGCCGTTCTGGCGTGCTTGTTGTACTATATCTTCCATATATTTGCGTACCCCTTGGAACACATGGAAATAGTGCTCAATGAAGGCAGCCGCTTCCTTGCGGGTAATATTCAAGTTTTGGGACAAGCCGTAATCGCTGATTCCATAGACGATCCCGAAGTTGACCGCCTTGGCTTGTCTTCTCATATTGGAATCCACCTGGGACTCGTCCACTCCGAATACGTCCATTGCAGTCTTCGTATGGATGTCCATATCTTCCCGGAACGCTTCCATCAGCCTTTCATCCTGGGAAATATGGGCCAGGACGCGAAGCTCGATCTGTGAATAGTCCGCGGTCAGGATGAACCATCCGGGCTCCGAAGGCACGAATACTTTGCGGATTTTGCGGCCTTCCTCCAGCCGGATCGGAATGTTCTGCAGGTTCGGGAATTGGCTGCTCAGCGGCCGGTAGCAGCGATCGTCTGCTGGTAATAGGTGTGGACCTTTCCCGTCTCCGGCTTTACTTCTTTCAGCAGGCCTTCCACATAGGTAGACTGCAGCTTGGCAAGCTGCCGGTAGTTCAGAATCTCTCTTACGATTTCGTGATGCGGTTCAAGCTTCTCCAGAACCTCCGCATCGGTGGAATAACCGGTTTTCGTCTTTTTTCACCACCGGCAGGCCGAGCTTATCGAACAGTATCTCCCCAAGCTGCTTCGGAGAGTTGATGTTGAATTCCATTCCCGCTAGTCCATAGATGCTGGCCATAATCAGGTCAAGCTTGCCGCTGAGCTCTTTGCCGAACTCCTTAAGTTCCTCCACATTCACCTTAATGCCCTGCCGTTCCATGTCGGCCAGCACCTTGGCTAATGGAAGCTCCAGATCGTAGCAGAGCGGATTCATCTCATTCTTTTCCAGATCCGCCTGCAGAAGAGGCACCAGATGCTGTATTGTGGCCGCCTTGCGGCACATATGCTCGCCTGTTACACTGATCCCGGGAAGCTTGAACTTGGCCCCTTTGCCGAACACTTCTTCATCCTGCTTCAACCCCGGTACGCCATACTTTGAAGCGAGCCAGTTCAAGGTGCGTGTGGACTCCGTAGGATCGAGCAGATAGGCTGCCAGCAGTACATCAAAGGCTACGCCTTTGAGTTCAATGCCTTCCCAGCTTAGAGCGACCTCCGCCCTGTGCAGATCAAACATCCATTTGCTGCAGGCCGGGTCCGCCAGCCATTTCCTGACAGGAGCGGCCGGCGCTCCCTGCAGCACCTCCAGCGGCACATAGTAGCCTTTGTCCGCGTAATGAAAAGCGACGCCATGGACGGAAGCTGTGTGCGGATTATCGCCGAAGGCTTCCACATGGATCGTCTGCACTTCGGGAAGCGACTGTATTAAAGCAGCGATGTCGGACGAATCGGCCACTATAAATTCGATCACTTCCTCTTCCGCCGACTCTACCTGTTCCGGACCGGTGAAATCGTTCTTCTCCAGAAGCGATTTGAACTCCAGCTTACGGAACAATTCCGCCAACGCTTGTCCTTTGGCGCCAGTGAACTCCAGCTCGTCCAGCTGCAAATCCACCGGCACTTCCCGGTAGATGGTAGCCAGCTTCTTGCTCATCCGTGCGTCCTCGGCGTGAGTTTCCACTCTCTCCTTCATTTTGCCTTTCAACTGTTCCACATTGTCCAGCACAGATTCTACAGAGCCATACTCGTGCAGCAGCTTAAGCGCCGTCTTTTCCCCAACACCCGGAATTCCCGGAATATTGTCCGAAGGATCGCCCATCAGACCTTTCAGGTCAATGATCTGGGCCGGGTTCAAATCATATTTCACACGGATCGCATCCGGATTGTACAGCTCCACTTCACTGATCCCTTTGCGCGTCAAAGCAACGGTCACATGGTCGGAAGCCAGCTGCAGCATATCCTTGTCTCCCGTGACGACCAGCACTTCCTGCCCTTTTTCATCCGCAAGGCGGGTTAAAGTCCCGATAATATCGTCAGCCTCATAGCCGGCCAGCTCAAACTGCCTGATCCGAAAAGCTTCAAGCATCTCCTTGATCAGCGGGAACTGCTCTTTCAATTCCGAAGCGTCTTCTCGCGTCCGCCCTTGTATTCCGCATAGCCCTCGTGCCGGAACGTTACCTTCCCCGCGTCAAAAGCGACAAGGAAGTGAGTAGCTTCTGTTCATCTATCAGCTTCAGCAGCATAGTTGTAAAGCCGTACACCGAATTGGTATGCAGCCCGCTGGAATTCGTCAATAACGGAAGGCATAGAACGCCCGGTATGCAATACTGTTGCCGTCGACCAAAATCAATTTGCCCATTTGCCGCACCTCATTTTACATTCTACAACCATCATATCATAAAGCGCGCCCAACTGAAAAAAAGAAAACCCTTTCCAATCAAGCTCTATAGGTACTTGGTGAAGCTTCGTTACATAACATAATATATAGAGTGATAACGGAGCCATTGTTTGTTGGGAAGGAGGATCGAAGATGAAACGTTTTTTTCTCCCCCGGCCGAAAGAAAGTGATCTTCTTTGATATGAACAATACGTTGGTCGATCAAAAAGAAAACCTTTTACGGCTGTTTTCTGGAAGTACTGAATGAATTTACTGGAAGGTGGTCCGCGGAGGAAGCCGAGTGGAAACCGGAGGCTGTGCTTGACGCTTACCAGAACCTTTGGAATGATAAAGGCAAGCTCAGATACCGTACGGAAAACCAAACGAAAGAACAAATCCAGCAGCTCTGCCTCAAGGAAGCCATTTCCTCATTTTCTGTGCCGGTCAGTGAAAATTTCCCGAAAATGTTTTTTTTCCCGCATGAAGGAGATTCAAGGCAGCCATACGGAGCTGTTCCCCGACGTGCTGGAGACGCTCACCGCCTTATCTCCCTCCTATTCTCTTGCCATCATCAGCAACGGCAACAAGGATTTGCTGCAGTCCAACCTGACGCGCCTGAACCTTTCGGAGTTTTTTTCCCGAACAAAACATTTTCACATCGATAAAAGGGGAATACAAAAAAGCCGAACCCGACCATATTTCAGCATGCTCTGAAATCGATGGACATTAAATCCGGCCAAAGCGTAATGGTGGGAAACTCCTGGCGAAACGACATATGCGGTGCCACCCAATCCGGCATGGACGCCGTATGGATTCATCCGAACCACGCAAAAAAAAATGTCCCAACGCAAGGTTGGGAACGGTAAAGTGATTACGATTGTAAAAAAATCAAACAACTGCTCGATCTGTTCTGACTGCAACACTTTCTCTGCGCGGGAGACCTGCATGCCTGTCGTTTCAGATCTGTCCAACCTGCGCCGGTCCCGTTGTCCGCGGTCACATTCACTTCCTAGATGTTCAAATCTTTTCTTTTTCCGGTCACCATGTAAATTACGCCTTCCCCGATATTGGTCGTATGGTCTGCGACTCTTTCCAGGAAATGGGCGACAAACATAAGCTGCACCGCCTGCCTGTTCAAAGCCGCGTCGGCTCCCAGAGCTGCGGTCGTGTCCGTCATGACCGTGCCGTACAGCTTATCCACAGCGTCGTCTTTCTCGGCAAGAGAAGCGGCTCTGTGCACATTTCTCTCCGTATAGCTTAGCAGGGCCTCACGGATCATTTCTTGGGTCAGCTCGGCCATTCTCGGAATATCGATCAGCTTCTTGAACAGCTTTTCGCCTGACAGCCGGAGCGCGATCTTGGCGATATCGACCGCATGGTCCGCAATCCGCTCAAGGTCGCTTGTGATTTTGAAAGCCATGCCGATGATTCTCAGATCGCTCGCCATAGGCTGCTGCAGAGCGATCAGACGGAGACATTTTTTCTTCGATTTCCAGCATCATGTTGTCGACTTTGTCGTCTCTGCCAATGGTTTCCCTGGCTAATTTTTTTTCATCCAAAGAGGCAAGAGATTCCACCGCCTGCCGGATCTGGCTTTCGACTAAAGCTCCCATCGTGAGGATATCCTTTTGCAGATCTTCCACCATTTGATGAAAATTGAATCTTGTATCCATTATGTTCGCCCCTTCTCAAGACTGCATTTATCAGCTCGCTTTCCAGGCTAGCCGAATCTTCCGGTAATATAATCTTCGGTTCTTTGATCGTTTGGGTTTGTAAAAATCTTCTCGGTTTGATCGGATTCGACCAAGATTCCGTTCAGGAAAAAAAAGGAAGTATAATCAGAAATACGGGCCGCCTGCTGCATGTTATGGGTTACGATAATGATGCTGTACCGCTCTTTCAGCTGCTGGGTGAGCTCTTCGACCTTTAAGGTAGAGATCGGGTCGAGCGCGGAAGTGGGTTCATCCATCAAAAGCACATCGGGCTCGACCGCGAGCAGCCGGGCAATGCAAAGCCTTTGCTGCTGTCCGCCGGATAGACCAAGCGCCGATTTGTTCAACCGGTCCTTCACTTCGTCCCACAGAGCCGCCTGCTTCAAGCTCCGCTCCACAATCCCGTCCAGCACCTGCTTCTTTCTCGTGCCGTGGATTCTCGATCCGTAAGCAACGTTGTCGTATATGCTCATAGGAAACGGATTAGGCCGCTGGAATACCATCCCGACGCGCTTGCGCAGGACGACTACGTCCGTATCGGCATCATAAATATTCTGGCCGTCCACTAGAACTTCCCCGGTTATTTTCACATTGTCGATCAGGTCGTTCATCCGGTTCAGCGTTCTCAGGAATGTAGACTTCCCGCAGCCGGATGGTCCGATCAAAGCTGTCACCGAGTTGCTCAAAATATCCATCTTTATGTCATAAAGGGCCTGATTGCTGCCATAGAACAGATTCAGTGAATTCACTTTAATTTTATGCGATGCCATAGTGTTTAGTTCCCCCCGGAAAGTCGTTTTTTTTGGAGAATACGGCTCGGTATTCCAACGAGAAGATTAAAGATCAGGACGATGATGAGCAGCAGCGCGGCGCTGCCTTTGGCAATCTGCTTGGCGTCCGGAACGATCGCTTCCGATTGGATATACCACAGATGTACGGATAATGTTTCTCCCATTGTGAGCGGATTGAAATCCGGGAAATGTCGGGAAACGGACAGGCCCGCCGTATAGATTAAAATCGCCGTTTCCCCGAGGGCCCTGCCCGCGACCAAGGTCACACCGGTTATCAAGCCCGGCAGAGAGGAAGGGATCAGCACCTTGAGAATAGATTGCCACTTCGTGGAGCCAAGTGCAAGAGAGGCTTCCCAGTAAGAGCCCGGCACGCTGCGGATGGATTCTTCAGTCACCCTGACCAAGATCGGCAAATTCAACAAGGACAAAGTGGCCGCCCCGCCGAGAATGGAAAATTTAAGGCCCATCAGGTTGGCGAACAGCAAATATCCGAACAGCCCCAGTACAATGGAAGGCACGGATGACAAAGCTTCCACTGACACCCTGATGAAATCGGTGAATTTGTTTTGCTTGGCGTACACCGCCATATAAATTCCGGCCCCGAGCCCGATCGGCAAAGAGAACAGCAAAGAAAGAGCGAGAATATAAAAGGAGTTAAACAACTGGGGCCCTACTCCTCCGCCGGCCATAATTTCCTGGGGCTTGCCGAAGATAAATTTCGAGGTAAGATAAGGCAGCCCGTCTCCGAGAATGCGGATGATAAACCATGACAAAAGAAGAATAATCAGTATTCCGGACAGCCAAAAAAAACATCGTTGCAATCCGGTCCGTCGTTTTACTGTTCACTTAATCTCATTCCTCCTTGCCACAATGCGAATGATCAAAATCAAAAGCAGCGAAACAATCATCAGCACGAGCGCCATCAGGTATAAAGCGTTGTTCCAAGTGGTGCCGTACTGGGTATACCCCATATCTTTAACGATTGCGGTAGTCAAAACCGTGGTTGAATCCATCAATGATTTCGGCAGCTTTGGCGAGTTGCCGATGACCATAAACACAGCCATCGTCTCGCCAATCGCGCGGCCCATGCCAAGAATGATCGCCGTCAGTATTCCAGGCAGCGACGCGGGGATCTGCACCCTCCAGATGGTCTGCCAACGAGTCGCTCCCAGAGCCAGGGACGCTTCCTCCAAGCCTCGGGGAAGGGTTCGGATGGCATCCTCAGAAATGGAAAGAATCGTCGGCATAATCATTATCGCCAATATTATGGCCGCCGGAAGAATGCCGTACCCGATATTATGAAATATCTTTCCCAGCGTAGGCACAATGACGGTAAGTCCGATTAATCCGTACACAACAGACGGTATGCCTACAAACAAATCCGTAGCCGGCCTCATTATTTCTCTCATCCAGTTCGGCGCGATCTTGGCCAGGAACACGGCGCCGGACAATGCTAGCGGAACGGAAAAAAAAGTACGGAAAGAAACGTTAACAATAAAGTGCTGTACAAAAAAAAGAAAAAAAGCACCGAATTTATTTTGACTGGGCGTCCATTCCCCGCTGAAGAAAAAAACTGGGCCGGTGAAAACGTCCTGAAATGTTTTCAACCCTTGTAAACCTACGAAAATAATAATGGAAAATACAACTATGGATACAAGAACAGCGCTGACAATAAATAGCCATCTCATCATTACGTCGATGCTCTGTTGAGATCTTGTCCATTTGGACGCATTGCAAGAATTGCGTGCCTTGTCTGTGTTTACAGATTCAAGCAAGATAGGGTACCCCCTCACACTGTTCTTTCTTTACAAAAGATTAACATTTACTTCCGATCATGGCAATAACGGGACACTATCATAGCGTCCCGTTATAGTCATTCAAGCAGTTATTACTTGCTCAACAGGTTGGCAGGAAGGAATTTCAGCTCTTCGACTTTTTTTTATCTTGGAAGTCTTTGCTTACAATGTAGTCGATGAATGCTTTGGCAGCACCTTTAGCTTCACCTTTAGTGTACATGTGTTCAATACCATATAGAGGATATTTTTTTAGTTTGGATAGCGTCTTTGCTGAATGCTACGCCTTCGAATTTCAATGCCTTCAAGCTGTCGTCCACGTAAGGAGTATCCACATAACCGATGGCGCCAGGAGTAGAAGCTACTGCAGTTTTCATTGCGCCGCTGGAATCCTGTACTACGCCTTCTTTAGTGAACTCTTTGTTATCAAGAACGATTTGCTGTACAAGCTTGCGGGAACCCGAACCTTCTGCACGGTGCACAATAACGATCGGAGCGTCTTTGCCGTTAACTTCTTTCCAGTTCTTGATTTTGCCGGTTAAGATATCGGCAGCTTGCTGTTTGGTCAAGTTATCGATAGTTACATCTTTGTTAACGATCAGAGCAAAAGGAGCGATAGCGGCCACATGGTCAACAAGACCTTTATCTTTGTATTCGTCGCCTGCTGCCACGTCGGAGTTACCGATATCGGATGTTCCGTCGGCAACGTTCTTCAAGCCAGTACCGGAACCGCCGGCAGTTACGTTAATCGTAACTTTAGGATTCTTATCCATAAAATCTTTTGCAGCTTCTTTAACCAGAGGAAGCAGCGCGCTTGACCCTGAAGCTGTTACCGTTCCGCTTATTTCTTCTGCTTTAGGTGCTGGCGTTGTCGGTTGTGCGCCCGGTGTCGGTGTGTTTTCTGCTTTCTTTCCGCATCCGGCTAGAACCCCCAAGATTAGAATCGCAATCATGGTGAAGCTGACAAGCTTTTTTCGACATTTCCCATGTCCTCCTATCAAATGGTTAAAATCTCCTTACCACGTCATCATATCAATGGTTTGTAAACGATGATGCCGATAATTGTAAACTCTCTGTAAAATGATAGGATTCGATAGAATTTTCGCTTTTTTCGATATATTTTTTACAATGGATTGACAAATGCGTTCTTTTCTCTTAACATATCAACCTTATAGTAGTAGTGAAACTGTATTGAACCATTACATAAGTGGGGGAATCGACGTGTTCCGAAAGTTTATCGACGAAAGAATCCAAAAAAATGCTGCCGTTCTCTTTGCAATTCTCTTTGCGCGCTAAACTGATTTTAAGCTTCAGCATCGTCCTGGCGTTTTTTTCCTGATTGTCGCTATCTTCAACCTCCAGCAGATGAGGCGATCAACCGGGACATTGAAACGCAGGATGCCAAAGTCCAGTTGAAACTGCTCTCCCTGGAATTGAAAGAGACGGTGCAGGAGATGAATATCATCGCTTCGGGCCTGGAACTGTCAAAGAAACCTGAATACATAGATAAGTATAACCAAAAAAAAGGCGCCTTATAATGAGATGGTCAAAAAAGTTGGGAGAAACTGCCATGACGGCTGAACAAATGAAACTCCGCAGCCAGCTGATTATGGCTTCCACAGATTATATCAACAACTTTGATGCAGCCGCCAGGACCGTCCAGGACAAAAGCTTGAATCCTGTCGATATCGATAAAAAACATGCTTTATCTATACAATGAATCTCAAATGCTTAAGGATAATATTTTCGGTCTGGTTGATCAATTTTACGTCAGGTTCTCGAATGAAGCGGACCAGGCTAAAGCGACCTTGCACCAAACCTCCGCGAACACCTCCAGGGCTATGCTTTGGGCCTCTGTCATTGCCCTCTTGTTCGCCGCAGTCATCGGGTACATTCTGCTTCGTTCCTTGCTCGGCCCTATTCTGAAACTTCAGCATGCGGTAGGGTTCATGGCGGAGGGAGATCTCCGGCATACACTGAATGAAACGCGTAAAGACGAGCTTGGGGATTTAAGCAGGGGGTTTGACAGAATGACCGGAAACGTCAGAGCCATGCTCGGGAACCTGCAGGGAATTGCCCTGTCACTGTCCCGCTCCTCCCTCGACTTCCAATCATCGTCATCAGTCACCGCCCATGCCAACGCGGACATTCTGAAAGCTATTGAGGATATCGCCGTCGGTGCCGACAATCAGGCGTCCGCTGCGGAACAAAGCGCCAGTATCCTGAACGAGTTGGAGGACAAAATCTCGGACATCGCCAAATATACGGACATCATGAAGGAAACAGGCACCCAGGCGAACCAGAAGACCCGTATAGGCTATGAAGCCGTGAACTCCCTGAAACAGTCGTCGGAGCTGTCCGAAGACATGCTGAACAAGGTGTATACTTCACTGGAAACGTTAAGCGCGAGCTCCGTTAGAATCGGGAAAATCGTAAATACGATTACCGAAATCTCAAACCAGACCAACGTGCTGGCTTTAAACGCCGCAATAGAAGCGGCCAGGGCGGGAGCGCATGGCAAAGGCTTCGCCGTTATTGCGGACGAAGTGAGGCATTTGTCCACGCAGACAAACCAGTCCTCCAAGGATATTTCAGTTATGATCCACACCCTGCAGCAGCAGATGGAGAAAGTGCAAAGCCAGATGAGGCTGGCCAGGGAAACGCTTCAGTCCCAAAGCTCGAAGGTGGAGGAGTCCCATCACTCCTTCGATTCCATCCGGGAATCGATACAGCTCATTTCTTCCCAGATCGAACAGATTTACACGAAAGTAGACCAGGCTACGGCAAGCAGCGCCATATTGGCAAAGTCCGCACAGACCGTCTCCGCCACCGCGATTGAGACTGCGGCCGGCGTCCAGGAAGTGAACTCCGCCTCCTTCCAGCAGGATGAGCCATTCGCGCAATTGCCGCTCAGGCCGCCGACATGAACACATTGGCCCAGAATTTATTCATGGAAATAAACCGTTTCCGGATCGAAGACGCCGCTCCGTCTGAAGACACCCCTCCTTACTCTCCCGACCAAGGAGGCAAGACTGAGGAAGGACATGCGACGCAGCAGCCGGATAAAACGGACAGCAAAGAGACGGACGGCAAAAGCGATGAAAAACAAGCGAAGCCAGAAAAAAGAGCCCGTGCTGGTGTAAAGCGAATAACCAGCTGTCAGGCGGAATGAACGAAAAGCCATAATAAGGGGCTGTCCGATATGCGGGAATATCCGTTTAAGGGCAGCTTCTATTTGATTTGATTTGATTTTCAAGTTAAATTGTTTTGGGTAATTATCTTTTAGTAATATCTGTATGTTTGAAAATCCTTTCCCGTCGGCCGCATGTACATAAACCCGTCAAACAATTTTCATACAATGAACATATTTATTGTGAAAAAAATCACATACTCGGCATAAAATATAGAAAGGGAGCCTTCCATTATGGACAAGTACGGAAAACAGGAAAAAACGGTTGATCCTTCTGTGCGCGGTCGTCGCTTTCGTTATGCTTCTGTCTCTCGCGAGCCATTTTTTTTCATTAAAGTAATCCGTGTGCAGCACTTGTAACCCACGAACAACCAAAGGAGTGATTTTATTCATGTTCAATCAAGACCCGGCAACATACAGCAGAATGCTGACTTCTTTGACTTTGGCTTTCATATCATTTTCGCCACAATCGGGGTGGGTGTGCCTCTCATGGTGGCATTGGCTGAATGGGTCGGAATCCATAAAAAAGATCCCCACTATATTCTGCTAGCCCGCCGCTGGGCCCGTGGATTCGTGATTACCGTCGCCGTCGGCGTCGTCACGGGCACATGTATAGGGATCCAGCTAAGCCTGCTCTGGCCAAGCTTCATGCAGATAGCCGGCCAATCCATTGCGCTGCCGCTTTTTTATGGAGACGTTCGCGTTCTTCTTTGAAGCCATCTTCCTGGGTATCTATCTCTATACTTGGGACAGGTTCGGCAATCCGCTCAAGCATTTTTTTATTGGTCATCCCCGTCGTGATCGGATCTTCCGCATCCGCATTTTTCATTACGACCGTCAACGCATTTATGAATACACCTCAGGGCTTTACTCTCGCGGGCCGCACAATTACGAACATTCAGCCTTTAACGGCTATGTTTAACCCCGCCACTCCCAGCAAAGTGGCTCACGTACTGTCCTCCGCTTACATGACGAGCGCATTCGTGCTGGCATCCATCGCGGCTTACTCCCTGCTCAAGAACCGTACGCATGTGTACTACCGCAAAGCTTTGAGGTTCACGATGGTGTCCGCCCTCGTGTTCTCGGTGACTACGGCATTCGTCGGCGATTTGTCCGGCAAGTTCCTTGCGGTCTATCAACCGGAGAAGCTGGCTGCGGCGGAATGGCATTTTGAAACGGTGGAGAAAGCCCCGCTGCTGATCGGCGGCGTGCTAACCCATGACAATGAAGTGAAATTCGCGATTAAAATTCCTTTTGCTTTAAGCATCTTGGCGCATGGGAACCCGGCCGCCGAAGTTAAGGGCCTCGACCAGATCGCCAAGGAGAACACTCCTCCGCTGTTTATCCATTATTTGTTCGATGCCATGGTCGGGATCGGCATTCTGCTGAGCCTCGTCAGCCTCATGTTCGTCGTGTCTTCCACCTTGCGCAGATGGAATCCTTACAACCGCATTCTGCTGCGGCTGATTGTCGCCAGCGGACCGCTTGCGCTGCTTGCCATTGAATTCGGCTGGATCTTCGCGAGGTGGGCCGTCAGCCGTGGATTCTGAGAGGTTACATGAAAACAGCCGAGGGAGCGACGACCTCGGGCCATGTCGGGCTGACGCTCATCATGTTCCTTCTTTTATATATCGTGCTTGGTTGGACCTCCGCCAGAGTACTGAGAAAAAAAATGTTTCGCAACAATACCGCAGAGGACGAGCTGATAGCAAAAGGGATCGAAGGAGGGCCTGCCCATGTATGAGCTGCTTGGCGTTACCACTCTTTGGATATTTTTTTGTACGGCTATCTGATTGTCGCATCAATAGATTTTGGCGCCGGCTTTTTCAGCTACTACAGCTTAAAAAACAGGCAAAAAACCACATTATCCAGAAAATTATCGAACGTTATTTATCCCCGGTGTGGAGGTGACCAATGTCTTTCTGGTGTTCTTCTTTGTCGGACTGGTCGGTTTTTTTCCCGGATGCGGCTTATTACTACGGCACGGCGCTGCTTATCCCCGGCAGCATTGCGATTGTGCTTTTGGCCATCAGGGCTCATACTACGCCTTCAGCACATACGGCACCAGGCATACGCCGATCTACTTGTTTCTTTACGGGGCGACCGGGCTGCTGATTCCGGCTTCTTTGTCCACGGTTTTAACGATTTCCGAAGGAGGTTATATTACCAAAACGGGCGGGAACGTCATACTTTTGTATGAAAAAAATTGTTCACGAGCGCTTACTCCTGGTCCGTCGTCCTGCTGGCCATCGTGAGTGTCCTGTACATTTCCTCCGCTTTTCTCACTTATTACGCCGATAAGGCCAAGGATAAGGATGCGCTTGAGCTGGTACGGGGCTATATGCTGTGGTGGAGCTCGCCTACCATCCTCGCTTCCCTGCTCGTATTTTTTCGCCATAAGCCGGCACAATCCCGAACACTTCAACAACATGGTGCGCCTGTCCTGGATGTTCGTCCTGTCGTTCCTCTGCTTTCTGGCCGCCGTGTACTTCGTTTGGCAGCGAAAGCGGTACGGCTTCGCGTTTTTTCATGATCATGCTGCAGTTTGCCTTCGCCTTCTTCGGGTACGGGGCGTCTCACCTGCCTTACATTCTTTACCCGTACATTTCGTTATATGAAAATTTCACCAACGATACGATGGCGCTGGCCTTGGTGGTGGCATTTATTGCCGGGCTGCTCCTGCTCATACCTTCACTGTATCTCCTCATGCGGCTTTTCCTGTTCGACGCCGCCTATGTGCAGGGAAAAATCAAGAAAGGATGATCCAGCCATGGAGTTTTTTTCTGCTTATGATCGCCCCGCCCCTTGTCGTAATGCTGGCCGTTGTCGGGCTTTTCGTATGGGGGACGCTGACTAAGGACAACATTCGTTAACGGGCGTGCGTTCTTCCAATGCGCGTTGCGGTGCTGCACGGCGGGTTGCCGCACCCCACGCTTCCCTCCGGCAAAAGCAAAACCAGCATCCCAAATGGGCTGCTGGCCACGGTATGACGGTTATAGATTATTCAAAGTATACTGCTTGCCCGGTTCTAGCCGACTCGTAGATCGCTTCAAGAATTTCGGAAACGACGCAAGCCTGCTCTGCCGTTACAACCGGCTCTTTGTCATTCTCGATGGCGTCGATCCAAAGTCTCATTTCCAGATCCGAATCTCTTTCCGCCTTGCCGCCTTCAAAGAAAGCCACTCCGCCGGAGTTTAGCGCGATGTTGGTAGTATACATGCGGCTGTGCTTCTCGCCGTTGATTCTAAGGCCGTCTTCCATATCGGCTCCGCCTTCCGTACCGGAAAGCGTACACTTGGCTTCTTTCACATCAAGCGTATTCAATGCCCAAGAGGATTCAAGGACAATAGTTGCGCCGTTCTGCATAGTGATCATGCCGAAAGCGGAATCTTCCACTGTGAATTTTGCCGGATCCCAAGGGCCCCAAGCATTGGCAGCGTTTTCTTTACCGGACAATTTATGGAACGTAGTTCCAAGGACGGCCTTGGGCTTGTAGTTGTTCATCATCCACAATGTCAAGTCCAATGCGTGGTTCCGATATCGATCAGCGGGCCTCCGCCTTGCTTCTCTTCATCCAGGAACACGCCCCAAGTAGGAACTGCACGGCGGCGGATCGCGTGGGCTTTGGCATAGTAAATTTCGCCAAGCTCTCCTTCGGAGCAAATCTTATGTAGATGTTGGCTGTCGGGACGGAAACGGTTGTTGTAGCCGACAGTCAGCTTCTTGCCTGTGCGCTTCGCCGTCTCCACCATACGGCGCGCGTCATCGGCTGTTTTGGCCATTGGCTTCTCGCACATAACGTGCTTGCCGGATTCGAGAGCGGCAATGGTAACTTCCGCGTGGGAATCGTTTGGCGTACACACATGGATGATATCCAGTGTTTTATCTTCAAGCAGTTCAGTGTAATCGCTGTAGACTTTCGCTTCGGGCGTCCCATATTTTGCAGCCGCTTCCTGCGCTCTCTCCATGACAATATCACAGAAAGCAACGATCTCAACATTGGTCAATTTAGACAAGCTGGGCAAATGTTTGCCGTTGGCGATTCCGCCGCAGCCGATAATTCCGATTCTGAACAATTTTCTGGTCATGTCCTAAAAAAATCCTCCTTTTAATCTGAGCGATGGAATACTACAATATATAATATAGAGTTTGTTTGATAAAAAAAAGATATTGCGTATATAGGGAAACTTGTATGCAATTTTGTTGTTGGAGGCCAAGTAATGGAAGCATTTAACGAGAAGATCAGCTACGAAAATCCTTTTCTTTCCATGAAGGTGATCAGGACTCAGAGAAACCAGGAATCCTTCGGAAGATGGCACTACCATAAAGAGCTCGAAATTCTGGTCATTCTTGAAGGTTATATGGATATTCACATTGGAGACCATGTCTATCAACTCTCACAGGGGGACGTGCTATTTATCGGATCCTCCGAGCTGCACAAGGACCGCTGCTATGAAGGCGCAGGTCTGCATTATATCATACTGCAGTTTGATGTAGGCCAATATTTTGATCCCAGCACGCTTCCTTATTTGAAGTTTTTTTCTCAGAAACGCATACTCCTTTAAGCGAACTGAATTACATTTTTTCAGGAAAATGCCTCGGCCAGACAAGCTATTTATAACAATGTAAACGCAATCTATTTTGAAACCGTAGCCAAACAGGAAGGCTATGAGATCGCTATCTCCATCTTGATCAAACAAATGGTGCTTACCCTCGTGCGCAACGACACCAGGAAAGGGCTGACGCAGAAGGATTCCGCCGATATAATGCGTTTAAAGCCCGTGCTCGACTACATCGAACAAAACGTTACCAACAAGATCCATGTCGAAGAAGCCAGCAGGGTTGCCAATATCAGCTATTATTATTTTGTGAAATATTTCAAAAAAAGGTGCTTGGGATGTCATTCCTCGACTACGTTAACTACAAAAAAAAGATCAAAAAAAAGCCGAGCAGTTGCTGCTTACCCAGGACTACAGCGTGGCTTATATCGGCGAGCAGATCGGTATGCCCAATATGGCCCATTTCTATAAAATCTTCAAAAAAGTTCAATCACTGTTCCCCTAACGAATTCCGCAAGAAAATGCTTTAAACCTGCCCGACGGAACAAATCCCCCAAAAGTGAAACAAACCTGCGAAGCATATATTTCCACTACTTTTGGAGGAACGCCCTTGATCCCACAGTAATTGCTTCGCATAATTTCCTATACAACAAAAAAAGCCGCCCCTCGCAGCCAACACTGTGAAAAAAAGCGGCTTTACCGTTATCGACAACTTGCCTTCTTAACGTCAAGAATGTACATCCGGAAGGCTCGCATAGAAAGCTATTTCTTGCTTGTCTGGGAGACAAGTTTATAGCCTACTCCCCGGATCGATTCGATCTGTATGGACTGCTGATTCATCTCTAGCTTTTTTTGCGGAGCGAGCTCACGTGCACATCTACCGTGCGCTGGCCGCCTATATAATCGAAGCCCCATACGATGTTCATCAGATCGTCACGGGTTACGACCACTCCGGGCCTTTGGATCAGGTAAAGCAGCACTTCAAACTCCTTCGGCCTCAATTGGATTGACTCACCGTTCAGAAGCACTTCATATTTCTCGGGATATATATTCAGTTCTCCGATCGTGATCACTTTTTTCCCCATCGTCCGGTTTGTCCATTACGATTTCTTCCGCCGCTGTGCGCCTTAATACGGCCGCTACGCGGGCAAGCAGCTCGGCGACCCCGAACGGCTTCGTAATGTAATCGTCCGCTCCGTGTTTAAGCCCCTGGACGACTTCTTCTTCCGCATTACGCGCTGTAAGGATGATCACAGGAGTTTTTTTTATCCCTTTTTTGCCGCAGCTTGGAAAGAATTTCAAACCCGCTGAGACCGGGCAGCATAATGTCGAGAACGATAAGATCGAAAGGCTGTTGAAGAGCAGCCTGCAGGCCGTCTCCCCCATGATCGATGACTTGGGTCTGATAGCCTTCTTGATTCAAATTGTAGGACAAAAGTCTCGCTAACGTAGGCTCGTCCTCAATGACAAGAATTTTGTGCGACATGGGAATCCCCCGATTTATAAATACTTACTTAATCAAAACTTATCATATCATGATTTTACAAAACAATTGTAAAATTCATGTTAATTCTTATGGCCCCCGCTGCTCATGGACAATAGGAAGCTCAATAATGAACCGCGATCCGATCGAAACTTCGCTTTCGACCCGGATCGTTCCCCTGTGCAGCTCCACAAGGTGCTTCACGATGGACAGCCCGAGTCCCGTGCCGCCGGAGCTGCGCGAGCGGGCTTTGTCCACCCGGTAGAAACGTTCGAAGATGCGCGGCAGATCCTTCTTGGGAATGCCTAATCCGGTGTCCGATATCGTTATCCGCAGCAGCTCGTCTTCTCCATCTCCGTTCAGGACGGGCTCCACTTTCACGCGGACATGTCCCCCCTCGGGAGTGTAGTTGATCCCGTTAGACAAAAGATTGATTATAATTTGGCGCAGCGGTCTTCATCCGCCTCCAAATAAATCGATTCGGGGACGGACATCTCGAGACCGATCTTCTTCTTCTGCGCTTCGGTCTTCATCATGTCAAGCGATTTGGAGATAAAGCTGTGCATATGAATCGGCGAGAAATTCAGCGGAATCCGCTTCGACTCCACTTTGGACAGCTCCAGAATGTCGCCGATCAACCTGTTAAGCCTCTCACTCTCATCGAAAATAATCTGCAGAAACGACCTGGTCGTCTCTTTATCGTTCATCGCTCCGGCCAGCAGCGTTTCCGCGAAGCCTTTGACCGCGGCAATAGGGGTCTTCAGCTCATGGGACACATTGGCCACGAATTCGCTGCGGATCCGCTCCAGCCTGCGGACAGCCGTTATATCGTGGAGCATGACCAAAACTCCGGACCACTCCTCGTCCGCCTGCGAGATCGGGCTAAGTGAAATTTCCAGGATCCGCTCCTCCGGATAATAGAAAATAATCTCATCCCTGAGAGGCTGACGGGTATCTATGCATTCCTGGATCATCTGGGTAAACTCAAAAGGCTGCTTCGCTTCATTATAAGGCTTGCCCACCAGCTCGGCGGAAGAAAAGCCAGAATATCCTCTGCGGAGCGGTTGAGCAGCATGATCCTGCCGTCTTTATCGATCATGAGCAGGCCGCTCGGCATGTTCTCCAGCACGCTTTTGGTCCTGCTTTCATTTTCCAGAATCTGGTCCATCTGCATTTGCAGGGAATCCGCCATCCGGTTGATCGCCTGCCCGAGCTGCCCGATTTCATCGCCTTTACGGAATTTGACCCGCGCCTTGTAATTCATATGCGTAATCTGCTGCGCCACCCTTGTAATTTTCGCAATGGGCTGGGTAATCCCGTGCGCTATGCGGAAGGAAATAAGACCCGCGACGATGAAGAGAGCGAACAAACCGGCCACTAGGACGTACCATATATGTTCGATGGACTGCTCGATTTCCGTAAGGCTTATGGAAAGCCTCAAATATCCTGTGACGGCACCGTCGTTCTTCATCGGAACGGCGACATAGAGCATGTTGCTTTGCGTCGTCTGGCTAAACCGGATCGCTTCGCCGACATTGTTTCTGCCTGCCTCGATGATTTCCGGCCGTGTCAGATGGTTGTCCATTTGGGCCGGATCCGTGTCGGAGTCGGCAAGCACCTTGCCGTCCGCCCGGATATACGTGATCCGGGCATTCGCCGATTCCTTCAGCTTGTTTACTTCAGCCGAGTAGTAGGCGATGAGCTCGGATTCGGAGCCTGTGCGCTGCCAGTCGACGGTCGTGCTTATAATTCTCAATTCACGTAATAAATGGTTGCGCAAATTTTCAATATGGGATTGCTGTACCATTTTAGCTACGAAAATTCCGGATGCAAGAACAGACAGGCCGATGAGAGTAATAAATATAAACGTTAGCTTCGTACGGAATTTAAACACGAAAATGACAGCCTCCCTGCACACTGCACCATTTGTACTTTACTGAAATACCGGTTCCTTCATCGAGGAAAGTTTGTCCATTGAATTCTTCTCCACGTCCGCATGAAGCTGTTTCCATGGGAGTCCATGGTCACGATAGCCGCAAAGCCTTCGGTTTGCAGATGCCACATCGCTTCGGGAATACCGAATTCCATGTAATCGACTCCCTTCACTTTCTTGAAGCATTCGGCATAATACTGCGCCGCTCCTCCGATGGCGTTTAAATAGACAGCACCATGCTCTCCAAGCGCTGCAAGCGTCTTCGCTCCCATGCCGCCTTTTCCGATTACCGCACGAATGCCGAATTTCTTAATGATATCGCCCTGGTAAGGCTCTTCCCGTATGCTGGTAGTCGGCCCGGCGGCTCTGACCTTCCATTCTCCCTGCTCATCCTTGGTCATGACCGGGCCGCAGTGGTAAATGACCGATCCGTCCAGATCGACAGGTGCGTCATGGTCCATCAAATATTTGTGCAGAGCATCCCGGCCGGTGTGCATCAACCCGTTGATAATCACCACATCTCCGACCTTCAGCTGGCGCACCTGCTCTTCCGTGATCGGCGTGTGCAGCACCACCTCTCTGCGTTCAGGCTGGCCTAAGGCAGCAGCTTCCGACGGCTCGGCCGCGCCCGGTGACATCGGAAGCTCGCTGCCGCTTTGGTAAACCCATGCCTTGATCGTTCCGTCGGTCGCGTCCAGCAGCACTCCTTGGCGTCTGTAAGCCCAGCAATTATAGGCGACGGAGACGAAGAAGCTGGCGGGCAGCCGGTTCATCACTCCGATTTTGCATCCCAAAAGCGTAACCTGTCCGCCGAATCCCATCGTTCCGATCCCAAGTTTGTTGGCGTTCTCCATAATATAGTCTTCCAGCTCGCGCAGCTGACCGTTCTCATTCACATCGTCCACCTTACGGAACAGCTGGTGCTTGGCCAGCTCGTACCCTGTCGTACGGTCTCCGCCGATGCCCACGCCGATGAAGCCCGCGCTGCAGCCTTGGCCCTGCGCCTGATAGACCGCATGCAGAATGCATTTGCGGATTCCGTCGAGATCGCGTCCCGCCTTGCCGAGTCCGGGCAACTCGGCAGGCAGGCTGTACTGAATATTTTTTTTGTTCTCGCAGCCGCCGCCTTCAGGATCAGCTTTATTTCTATATCGTCGTTTTCCCACTGTTCAAAATGAATCACCGGAGTCCCCGGTCCCAGGTTGTCTCCGCTGTTGGCGCCAGTGAGGGAGTCTACGGAGTTGGAACGCAGCTTGCCTTCCAGTGTCGCCTGCCTGATGGCGGAGAGTATGTCTTTCTTCATAGCGATCTGATTCGCGCCTACAGGGCAGTGTATAATAAACGTGGGCATTCCCGTATCCTGCAGATCGGGGACACGTTCGTTTCGGCCATGCTTATATTCTCCGCAATCGTACTGAGCGAAAGCGCCGAACGGGTACCTTGGTCCTCCCGCTCCTGCGCCGCTGCGATCGCTTTTCTTACGTCTGCCGGCAGGTTGCTGGATGCTTCTACAATGAGATGGTATATACTTTTTTTGAAAACCTTGCATAAATCGCATAACTCCTCTCGGGACTCATAGAATAAAGTAGACTGCTCCAAATTAAAGTAATTCCATTATAGCATAATTGATCCCCGAAAGAGCGGTTTTACTATTGCGAAAAAAAATAGCTAGGCAATTATAATGAAAGCGATTACAATTTTTTTTGGAAGCGAATTTATATTTACACAATCTATAATTACTAGAAGCAGGATATTGCGAAAATAGGACTAATTATTATAATATCGGGAATATTGAACCACATAAGTAAGGGAGTATCGAACTACATGACAAGAAATTTGTTGAAAATTTTTTTTATCCTGACTCTAATTGGGATAACGATCATCGCCCCTGTTCTCAGAGCCGACAAAAAAACAACACTATATTATATAAGGAACAGGTTGCCGTCATTATGTACCACCATGTGGATGATATGGCGAGAAGCTCGGGTACGGTTACAACCAAGCTGTTCCGGGACCAGCTCGCGTATTTGAAAGAAAAAAAGGATATCAATTTATCACGTTAAAGCAGTTCAAAGAATATTTGCAGGCTCATCCGTTCCCAACAACGCGGTTCTGGTTACCTTTGATGACGGATATGCCAGCTTTTACGACAATGCTTACCCTATCCTCAAAAGCATGCGAATACCCGCAGTGAACTTCGCCATAACCGGAGATTTGGATAACCCGCTCGCCAGCTACATTCCCTCCATGTCACGCGAAGAAATCATCGAAATGACACACGACACCAACTTCATCGATATCCAATGCCATACCGACAAGCTTCATTATAAGATGGCCGACGGCAGCGCCGCATTGATCGGATTGGACAACGCAGGCGCCAGGAAAGAAACGGAAGCCGAGTACAAGCAGCGGATATTGAACGATACCAAAACGTGCGTCCAGAAGATCAGCGAGCTGTATCCCGAGCCAGTCGACTCATTTGCTTATCCTTTCGGAATCTTCACGCCCCTAGCCACAAGCTTGCTTATGCAGAGCGGAATCAAGTACGCTTTTACAGTCACTCCTGATATGACGACCCGTGGAACGGACATTATGCAGATTCCCAGAATTAATGCCGGTAATCCTTCGATCACCCCGGAAGGCCTTCATTCATCCATATTGAGACGTGTCGTTGCCGCGAATTCCCCGTTAAGCGAGATCAGCCTTGCGGATGCTTTGGAACAATTAGGCGGAAAACTTGCAGTGGACAAAGAGAACTTGACCATCGAATACAAAGGCAAGCAGTGGACCGGGAAAGTGAACTCCAAAACGCTCTCGACCGGGGGCAAAAAATGTAAATCTCGTCAAGCCCATCATTCAAAAGAACAATCGAGCCCTGATCTCCCTGGATGATCTTCAGACGGTGTTAGGCTTCCAGATCGTTTACAACCCTAATGTTCAAAAGTTTTCCGCCCGCGCGACGACTAATGCAGCGAATTGATCAGCATACAAAAAAAGAGCAGATCCCGTGAGGACTGCTCTTTTTTTTGAGTCTGTTTAAAAAAACATTCGGGTAAACCATCAAGAAGATGATCAATAAGAACACAACCGCCGATAAAAGGCTGAACGTCTTGATACGGCTAAGGTCCGACTCCGTCCCCTTGCCTCCTCCACTCACCTGCTGCATAAACAGTCTCAGCCGTTTCAGAAGGATTCCGCTGAAGGCAGTGAGCGCAAGCAGCAGTACAACCGCCAGAATCATCCATAGAACGGAATAACCTGCTTTGCCGACCAAATAGCCGCCGGTCAGGAAAGCGACCAGGATCGCATATTGCGATGAGCGGACAGCCGCTCTGAGAACACCAAGGAAACCGGCCTGCGCCTGGCCTGAAAGGGAGCCGATTCTGGCGGCAAGGAAAGGCAGCATTAGGAATATCCCCATAAAAATCGCGCTTAGCACATGAAGAAAAAACGAACAGCTGATGCATGGATGCCTCCTATCAGTACGATGATTTTATTTGTTTTTTAATTATAAAGGATTGTGAAAGACAGCACAAGCTAATGGGCCCGCACAGCCTTACGGTTTCTCCAGGTTTCATTTATGCAATGTTTGAATACGTTTGTATCGCCACGTTGAACCCAAAGCACCTAAAGAAGGAGAGCAAAAAAAAGAAAGTCGCTGTTCAAAAGCACGGGAAAAGGGTTTGAAAAGAGGCCGCGAACAGGGACAAAAGTGAGTTGGGACTGAATCGATCCTCAATCACAATTTCCTATCAAGAAAAAAAGGCACCGCAGCATAAATGCCGGATGCCTTCCTTTCTTTATACGCTGCTTAGCCGTTTACCACTTGAATCACATTGCGAACGGATTCGGCGGACTTGTCCAATGCCGCTTTCTCTTCCGCGGTCAGTTCCAATTCAAACACTTTCTCGATTCCGTCTCCGCCCAGCAAAGTCGGTACGCCCATAAACAGGTTATCGTACCCATATTCGCCCTGCAGCAGTGCGATGGCGGGAATAATGCGCTTCTTGTCCTTCAGGATCGCTTCCGTCATTTGTACCAAGGAAGCCGCCGGAGCGTAATAAGCGCTGCCGTTGCCAAGCAGGTTGACGATCTCGCCGCCCCCTGTGCGGGTACGTTTAACGATCGCTTCGATGCGGTCCTGCGGGATCAGCTTCTCGATCGGAATACCTCCCACATTGGAGTAGCGAACCAATGGCACCATATCGTCGCCGTGTCCGCCAAGCACGAAGCCGCGGACGTCTTCGACGGATACGTTCAGCTCTTGGGCGATGAATGTGCAGTAGCGGGCGGTGTCCAGGACGCCGGATTGACCGATGACACGGTTTTTTTAGGGAAACCGAGCGTCTGGAAGGCCACATAAGTCATGGCGTCAACCGGGTTGCTCAGGATGATGACGATCGAATCAGGCACTGCTGCTTCACGTTCTCGCTGACGGATCTCATGATGCCGGCGTTGGTGTTGACCAGGTCGTCGCGGCTCATGCCAGGCTTGCGCGCAATACCCGCAGTGATGATTACGATGTCGGAACCTGCCGCGTCCTCATAGCTCGATGTGCCGATAATATTGCTGTCAAAGCCTTGCACCGGGCTTGCTTCCAGCATGTCCAGCGCTTTCCCTTTGGTCGGATTCTCCAGCTGGGGGATGTCCAAAAGAACGACATCGCCCAATTCTTTCTGTGCAAGCATGAGAGCAGTCGTTGCACCGGTGAATCCCGCTCCGACTACAGTGATCTTTTTTTTACGGCGAATAGCCATGGGGCAGACCTCCTTGGGATAAAGATCAATTACATATTTTCGATGATTTGATCGGCAAACTCCGAGCATTTCACCTGCGTAGCGCCTTCCATCAGACGGGCGAAGTCGTAAGTTACGGTTTTGTTGTTGATGGAAGTTTCCATGCCTTTATAAATCAGGTCGGCCGCTTCCTGCCATCCGAGATGCTCCAGCATCATAACGCCGGAAAGAATTACAGAGCCAGGGTTGACCACATCAAGGCCCGCATACTTAGGCGCCGTTCCGTGAGTCGCTTCGAAAATGGCGTGTCCTGTCACATAGTTGATGTTGGCGCCGGGCGCGATACCGATTCCGCCAACCTGCGCAGCCAAGCGTCGGACAGGTAGTCCCCGTTCAGGTTCAAAGTTGCGATCACGTCAAAATCTTTGGGGCGGGTAAGCACCTGCTGCAAAGCAATATCCGCGATAGCGTCTTTGATGATGATTTTGCCTGATGCTTCCGCATTCTTTTGAGCCTGGTCGGCTGCTTCCGCGCCCTGCTCCGCTTTAATACGGTCGTATTCGGCCCAAGTAAAGGTCTTGTCGCCAAACTCCTGCTCGGCCAGCTCGTAACCCCAGTTTTTAAAAGCTCCTTCAGTGAACTTCATTATGTTGCCTTTGTGAACCAACGTCACGCTCTTGCGGCCGTGCTTAATCGCGTATTCGATAGCTGCGCGTACAAGGCGCTTGGAGCCCTCGGAAGAAACAGGCTTTACACCGATACCGGAAGTTTCAGGGAAGCGAATTTTGTTCGCTCCCATTTCCTTCTGCAGAAAATCGATCACTTTCTTCACTTCAGCCGAGCCTTCGGCATATTCTATGCCTGCATAAATATCTTCGGTATTTTCACGGAAGATAACCATGTCCACCAGCTCAGGATGCTTCACAGGAGAAGGGACTCCGTCAAAATAACGGACAGGGCGCAGGCACACATACAGATCGAGCTCCTGGCGCAGCGCCACGTTCAAGGAACGGATACCGCCTCCGATCGGAGTGGTCAAAGGCCCTTTAATGGATACTATATATTCTCTCATTGCAGTCAGCGTATCATTAGGAAGCCAGTTGTTGTATTTGTTAAAAGCTTTCTCCCCTGCATACACTTCATACCAGGCAATCTTCTTCTCGCTTTATAGGCTTTCTCAACCGCAGCATCAAGGACGCGCCGGGAAGCCGCCCAGATGTCCGGGCCTGTTCCGTCGCCTTCGATGAAAGGGATGACGGGCTGGTTTGGCACCTGCAGTTTGCCGTCCTGAATCGTAATTTTCTCGCCTTGCGTTGGAGCTTCATAATTTTCAAACTGAGCCATGATTATTCCTCCCTGGGTTCGATTGCTTTAAACACGGACCAACGGAGAACCGAGCGAAGCCGTTCCTTCAATGTGGACGCCTCCCATGCGATTCCGCCCGTTGCAGACTTATAAAGCTATTATTTGCGCTGTCCGACAGGAACAAATTTCGCGTTCACCGGTCCGGTGTATTCCGCCCGCGGGCGGATCAAGCGGTTATTCTCGTACTGCTCAAGAATGTGCGCCGTCCATCCGGACGTACGGCTGATTGCGAAGATCAGCGTAAACAGGTCGCGGGGGATTTCCAAGCTAGTATACACGGAAGCGGAATAGAAATCCACGTTGGCTTAAGGCCTTTCATACGGGTAACCAGTTCTTCCACCTTGATGGACATATCGTACCATTTCAAGTTGTTGTTGCGCTCGCCGAGCTCCTTGGACATTTTCATCAGATGCTTGGCGCGGGGATCGCCGTTCTTGTAGACGCGGTGCCCGAATCCCATGATTTTCTCTTTATTCTCGAATTTTTTTATGGATGTAAGCGTCGACATTCTCGATGGATCCGATCTCTTCAAGCATGGCCATGACCGCTTCATTGGCCCCGCCGTGCAGAGGCCCTTTCAGGGCGCCGATGGCTGAAGTGACGCCGGAATAAATATCGGACAGTGTGGCAACGGTTACACGCGCGGCGAAAGTGGAAGCGTTAAGCTCATGATCGGCGTGGAGCACCAAGGCTTTGTCCAGCGCTTTGATCGCGACTTCATTCGGCTCGCTGCCTGTCAGCATGTACAGGAAATTCTCTGCTAGGGAAACTCCGCTCTTCGGTGCGACAGGCTCTTGCCCCTTGCGGATGCGGTCGAAAGCTGCGACAACTGCCGGAAGCTGCGCCTGCAGGCGAATTGCCTTCCTGACGTTGGCTTCGTAGCTCATATCGTCGGCTTCGCCGTCGTATAAAGCGAGGCTGGACACTGCGGTACGAAGAGCCGCCATCGTATTCGCGTCCTTCGGATACTGCCTGATTTGTTCAATGACTTCAGCGGGGATTGCAGCGCCGGCGCCGAGGTCCGATTTCAATTGATTTAATTCGGATTGCGTAGGGAGCTTCTTGAACCACAGTAAATAAATAACTTCTTCAAACGATGCGTGTTCGGCCAGCTCGTCAATATCGATACCGGCGTAAGTGAGCACACCGTCAATAATGGAACTGATAGCGGACGTCGTGGCGACAATGCCTTCCAAACCTTTAGTAGCTGTCATTCATATCTCTCCTTTGCAGTGCTTGTCACATTTCCATGCAGCCTGGAATGCTGGCTTCATTTCACCAGCCAGAAACATAAGATCGATATTTCATGTAAAATACATTGCCCTAATCTTTACTATAAAGGAATTTACGACCGAAAGGAACAAAACAAGACATAAAACTTCATTATCGCCACTATAAACTTTCTTTCTTGCATGCCATTTGGACGGCCAGTGAAACGATGGTAAAATAGTTGTAAATCAAGCAACGGAGGCTTCTCGATGGACACAAAGGGTACCAGGTTAGGCATTATAGACATCGGTTCGAATTCAATACGTCTTGTTATCTACGAACTTACTACGGATTCCCACCGGATCATAGACGAAGCCAAGGAATCCCCTCGGCTGAGCGAACGCATCGGAGCCGACGGCAGGCTCGCCCATAGCCAGATCATGAATATTGTATCCATTCTCTCCCATTTTAAAGCGCTGTGCGAAGCAAGCGGCGCCACCCGGGTCAAGGCCGTGGCAACCGCCGCGATCCGCAACGCTTCGAATTCGCTCGAAATCGTCTCCCTGCTGAAAGCCCATACGGGACTGGACGTGCAGATTCTTTCCGGCGAGCAGGAGGCGTATCTCGGCTTTCTGGGAACGGCCAACACGATGGATGTCGACAAAGGGTTTCTGGTCGATATCGGCGGCGGCAGCACGGAGCTCACTTTGTTCCGTGACCGTGAAATCGTGAACAGCTACTCTTTTCCCTTCGGCGCCGTCAATTCGACGCCGCTATGCGAAGTCGGGAGAGTTCAGTCCGGAGAGCCTGAAGGAGCTGCGTCAAATGGTACAAAGCGCCATGGAACGGCATCCGTGGACGTTGAACTCTCCCGGCGTTCCGCTCATCGGCCTGGGAGGGACCATGCGAAGCTTGGGCAAAATCCATCAGCGCAGGACGAGATACTCTCTTCCGCTAACGCACAACTATGAGATCTCCAGCAGGGAGATGGAGGATTTAATCCATTGGATGGCGGAGATGCCTCTAGACAAAAGAAAGAAAATCGACGGCCTGTCCAAAGAGCGCGCCGATATTATCGTTTCCGGGGCCGCCATCCTGGAAACGGTAGGCAAAACCGTGGGCGCCGGCAAATATGTCACCAGCGGCTCAGGCTTGAGAGACGGCTTGTTCTTCCAGATCGTCCAACCGGATAGGCCCAAATTGGACAATGTCCTGGAATACAGCATACGCAATCTGCTGGCGCTGCACCCGACTTCCACCGTCCGCCATGTTGAGCAGGTGAGCCGTTTGGCCTGCGCTTTGTTCGACGGGCTGAAACAGCATCGGCAGCTGGATCCCAAAGCTGAAACCTACATCCGCACGGCGGCGCTGCTCTACCGGATAGGGGTGACTGTGAATTATTATCAATTTATCAAGCACACGTTCTACATGATCGCAAATTCCCGCATAGACGGCTTAACCCATCGGGATATTCTGCTGTGCGCCATGACAGCCTCTTTCAAAACAAAAAAAATCAGACCCAACAGACCGCGGGCAAATACGCCGATATTCTGCAGGAGTCCGATCCGGAACTGATCAGCCAGCTTGGTTCGCTGGTAAATTTGGCTATCGCCTTGGACCGCAGCCAGACACAGCCGGTCCAGGAACTGACCGCCAAGGTCAAGAACGATATTTTGCGGCTGCAGCTGAAATGCGAGGGAGAGGCTTCCGTAGAGCTGAGGGAAGCCGAGGCCGTCTCCAAAGATTTTGAAAAAAATCTGGCGGCTGCAGGTCATTTTCTCCCCTTTGGTTTCCATGAACTGATATCCATCGCTTCGAACTGGCTGCGCAGCGGCGGACGGTCATCGGTTATACGGCGGTACAGGCCGCTGGACAACAGCTCCCTCGCCTTAACATTGTCATTCAAGCTGAGCTCGAGAATCCTGATGACGATCCGCTGGATGCCGGGATCGAATACCGGGCACATCAATTCCACCCTGCGGGTCAAGTTCCTGGTCATCCAGTCCGCGCTGGAAAGGAATACAAGGGGCTCTCCGTCATTTTCGAAGTAAAAGATCCTCGAATGCTCAAGGTAGCGGTCCACGATGCTTCTTACCGTAATATTCTCGCTCAGTCCTTCCACACCCGGACGAAGGCAGCATACGCCTCTCACGATCAGGTCAATCTTGACCCCCGCTCTGGAAGCGGCATACAGCTCGTCCACCATTTCCTGATTGGAGAGCGAGTTCATCTTGGCAATAATTCTCGCTTTGCGCCCCTCCGCCGCATTCCTCGCCTCCTGGCGGATCAGATCAAACAGCGACGCCTTGAGCATGCTTGGAGCCACGCCAAAAGCCTTCCATTCGTGAGGGGTGGAATACCCCGTCATCTCGTTGAACAGCTCCGACGCGTCCTCCCCGATCACCGGATGGGAAGTAAACAGCCCTACATCGGTGTACAGCCGCGCGGTATTATCGTTATAGTTGCCTGTCCCCACATGAACGTACCTTCTCAGCGAATCCTGCTCCTGTCTGACGACCAGAGTGATCTTCGCGTGAGTCTTCAGACCGACCAGCCCGTAAACTACATGGCAGCCGGCTTTCTCCAGCTTGCGCGCCCAGGCGATATTGCGTTCCTCATCAAACCGCGCTTTCAGTTCCACAACGACCGTAACCTGCTTGCCCGATTCGGCAGCATGGCCGAGCGCCTGGATCAGCGCGGAATTTCCGCTCACCCGGTACAGCGTCATTTTGATAGCCAGAACTTGAGGATCTACAGCGGCCCTGCATATAAAATCGGTCATCGCTTCAAACGACTCATACGGGTGGTACACCACTACATCCTGCTGCCGCAGCGCTGCAAAGATGTCAGTATCGGCCAGCTCTGCCGGGTAGACCGGCTCGATCGGCTCATAGCGCAAATGATGAAAACCGCTTAGGCCCGAAACCATTTTCATCAAAAAAATGTCAAATCCACCGGTCCGTCAATCATAAAAAAAATTTCATCCGTAATCTCGAATTCTTCCTTCAGCATATCAAGCGCGTACGGTGTATGCCCTTCTCCACTTCCAGTCTGACCGGAGCGCCCCAGCGCCTTTTGAGCAGCTCTTTCTCAATCTCTTCCAGGAGATCCTCGGCCCCTTCCTCGTTCAATGGCAGGTCTGCGTTGCGGGTCAAGCGGAAAGCGTGCACGTCGATCGGGATATAGCCGCTGAAGAGGGATTGAATATGCTGCTCAATCAGGTCTTCCATCATGATGAACTCCTGCTTTTTTGCTGTTGGGGCGTGACGGCACCCGGATCGTGCGGGACAAATTCGAAGGCACCTGGAGAATGGCAAAATAAGGCTCATCCGTTTCGAGCTCCTCCTTGCTGGTGAGCACCACGGATAAATAGACCGAATGATGGTGAACGAGCGGAAAAGGACGGCTCTGGTCCACCGCCATAGGAGTAAGCACCGGAAAAATGATATCGTGATAATAGGCGTCCACTGCCTTTTTTCTGCGTTGCGTTCAAATCTTTATAATGGGAAATGTATATTCCTTCTTTGGCAAACTCCTTCGTGATTGTACGGTACGTCTTATACTGGTCGGACACCATCTTTCCGATCCTTCGCATAATTCGCCGCACAAGCACTCCAGGAGTGTATCCCGTAAAATCCTTCTTGGCATAGCCGCCTTGATCTGGTCGTGAATTCCTGCCACGCGTACGCTCATGAACTCGTCCAGATTGGAAGAAACGATAGACAGGAACTTAGCCCTCTCCAGTAAAGGCGTCGTCTCGTCCTGCGCTTCCTCCAGAACTCTTCGGTTAAACTCCACCCAGCTTAAATCCCGGTTGATATATTCCCGGACCGGTTGCTCTCCATTTGTGTTCATCGATCAAGAAGCCTCCAATAAAACAGTAGTTTATCCAAGATTACGGATAGAACCGTTTTGTGTATGTAAGCATATTTTACTATGCCCTCCAGGCTGGAACAATCATGCTTTACTTTCCTGCAGCAGCCTGTATAAGTCCGGAGCGCTCGGTCCAGCCGGGCGGGCTTCCATTCGCCGTTGACCCAGACATGCCTCGTGCCCCCGCTCACCAAGAGTTCCCCTGCGGGCTCCCCGGCGGAGCCAGGTTGTGCGAGCTTGTCGTTTCCTTCCGTGTAAGCATGCTTCCTGCGAATCTCGCTGCGAAAATCCATCCTCAGACGGTCAAAATAATCTATACGGGTGTATATGTCGATAATGTCATCGTAACGGGCGGGCAGATGATATTTGGCCTCCACCTCGAGGACGGGCAGCATGAGCCCCAGCTCCTCCACCCTGCGGTAGGACAGGCCGAGCTGGCGGATCAACTCCGTACGGCCCAGCTCGAACCAATTGATATAGTTGCCGTGATAGACGACTCCCATGCCGTCGGTTTCCTGGTAGCGCACCCTGATGGTGTGTTTGAACCACTTTTTTAATCAAGTCAACCTCTCCTTGAAGAAAAAAAGAGTGAAATATCAGATGCCTCTGACTTCACTCTATCCGTCGTATTTTTTTTCAAGCGGGCAAGGCTTACAGAACTTTCGCTTTACCGCTGTAAATAACGCCGACTTCAGGATACAAGGACACTTCCATTCCATCCTTGAGCAGCTCCGTCGCCTTGTCCACGCCTACGATAATCGGTACGCCCAGGCTGAGGCCGACGATAGCGGCATGGGAAGTGATGCCTCCCACTTCGGTGATGACGGCGGCCGCCTTCTCGAATGCGGGGACATAGTCCTTATCCGTTGTGACGGTAACGAGCACGCTGCCCTGCGTCACTTTGCGGACCGCTTCTTCAGGCGAGCGGGCAACGACGACTTTCCCGGTAGCGGTCTGGGTGCGATCCCCAAACCTTTGGCGATCATTTCGCCGACGTGATGCACTTTGATCAGGTTGGTGGAGCCGGAGCGGCCGGTAGGAACCCCCGCGGTGATGATGACGAGGTCGCCCAAGCCGATGATGCCGGTCTTCCTGCCGTTCTCAACAGCCAGATCGAACATGTCGTCGGTTGACTTCGCTTGTTCTCCCTGAATCGGAATGACACCCCATACGAGTGCCAGCCTGCGCATAACTCCTTCATCGGAGGTGACGGCAATGATCGGCGCACTCGGGCGGTATTTGGATACCATACGCGCGGTATATCCGCTTTCCGTAGCCGTGATGATCGCTTTGGCGTGAAGATCCAGCGCGGAGTTCGCCACCGCTTGAGAGATCGCTTCCGTAACGGAGGTCTGCTGGGCGTTGCTTTGTCTCAGGAAAATTTCGCGGTATTCTAGCGCGGATTCCGCTTTAACCGCGATGCGGGCCATGGTTTCCACGGATTCGACCGGGTACTTGCCCGCAGCCGTTTCACCGGACAGCATGATGGCGTCCGTCCCGTCAAAGATAGCGTTCGCCACGTCACTCGCTTCAGCGCGCGTAGGGCGCGGGTTGCGCTGCATGGAATCCAGCATTTGCGTTGCGGTGATAACCGGCTTGCCGGCCATGTTGCACTTTCGGATAATTGTCTTCTGGACCAGCGGCACCTGCTCGGTCGGAATTTCAACCCCCAAGTCTCCTCGGGCAACCATCAGACCGTCGGACACTTCCAGAATTTCATCCAGATTCTCCACGCCTTCTTCGTTCTCGATTTTGGAAATGATCTGAATATGCGTCGCATTGTGCTTCTCCAGCAGCTCGCGGATCTCAAGGACGTCGGCCGCTTTGCGCACAAAAGAAGCGGCGATGAAATCGATGCCCTGTTCGATTCCGAAAACGATATCGCTCGCGTCCTTTTCGGTTATGCCGGGCAGGGAAATCTTCACTCCCGGCACATTGACGCCCTTCTTGCTCTTGATCGGCCCGCCGTTGACTATGCGGCATTCGATTTCCGTCCCGCTGGTGGAAAGCACCTCCAGACCGATCAATCCGTCGTCGATCAGAATTGTCGATCCTTTAGAAACATCATTGGGAAGATCTTTATAAGTGACCGAAATGCGGCTCGCATCGCCCAGAATTTCTTCCGTCGTCAGGATGATGCGGTCATCCTGCTGCAGCTCGATCGGCTCTTCCTTGATCTTTCCCGTACGGATTTCCGGGCCTTTGGTATCGAGGAGCACAGCTACATTCTTGCCTGTGTTCCTGACGGCTTCCCGAATATTCTTTATCCGGTTGCCGTGCTCGTCAAAATCTCCATGGGAAAAGTTCAGGCGAGCTACGTTCATACCCGCTTCAATCAGTTTCGTCAGGTTCTCGAGCGATTCGCTGGCAGGTCCGATGGTACAGACAATCTTGGTTTTACGCATGGTTTCCCTCCTGAATATAGGTGAATCTGCCGATTTCTCTAAATTTCCGGTAGCGGTCTTCCCGCAACTCTTCATCTGTCATCGGCATTAACTGCTGCAGATGGCGCCATACCATCTCTTTGATCGTAGCGGCTTGTCCGGCCACATCACGGTGGGCCCCGCCTTTGGGCTCCGGCACGATTTCGTCGACCACGCCCAGGGAATGGATGTGGTCCGCCGTGATTTTCATCGCTTCGGCTGCTGCATAGACTTGCCCGCGTCCTTATAAAGAATGGAAGCCGCCGCCTCGGGCGTACTGACGGAATAAATGGCGTTCTCCAGCATCAGCACACGGTTGCCTACTGCCAAAGCCAGCGCCCCGCCGCTTCCTCCCTCCCCTATAATAACACAGATGATGGGAACTCCAAAGGACGCCATCTCCATTAAATTCCGGGCGATAGCCTCGCCCTGTCCCCGCTCCTCCGCCGCATTCCCGGGAAAAGCCCCCGGCGTATTGATAAAGGAGATGATCGGCCTTTTGAATTTGTTCGCCTGCCTCATCAAACGAAGCCCTTTGCGGAAGCCTTCGGGATGGGACATTCCGAAATTACGGCTAATATTGTCTTTCGTGTCTTTTCCTTTTTTGGTGGCCGACCACAGTGACCGGAATGCCGTTAAGCTTGGCGAGCCCGCCTACAACCGCTTGGTCGTCTCCATAGAGACGGTCCCCGTGCAGCTCCATAAAATCTGTAAAAAAATATGAGGGATCAGGTCGAGTGTAGTGGGACGCTGGGGATGCCGCGCCAGCTGCATCTGCTCGGACGTGCTCATTCCCTGATACAGTTCCGCTTCCAGCTGGCGGTATCTGTCTTCCAGCCGCTTGATTTCTTCGCTGAAGTCGATTCCTTTATCCAGGCCGAATTTACGTAATTCCTCGATTTTGCTGCGCAGTTCCGCCAGAGGCTGCTCAAAAGGCATCTCATTTGCCATAAGACCGGTCCCCCTTTTCCATATGCATGTCCAGCAGCCCGGTCAACACCGTCTTCAGATCCTTGCGGTGCACCACTTTATCGATCAAACCGTGCGCCTGGTTAAATTCAGCCGTCTGAAAATTGTCCGGCAGCTTCGCCCGTATGGTCTGCTCTACGACCCTCGGTCCGGTGAAGCCGAAAGCGGAGCCGGGCTCCGAAAGGATGATGTCTCCCAGCATGGCGTAGCTTGCCGTCACACCGCCGTATGTCGGATCGGTGATGACGGAAATGAACAGTCTCCCGACTCGTTGAAACGGGATAGGGCGGCGCTGGTCTTGGCCATCTGCATTAGGCTCAGGATGCTCTCCTGCATCCTCGCCCCTCCGGAAGTGGAGAACACAATGAGCGGATATTTCTTCTGCATCGCCGTCTCTATCGCACGGGTCACCTTCTCGCCGACCACCGAACCCAATGTCCCGGTCATAAAATCGAAGCTCATGACGGCGGCCACGACTGGAAATCCGCCGATTGTGCCTTCACCTGTAATTACGGCGTCGTTAAGTCCGGTGTTCTGCCGTGCTTTTGCGTACTTCTGCGCGTAATCGGGAAAGAGCAGCGGATCCTCGGACACCATATCCTGTTCAAATTCAAAAAAAGACGGCCTTCATCCATAAGCATGGCAATCCGTTCTTTTGCCGTAAGCTTAAAGTGGTAGCCGCAGGCCGAGCATACTTTCAGGCCTTTCTCCAGCTCCTTGCTGTACTGGATGGTGCCGCATTTTATACATTTAATCATCAATCCTTCGGGGATCTCCCGCCGCTCAGACCGCGCTGTTGCCGTCTCCGAAGGTATCGTTGCGTATTTTCGTTTTTTGAAATAAGTCCTTTAACACGTATACACCTCACCAAGCCGTTATTGTGACGCGGGACGGACAGACTAAAAAAAACCATTTTCACCTATGTAAAATGGCGTTGAGAACTTCCTGGACTTCCTCCAGCTCCCCTTCGGGAATCAGGATTTCGTATTGATTGTTGTTCAAAGAAACAGCCCGGACTTGTACGAGAAAGCCCTCTTCGGAGAGCTTGTTTTTTGATTCGTTCGGCAATTCTAGCCGTTGGGGCAATGTAAATTACCGTCCACATAGGACAAACCTCCCGATCGAATGCAGCAGCCGATTGATAAAGCTTTTCACACAAAGCACGCCGACATAATGGAATAATAATAACATAAGTTGTTTTTTTTACCGCAACAGCGGTTATAAGCGATCAGGGTTTGAATGACGGGATCATCGGCCTGGCGCGGGCGCAAAACGGTGTGTTCCCGGGCATGCTACCGCTCCGCTTGGAGGAGCGAAGCATGCCGAACCATAGAAAAGGAAGGATCTTCCTGGATGCTTGCTCCCGCGTTTCCTGATCGAAGTTAAAGGGCTGCCGAACCATAGAAAAAAGAAGGACCCGCCTTGGAGGCAAGTCCGGTTTTTTGGCTCGTTAACCCCGGGGATTGGACGGATTTTGAGGCTATTCCACATCGTCTGCCGGGTTTCCACAAGGATCCGCCGGCTGGTGGTAGCTCGCCGCGTTTTTTGTTCTTATGGGCGATACGGGCGGACGCCGCCGCCGCCAAACCAGCGATCAAATCGTCCAAAAACACGTGGATACGGGTCGCGCTGTTGTTCAATTCCTGGATGATGCCCGGCTTTACTTTATCTAAATAGCCAAAGCTAGTAAGTCCGATCATTCCGTAAACGTTCGTGATGCCCAGCGCCAGCGTCTCATCGACGCCATACAGCGATTCATCGGCTTCCATGATCGACTGCAGAGGTTCCGGCAGCAGCTTCCGTTCCGCCAATTCGTCCAGCGCGATCCCGGTATAAAAAAGTATACTGCACTTCCCTTTTCTGCAGCACGGCCAGCACGCTTTCGGTGCACAGGTCCTTGCTCAGCCGGTCATTGTAAGGCTTCTGCAGGGCGAACACGATATCGGCTATATCGTCGATCTTTACGCCTCGCTGTTCCAAAAGTACGACTAAATGTTGAGACATAGCAAACCTCCCGGATCCTTTACCCCGCCAAGGTCGTGCCGCGCATAGAGCTGCGCTCTCACGGGTTCTTAAATCTATGCCGGGAAATGCCGGATTATTTCACTTTTACGCAATCTTTGCCCATGATGCTTTCAATTTGGCCGAACAGCTCGGGGGAGGGCTTGACCGTGTAAGGACCGGTCAGCTCGATCACCTGCTTCGTGCGTTCGTAGAACAGGACGACCTTGAGCGGGCCGGGGTGCGACTGGAGCAGCGTTTTGAGCTGCTCCAGGCTGTACGGCGTCTCGAGGGCCGCGCCGATCTTGACGAACACCCGCTGGGCGCT
>BBFE01000040.1 GCA_001313085.1 Paenibacillus sp. JCM 18996 | reverse complement strand
TACTGTGCCGGCGCCCGATCCTCCGGCTGCGGGTCCTGTTCCCGCCCCGGCGGAGCCCGCTGCACCAGTATCTGGTCCCGCCCCCGCGCCGGTGGTTGAACTGCGTTTTGCACCTTTTTTTTGCGCCAAGTAATCCTGATAAGTTTTCGTAATGACGTCCACTACTTTATCGTCCTGCTTCACCTGGATGGTGGCGTTCTTGTCCGGAGCCACGACGATTCTCACATCGATAGCGTCATCCTTCGAGATGGTGGTTGATTTATACTCGAAAGTATCATATTGCGCATCCGTAACGACCAGTTTGATATTCGTCGCCTTCCCCGGGGCGGATGGGTGCACTGGGACATTCACTATCATTTGTCCAGCTTCGTCCGGAAGACCGGAAGAAACGAACAGCTGCACTTGATCCCCGGGAGACACTCCATCGTTCTCATTGAAAGGGAATTGTCTGACCACGGAGCCTTTCGGGATCTTATAGGAAGGCTCGTTCTGCACATCGGCAGATAGCGTCAGGCCCAGCTCTTTGATTTTGTCCGATGCCGCTTTCTGGGTCATACCTACCAAATTCGGCATCTTGAACGTTTCCTTCCCCTTGCTGACGCTTAATTTGATAACAGCGCTCGTGGGGTCGTATTCTTCATTAGCCGCCGGGATTTGCTTGGTCACGACGCCAGGCGGCTGATCTTTGGAGAAGACCTCATCCACCGAAATCTGTTCCTTCTTCAATCCCTGCGCAAGCAGGTTGTCCTGTACCACCGCCAGTTTTTTTTCTCCACAGCGTTGACCATCTTTTGCTTCTCTGCGCCTTTACTGACGTTAAGCGTGATCACCGTATGGACTTTTTTCGTTCATATTGGCGGGAGGGTTCTGTTTAATAACCACATCGACCGGTATGGTCTTTGAGAATTCCTGGATGATATCATATTTCAGCTTCGCGTTATCCAGGATCTGTTTGGCCTCTTCCACATTGCGGTTTTCCACCAGAGGCACAGACACCTCCGGGACCCGGACCAGCTTGTTCATGTAAAATGCCAATCCGCCAAGTATAACGATCAATGCGGCCAGAATCCCCAGCCAAACGGTCGGTCTGACCCAGGGGCTGCGCTTTTTTTGACCGTTTCTTCAGCAATCTTCACAGGGTGCTGCATGGTTTCTTCCAAATCCTTATAAGCGGTCGGCTTGATCGCGGGAACAATTCTGGTGCGCTCCTCGTCCATGCCGTCGTCTGGAAAAACGATCTTCGGTTCATGGAGCCGTTCGGGCTGCAAGCATGTCTCCAAATCCTTCTGCATCTCCGCAGCGGATTGGTAGCGTTCGTCCGGATTTTTTTGCGCATCGCTTTGAGGATCACATTCTCCACGCTTTGAGGGATCAGGGAATTGATTTTGCGCGGCTCCTCGACATCCTCTTGCAGATGCTTCAGCGCTACCGAAATGGGACTTTCCCCCAGAAAAGGAAGCGTTCCCGTCAGCATTTGGTACAGCACGATGCCGAGGGAGTACAGGTCGGAAACCTCTCCTGCGGAAGTGCCCTTGGCGTGCTCGGGCGAAAAAAATAATGTACGGAACCGACGACCGAACCGGTCTGTGTGATCGTAGACGAGGTGGAAGCGCGGGCAATCCCGAAGTCCGTCACCTTCACGCGACCGTTTTTTACCGATCAGTATGTTATGGGGTTTAATATCTCGATGTATGATTTGATTATGATGTGCATGGTCCAACGCGTCACAAATCTGCGCAGCGATACGGACCGATTCCTCCACCTGCAGCGGAGCCCTCAGTTTGATAAGGTCGTTGAGCGTTGTGCCTTCTATATATTCCATTACGATGTAGTGGACTTCCCCTTCTTGCCCCACATCGTAAATACTTACAACATTCGGATGGGAAAGAGACGCTGCCGCTTGTGCTTCCCGGCGGAATCGGCTGATAAACTCCTCGTCATGGACATACTGCTGCCTGAGCACTTTGACGGCGACTTTACGATGCAATAAAATATCATGCCCTTTGTAGACCAGCGCCATGCCGCCGCCGCCGATGCGTTCGAGAATCTCATACCTTCCTCCTAGCTGCTTTCCTATCACTTCTGCTTCACCTCATTTCTTCTTGGCCTTCACTGTCATTGACAAGCAGCAGGACCGTGATATTGTCATCTCCGCCCGCTCTCAAGGCGATTTCGACCAGCCGTTCGGCCTTCGTATCCAAATCGGTTTCGTCATGCAGCGTATGTAAAATGGTGTCGCTGTCGACCAAAGAAGACAGCCCGTCGCTGCAAATCAGCAGCATCTCCCCTTTGGACCAGGGATGGGAGCTCACATCCACCTCGACGAAAGGCTCGGTGCCGAGTGCCCTTGTAAGGACGTTCCGCCGAGGATGATGTTCCGCTTCTTCCGACGTGATTTGCCCGGAACGGACAAGCTCGTTCACCAAGGTGTGGTCTTCGGTCAATTGGATCAGGATGCCGTGTCGGCCTTGTAGCCCGGCTGTCGCCGATATGCCCGATCAGCACCAAATCCCGGGACGCCAGCGCCGCTACTACCGTAGTTCCCATTCCATAATGGCTTTCCCTCTCCGACGCGAAGCGGTAGATTCTCGCATTGGCTTCTTCCACAGCGCTCCGGATAGCTGCATACATTCGTCTACAGGCATCCCGGAATGCACTTTGTGCATTTCCTGCTCAATAATATCGACAGCCATCTGGCTGGCTGTGTCGCCGGCTTGATGCCCGCCCATACCGTCGGCCACAATGGCTAACAAGAAACCGTTAAGATCCGTCTGGACCAGCGAGCGGTCTTCGTTAACTTGACGGATCCGTCCGATATCCGTTTTAAGGGCCGTTCTCATTCACTTCACCTCGCGCCTGCCTCCATATGCTTGGCTCTAAGCTGCCCGCACGCCGCTGCAATATCGCTGCCCTGTTCTCTGCGTATGGTGGCATTGATTTGATTACGTTCCAAAATGCGTTGAAATTCAAATATATCTTCTCGAGTAGAACGGGTAAATTTGCGTTCCATCACGAAATTGACCGGAATCAGATTCACATGGCACAAAGGGAGGTTTTCTTTTAACACCTTGGCCAGTTCTTCCGCGTGTTCGGGTTGGTCGTTGACTCCTCCCATGAGCGCGTACTCGAATGTGATTCGGCGGCCCGTTGTTTGTGTATAATATTTACAGGCTTCTATCAGCTCGGCAAAAGGAAATCTGCGGTTCACCGGCATCAGCTTGGAACGAAGCGCATCGTTCGGCGCATGGATGGATATCGCCAGGTTGACCTGCGTATTCTCGTCCGCAAAACGGTATATGTTCGGCACAATGCCGCTGGTAGACACGGTGATATGGCGCTGGCTATATTCAATCCCTTGGGATGAATCATCACTTTCAGAAACTTCATGGTCGCATCGTAGTTTTCAAAAGGCTCTCCGATTCCCATTATGACAATGGAGGAAATCCGCTCGTCGGTCTCATCCAGCAGCCGCTGCGCCCATACGACCTGGGCGATGATCTCGCCGGGGCTTAAATCTCTCTTCAACCTCCGAGAGTGGAGGCGCAGAAGGTGCAGCCCACCCGGCAGCCGACCTGCGTGGTTACGCAGATGCTGTTGCCGTAATTATGCTTCATCACGACCGTCTCGATGGCGTTCTTGTCTTCCAGCTCAAACAAAAAAAATTTCACGGTGCCGTCCTTGGACTGCTGTTTGGCAATTTCCGTCAAAGTCACGAACTGGAACTGGTCCTTGAGCTTGTCTCTCAAACTCTTGGACAGGTTGGACATGCCGTCGAAATCGGTCACTCTCTTCACATACAGCCAGTCAAAAAATTTGTCCGGCCCTGAAGCCCGGCTCGCCATTCTCTTTCACCCAATCCTGCCAATCCTCGAAACTTAAACTGTATACAAACGGTTTCATAGCTATCACACCTTTAATTTGTTACCCCTATTGTGGCTCATCCTACCTATTTTAACACAACTGTGCCAAACTCTGAAGAAAAAAAGCCGCGGATTCAAGCAGGTTTCAGCCCCGTTTTCTCAGCTTTGCTATAAAAAAACCGTCGGAATGGTAGTGATGCGGCAAAATCTGGACCATGCCGTTCCCAGCTTGTCCCGCCAAAGCTTCGGGCATCGACTCCCGCAAAGAAGGATCGGCCGCAAACTCGGGATGCTCTGCCAGGAACTCTTCTACGAGCTCCTGATTTTCGCTCCTTTCGATCGTGCAGGTGCTGTAAACTAGCACGCCGCCGGGCTTCAGCAGCCGGTGGACGTTCCACAGAATGTCCCGCTGAATCCGGCGGATCTGCGGGATCTCGGTTTCTTTCTTGCTCCATTTAAGATCCGGTTTTCTGCGGATGACACCAAAGCCGGAGCAGGGAGCGTCAAGCAGAATCCGGTCGAACGTCTCCGCCGGAAAACGCTTGCCCAGCTCGCGCGCATCCTCCACCAGCGTGCGGATCGAGCCGAGCCCAAGCCGGGCCGCCTGCCCTTCGATCAGCTTCCGCTTGTGTTCATGGATGTCACAGGCGCGGATTTCGCCTTCGTCGCGCATCTTCTCGGCCATATGGGCGGTCTTGCCGCCCGGGGCGGCGCAGCAGTCGAGCACGTTCATGCCCGGCGCCGGGCTGACTGCCTCGGCCACAAGCATCGAGCTCTCGTCCTGCACGGACAGCCGGCCTTCGGTGTACCATGCGGTGAGCGCCATGTTGCCGCCACTCTCCACCACAATGCCGGCCGGAGCCAAAGCGGACGGCGACGCTCCATGCCTTCGGCGCGGAGTGCGCTGATCAGCTCCTCCCGGCTCATCTTCAGCGGATTAACGCGCACGCTTACGCTGGGCGCCGTATTGTTCGCTTCGCAGATCCTCGCCGTCTCGGCTTCGCCCAGCTGCCCGATCCACCGCCGCACGAGCCATTCCGGGTGCGAATGCTCAAGCGCGATCCGCCCGGCCGGCGGCAGGCCGGAGGGGATCGTGAGCGACGCTTCTGACGGATCACGCTGCGCAGCACGCCGTTGACCATGCCGGAGATCCCTTGATGGCCTTTCTTTTTGGCCAGGTTCACCGCCTCGTTGACTGCGGCATGATCCGGGATCCGGTCGAGATAAAAAAAATCTGATAAAAAAAACTAAGCCGCAGCAGGCTTCTTACCCACGGCTGCAGCTTTTCCAACCCTTTCTTCACAAAGCGCGACAAAAAAATAATCGATCGTATTAAGCCTCTGGATCGTTCCGTAGACAATCTCGGTAGCCAAAGCGGATTCTTGCCGTTCCAAGCCGTATTTTTTGCAGTGTCCCGTGGAGCAATAGATTACTGTAGGACTGGTCCTGCTCCACTCTGGTCAGCACTTCCAGAGCGACCTGGCGGGCGGATGCCGTTCGTCCGGCGGGCCGGTTATCGCTAGATTTCACTCGCTGTTACCTCCAGACCCAAGACCGTATTCTCCGACATTTGTCCGCCCCGCACGAACACGTCCACCGACATCGCTTTCCTGCCGGAAGGCTGCAGCTCCGTAATCCACAACGTACCGTCGCCAGTCAGCACTTCGATGCCGTACTCCTTCACCTGGAGCACCGTTCCGGGCACCTTCCCCTGCCTGTCCGCCTGTCTGCTGCGGGTTGCCGAACCTTCCTGCCTTGGATTCGCGCATGACCAGATTTTCAGTACTTCCCCGTTCCACAAAGTAAAAGCGACCGGAAAAGGATTGAGGCCCCGCACCTGGTTATAAATCTCCCAGGAGCTGCGGGTCCAATCGATCCGTTCGTCCTCCCGCTGAATGTTCGGAGAGTAAACGGCCTCGGCATCGTTCTGCTGGACAGCTTGAATGCGGCCGCCCAGAAGATCGGGCAGCGTCATCTTCAGCAGCTCCGCCCCCGCCAGGCTGAGCTTCTCGAACATCGTCCCCGTCGTATCTTCAGGCCCGATCGGCAGCTCTACCTTGAGATGATATCTCCGGTATCAAGTCCGGCCGCCATATACATGATCGTCACTCCTGTTGTTTCCTCTCCCCGCATGACGGCATAATGAATCGGCGCACCGCCCCGGTATTTGGGCAGCAGCGAGGCGTGTACATTAATACAGCCGTGTTCCGGCATTGCCAGCACCTGCTTGGGCAGAATCTGCCCGTAGGCGGCCGTCACGATCAAATCCGGCTCATAGCGCCGAAGCTCTTCCACCGCCTCCGGCGCGCGCAGCTTCTCCGGCTGCAGCACGGGCAGGCCGTGTTTTAGCGCTTCCTCCTTGACGGGAGGAGGCGTAAATACTCGCTTCCTGCCTTTGGGCCGGTCAGGCTGCGTGACGACGGCCACAACATTATAGCCTTCGTCCAGCAGCGTCCGCAGGGAAGGCACCGCAAACCCGGGGGTACCCATAAAAAAAACAACGTTCACGCTCATTCTCCTTTTTTGCTGCTCGGTACGGTAAACCTTATCCGCCAAATCGGTGAACAGCACCCCGTTCAAATGGTCCACCTCATGCTGGATGCAGCGGGCCAGCAGCTCGCTGCCCTCCACGGTAATCTCTTCGCCGTTCCGGTTCAGCCCTTTGACCACACAGGTCATGGCCCGCTTTACGTCACCGGTCAGACCCGGGATGCTCAAGCAGCCCTCAGGTCCATACTGCTCGCCGTCTTTGGATACGATCTCAGGATTGATCAGCTCGATCAGCCCGTTCTCGTCCCCAACATCCATCACAATGACCCGCTTCAAAATGCCGATCTGGGGAGCGGCGAGACCGACGCCTTCCTCCTCGTACATCGTCTCCGCCATATCATCCAACAGCTTATGGATATTAGGCGTGATCTTGGGAACCGGCTTCGCCACCTCTCTTAATATCGGGTCCGGGTCTTTCACAACAACTCGAATGGCCATAACGACACCTGCCTTAAAATGAATTTACATAATCATCTGCGGATCGACGTCGATGCTGACGAGCAGCTTTTGCTGCCGCACCAGATCGTCCAATGACTTCACCGCCTCCCGGACAAGAGGAGACGAAGCTGTCTCCACGATATTTTACCATGCATTGGAACCGATATCTATCTTTGATCCTCGGAATCGGGGAAGCCACGGGGCCGAGCACCTCCATCCCGTGCGTCCGCTCGGCGTACTGCTTCACAAGCTCCTGCAGACGGGTCGCCAGCGATTCCCCCGCTTTCATCGCCATCGGCAGCTGCTCATGCGTCAAGGTGACCAGAATGAGCCGGGTGTACGGCGGGTAGCCCAGCATATAGCGGTGCTTCATTTCCGTCCTTGCAAAAGCTTCGTAATCGTGATGGCCTGCAGCCACAATGCTGTAGTGCTCAGGCGTATAGGTCTGGATAAAGACCTCGCCCGGCAGCTGGTGCCTGCCCGCTCGGCCCGCCACCTGTGTCATCAGCTGGAACGTTTTTTTCCGCCGAGCGGAAATCCGGCAGATTCAGAACCGTATCCGCAGCAATGACGCCAACCAGAGTCACATTGGGAAAATCTAGCCCTTTGGCCACCATCTGCGTGCCGAGAAGCACATCGCCTTCCTGCTCGCGGAACCGGGTAAGCAGCTTTTCGTGCGAACCTTTCTCCGCAGTCGTGTCGACATCCATACGAATGACGCGGATGCCGGGAAAAAAAGCCTCGCCAGTTCCTCCTCAACCTTCTGCGTCCCCGTGCCGAAATGGCGGATATGCGCGCTTTCGCAAGCCGGGCACTGCGTCAGTTCCTTCTCGGAATAGCCGCAGTAATGACAACGGGACATTCGGGTCGTCTGGTGGTAAGTGAGCGAAATATCGCAATGGGGGCACTGGGCCACGTATCCGCACGAGCGGCACATGATGAAAGTCGAATAGCCTCTGCGGTTGAGCAGCAGGACTGTCTGCTCCTTCCTGCGCAGCCGCTCTTCTATCGCTGTATGAAGCGGACGGCTGAACATCGAGCGGTTGCCGTCCCGCAGCTGTTCCCTCATGTCGACGATCCGGACGGCGGGCAAAGGCCGCTGATGGACGCGTGTTTGCATGCTGAGCAGCCGGTAAGGCTTCTTCCTTTCTTCCCCTTCCTCCACCGTTTCCGTCAAGTAAATCGTTTCCAGGGACGGAGTGGCGGAACCGAGCACGACAGCCGCATGGTGCTGCTTCGCCCGCTCTATCGCGACATCCCTGGCATGGTACTTCGGGCTTTCATCCTGCTTATAAGAAGTTTCGTGCTCTTCATCGATAATGATAAGTCCAAGCTTCGTAAAAGGGGCAAAAAATTGCCGAACGCGCTCCTATCACGACCTTAACCTTTTTTTTGGAGCTGATTTTGCGCCATTCGTCATACCGCTCGCCGTTGGAAAGCCTGCTGTGGAGCACGGCGACCAGAGCGCCGAAACGTCCTTTAAACCGTTCCACCATCTGGGGGGTGAGCGAAATTTCGGGCACCAGAACGATAGCTTCCTTGTCCTGATCGAGGCATTCCTGAATGGACTGGAGGTATACCTCGGTCTTACCGCTGCCCGTCACGCCGTGAAGCAGGAACACATCATGCTCTGAATTCAGTATAGACTGCCGGATCGGCCGGAATACATTGGACTGCTCTTCGGTGAGCGCCATCGGTACCGTTTTCTCAAAGCTGCGGTCGGCATAGGGATCCCGGTACACTTCAACTTCGCGCAGCTCGATAAACCCTTTTTTCCTCCAGCGCTTTGACCGTGCCCGCCCCCGTATCCGTCTCCAGCAGCATATCCTTGAGCGGAACCGGCTGAGGATGCGCGAGCAGCTTTTCCAGCACCGCTTTCTGTTTGGCTGCCCGCTTTGGCCATTCGGCAATAGCCGCCTTCAGCGCGAAGTCATCCGTTTTGCGGTAAACCGTGAGCAGCTTTTTTTGGCGGACAGCCGGTCTTTAATTTTCTGCACCTCGGTGAGCAGGCCTTGAGAGATCATCTCTTTAATGAAGGCGCCGGCGCTGGGGAAACGTTCCAGCAGGGCTTCGATCTCTACGGACTCCTTTTGCCTGATAAAAGAAAGAATTTGCATGCTGCTGTCCGTTTCCAACGTGAGCTGGTAATCGCCTGATTCCCCGGACAAAGCGACATGCCGTTCGTATTTCGCCTTTAAAGCGCCCGGAACCATCGCCTGCAGCGCCGTAATTTCATGGCAGATATATTTGCGGCTCATCCAGCGCGCGAGCTGGACCAGTTCGGGGGTGAGAGGCGGCGTCAAATCGAGCACATGGTCGATCTTCTTTAGCTTATGCGGCTCGGTGTGTGTTTCATTTCCGGTTTCCACAACGAATCCCTGTATGACCCGGGGACCGAACGGCACACCCACACGGCTTCCCACTTCCACCCAGGACTCGAGGTGTGCGGGAATGATATAATCGAAGGCCCGGTCCGTCTGTTTCGACGGCACGTCCACGATAACTTTTGCAAACATGTTAAGCATCACCCTTTGCTTGTTCCATTCGATCAGCCACCATGGACAGCAGCCGGAATGCGACTTCCCGCTTGGACAGCAGGGGAAGCTGCTCCGCCAATCCGTTCTTGTCGTAGATGGCAACGACGTTGGTGTCCGTTCCGAAGCCCGCGCCCTCCCGGGAAACGTCGTTGGCAACGAGCAGGTCGCAGTTTTTTTCTATGCAGCTTGCCGATCGCATTCTCCTGCACATTCTCGGTTTCAGCCGCGAAGCCGACCAAAAAACTGATGCTTCTTCCTCCGTCCCAGCTCCTGCAGAATGTCAGGATTCTTTACCAATGTGAGGGTGAGCCGGTCTTCATTCTTTTTTTTCAGCTTCTGTATGTGCGTCTCCACGGGACGGTAATCCGCCACGGCTGCCGCTTTGATCACGATATCCGTTTCTTCGAACCGGATCATGACCGCATCCAGCATTTCTTCCGCAGACTCCACGCTCACAATCTTCATGCCTTCCGGCGGGGCGGCCGTCGTTTTGCCGGTTACGAGTGTCACCTCGGCACCCATTTGGCGGGCGGCTTCCGCTATGGCAAATCCCATTTTGCCGGAGGAATCGTTCGTTATGTACCTTACCGGGTCAATTCTTTCCAACGTTCCGCCGGCGGTTATCAGCAACTTTCTGCCAGACAATCTGGCGGACTCGGCAAAATGGCGGCGCACCGCTTCAAAAAATATCCTCCGGCTCCGCGAGCCGCCCTTTTCCCACATAGCCGCAGGCCAGCTGGCCGGTTCCGGGCTCGATGAAGCGGACACCCCGCTGCGCCAGCAAAGACATGTTGTGATCAACCGCCGGATGAGCGTACATGTGGACATTCATCGCAGGTGCGATTAGCACCGGCGCCGTTGCCGCGAGCAATGTTGTGCTGAGCATATCGTCCGCCAACCCGTGCGCGAGTTTGGCAATCATATTCGCCGTGGCCGGTGCCACCACCACCAGGTCGGCGCGGTCCGCCAAATCGATATGCGAAACCACGCCGGGATCCTTCTCATCGAAAGTATCCACGGCGACCGGCTGCCGCGTCAGGCTCTGAAACGTAAGCGGCGCGACAAATTTGACCGCGGATTCCGTCATGACCACCTGCACCCTGGCTCCCGCCTGGGACAGCTTGCTGCAGAGCGCCGCCGCTTTATAAGCGGCTATCCCTCCGCAGACGCCCAATAGTATCGTTTTACCCCGCATTGTAACCGCCCCCTCAGCTATAACAGCACATATATGTATATTTCGCCTGGCAGCCCGCAAAAGTGAAGCTATCCCGCCCAATCTGCTCTTTGCATTGTTCGGGAACCGCCTGCATATAAAGAAAAAAAATAACAACCTCTACGGTTGTTATACTTCGTACTCGAAAGTCCCGATAACGCTTATTCCTTGGAAGGCTCCGGAGTGTCTTCAAGCTTCTCATAGCTGATATAATCTTTGTAAAGTTCTTCCAAAGCGACGCCGACCTGCTTATGCGATCTTGGGTTTTTTTCAGCTCCGACTTCGCTCCGTCACGAAGAAATCTTGCCCGCTTGGAAGCGGCGACGACCAAAGAGTACTTGCTGTCAACTTTGTCCAGCAGCTTGTCAATAGATGGATACAGCATTCAGTTCACCTCATCGATCCATTTCTTAATGGTAGGGTAGATTCTTTCTTTCTTGCAGTGCTCTGCAGTAAGAATGGAACGGATCCGCTCGCAGGCGTGTTCCACCTCATCGTTCACGATGGCGTAATCGTAATATTCCAGCTGCCTGATCTCGTCCAACGCGACCGACATCCGGTTCAGGATCGACTCCTCCGTTTCCGTTCCGCGGGTGGTGATGCGGTTCTTGAGCTCGCCCAGCGTCGGAGGAAGCAGGAAGATAAACACCCCTTCGGGAAACTTCTGCTTCACTTTGAGCGCTCCCTGTACCTCGATCTCCAGGATAATGTCCTTGCCGGAGGCCAGCGTTCGCTCGACAAAATCCTTGGGAGTGCCGTAATAATTGCCCACATATTCCGCCCATTCCAGCATCTGGCCGGCTTCGATCAGCTCCAAAAAATTGTTCCCGCGTTTTGAAAAAAATAATTCACGCCGTCCACTTCCCCCTGCCGTGGAGCCCGGGTTGTCGCGGAGACAGAATAGACAATGTCGGGACTGCAGCCGCGGAGAGCCGAACAGACTGTACCTTTGCCTACCCCGGAGGGGCCGGATAATACGATGAGAATTCCTCTTTGTTCATTATACTGCAGATTACTCGTCATGTTCATCGTCCTTATTGGAAAGTCGATGTGCCACCGTTTCAGGCTGCACGGCCGATAAAATAACGTGGTCGCTGTCTGTTATGATAACGGCGCGGGTTCTTCGGCCATAAGTCGCATCGATCAGCATATGGCGGTCGCGCGCCTCCTGGATGATCCTTTTGATAGGAGCGGATTCCGCTTACGATCGAGATGATGCGGTTCGCCGATACAATATTACCGAAGCCTATATTAATGAGTTTGATCGCCATCGAGTTTCCTCCTAAGAGTTTGCGCCGAAAATATAACTATATTTGCCATGCGAACTTGCAACGTAAGCATCCGCTAAGTTTGCGCCGCATATGATTATATTTGCAAAACAACCTTCATCCTGAGCATCCCCAGAGATTGCGGCAGCCGGTGTCACTCTATATTCTGTACCTGTTCCCTTATCTTTTCCAGCTCCGCTTTCATATGTACCACGCAAGCGCCCATTCCCGCATGATTGGCTTTGGAGCGACTGTATTCACTTCGCGGTTCATTTCCTGGATCAGAAAATCCAGCTTCCGCCCCACTGGCTCCGGCGAATTCAGCATTCGTCGAAATTGCTCGAAATGACTTTCAAGCCTTGTCAGCTCCTCGTCAACATTGGATTTGTCCGCAAAAAGGATCACTTCCATCGCCAGCCTGTCGTCGTCGACAGGAATCCCGCTCAGCAGTTCTTGCACTCTTCCCCTCAGCTTCTCCGCATATTCCGTTACAGCTTGGGCAGCCATTTGCTGCAGGGAGGATGATTCTTCTCCAGGACTTCCATACGGCTAAGAAGCTCAGATTGCAAATGGGCGCCTTCCGCTCCCTCATTCCGACCAGATGCCCTAATGCTTCTCCAAGACAGGCCAGCAACCCCGCCCTTGCCTCTTCCGTACGGTCATCCCCCGTTTCTCCGAATATAAGCAATTCGGGAATGGAGAGAAGGTTAGCCAGCGTAATGTCGTCAGACAGTGCATAACGTTGTTTCAGCTGTGCGGCAGCCCGCACATAGCCGTCGGCAAGGGACCAATCGATATTCACTTCCGCACCGCCCGGATTCTCACGATCCATTGTAATGAAGACGTCCACCCGTCCGCGCTTCACGGAGGCTTGAATCCTCTTCTTCAAGGAGTCCTCGAGGAAACTCCACTCGCGGGGCATCCGGAACGCGGCCTCCAGGTACCGGTGGTTGACGGAACGAAGCTCGATGTAGATCTTGTACCCTCCGGCGGTATGCTCGGCTTGTCCGAATCCGGTCATACTGCGAATCATGCATCGATCACATCCATTACCATATTGTAATTCATTTTAGCAAAGGGTACAAGTGCGAGTCCAGCCGCCTGGACTTCTCCCATACGTAGTGCGTTAGCCGCACGCTCATGTCATACAGCAGAAAGGGAGTGATCAGATAGATCCCGTTAAAATATTGCATCGCGGTATCGAGAAGCTCCTCGGAAATTTGCACGCCCATCCGTCTTCCCTCTTCGCCTTCCAGACCGGACATCCGCTGCCTGATCTCATCCGGCAATTGGATCCCGGGAATTTCGTTATGCAGGAACTCCGCGTTGCGCCCGCTGGCAAGAGGCATAATGCCGATGAAAATCGGGATGTCCAGATGCTTGGTCGCCTCATGCAGCCTCTCGATCAACCGGGGGTCGTAAACCGGCTGCGTCATGATGTAGTCGGCCCCGGATTCGATTTTGCGCTCCAGCCTTTGGACAGCCTTGTCCAGATACTTCACATTGGGATTGAAAGCCGCTCCTACCACAAAGCTGCCCTTCTTCTTCAGCGTTTTGCCGGAAAAACCGACACCGTCGTTGATCTGCTTGATCATCCGGATAATTTCAAAAGAAGTCAGGTCGTACACCGAGCTTGATCCGGGCAGGTCGCCAAAACGGGCAGGATCGCCGGTGACAGCCAGCACATGGTCGATGCCCATGGCATGTAGGCCCATCAAATGGGACTGCGTTCCGATCAAATTCCGGTCCCTGCAGTTAATATGGACCAGAGGCCTTACGCCGGTCTGCTCCTTGATCAGGTAGCCAAGCGCCATATTGCTGCTTCGGGTCACCGCGACGGCGTTATCGGCAAGCGTGATCGCGTCGACGTGCGCTTCCTTCAAAGCTTTGGAGCCTTCCATGAATTTGGCGATGTCCAAATCTCTCGGAGGGTCAAGCTCAACAATGACCGTATGCCTTTGTTTGACAAGCTTTATGATGCTGGGCGCTGCAGGCACTTCGGGTTCAAGCACTTTAACCGGTTCTTGATGAACGGCCACAGCGGAAGTGCCCTTCCTCCCCGATTCCTTGCCGGGATTTGGGACATAACCGTCCAGCGCCTTGGATATGGCCGCAATATGGTCAGGCGTCGTTCCGCAGCAGCCCCCGATAATTTTGGCCCCTGCATCCGCAAAGCTCATTGACATATCTCCGAAATACTCTGGCGTGGCCATATACTTATATCGGCCGTCCACATAATCGGGAATACCCGCGTTGGGAAAAGCGGACAAAGGAACCTCCAAGTCAAAATGGAGCTTCTCCATGGAACGCAAAATCCCGTTCGGGCCGCTTCGGCAGTTGAACCCGACGACATCCGCCCCAGCCTCCAGCACCCTGGCAAAAGCCTCCTGCAGCGGTACGCCGTCCTGGGTGTTGCCTCCCCCCTCGGTCGCAAACTGGCAGATGACAGGCACATCGCTGAGACCGCGGATGATTTGAAGGGCGAGCATCATTTCTTCCAGATCAAAAAAAACGTCTCCAGCAGCAAACCGTCGACTTCGCATTCAAGCAGCGTCTGGATCTGCTCCTGCATGTCCGCTTTCACCTGGGAAGTCCTGATGTTCTTCTTTCTTCCGTCCCTGACCGGCCCTACGGCTCCCACCACGTACGCGTCCGGACCGACCGCCCTGCGGGCCAGCTCGACTCCGGCCTTATTGATGGCGGCCACTTCGCCTTCCAGTCCGAACTTCGACAGCTTCTCCCTGTTGGCCGAGAACGTATTGGTCTCGATCAGCCGGGCTCCCGCTTCATAATAACGGCGGTGGACATCCATAATGACGTCCGGCCTGAGTAAATTCATTTCCTCATACGAAATTCCGACCGGAAATCCCATCCCGTATAAAAAAAAGTTCCCATCGCCCCGTCGCCTACAAGAACCTTCGTTTTCAAAGCCTCGCGTAAATCCGGTTTCATCTCCCGTTCCCCCTTTTACTGTCACAAGCTTCCCCTGAACACCTCTTCGGCAGGCCCTGTCATGTACACGCGATTGTCCGTCTCGTTCCACTCAATCAGCAGATCGCCGCCTTTTAAAGAGACGGTTGCCTTACGGTCGGTCAGTCCGTGCAGCACGGAAGCGACCAGGGCGGCGCAGGCTCCCGTCCCGCAAGCGAGCGTCGGGCCGGCCCCCCTCTCCCACACTCTCATATCCAAATGGCTGCGGGATCGGACCGTGGTGAATTCAACATTCGTTTTTTCGCGGGAACAGCGGGTGCCGTTCCAGCATTGGACCCCAAGTATGAAGATCAAAGCTGACCGCATCATCAACAAAAAAATGACGCAGTGCGGATTCCCCATCGATACGGCCGTAAAAGCAAACTCGCGTCCGTCCGCCTCCACAGGATGATTCAGAACCGGCTCGGCATCTACCGTCGTAGGGACTTCCGTGCCTTTCAGCACCGGCTCCCCCATATCCACCCGGACCTTCACCGCTTTTCCTTCCTGCAAGGTCAGCTGCACAGGCTGCACTCCCGCCCCGATCGTTTCAATCTTCAGCTCCGTCTTATCGGACATCCCATGATCATATATATATTTGGCCGCACAACGAATCGCGTTCCCGCACTGCTCCGCTTCGGAGCCGTCGGCGTTAATAATGCGCATCATGAAATCCGCCCTGCCGGACGGCAGAATATAGACCAATCCGTCCGCTCCCACGCCAAAATTGCGGCTGCACAACCGCAAGGCCAGATCGGACACGCTGTGCGGGAGCTTATTTTCCTCTGCAATAACGATAAAATCATTTCCAAGCCCATGCATTTTCGTAAAATTCATATTGGATCGGCACCTTCGAAAACTTTTTTTAACCTTTATCATAACGCAAAAAAGGCGGAATTCCTAGAGCAAATTTATTGAGCAATCCAAAATGGGCAAACCGCCAGGATATCATCCTGACGGCAAATTTTCGCCTGAAAACGGCGGAAGGATTATCTGAGCAGCGGCTTGGCGCTGTATTTGGTCGTTTTTTTTCCTGGGCGTATGCATCAGGCTGCCGAACCCCATCAGGAACGTAGGAATAGCGGCAAAAACCAGCACGATCAGCCACTCCTTAAAGCCCAGGGCAACGGTTTTGAAAATCGGCTGCAGCTGCGGCAAGTACAGCGTCGGCAGCATCAGCAGCAGCGACGAGACTACAGCAAACACGAGATAGCGGTTCTGCAGCGGATTGCGGTGAAAAAAATGGAGCGGGAGCTGCGGCAGTCAAACACATGGATCAGCTGGGCCATGACCAAGGTTACAAAAGCGACCGTCTGCGCCTTCATCAGATTTGCCGCACTTTCCGAATCGGCGCTGTAGATAAACAGGAACGCCGCCAAAGTGCAGATGCCGATGAGAAGTCCGCGCGAGATGATTTTCCACCCCAACCTTCTGGCAAAAAATATTCTCTTTGGCTGCCCGCGGTTTGTGCTGCATCAAATCCTTCTCTGCCTGATCCACGCCCAGAGCCATGGCGGGCAGTCCGTCCGTCACGAGGTTGACCCATAGAATCTGGATCGGCACCAGCGGCAGCGGGAGTCCCATCATCATGGCGAGGAACATCGTCATAATTTCGCCGACATTGGAAGCCAGCAGGTAGCGGATAAATTTGCGGATGTTTTCGTAGATACCCCGACCCTCTTCGATCGCCGCCACAATAGTCGCGAAGTTGTCGTCGCTCAAAATCAGCGAAGAGGCTTCCTTGGACACGTCGGTGCCGCTTATTCCCATCGCAATCCCGATATCGGCGGCTTTGATTGCCGGCGCGTCGTTCACTCCGTCGCCCGTCATGGCGACAATGTGCCCTTTACGCTGCAGCGACTTGACGATCCTGAGCTTGTGCTCCGGAGAAACGCGGGCGTACACATAAATATCGTCGACCTTCGCGTCAAGCTGGTCGTCCGTCATCGCCGCCAGCTCCTGCCCGTTCCTCGTCAAACCGCCGGACGGAATCATGCCCAGCTGCTTGGCGATCGCTTCGGCCGTGGTTTGGTGGTCGCCGGTAATCATTACCGTCTTGATACCGGCTTTGCGGCATTTCATTATCGCTTCGCGGACTTCCTTGCGGGGTGGATCAATCATCCCGGTTAAGCCGATGAAGACCAGCCCCTGCTCCGCGTCGGACTCATCCTCGCATCTTTCGATCGAACGCACGTCCCTGTAAGCAAGACCGAGCACGCGCAGCGCGTTGGCCGCCATGCCTTCGTTGGCCGCAATCACCTTTTGCTTAAGTGTCGCGGTAAAAGGAATGATTTTGTTGTCCCACAATACATAGGAGCAGTGCTGCAGCAGCACGTCCGGCGCTCCCTTGGCGCACACCATGCGGCCTCCGGGATGATCTACGATGACGGACATTCTTTTGCGTTCCGAATCGAACGGGAATTCCGCCGACCTTTTGTAATGCCCTTCAAGCGAGCTGTGGGTTACTCCCGCTTTTGCCCCCAGCACGACCAAAGCTCCTTCCGTCGGGTCCCCTTTTATATTCCAGACCGCGGCAGGCGCATCCTTGGTCTTTTTTTTCCTCTTGGCGTCCGCGGGCTGCTCTTCATACAGCGTTGCATTGTTGCAGAGGACGGAAACCTGCAGCAGCTTTTTTTTGAGCATAGCGTTCTCACCGGTGTCCACGGAAAGCCGCGGGATTTGATCTCTCCGTACGGCGCATAGCCGTCTCCGCCGACTTCAAGCACTTGCCCGCCCATCCATAAATGAGTTACGGTCATTTTGTTCTGCGTGAGTGTGCCCGTCTTGTCCGAGCAGATGACCGAAGCGCAGCCAAGGGTTTCCACGGACGGCAGCTTTCTGACGATCGCTCTCCGCTTGATCATCCGCTGCACGCCCAGCGCCAAGGCAATCGTCACGATCGCCGGCAGCCCCTCCGGAATCGCAGCGACCGCCAGGGAAACGCCGGCAAGGAACATGCCGTAAGGCTGCTGTCCGTGCAGTATTCCTGCGAGGACGACCAATACAGTAAGACCAATAGCGACGGCGATCAAAATTTTGCCCAGCTGCTCGAGCCGGTGCTGCAAAGGAGTTTCCATCGTTTCCGTGCTTTGGATAAGATCGGCGATTCTGCCCATTTCCGTTTCCATACCGGTCCGCACGACAATTCCTTTGGCCGTTCCCCGGGTCATCATCGTGCCCATAAAGGCGAGGTTTTTTTTCTGATCTCCCAGCGGGATGTCCTCATAGCTTAACGGACGGGTGAATTTGCCTACAGGCACGGATTCTCCCGTCAGCGCCGATTCTTCAATGTACACGCCGTTCGTTTCGAGGAACCGCAGATCGGCAGGGATGCGGTCTCCGCTCTCAAGCACAACGATGTCTCCTGGCACGAGAAATTTGGCTTGTACCGACTCTACCTCGCCGTCTCTCAATACTTTGGCCGAAGGCGCGGACAGCTCCTTGAGCGCCCGCAAAGATTTTTTTCCGCCCGAAATTCCTGCACAAAGCCCAGCAGCCCGTTCATTATTATAATGGCCAGAATCGTTATCGCATCCAAATATTCACCCAGAAGTCCTGAGATTAACGTCGCAAGCACAAGCACCAATACCATAAAATCTTTAAACTGGTTCAAAAAAACAGCGTGATCGGGGACACCGCGGCGCCCTCGGTCAGCTCATTGCGGCCCCGCTGCTCCAGCCGCTGTATGGCCTCTTCCTGCGCCAGCCCTCGTTCGGGATTGACCTGCTGCGTTTCCGCCGCTTCTTCCGGGGTCATTTGGTACCACTTCTTCTGTGTCATCTGATATTTCCCTCCCTACGATTTTAAAACCGCCAGGCTGCTCTAACTTCCTTCCGCCGGGTTAGCCGCAGCATCTTGTACTAGGGTAAATTTATTCAGACAAGCAGCAAAATATCCCTATAACCTGTCTCTCTCCCGAAAATACAGCTTCCGGACGCGCAGTTCTCCCGGCATGCGTTGCGCCGCCGCAAGTCGGTGGTCAGACCCCGTTCTCTGCCGGCGAATTGACGTGTCTCTTCTCCTTATGGCATGATAAGAGCGGATTATAATGAAATGCGCGGTTATGAAAATTGCTAGGATTTTTTTTCTAAGGCAATTAATGGAATGGAGTGTCAGTTATGGCTTTAGACGGACTTGTCCTGCATGCGCTCGCACATGAGCTGCAAATGCTCGTCGGCGGACGCATCGGTAAAATACATCAGCCCACCGAGAATGACATCGTGATGGCGATCCGCGCCCAGGGAAGCAATGTGAAGCTGCTGCTTTCCGCAAACCCGACTTATCCCCGCATGCACCTCACGGAAATGAGCTTTATGAACTTCGGAAGCTCCGATGTTTTGCATGCTGCTGCGGAAGCACTGCGAGGGCGGCACGATCGAGAAAGTGGAACAGGACGGCTTGGAGCGGATCATTCGCCTGCAGGTCAGGCAGAGAGACGAGCTCGGAGATATCAGCTCGAAGACACTGATCATGGAGCTGATGGGACGCCACAGCAATCTGATCCTTACCGATACGGCCACCGGCACGATACTGGACGGAATCCACCACGTCACTCCGGCTATCAGCACGTATCGGATTGTTATGCCCGGAAGCGCTATACCGCCCCCCCCGGAGCAGCACAAAGCGAACCCTCTCGCTATCGACCGTCGATCTTTTGAAGATTTAACGAAAGAACTGCCGGACCCGGGAGCGGAAGATATCCCTGCCGCTGCGGCCGGCCTGAAAGCCGAGCAGTGGATCGTGCAGCGGTTCAGCGGCGTCAGTCCGCTCTCGGCCCGGGAAATCGTGCACCGCAGCGGGCATTCGGCTTACGCACTTTTAGAAGAGATCGATTCCGAAGTGCTGTGGTCTGCGTTTCATGAGGTGATGCAGTCCGTTTCCCGGCACGAGTATAAACCGGTGATAATCGAGCAGGAAGGCTCCGGCAAATCGTTCTTCTCGGTCATTGAACTGGCTCACCTGCAGGGCAGCTCCGTTTTTTTTCCATTCGGTGAGCGAATGCCTGGAGGAGTATTACGGGGACAAAGCGGAGAGAGATACCGTGAAGCAGCGGGTGTCCGACCTGCTCCGCTTTCTGCAGAACGAGAAAAAACAAGAACATCAAAAAGCTGGAAAAACTGCAAGAAACGCTGCAGGACGCGAAGGGAGCGGATCAATTCCGCATTCTGGGGGAGCTGCTGACCGCCTCGATTCACGCCGTCCACAAAGGCGACAAAGAGATCCAGGTCATCAACTATTATGACGAGCAGCAGGGTACGATCCGCATAACGCTGGATCCGCTGCTTACTCCGTCGGAGAATGCCCAGCGCTATTTTAAAAAAAGTATACCAAAATGAAGAACAGCCTGGCCGTGGTGCAGGAGCAGATGGAGAGAACGAGCGAGGAGATCGTATATCTGGATAATTTGCTGGCCCAGCTCCATCACGCTTCCCTGTCGGATATCGAAGAAATCCGCGAGGAGCTGGTCGAACAGGGATACATCCGCGACCGGAGCAAAAAAAGGCAAAAAAGAAAAAAAGAAAACCGACAAGCCGGCTTTAGCCTGTTATACCTCCAGCGAAGGCGTTCCGATCTATGTCGGCAAAAACAACTCGCAGAACGAGTATCTCACCAACCGGCTTGCCCATCCGTCCGACACCTGGCTGCATACGAAGGATATACCAGGCTCGCACGTCGTGATCCGCAGCGGAACCTTCGGCGACAGGACGCTGACGGAAGCCGCCACTCTGGCGGCCTACTACAGCCAGGCAAGGGAGTCAAGCCAGGTACCCGTGGATTATACCCTGATCCGCCATGTCCGCAAACCCGGCGGCGCGAAGCCCGGGTTTGTGATCTATGACCATCAGAAAACACTGTTCGTCACACCGGATACGGACCTGATCAAGAAACTGCCTGTTGCCGTAAAGTAACAAACCCGTTTGAAGACTGTGGAGGAAAACTTACACCGGAGTCTATTCAAATATAGTGCCAAGCTCTTACATGCCGGCAGAAAGCATAAGCTTTTCAAAAGGAGGGTGTCTCGGAAGCAGATCTGTCTGCGGATGAGATGCCTCCTTTTTTCAGTTACCCCCGGCTACTGGATCGTCTCGAAAAAAACGGCACCCCTTCTTCACGTCCGATCGAGATGTACCTGAAACCCGCCTTGCGCATATCGTCTACCGGGTAGCAGTTCCTCCCGTCAATTACCAACGGCTGATTCAGAAGCCGTTTCACTCTGCCGAGATCCAGTTCTTTGACCGAGTCCCACTCCGTTACAATGACCATCGCATCGGCATCAGTGAGCGCCTCATAAGGATCTTCATATGGTTCCATATCAGGAAGCAGACTGACGGCGCTATGCAAGGCGGCTGGATCGTAAGCCCGGATGCGGGCGCCTTTGCGCTGCAGGATCTCAATGATGTCTAGCGATGGAGCGTCGCGTAAATCGTCGGTGTTCGGTTTAAAAGCGAGGCCCATCACCGCGATGCATTTCCCCTCCACCTCACCGCCAAGGGCCGTTATAATTTTCTCCGCAAAACGTTCCCTCTGCAGGCGGTTGACTTCGATCACCGAGCGCAAGATTTTGAAGTCGTAATCGACGTTCTGGGCGATCCTTAGCTGGGCTGCCGTATCTTTGGGAAAGCACGAACCTCCGTAGCCGATGCCCGCGCCCAGAAAGGCGCTGCCGATGCGCCGGTCCAGACCCATTCCTTTCGCTACCAGACCGATATCCGCCCCGACTCTTTCGCAAACATTCGCCATTTCATTCACAAACGATATTTTCGCCGCCAAAAAAAGCGTTCGAGGCGTATTTGATCAATTCGGCGCTTTCAGGGTCGGTGTGCAGCACCTGGGACCGAAGGGTTCATGCAGCGTTGCGATGACGGCGGCGGCCTCGCTTTCTCTGGCCCCTATCACGACACGATCCATATGAAAAGTGTCCCGCACCGCCGAGCCCTCCCTTAGAAATTCGGGATTGGACACGATGCTGAAAGGAAAAGTCACGGGCATCGCTCCCGCATCCACTGCTCCGCCTGTTTGTTGGTGCCTACGGGCACAGTGCTCTTCATGACGATCACTTTGGGCCCGTTCATACTAATGGCGATCTGTTTGACCGCTCCTTCCACCTGGCTAAGGTCCGCATCCCCGTTTGCAAGCGCAGGGGTGCCCACGGCAATGAAAATAATGTCCGAGGCGGCCACCGCTTCTTCCAGACAAGTGGTAAAGCTTAACCTTCCCGTTTGCAAAAGCGGAGCCACCATTTCCTTCAAACCGGGCTCGTAAATCGGGATCTGCGCCTTCCTCAGCATCTCGATCTTGGCCGCATCGCGGTCCACGCAGATAACCTTATGCCCGATTTCGGCAAAACAGGTTCCCGATACAAGCCCGACATAGCCGGTGCCGACGACAGTGATCGATTGTGGCATGACAAACCTCCTCGACTGGGATTGACATAAGCTTTCTACTGATTGTTCCAGGTTTTCACAAGCGACGATAAATATTGTTTCAGCTGCGGCTGCAGATCCTTGCGCTCCAGGGCAAGCTCAATCGTCGCTTCGATGTAGCCCAGCTTGTCGCCCACATCATATCTTTTGCCCGTTATTCTGTGAGCCAGCATCGGCTTGCTTCCGTTCAAGACGCGCAGCGCATCGGTGAGCTGGATTTCACCGCCTTTTCCGGGCGGGCTGTTCTCCAGAATCCGGAAAATTTCCGGTTCAATAATATAACGCCCGATAACCGCCAGATTCGAAGGCGCCTGTTCGCGTTCCGGTTTTTTTTCCACCAAATCAGCTATAAACATGGCTCCGTTCTGAGTCTTCGAAGGCGAGATGATCCCGTATTTGTCGACATCGTCCCAAGGCACTTCCTGTACGGCAATGACCGAAGCCTGATACTTTTCATAGAGGTCCATCATAACGGCCAGGCCGGGCGGCTCCGAGCGGATAATATCGTCTCCCAAAAGCACCGCAAACGGCTCGTTGCCGATGAATGTTCTCGCGCACAGTATCGCATGGCCCAGACCGAGCGGCTGCTTTTGCCTGATGTAGTGCACATCCGCCAGATTGGAAACCCTCTGCACAATCTTCAGCAGCTCGTCGTTTCCCTTTTCCTCCAATATGGCTTCGAGCTCGAACGACTTGTCAAAATGGTCCTCGATCGCCCGCTTATTGCGCCCCGTGACGATCATGATGTCTTCAATGCCCGATTGAATCGCTTCTTCCACAATATATTGAATCGCAGGGGTATCCACGATCGGCAGCATTTCTTTCGGCTGCGCTTTGGTAGCGGGAAGGAAGCGGGTTCCGAGCCCCGCCGCGGGGATGATCGCTTTTTTTTAATTTTCATGGTGTCCGCCCCTCCGTCTCATCAGACCGTCGAGCACAGCTGCATCTATAGTCCTTGCTCCGATCTGGGCGTGATAGACGATGCCTTCCCGTTCGCCGTGAAAATCGGAGCCGGCTGTGATAAGCAGCCCATTGCTCTCCGCCAGCCTGGCATATTTGGCCTCCGTCTCAGGCGAATGCTCCGAGTGGTAGGCTCGATCCCGTCCAGCCCATAATCGATCAGCTCCGCTACCAACGCGTCGTCGTCATACAAGCCCGGATGGGCGAGCACAGCCGTACCGCCCGCTTCGTGAATCCAGTCGATCGCCTGCCTGGGATGGATTCTTTCCGGGCTCACATAAGCCGGCGCCCCTTTTCCCAAATACATCTCGAACGCTTGCTGCATGGACGAGACGACACCTTTCTTCACCAGTGCGTTCGCAATATGCGGCCGCCCGATGGTCTCATCCAGCGCTTTGACTGTGTCGAGATGTTCCCGTACCTCATCCATTGTGATGTCTATTCCCAGCTCCCGAAGACGCTCGATCAGCATTTCGTTGCGCCGGTCCCTCGTTCTGCGAAGCTCCTCCAAGCGGGACAGCAGTGTGTCGTCAGCGACGTCGATGTAATAGCCAAGCACGTGAATGTCCTGCCTCCGGCATGAGTGCTGATTTCCACACCCGGCACTACCGTAATCCCGATTCTCTCGCCTTCCTCTACAGCCGCCGGGATACCGGCAACGGTATCATGGTCGGTGATGCCGATTGCGTTCAAACCTTTGCTTTTGGCAATCCGCACATTCTCCGTTGAAGGCTGCATTCCGTCCGAGCTGTTTGTATGCGAATGTAAATCCGCTAATGTGTTGTTCATCCTTCTCCTCCTGGCGACCTTTCCGCATCTTCATTGTAACTGTCGAATGTTTTCGGAATATGAAGCGAATGCATTATATTAAGTTACAGCCACTGGCTCAAATCTTTTTTCCCGCAAAAAAAGCCAGGAACGTCACAGCCGAAATCGGCAGCAAGGTGGAATTCAAATAGACCGAGTAAAAGCTCCTGGTAAAATCGACTCCCTGAATCCGCTTGGCCTTCAGCAGGCCCAAAGCCGCTTCGTGCTTGACCGAGGACTTTGACAAAATTGAGATCCCGAGGCCCGCTTCAACCGCGGATTTAATCGCCCCCGTACTGCCAAGCTCCATGACGATTTGCATCGGGCTGCCGCTGATCCCTTTTCTTTCCAGCTCTTGCTCCATAACCTGCCTTGTGCCGGAGCCCTGCTCCCTCAACACAAACGGATACTCGAGCACCTCATCCATCGTCACTTCCCTGTCTCCCGACAAAGGATGGTCCGAGGGAACGATGAGCAGCAGTTCGTCGCTTAACACCGCTTCCGTATGTACATCGGGATGATGGACGGGCGCCTCCACCAATCCGAAATTGAGCTGGTGGTTCAGGATATCCTCAATAATCTGCGAGGTGTTCATCACTTTCAGCGAAACGTTAATTTGCGGGTACAGTTTGGAGAACGGTCCAAGCAGCCGCGGCAGGATATACTCCCCGATCGTCAAGGAGGACCCAAGCTGAAGTCGCCCTTGCAGCATATGGGTGAATTTGGACATGCCCAGATCCGTTTCCTTCATCAGCTCGATACTGCGTTTGGCAAAAGGCAGCAACGCCCTTCCGGCCTCCGTCAGTTCGATTTTTTTGGTGGATCGCTGAAAGAGCTTTGTCCCGAAGTATTCTTCCAATGATTGCACCTGCATCGTCACTGCCGGCTGGGTCATATGCAGCGCTTGGGCTGCGTAGGAAAAGCTGCCTTTTTTTCCGCGACGGTGTAAAAGATGTGCAGTTGATGAAAATTCAATGCCATGAGGTCCCCCGCTTTCCGATTAGAAGCTTCCTACATACACTATACCAAAATTGGATGAAAGTGAGTACACCACACATCCCCTGCAATCAAACAAAAAAAGCCCCTTCCTCAAAGGAGCCCGAAGTAAACCATGTTTTACATCGAGAGTATAAAAAAAAACCGTTATTTACGCTTGCGGCTGTTCTTGATCAGTGTCATCCTGCGTGAATGCCTGAGCCAGGAATAATATGATTTAAGGTCCCTTAGCTCTATCGTCTCTGACATCCTGCCAAGGAAAGTAACGATAATCATCTTATGGAGAGGATTTCCGGCAATATCGACTTCGTTTTCCAGGTTCGCGAACTCCGCAACCACGACGATATCTTCATCGATCAAATACACGTCCTGCTCATTTCTGTAATAAGATTGAATCCCTTCATTCTTAAGCCGGTCCCACAAAAAATAAAGCGATATCTTCGATGCTTGTCTTTTCGTTCTCGATCCGGTCTGCCCATCGGATGCGAGCATGGTTTGTGATCACAATGTCAGCAACTTTCTTGTCGCCTAACTGAACATAAAAGGGCTCATAAGTACTCCACCTGTCCATTATTCTATCCCTCACGACTTTTCTCCTCTCCGTCAAAATGGGTCTAAAAGACTAGTTAAATAAGCTGATCTTATTCTACAACAGTTTCCCGTAAATTTCCATTTAAAAAAATCTACTAATATTGAAATTCTATTAAGATTTATTTTGCGGTAAAAAAAAGCCCGTCCCACGCCGGCTCCTCCCTAACGAGGGATATCTTTCTTTTAACATTAACATAAACGAGCCGTTTTAAAGTCCGGTTTATTGCCTCTTTTTTCATTCATCGGCCGCGGAATTTTGCATTTTTTCAAAAGAAAGTCTCGTTTCGTTATAACGAACTTCAGCTTTCTTTTAAGAAAAAAAACTGCTACAACGAGTAAAACCGCGTTTTGTCTGTTATATTACTACTATATTCCGTTTTGATTTCGTTCCGGAAAGACCTTTCCACTTTATTCACGTATGGAAGGCGTTGAATATTGCGCATAACTTCCTCCGAACGGTCCGCATGCACGTACAGCACGGCGTAATGCATTTTTTTTGGAGATGTAATGAAGCGAACCGTAGCGTTCCAGGTTCCTGGCGGCTTTAAGGTCACTGACCCAGATGATGAGTCCGCAGCGTTCGATAAACATGGTAAAGACCTCTTTTCTATTAAAAAAATCGTATGGAGTGATGCAAATGTATACTTCCGAACTCATCGTCCGAATTACCCGTGGAGAAATAACGGAAAGCCAGCACCGCGGCCACATTGCCGTAGCCGATACCGGCGGAAGGGTTCCCTTCTTTGCCGGGAATCCCCGGATTGTTACCTTCGCGAGGTCTGCCGCCAAATTGATCCAGGCCATTCCTGTGATCGAATCCGGCGCGGCGGATCATTTCCGACTGACAGAGGAGGAAATTGCCTTAATCTGCGCTTCGCACAACGGCGAGTATGGGCACATCCGGACAGCGCTTTCCATCCTTGGCAAAGTCGGATTCGGCATTTCCGACCTGCAATGCGGGTCGCATTATCCTTTCCATCCCGGTTCCGCGAAAGCGCTGAAACAAATCCACCAGACCCCGGGTAGCCTGCACAACAACTGCTCCGGCAAGCATGCTGGGATGCTTGCGCTGTGCGCGCAGATGAATGTGCCCTCTGACGATTACTTGAGCATCGGCCATCCGGTCCAGCAGGCGATGCTGCAAACCGTCAGCGAAATGTGCGGCTTATCGCCCGATGAGATCCGGCTCGGAATCGACGGCTGCGGCGTTCCGGTGTTCGGCATGCCGATCGCGAGCCTTGCCCTTGCCTACAGCCGGTTGGCCCGCCCCGACAAGCTGCCCCCGGAGAGAGCCGAGGCTTGTCACCGCATCCTTGCAGCCATTCGGGCGAATCCCTTCCACCTGGCGGGAAGCGGCCGTTACGACACCCGCCTTATCGAAGCGACGGGCGGCCGCATTATCGGCAAAATGGGCGCGGAGGCGATCTATGCCTTGGCGGTTCCCGAACAGGGCTGGGGGATCGTCGTCAAGGTTGAGGACGGGTCGGTCAGAGCATTGTACGCCGCCGTGATGGAGACGCTTGTACAGCTTCAGCTTCTGTCGGAGAAGGAATATGCGCAGCTGGAAGAGTTTCACCGTCCTCCCGTCCGCAACTGGCAGGGCAAAGAGGTTGGCCGCACGGAGCCGGATTTCACGCTTCGCCGCGGCGAATAGCCTAGCCGCAGCCGCCCGAGCAGCCTCCTCCGGAGGAGCAGCCCCCGGAGGAGCAGCTTCCGCCCTCGGTGTTGGAGCTGTTGCTCGGCACTTTCACGCTTTGGGACACTGCGTAGGCGATCGTCGACGAAACGGAATGCAGCATTTCGTCCAGCGCCGCCTCCGCCTGCCTGAAGCGCTTCACGGATTCGACTTCATCCAAAAGGTCCTGCACTTCCTGGACCGCTTCCAGAGCCGCGTGATAGTCCGGGTGAAAATGGCCGAACCGCTCGCAATCCTCGAATGCCGCTTTCTTTTTTTTGAAAAAAGCGCCAGCAGCTTCTGCGCTTCCGGGTCAGAGTCTTTACGCTGCTTCCAATATAAGTAATCCGCCATTTCGACGGAGGATTTGATCATGTCGCCGACTTCGTAGGCCTGCACAAGAACAGCGGCCATGTCCAACGTGTTGGCTTCAATAACGCTCATTGTACACTAAGTCCATCCTTTTCTTCTTGATATGATTATGCAACTGACACAATCATATCATATTACTCGCCCAGTTTCCCATGGAAAATGAATTATTTTTTTCGATTATCGCGGGCATAACGAGCTTCATTTCCTCCCAATCCTTCGAGGAAATCGTTTCTTCCTTCCCTTCCCTGACGCCTACAATGCTCCATCCGCCGGCCTGTTCAACGATTTTGAGCGGGATGATGCGAATATCGGAGCCTTGCCGTTTTAACTGAAGATGGGTCTTTAGTCTCACCGCGGCCGCCGCGATTTCTTTTCTTGTGGATAGATGATAAGACCGGTAATCTTTCATCCAATTTGCCGGAATTTCAGTAAATCTCCGCTTCCACTCCTGCAGACTTGCCGGAGCCGATTCCATTTCGTAATACAGCGCGGGGGTCCGGCTGTAAATGATTCCTTTGGCCGCGTCCGGCCAACCGGATAGAACCTTGTTCAGCGTAACGCCTGCCATCTGCTGTAATTCATATGTTCCAGCCGTGGCGTCCGCAAGAAAAGGAAACGTCGCGGAGGATCCGGCTGAGCTTTTGTCCATTTTTTTTCGGTGAAAGACCCGAGCGGTAAAGCAGCTCTTCCAACTCCTCTTTCTGCGCGGCGTTCACAATGAAATCTTTTTCCCCCAATCTTCCCAAGAGCAGCGGGGCCGCCGATTCCATTCTTTCCACGGCTTCCGCCGTTTCCCTGTCCCGGCAGCGGAGCAGAACCGCCTCCTGAAGCTGCGTTCTGCCGTACTGTTCCCCCCAGCCGCGCAGCGTGGAGACGATGTTGCCGGACAATCCGTACATGGAACGGCTCTCAAGAAAGTGCAGGACACCTTCCGCCGTTCTTCCGTTTTCACATGCGAATAAGAAGCTTTCCTTCGTGATCCGGTACAGGGAAACGCCATCCGAGCTCAGATGCTGCGACGCCGCTTCCAGCTCCCAACGGTCGGCAAACGAAACCCCGGGAGGGACCATAATTTCAAAATCCGGCTGAACGAGGAACCGTTCATTCATCTCCTCGGCCAGCAGCGCTTCCTCCTTCGTATGAAAAAAAGCCTTCTCAGCCATCTCCGGCCGTCGCCGGACGTCCCTGTCTGAATCCAGCCGAAACAAGCAAGGGGACGAAGAAAGCAGCTCATCCAACCTTCGGCTTCCGCCTCCGGGTCCCTACCGCTGGCGGAAACTCCATTATCGTCCAGCCAGGTTTGAACACAGCGGATTGACACCCATTCTCCCCGGGGAAGCCGTTCGAGCAGTACGGCAAGATGCTGCTGGCGTATGTCTTCGGGAAACTGCTGCTCTTTCCACAGCCCATACAGCGCCGCCTCCATCTCTTCTCCCCTTAGCTGCAGCCACTCAGCCAATCTTTCAGGTTCGACGACGAAAGCACCCTCCGATTTCTTTATCAGCTCCAACCGGAGCAGGCAGTCGAGCACCAGAGCGGTCCGGGGTTCGTAAACATCGTCATGCGCATAGGAAAAAGTCCCCGACAAATCCTCTTCCCCGAGAGAGATGATTTCCGAAAGCTTCTGGAGCTGGCGTTTGTTCGGCGTTCCCTTTTGCGTCAGCTTCAATTCGTTTTTTGGCGATATACACCAAGCTGTGGAACAAATCCCAGACCCATCCTCTGCCTTGCACGGCTTCAGGTTCGATCGCCGTTTCCGCCTTTTCGATGGAACTCGTCACAAGCGGCTGAAGATGGGCAAAGGTGTCCCTCGGCATAAAGTAAAGAAGCTCTCCCCACGCTTTTCGAAAGGTAAACAGCCACCCTTTTTGCCGCAAAAGAATGAACCCCGCTTCGATTTCCGCTCCGGCCATCGATGCTCCGATTTCCCTGGACAGCCGGTTTCCGTCAAAAGGGGTCGCACCCAGCCGCTTAACGACAAGTTCGAGCGTCTTCTGTTCGAGAGCGGACAGCGCCGCAAACCGCAGCCGGACCCGATCTTCATCGGAAAAAAAGACCCAAGCTGCTCGTCCCCCTGCCGCGCAGGCTCCTCAGCCAAAGATCCATCTGCTTCCTTACCGCTTCCGGCAATTTCTCTATCAACTGCCTACTGTTCATTAATACACACCCTCCCGGCCAAATAATCCTCTCCCTCTTCCACCCGGTACCGGTATCCCTGTTCTATGAGAAAAAAAGCTGCCTGTTCACGGCGAAGTCGTGTTCCTTAGTGTCTTTGGATACGAGAGAATAGAAATACCCTTTGTTGTCCCCCGGCTTCGGCCTCAAAATTCTTCCCAGCCGCTGGGCCTCCTCCTGTCTCGAACCGAAGCTCCCCGAGACCTGGATAGCGACCTTGGCATCCGGCAAATCCACGGCGAAATTCGCTACCTTCGAAACCACCAGCAGCTTGACGGCCCCAGACTTGAAATCGGAATAAACGGCCTCGCGCGCCTCGTGCGGCATTTCCCCGCTGATCATCGGAGCCCCGGTCGCATAAGCCAGCTTCTTCAGTTGATCGAGATACTGGCCGATAATCAGCGTCGGCTGTCCCTGATGCTTCTCCACCAGACGCAGGACAACTTCAGCCTTCAAAGGATTCTCTCCGGCGATCCGGATCTGCTGCTTGGGCTCAGAGGCGGCATACCGGTCCCTCTCGCGGTCCGGCAGCCCCACAAGAATCTCGGAACATTCCACATCTGCAATCCAACCCTGCCGCTGTAGCTCCTTCCACGGCATGTCGTACCGTTTGGGGCCTACCAGGGAGAACACATCCTCCTGGCGGCCGTCTTCCCTGACTAAAGTGGCGGTCAAACCGAGACGGCGGGTCGCCTGGATATCCGCGGTGACCCGGAACACCGGCGCCGGAAGCAGGTGCACTTCGTCGTAAATGATCAGACCCCAGTCCCTTTCGTTGAACAAATTCATATAGACGAACGCATCGTCTTTGCTTTTGCGGTATGTGAGAATCTGGTACGTGGCAATGGTCACCGGCCTTACTTCCTTGACAGAGCCGGCGTATTCGCCGACCTCTCTTTCAGTCAGCCCGGTTTTGTCCAGTATTTCCCGCTTCCATTGGCGGACGGAAGTGACATTCGTAGTAAGGATAAGCGTCGCGCACTTGGTCCGGCTCATCGCCGTAATTCCGACCACCGTCTTGCCCGCTCCGCAGGGAAGCACGAGCACTCCGCTTCCCTCCAGCTTGCGTCCCGAACGGTAGAAGCTGTCCGCCGCCTCCTGCTGGTATTCTCTCAGACGAAAAGCATGCCCTGACGCGGATTCCGTACGCAAGGAAACATCCAGAAATTCCCCTTGATGATAGCCTGCCGCATCCTCCACCGGAAAACCTAGGCGGGTAAGCTCCTGCTTCAGCGTCCCCCTGTACACCGAAGGAAACTGGAGCCTGTTGGAGTCCACCTGTCTCAGCCGGTACGGCTCCAGGGACGGATAAGAAAGCAAGTCCTTAAGCAGCTCGGGATCGCCGATCGTCAGCAGAAGTTCGTCTTCCCTGTCCTCGGCCGCTTCCATTAGAACCATCCCGTAGCGCTTGAAAGACTGCCTGATCTCGTCCAGTATAAGTTTGGGAATATCCAGTTTGGCATGATTTTGCAGAAACGTTACCGACTCTTCCTCGCTGCATCCGGCAGCCGCTGCGTTCCATATCGTCAGAGGCGATATACGGTAGGTATGGATATGCTCCGGGCTCTTGACCAGGTCGGCAAACCGGGCCAGCGTCCCGCGCACTTCCTCGAAATCGGGATGCTTCGCCTCGAGCAGCACCGTAAAGTCGCTCTGCACGACCAGCGGCCGATCCTTGTAATAATTCATGGGCCCCTCCGTTGTCCTTTAGCTACACCTGCTAGTATGCCCAGAAAAAAAGCAAAAAAACCTTGTCCTTTCGAAAAGGCCGAATAGATCAAGATCGAAGCTTGCCGCAGCGGCCCATAAAAAAATCGGGCGATCTGTGAAACCTAATCTTCTAGACTGCACGATGAAAAAAACAATGGAAATGGGGCACGGGGATGAGGAAAACGTATGACGAAGCTGCCATCCGGGAAATCCAGGCCTATTCCGACAAAATTCTTCACTCCCCCGGGGTGACTACGAGGTCTTTTTTAATCTCAAGGATTATGGAAGAATATGAGAAAACGGGAGACAACGACAGGAGCACGGCGGAAGAGCTCCAAAAAACGGGAAGCCTCATAACAAGCGCCGCTTTTATCCTGATTGTCGTGGTCGGTTCCTTTATTTTTTTACAGACATTGAAATTACAAAAGCGCTCGGGCTCGGGCTCTTTTCCGCCGTTTTCATCGATGCCACCTGCATCCGCGTCATTGTTGTCCCCACCCTGATGAAGCTGCTCGGCCGCGCAAACTGGTGGGCTCCCCGGTGGATGGGCGGCAGGTGAACGGGAAATGGCGGGCGGGCTCCCGGCCGCTATTTTTTTTAGCGCCGTCCGGATCGGCCAGAGCCTTTCTTCTTTTCCCGCGCCTCCTTCTCAAGCTTTCGGAAGCTGCCCACGAACATGACATTAGGCGGAATGGTGGATACGTTGGCATAACCGTCCCTGACCAGGATTTCGTTGAACATCACATCCTCCGGCTCGACAAAGACATATCTCAGCAGCCGGCCGTATTTATCCTGATCCCCGGCATCCTGAAACAGGATGACCGTTCTGCCGGTCAGCTTCTTCTTTGTGAAATCGCTGGCTTCCCTTCCGTATTTTTTCCACAGGGGAATTGGGCTTTACGGTTTCCGGCGTATTTACTCCGATCAACCTCACCTTGTCCCCTTCCCCGGTCTCGAACGTATCGCCGTCCACGACCCGTTTTACCTCTGCCACGGAGTATTTCTTATCCTTTAAAGAAGGGTAGGCTTTGTAAATCCTCTGCAGGGTTTCCCCATTCAAGGCTGTTTCCTTTGCACCGCCCCCACAGGCTGCCAGCAGCCCGATTGTCATTGCCAGGATCATCGCCAAACCGGCTGTTCTCTTCATAGCAGCTGTCCACTTCCTTCCGGTTGATCTGTGCAGTCGTTAATTACTTTACTGTATGCCATGCTTTTTGAAAAGAAAAAAAATCTCCACTGCGGCCTGCAGCGGAGATTTGCTCGCGTTAAAGATCAGTGCGTATTGCTGACATCCAGAATTTGGCCTTCGCCAGCTTTCTTCCGGAATGTAGAATTATTGATTCTCTCCTGGAGCTTCTCGTAAAACAAATCTTCATTGATAGGCAGGTCAACCCAGTTATCAGTCCATGTGGACAGATACATGGCGTTGGAAAGCGTCAGGCCTTTAAGTCCTCTTCACCTGGCGCGAGCAGCGGAGTGCCGCCCCTGATGGCGTTCACCCAGTTTTGCGTGATTCCCGCGTGGCCTGTTGTTTTGCCCGCCACAGGGATCTCGCATGTCCAGCATTCAGGCGCACCGAAGCCCTTGCTCCATGTGCGGTTAAATTCAGGCTCGGGGGTGCGGAGCCGGTAGAATGTAAGCTTGTCGTCCTCCACAAGAAGCTTGCCGTTGTCGCCCGTAATTTCAAAACGGTTCGTCCCCGGAGCTTCCCCGGTAGTGGTCACGAACAGGCCTGTAGCGCCGTTCTCATATTCCACGTATGCCGTGACATCGTCTTCCACTTCAATATTGCGGTATTTGCCGAATTGGCAGAAGGCCCTTACTCTCCTCGGCATCATTTCGGTCGTCCACTGCCACAGATCCAGCTGGTGCGGATCCTGGTTGATCAGGACGCCGCCGCCTTCGCCGGCCCAGGTGGCGCGCCAGCCGCCGGAATCATAGTAGCTTTGGGAGCGGTACCAGTTGGTGATGATCCAGTTAGTTCTTCTTACTTCGCCAAGCTCTCCGGAAGAGATCAGGTCCTTCAATTTCTGATACAAAGGATTCGTGCGCTGGTTGTACATGATGCCGAACACTTTGCGGGAATTCGCCGCCGCTTCGTTCATCAAACGGACTTGCTTCGTGTAAACTCCGGCCGGCTTTTCAATCAATACGTGCAGGTTATGCTTGAAGCCCTCGATCGCGATCGTCGGATGGTCATAATGCGGAGTCGCCACCAAAATTCCGTCTACGGCTTCGGATGCAAGCAAAGCCTCGGCGCTTTCAAAATATTGTGTGGAATCGCCGAATTTCTCCCTCGCTTTCTGCAGTTTTCGGGGATCGGTATCGCAGACGGCGCCCAGTACAGCTCCCTCGATCTCTCCTTTGTGCAGGTAATCGGCATGGGAAAAGCCCATATTTCCGTAGCCGATGACGCCTATTCGCACTTTTTTTTCCATTGCTTTACGCCTCCCTTGTGAATTCCGCTGCGGCCGGGCCTCTCGCCCCAACCGCTGACAGCTTTGTCTGTTGCGCTTACATTGAATGCCCGACAGGCCCGGTTACCCGTCCGTCCGGCAAAATGCATTCGGTAAGCGCTTCCCATTCTCGCATCAGCATTTATGCACACGTGTTCAATGCTCCTTTATTTTACCATAGCGTCCCATTTTCATCCAGTACTATTTTTTTGTAGAGGAATTTAGAAAGTTTTGTCGAATAAATCCAGGAGATGAGGTCGAAGAATAGCTATGTTCAATACACTTGACAAAAGGCAGGAATCTAATGATTGAATTTCAGAACGTGTCAAAAGTATACTCTAACGGAACGGTAGGGCTGCAAGACATCAATCTGACGATCCGTCAAGGAGAATTTGTAGTCATCGTAGGTTTATCCGGTGCGGGAAAGTCCACCCTCCTGCGGTGCGTCAACAGACTGCACGAAATCACGGACGGCCAAATTCTGATTGACGGCAAATCGATCACGAAAGCGAAAGGAAAGGCATTGCGTTTTATGCGCAGGGACATTGGGATGATCTTTCAGAGCTTTAATCTGGTCAAAAGAGTGTCCGTACTGCAGAACGTGCTTTCCGGCCGCGTCGGTTACCACTCCACTTTCCGCACCCTGCTCGGATGGTTTCCCAAAAAAAAGGACGTGGAGCTTGCGCTGGACGCCTGGACAGGGTCAATATCCAGGAAAAAGCCTACGTCCGCGCCGACCAGCTGTCCGGCGGCCAGCAGCAGCGGGTATCCATAGCCAGAGCCTTGGCGCAGGAAGCCAAAATTATTCTTGCCGACGAGCCGGTCGCTTCTTTGGACCCTCTGACCACGCGCCAGGTTATGGACGACCTAAAACGGATCAACCAGGAACTGAACATCACCACGATCGTAAACCTCCATTTCATCGATTTGGCCCGGGAATACGCCACCCGCATCATCGGCCTGAGGGCCGGACAGGTTGTTTTTTGACGGACCTGTAAGCTCCGCAACGGATGAAGTTTTCTCCGAAATCTATGGACGGCCGATCAAAAAAAAGACGAGCTTTTGGGAGGCGAAGAATGAACCCATCCAGCCCTGTCAAACCCCCGGCCCGCATAAAAAAAGCTACGTTACCCTGCTGGTCATTGCGGCGCTCTTGTGGGGCAGCTCGGTGCAAACCGGCACTTCCTTGACCAAGCTGTTTCAGAATTTCCCCGAAATGTTCAAAATTTTGGCCGAGATGCTTCCGCCGGATTGGGGATATATCGATGTCATCTGGAGTCCGATGATGGAAACCGTCAGGATGGCGATCCTGGGTACCACCGTCGGAGCGCTGTTAGCCATCCCCGTAGCTCTCATGGCAGCGGGAAATGTGACCAGGACGGTATGGGTCCAATATCCGGCACGCTTCCTGCTTAATCTGATCCGGACGATTCCGGAGCTGCTGTTTGCCGCTTTATTCGTTACCATATTCGGAATTGGCTCCATTGCGGGTATTGTGGCATTGATTTTCTTTTCTTTCGGGATCGTCTCCAAGCTCTTTTACGAATCGATAGAAGCGATCGACCCCGGCCCGCTGGAAGCGATGACGGCTGTGGGAGCGAACAAGCTGCAGTGGATCCGCTACGCGGTGATTCCGCAAGTGACTGCCCATTTCATGAGCTACTTCCTCTACACCTTTGAAGTCAACATCCGCGCCTCCGCCGTTCTGGGCATGGTGGGAGCGGGCGGTATCGGGATTCTGCTCGACCGGACGCTGAACCAGCTGCGCTATGACCGGGTTGCGATGATTATCCTGCTCACCTTCGCCATCGTTGTGGCCGTGGATTATGCCAGCAACAAAATACGGGAGAGATTGCTATGAAAAGTGCAGCTGTGAAAAAAAACCTGTCGGTCAGCGCATACGCTTCTGGACCACCCTGGCGATCATCGTCCTGATCTATGTCTGGTCCGTCGGGGGGATTCATTTTACCGGCATCAAACCGACCGCGTGGGAATTCACCGTCGCATCGTAAAAGGTTTGTTCCATCCCGACTGGAGTTTTGTCTATTTGCCCGAAGGCGAGGATTTGCTGCGCGGCTTATTGGATACACTCGCGATCGCTGTGCTCGGAACCTTCATCTCAGCCGTTTTGTGCATCCCTTTCGCATTCTGGGCCGCCCGCAATATGAGCAAGATGAGATCGGTTTCGGGCTCGGGCAAATTCGTTCTTATCTTTATCCGCACGTTCCCCGAGCTGGTGCTGGCCGTCATGTTTATTAAAGCGGTGGGGCCCGGTTCGTTCGCCGGAGTGCTTGCGCTGGGGCTTCATTCCATCGGCATGCTCGGCAAATTATTCTCGGAAGCGGTAGAAAATATGGACGAAGGCCCTTCGGAAGCGCTGATCGCCTGCGGAGCCAACCGTCTTCAAGTGCTGCGGTTCGCCGTACTTCCGCAGATTCTCCCCGACTTCCTGTCGTTTACACTGTACCGGTTCGAGCTGAGCGTGCGCGCCGCCTCCATTCTGGGCATTATCGGCGCGGGCGGCATCGGGACCCCGTTGATCTTTGCCCTGGAAGCCAGGAGTTGGGCAAGGGTGGGCATTATCCTGCTGGGCATTATTGTCACGGTCACCTTGATCGACTCCATCTCAAGCTATTTGCGCCGCAAATTGGTCTAAGGGGCATATGTTTTAATTAACGCCGTGCTCTTATCCATACAATAAACGATGTTATCGTAGTAAATATTGCAATTGAAATACCAATGAACACATATATCGGATTTGTTGAGATAAGGAACATACCAAAACCAATTAAAAGAATTGTATTAAGGATTGCGTATTTAAATCCAAACATTCTTTTATGAAAATAGTATCCAAGACCAAACACTACTAAATATAAAAAAAATCTGCCATTGATGAGACATTGTTGTACATCCCCTATCTTAAGTTCAAAATAATTGAGGAAAGAGCGCAAACTGCGCTCTTTCTCTAGGAATACAATACTTTTATCCCTCATAAATCCTGGATTCCCGGTAACTCATAACGAGGAGGGAGGCTCGACACCCAGGCTGATGTAAATCTCCTTTTGCTTCTCCAGAAGCTCGCCAACACGCAGTTTTTTGACCAGGCGCTTCAAAGCATTCGATGACATCGAGCTTGTCCAACATACTTTGCATCGTATACGTTTTAAACAAATCGGTATCCTGCATTTGCTTTTTTGATGTATGAAAGATAAATAAGTGCCACAAACTCAACAAACAGCTTGCCCTCCAGACTTTGTTCAGAAGAAACCAGCGTACGGCGCATATTGAGTCGTTCCTTTAAATTGCCAAAGGCTTTCTCCACCACGTCCTTGTTACGGTATAACTCCAGCGCAGTAACGGCATCCATCGTCTCATTGGTCATCAGGCAAAGTAACCGTAGTAACGCTTGGCCTTGGCAACAGCTTCTTCCTTCACCGTAACTCGCGATCCTCGTTTCGGCGTGGTCTTCACCTCAAAGTATTTTTTTCTACAGCGACTCATGCTCCGGAACGCGGCGGCCGGACTCCAACTCCTTGCGCATGCCGATCAACTTGCGGTCGAACGATTTTTTTCATCCTCGGCGGCTTTGTCAATGTTGTAGTAGTAGTGAATGTAGATCCGTCTGGGTTCATCAAGCGTATCGCCTTTATAGGGACGGTGCTCGGTGTAACTCCACTGCGCCTGCACGGTATGGCAGTAGAGTTCATATTTCTCGTTGTAATGCTCAAACGTGCGAAAGCGATCATAGATGCGATCCAATTCGTTACGAATCAGCGACAAAGACATCTTGGCCGAAATCAGAAATTTCAAGTGCGCTATGAACAGCGCATTGATGTTGCCTTCACTGTAGAATCCGCGATCCATCACGAGCTTTACCTTGGAGAAGCCGAGTACAGCGAATTCCAACAGCAAGTTTGTGATCGTCTTGGCATCCGGGATGTTTCCTGCCAGCTTGCGGTAATAAAACGGAAGATGAGAGATCTCGCCAAACACCAGCGCCAGATTCAGTTGCGCCAGCGGATCCCCCTCTTTATTCCGGCCGTATTGGACTTGACGCAAGCCTTCGGAGTAACTGGAAATGGATGTAATGTCATAGGCCCAGAACTCCTTGTCCATACGTCGTTTCCCTTGGAGGCGGAAGAACCGGCTTTTCGCCTCTTCCGTAATGGAAGCAAAGATTTCGCTGCTGCGCTGGGAGGAAATGTTTTGGCCGTAAGGATTTTCAAAGCGATAGAGCGGATTTTTTTATCCTCGAGAATGAGATAGTACACGATCGATAACATCTGCTGCTCCATACCCGGGAAGCATTGTTTCAAATCTTCGGCAATGCCGAGTTTCTCGCCAATTGCATCGAAGAGATAGGTGGCGCCATAGAACCGTCTTGCCCTTTGCGTGGAGGGTACCGGTCCTCTTTTTTACAGCGGCAGGCGCTTCTTGCTTTTTTTCGCCCTCTGCCGTCGGTCGGGATGATCACCCCCGTCTCATTGTCCACTCGGCCAATGAGTGCACGTTTTGCACGGGATTGTTTCTTTTCTTTGTCCCAATACGAAACGGATTCATAGGCATAAGTAATACCGGAACGCTTGTCTTTTTGATAGACAATGGTTGCCATTCGCTCTCACCTCGTTATGTATATCATAACACCATAACGATGATAAAGTGAAGCAAAAAACCGGCATGAAACCCAGCATTTACAGGGGTTTCATGCCGGTTCTACATAGCGCCTCGTTATGTTTCAGCGGGAATCCAGGATAAGAAGGTACAACTCTGAGCGTCCAGTTCCATCGAAATTGTAATACTACACCGCCGCCTTCATTATTTATGATTCCATAACCAATTTACAATGTTACTTGAGAACCAAACTTTCAATCCCCAGTATTTCCATGCATAAGCAAAATCCGGATTATGACCAGTATAAGAAGTGGATACTTCGTTAAGAAAATTTAGGGTAATAATATACTTAACGAGAAAAAAAGGTGTCCTTTTATGGGAGAACAACAAGGTCACTGCTAATTTAGCATCCGTCACTTTGGTTAGCATAATCGTTTTTTATTCTTTTAAAGCAATACCTATCTGGCATAAATAGATACCAAGTAATAAAAAATCCAATGGCAATGAGAAATAGTAATGTTTTTTGTCATCCACCACGGCATAATTTTGAATAATAGCCTATAATCACGCTCAATATGATTTCAATTAAAGTGATACCTAATGTGGGAGAATAATCAAGAATACTCTTTTTTTTTATGATATTCTTTTGTAATACGAAAACTAAATATGGTCAATGCGAAAGCAAAGAACCATGAAATAATGGGTATAATCCAAAACCAAATCAACGATTTCACCTCGTTTTTTTTCAGATGAATATTTTATTTAGTAACCTTCTGATTTTATTAATAACCGGCACCATTAGATGCCGGTTTATAATTTAAAACATTAATTATGCATTAAGTGAGTCTTTATACTCTTGAGTCCACCACCCCCAAAGTGGAATGGTTTGATCAAAAAAAATAACATTATATGGCCAACTCAAATCAACACCTTCACCAATAACTCCTAAACTTTTTTTTGGAAAGATAACTCCAAATTTGCCCGTAAACCTTAGCATAAAGGTTACCTAATTTTGCTGCAAGTTGCGTTGCTATTGCTTTAGCTAAAAAAAAGATCGAACGAGGAAGCCAACCCCAAAACCAACTCCAATCCCAATCAAATTCACACCTAGCCCACCAAGGGTAACTTTAAGATAACCTCTTGCATAATTCCAACCGGATCTAAAAGCGAACTTACTACCAAACCCTAAATTTAAGCTAAAATAAAGATGCCCACTTGGATCTATTTTTTTAGTATAAGAATATGGGTTTAATGATTGAACATCATCTTCAATACCATGGAACGTATCTCTTGTGATAAATCGCCCCACCCCCGAATCATAATATCGTGCCATGAGATAATATAAACCTGTTACTTCATCATAACGATAACCTGCATAACGATACGGGTTGGAGGAAGCCATCGGTCCGGTTTGGGAAAGAATATTTCCCCACGCATCGTACTGATACTGAGCCACCGTATTACCGGTTGC
>BBFE01000039.1 GCA_001313085.1 Paenibacillus sp. JCM 18996 | reverse complement strand
TCGAAGAGCGGCGGCAGCCATTCCATCGGAATGGCCAGCTTAGCCGCCACTTCGGCGGACCAACGCCTGCCCGCCACGTCCAGCAGCAGCGTGCCGCTCGCGTCGCCATGTCCATGCCGAGCTCGCCGGTCAGCTTCAGCCGGACGTAATCCTTCGGCAGCAGCAGATGCGCTACGCGGCTCGCATGCTCCGGCTCGTGCCGCTGCAGCCAGACTACCTTCGGCGCAGTGAAACCGGTCAAAGCCCGGTTTCCGGTGAGGTGCCCCAGCTCGTCCCGGCCGACAGCGGCTTCGATCCATTCGCACTCCGACGCGGTGCGCTGGTCGCACCACAGCAAAGCCGGGCGAATGACCTGCAGATCGGAGTCGAGGAATACCGATCCGTGCATTTGGCCGGAGAGGCCGATTCCGGCCACCTCCGTGCCTTGACGGCCGCTTTGCCCAGCAGCACAGCGATACATTCGACAGTGCCGTTCCACCAGTCCTCGGGATGCTGCTCCGCCCAGCCGGGGTGCGGCTGAAGCAGAGGATACTCCACACTGTGGCTTTTTTTTGACATTTCCCGATTCGTCTACTAAAATACATTTCACAGCCGATGTGCCCAGATCAATGCCAAGAAAATAACGGCCCAAAAAAAATCACCTCGCAGTTAAGGTAAAAAAGAGTGAGGCCTGAAGCCTCCGCACCCAAATCTTTGTTTAATTATTATACAAAGATTGTTATACTATATTCTCAGTCAACAGGCAAATCCCTTCTAAGGCACATCAATTTACAGGCATGGTTTGCAGCAACTTTTATCAGGAATAGAGGTCACTTCAATGAAAAGCCTACACGTCTCGGGAGACAGCTCATTGCTGAAAGCGATCAATAAAGAAGCACTGCTTAAGCTAATCCGGCGGTTCGCACCACTTTCAAGGGCGGATCTTTCTAAAAGGACGAAGCTGACGCGCGCCACGGTATCGGCTCTTATAGAGGAGCTTATCCAGGGGCATCTCGTCGTGGAGTCGGGTATCGGAAGCTCTTCGGGCGGCCGAAAGCCGATGTTGCTTGAGATTAACCGGCGCGGAGGCTTTGTGATCGGAGCGGATCTGCGGGCAACCGGGATTTTTTTATGATTGTAACAAACCTGAACGGCGAGAAAATATCCGCAAGATATATCAAATATAAAGATTCCGCTAAACCGGAGGCCGTGCTGCAGCAGCTGATTGAGGCGACAGCCGGGCTCCGCGACGCACTCCCTCAATCGCCGCTCGGTTTGATTGGCCTCGGCCTCGGCATACACGGCTTTGTCCAGCACCCTTCGGGGCGGATTTTGTTCGTACCGCATTTCGGCTGGCATGAGCTGGAGTGGAAGGTTCGGCTGGAGGCAGCGCTGGGAGTGCCGGTGTGCATTGACAATGAAGCCAACCTGGCGGCCCTTGGAGAGCTGGAGCACGGAGCGGCTGCGGAATGTTCGAACGTGCTTTATGTCAGCGTCGGTTCCGGGATAGCGCGGGGATTATTTTTGAAGGCGAATTGTTTAAGGGCAACTTCGGTTATGCCGGGGAGGTCGGCCATACGACGATCGAGCGGGAGGGCCGGCTGTGCACCTGCGGCAACAGGGGCTGTTGGGAAATGTACGCGTCCGAGAAAGCATTCGCTTCGCTGCTGGGGCTTCCTTATACGCCCGAAGTGCAGCGGGAAATCAGGCACAGGCTGGACGCCGGGGACCCTGCCGCCCTGGCTGCGGTGCACAAGATTGGAGCAGCACTTGGCGTTGGATTGGTGAACTTGATGCATACCTTAAACCCCCAGATGATTATAATCGGCAACGCGATGGCACAATATGCTAAGTGGATCGAAGCGGAGGTAGTCCAGGCGTTGAACAGCCGGATTCCGTTTCCTCATATGAGGGAGATCAGCGTAAAGTATTCCCGGCTTGGGGCGGAAGCCTGCCCGATCGGCGCGGCTGCGCTGGTCATCCGAAATTTTATGAATTTGGAAGAGGTGAAGGCATGAATCCCGTTGCAAAAATGTTAATCACAGGCGGAATCGTTTTATTGGTGATCGGGCTTCTGTGGCAGTTCGGAGGAAGATTTCTGCATCTGGGCAGGCTGCCGGGAGATATTTCGGTGGAAAAAAAGGAAATGTCCGGTTTTATTTTCCGATTGTCACCTGCATTGTCATTTCTGTCGTTCTTTCTTTGATCATGGGACTTCTGCGCTGGTTCAGGTAAGTGATGCAGCGGAAGTTGCTGCTGCGGGCGGAAAACGGCGTTTCTCTTAAACTACTTTTTTTTACTCTTAAATATTCCGGAAAATGTTCAAATTGCCTTTGATTAATGTTATGATTGAAAGTAATATAAAGAGAAGTGTGAGATTCGGAGTCGAGTTGAGGGGGAAGGCTGTTGCTGAAGAGATCATTAATCGGTTTGCTCCGCAGTTATGAACAAACAGGCGAGAAGGCAAAAGATCCGCTTTTAAAGACCAAATTTTACAAATTATCGATGGACAAGGCATGGGAGGAAGTTAGTACCACACTCAAGAAAATGAACGGCTACAGAGTGCTGCACGAGGTGCGTAACGTCGGCGAGATCGTGCTTGAAAAACGGACGGTGACCGGGCGGACGCAGGATATTACGGTCACTCTTTTCTCCATTAATCCGCTGAAGACCGCCATAGACATTTACTCCGCTTCCAGAGGCTCCCTTGGAGATCTGGGCTCCAACTACCGCACGATTCTCGATATTTACAGGCAGTTGGACAAACGGTTAGCGCAGTATCGTTCGAACGACTAGATCCGGCGATGTGCTTCCTCCTTGGGGAGCATTTTTTTTGTTTGCCGGGAAAAGAAAGAGGCTCCGCAGAACCATACAGCTCCAGGACGGCAGCTGAATAGCATTGAGGGAAGCGGCGGTTCATCCGGCGCGCGATACTGCGATCCTCGGCGTCTGGTCAGACCCCTCCCCATCACAGAAAAAAAGACGCCTATCACTTGAAGTCATAAGCGTCTTGCTTCAGGACAAACTATAGCATTAAAGCAAGCTTTTTTTACAGCCGCAATCGCTTTGTCGTAATCAGGATGGTTTGTCATTTCTGGCAAGTATTCTACATAGCGGATCGTGTCGCCAGCGTCCAGTACGAAAATGGAACGCATATCCAAACGCAGTTCTTTAATATGTACGCCATAAGCTTCGCCGAAAGACATGGATTTGTAATCGGACAAAGTGACCACTTTATCGATTCCCGCGGCACCGCACCAGCGCGCTTGAGCAAACGGAAGGTCGGCGCTCACGGTAAGAACGACAACATTCTCTCCCAGTTCAGCGGCAGCTTCGTTAAATCTGCGTGTTTGAGCGTCGCAGACGCCAGTGTCCAGGGAAGGCACAACGGAAATCAATTTCACTTTACCCGCAAAATCGGAAAGGGAAACCTGGTTCATCAAATCTTTGTTCAGCTTGAAATCCGGGGCTTTGTCTCCCGCTTGTAATTCCGGTCCGATTAGTGTAATCGGATTGCCTTTCAGAGTGGCAACACCCGTGCGTTCTTGAGCCATGTTCTTCTGATCCTCCCTTAATTTAAGCATATTGAGATGAATTACCTTTTCTATTATAATCTTTTGCTTTGGAACTTGTCCAATTGCCCATCCATAGCCGAAAGGATTGAAGAGATGTTTGTCAGGTACGAAAGCCCCCGGCAGTATGTACGCATGTATCCTGTGACGACCCTGCTGATCGGAATCAATGCAGTTGTGTTTTTTGCTGCTTACGGTAAGCGGAGGTTCTACAGACACAAACACGCTGCTCCGGTTTGGGGCGATGGTTAACGCGGCACCTTACCAAACGGAGTATTGGAGATACGCCGCGGCGATGTTCCTCCATATCGGCTTCGAGCATCTGCTGTTCAACGCTTTTGCGCTGCTCGTGTTCGCACCGCCTCTCGAGAGCATACTCGGATCGCGGCGGTATTTTCTTTTTTTACATTGCGAGCGGAATCATGGCCAATATTGCCGGTGTGCTGCTGCAGCATAACGCCGTATTGTCTGCCGGAGCTTCCGGGGCGATCTATGGAGTATACGGGGCGTATTTATATATCGGATTATTTCAAAAAAAGCTGATCTTGACCGCGGCTCTCGCACTACGATTATTACGTTAATCGTGACGGGGTTCCTGTATTCCGTAGCGGTCCCGCAGATCAGCCTGATCGGCCATTCGGGAGGTTTTGCGGCCGGTTTTATCCTGTATCACTTATTGAAACGGTCTATAAAATAAGAGGGCTATCAAGACAAATTATCGACAACAGTACGGAGGATCCGTGTGGAATTAAGACAATTATATTACTTTGTCAAAGTGGCCAGAAAACAGCATATGACTCACGCCGCCGAAGAGCTGCATGTGGCCCAATCGGCGGTAAGCAGACAGATTCATCAGCTGGAGGAGGAACTCGGAGTCCAATTGTTCGTGCAAAAAAAAGGGCGAAACCTGCAACTGACCTCGGTCGGCAAGCTGTTTCTGAGCCGTGTGGAAGCGATTATCGCGGATCTGGACAGGGCGGTGAATGAAATCCACGAGTTTCTTAACCCGGAGGCGGGTGAAGTCCGCATCGGGTTTCCCCACAGCCTCGGAATTTCTCTGCTTCCGACCGTCGTGGCGGACTTCCGTAAAACCCATCCCAATGTCAAATTCAAGCTGCGCCAGAGCACCTTCAACAGCCTGATACGTGACGTAGTGAACGGAGAGATCGATCTGGCTTTTATATCGCCTTTTCCGGAGCGGCATGAGCAAGTGACCGGGGAACTGCTGATCACGGAAGAACTGTTCGCGATTCTGCCTTCCGCCCACAGGCTGGCAGGGCAGGAATCTATCAGGCTGGAGCAGCTCAAGGAGGAGCCTTTTGTCATGTTCAGCGAGGCTTACTCTTTGCGTGCCATCGTTCTGGAAGCATGCGCTGAGGCGGGATTCCGGCCGATGATCGGGTTTGAAGGCGAGGAAACGGATACGATCAGGGGGCTGGTCGCGGCAGGCATGGGAGTGGGCCTGCTGCCGGAAATGGCGCTCACCGAGATCAGCGAGCTGATGCCCGCCAAGGTGAGGGTCACCGACCCCCGGGTCACCCGCACGATCGGTCTCATCCGCCGCAAGGGCGAGAAGCTGCCTCTGGTGGCAAGGGTGTTTCAAGCCTTTTTTTTGTTCGACTATTTTCAATGCGATAAAAAATAAAGCGTGCAGGAGGCGGACCGATTGGCCCGCTTCCTGCACGCTTTATTTATTGTATAGGAAATTATAGATGGCTGTCAGACAGATGTGTGCCAGGCCCCATAAAAATAGAAAACGTCCCGCTTCCACTCGTCAGAATGGAACGGGACGTTCTTCGTCACTTGCACAATCCGAAGAGCTTTCGAGCAAACGTGCTTTTTTTTAATCATCCGATCGGCTGTTGAAGATCATGATATACTTTGCCAGCTCCAGCACGGAAATCAACGCAGCGGCTACGTAAGTCAATGCAGCGGCATTCAGTACTTTAGCCACACCGTGTTCTTCTTCGTTAGTGATAAAGCCGCTGGCCACCATGATATCCCTTGCCCGGGAGCTTGCGTTAAACTCAACAGGCAGGGTCACCAGCTGGAACGCTACCGCCGCCGAGAAGAACAGGATGCCCAGCCCAAGCAGGAAGTTGAACTGCTGAAAGAACAAGCCGGCTAGAATCATCAGAGGGGCCACGCCGGAAGCAAAATTAACGACAGGGAACATATTATGCCGCATAGTAAGCATCGGATAATGTACTTTATGCTGAATAGCGTGCCCGACTTCATGGCAGGCCACCGAGACAGCAGATATGGAATTTTCATAGTAGACTGGTTCGGAAAGCCTTACTACCCGCTGGACAGGATCATAGTGATCCGACAAGGCGCCGGGCACCGGCTCAACCGGCACATCGTAAAGGCCGTTCGCGTCCAGCATTCTTCTGGCAGCTTCGTATCCGGTCATACCGGACTGCACAGGGTTTTCGGACCATTTGTTAAATGTGCTTCTTACCCTGAATGAAGCCCAAAGCGACAGACCGAACGCGATAAAGATAAAGATATCCATGAAATGGAAACGAAACATGCCTTACTCCTCCTATATTCATTTAATGCGAGCCCTTATAGATTAAGAGGGCCCTCCCCTAGAAGGATCAACAAGGCTTCGATGCAGGCAGCGGTATAGGGCGTCAGCATCTTGTGATACTGCTTTACCTGTTTCGGACGGAGACTGTTGATAATCGGTCGGATTTCATGCACTTCATCCGCCAGCTGTTTTAAATGAAGCTGCAAAGATGTAAGTTTATCTGCCGCCTGTTCATCCGGGCACACCTTGCTCCACTGCATCAGCTTGGTCTTAATTTCTTCTAGGCTATATTTCTCTTTTTTTTCAATTTTTTTCAATACGTTTCAAACGGGATAAGGTTTCATCGCTGTAAAATCTGTAGTTTGCAATAGACCTTGTCTCAGGCCGGATCAAACCGAGCTTGGTGTAATAGTCGATCGTCCTTGGGCTCATGTTGCACAGTTTGGCGAGCTCGCCTATTTTATAAAGCTTATATCCCCATCTGTATTCACCTCTTGTCCGACTTAGTATGGAGAACCGTAGTTTCCGACAAATCCGCATAATAAATGTTTCATTGCACTCACCATCAACGTGATTTTATGATACTAGAACTCAAACTATACAGTCAAACGTAATGCTTCGCATTAAACATTCGTTACAGGAATGTATTTCCCGCTTCATGTCAAGTTTATAACAGATCCCTGCCTCTATATTATGAAAAAAAACCGAATTATGCTTGTTATATGTCAGGTTATTTTCGTATTTACTCATAATTATTAAAAAAAATATGTTGTCAATGAAGGGTCGGATGTATATAATGACATTAAGAATTTCATTTAATGTTATAAAATATAACATTTTGAGGGAGTGGTCAATTTGATGAAAAAAAAGTTTATTCCGGCTTTCGGCTTCATGGTTATGTTATTCCCTGCCTTCGCCTTCGCTGCGGATGAAGCACCGAAGCCCGAGCAGCTGCAGGCCGCGATAGACGGCGTTTGGGTAATGCTCGCCGCGATTCTGGTCATATTCATGCAGGCCGGCTTCGCATTGTTGGAAGCGGGATCCACCAGGATGAAGAACGCGGGACATGTTGCCGGCAAAACGATCCTGACTTTCGGAATTTGCGCCATTGCTTTCTGGGCCGTTGGCTTCGGATTCGCCTTCGGCGACGGAAGCGCGTTTCTGGACAACAACCTGATCGGAATTTCCGGATTTGGAATGGACGGAACGGAAGCGCAAGCTAAACAAGTATTCGGCTCCTTGTCAGCTTCCGACGCGCCGATCTCCATCAAATTCTTGTTCCAATTGGCCTTCGCGGGTGTGTCACTGGCCATCGCCTGGGGCGGATTCGCCGAAAGAGCCAAGCTGCCTGTCTATTTTATCTTCGGAATCTTGTTTACGGTCATCGTTTATCCGATTGTGGCTCACTGGGTATGGGGCGGAGGCTGGCTGTCCAAAATCGGCATGCAGGACTTTGCCGGGTCGACGGTCGTTCACCTTCAAGGCGCTACGGGAGCATTGGTGGCTACCTGGCTGCTCGGGCCCCGCATCGGCAAATTTAATAAAGATAAAACCCCAAATTTGATTCCCGGCCACAATCAGGTATTGTCCGTACTGGGTGTGATCATTCTGTGGATCGGCTGGTTCGGATTTAACCCGGGCAGCACTTTAAGCGCGATGGGAGACGGATTCTTCGGTTATATCGCACTGACTACCAACCTGGCGGCGGCGGCCGGCGGTGTGGCTGCCCTTATCGTATCGTGGATGTATTTCGGCAAGTCGGATATTCCAAGCATGCTGAACGGTGTATTGGCTGCTTGGTTGCCATCACAGCGGCTTGTGCTTTCGTTACTCCGGGAGCTGCCATTCTCATCGGAGCCATCTCCGGCATCGTGACCTTCTTTACCGCCCAGTGGTTTGAAAAGGCCGGGCTGGACGATCCGATCTACGCCTTCTCCGTGCACGGGATTGCGGGAGTCTGGGGAACTTTGTCCACGGGTTTGTTCGCAACGCCTGAATTGGTCGAAATCGTAAAAGTCGGCAAACCCGGGTTGCTCTACGGCGGGGGTTTTGGACAGCTTGGAGTTCAAGCTCTGGGCGTGCTAGGCGCGTTCGTGTTCGTCCTTGTCGTATGTTTGATCATTCTGGGAGCCATCAAAGCAACTATCGGCCTGCGCGTAACGGAAGAAGAAGAAGTAATCGGCCTCGACCTTTCAGAGCATGGAAGCTACGGTTATCCGGAGCAAATGAAAAAAAAGGCGTCTGTTCAGGATCCGGCAGCTGTGTAATACTGAAATCATTGAACCGGATGAAGGGGATGACACCATGGAACAACTTTCATGGCAGCTGCTGATGGAGCGTATCGAAAGGACTGACGACCTGGATACACTGAGCTCCCTCCGGGCAGAGGCCCATGCAAGGCTCCAAGGGCATCTCCTTTTTTTCTTCCCAAGTGGAACGGAATGAGTTTTTTGAACCGGTTCCACGATCTGCTGATGAGAAAAGTCGTGCTGCTCACCGAAACGGTGATGGTCGGCAACGGATGGGGTGCACCGCCGGCGGAATACGCTTTTCTGGCGTTCGGCAGCGGGGGAAGGAGAGAGATGACCCTATGGAGCGACCAGGATAACGGACTTATATATGAGGATGTGGAAGAATCATTCAGGGATGCGGTGGAGCGGTATTTTGCCGCTTTTGCCGGAAGCTTGGTAGCTTCCCTTGAGAAGGTGGGTTACCCGCCTTGCGAAGGAAATGTACTGAGTACGAATCCGCAGTGGAGAAAACCTCTCTCTGCGTGGATCCGCATGATTGCGGAGTGGTTCGGCGAACCGGACTGGGAGAACGTAAGGTATCTTCTCATTACCGCCGATTTTCGCTGTGTGTGCGGGCAGGAAAAGCTTTTGGATCAGCTTAAAGAGGTTTATTTCAATTATGTCAAAAGCCGCCGTTCCATCATCCTTCACATGCTGCACAACACTTTGCACCATAAAATATCTCTCGGTGTCTTCGGGCAGCTGATCAAAGAACGGTACGGACAGGATGCGGGCGGTGTAGACGTCAAGTATGGGGCATACATTCCGTTTGTCAACGGGGTTCGCCTGCTTGCGGTACAGCATCATATCCGCCGCTCTTCCACGTTAGACAGATTAAATGCGCTTTCCGAAGCGAATATTCTTCCCGCGCAGCTGTCTCGCGAACTTCTGCAGGCGTGGTCCTCAGCGGTTAAATTCAGGGAAATGACACCTTACCAAGAAGAAAACGGAGTGTTTCGGACGAGAGGAAAACTGGCCGCCAATCAGCTGACGAAAGAAATCGTCCAGGAATTGAAAAGCTGCCTGAAAACGGGAGCGGAGTTCCAAAGGTATATCCTTAAAATTGGAGAAGAAATTCGACTCTATGAGAAATGGAGGCGGTGAGGCATGAAGGACATGAGGCCGATGGAAGAATGTGGCATTTATACAAAATGGGCGGCCTTACCCCTGCGATCACGTCTGTCTTCGACGCGCAAAACGCTCAGCAGATGGCTTTCATCCGCTCCATGATCAGGGAGCAAGAGCGCAGCTCGCTGTATGAAATTCAGCTGGACACGCTTGATGTGGCAGTTTTCGACCTTGAGACGACCGGCTTCTCCCCTTATAACGGGGATGAAATATTATCTTTCGGGGCGGTAGCCGCTGTCGGATGGCAAGTTCAGGAGCAGGAGACATTCTATACCTTGGTCAATCCCAAAAAAAGGCAATCCCTGAAGAAATTGTGAGGCTGACCGGGATCACCAACGATATGGCGGGTGAAGCGCCGGAGCTCATTGCGGGATTAAGGGGTTTTCTGGAATTCGTCAGCCACAAGGTGCTGGTCGCCCACGGCAGCGGCCATGATAAACATTTTCTCAATTCCGCGCTGTGGAAAACGTCCAGGATCAAGTTCTCCCATAGGCTGCTGGATACAATGATGATCGGGAAATGGCTTCATCCCGGTATGAAGAAGTACGGGTTGGACGAACTCCTCGATTGTTATGGGATAGAGATCGCCGGCCGCCATCACGCTTTGGAGGATGCCTTGATGACGGCCCGTTTATGGACTAAAATGCTGCAGGAAGTGAGGGACAGAGAGATCTGCACGTTGGGCGATTTGTATGAGAAGCTGAGCATCCACGTTTGAATGGTTTACACTATGCGAATTGGAAAAGGCTTGAACGGCAGTTCGGCGGCTGTTCTTTTTTTTCGTCCAGGTATAGGCATGGATCACGGGATTGTCCGGTTCCTCGAATGAAAGGATAATGGCCGCGGTTTGTTTCCATAATGTGTTTGCGTCTTTGGAAGAGGGTACGGCCGGTGTCGTTGGGTGCGAGTGGACAAAGCCGATGAGCGATTTTTTTGCTGTTTTTTTGTATGTGAAAGAGATGCTCCGTCAAGGCTTGGGCGGACATTTCAAATTCATGCAGACGGTGGGATGAAATATTGGGGACCGGCACGAATTCGGTGACGGTCAGGCGGCTTGCGCCCGTCCCGGAATTCTCTGGGAAGCCCGCAAGCAGTCCGCAGGCTTCCTCGGGCAAAAGCGATTGGCAATAAGCTTTCATTGCTTCCCAGACGGATCTTGGCAGCATGATCATTGCAAAGTGTCTCCTGACGGTGATTTGGTACCTTGTAGCATACCAGAAAAAACGACCCGTATGAAAGGAGATGCGTAACTGGGTATGTCGTCAGCTGATCTTACCTTGCGGCTTAATCAGAAAGAACACCAGTCCCAGCGTTATAAGCGACAGACAGGATACGGTGATGAACACGATTTTGTCGGAGATGTCCATAAGGAATCCAAACAGGGGAGGACCCGCCGCCACCCCCAGAAACCGCAGCGAGCTGTAAAGGGAAGTAATCATGCCTCGCTGGGATTTTTTTCCACGGAACCGGTGATCATCGTATTCAGGCAGGGAAGCAGCAGGCCCGTGCCGATCGAGCTGACAGTAAGCAGCGCAATGAGAACGTAAATATTTTTTTGTGAACAGGATAGCCAGTCCCAGGGAGACGGTCATCAGAACCAGGCCGATATTGATGAGCCATCGCATCAGTGTGCCGTTTTTTCTTGATCAAAGCCCCTGTCGTGTAAGATGTAGTGACCAGCCCCAGCAGAGGAATAGCAAGAATGCAGCCTTCAGCACCCCGTCGATATTGTAAGGTGGCTCTTCGAGGATGTTGGATAAGTAAAACAGAACTCCGAACAGGATAAACAAACCAAGGAACCCGCGAAAAAAAAGAAGTGATCAGCCACCGGCCCTTTTTTCTCAAAATCGAAAGAGTGGTCTTGACAAATTTGCCCAGCTTTTGGGGCTGCCCCTCCTTTTTTTCGGCTCCTTCAGAAGGAAGATCACCGCAAGCAGGGAGAGCACGCAAAAAAATCGGAAATGCAAAAAAATGCGGCATACCATACTATAAGCGCCAAAGCTGATCCCAGGATCGGCGAAATTACTTTTCCCGCTCCATTGGAAGCTTCCGTCAGTCCCAGCGCTTTACTTTCCGTTCCTCCCGAATAGAGGTCTCCCGCCAGGCCATCGCGATAGGAGCGGTTCCCGCGGCGCCGAATCCCTGGATTGCACGGGCGATAATAACCACTGTATACGAGTTCCACACCGCCCCGAATCCCGCGAGGACACCGGCAGCGCCATAGACGATAAGGGAAGGATCATGACTGCTTTGCGGCCGAAGCGGTCGGATAAATAGCCTGCTATCGGGATGATCAGCCGGCCATTACGGAGAACAGGGTAATGACAAGCGAGCTTTGGAATTTGGAAATGCCCAGTTTATCTTCCATCACCGGCAGGATGGGCACAAGCATCGAATTGCCGAGTACAAGAACCAAAGGAACGGTGGCGATGGCGATGAACTCCCAGACTTGCCCTTTGGAGCTTGGCTTCTGCTTTTTTCTCGCCTGTTTTCTCTGCCCCCTTCGGCGCCCGGTCATCGGTTCTATGTCGCTCTCAAAAAAAATGATGTCCAGCTTTCTGTTCTTTGTTTTTTTTCCATCCGACAAACCTCCTCCATAAAGAATCGTACTTTTAATCTGCCCGGATGCCTTTTACAACATACCTTATATCGAAGTTCCCGCAGCGAGGTTGAAAACCGGCATGGAAGGCCATACTATAGCTGAAAAAAATTCAAAGGATATTTGGAGACATGTATGAAAAAAAAAATTCAGTGGATCGTGGCCGCGGGCGCACTCATCCTGTTGCTGGCTGTCGGAATGAGGTATTGGGGCAAGACTCCGCAAGCTGAAGCCGAGGCGATCGGTGCAGCCTCTCATGTCGGGCAGACGGCGGCGTCGTTTCAATTGATCGGTCTGGACGGTAAGCATTACAAGGTTGGAGGAGGAAGGGACAAGCCGGTGCTCGTTCATTTCTGGGCCTCCTGGTGCGGTCCGTGCAGGGAGGAAGCTCCGGCTTTGGAAGCCGCATACGAGAAATATCGGAAAGACATTGATTTTTTTACGCAGTTAACGTAACCCGGGCGGACAAGCTGGAGGAAGTTAACGCTTTCGTTCAAAAGTACGGTTTGAAGTTCCCGATCCTCCTCGACCGTGACGGTAAAACCGCGGAGAACTACCGCATATTGGCGATTCCAACCTCGTTCCTGGTGGACCGCGGCGGAGTGATCCGGGATATTTTTTCATCCGTTGCCGCAGGCGGAACTCGAAAGAAAAAATTGAAGCGGCAATCAACGCAAAATGACAACAAACACAACAAACTCCCTGGCTGATATAAAAGCACAGGGAGTTTGTCTTTCATCTGAAGTGACTTCGGAAGTCAAAAGTTTGCGTAACGAATTTTCACTCCGAGATTTTTTTTGTGAGTGCGATCAATGGTTCGCAAGGCCGAGACGTTCCTTGTGCGCTTCATGGGAGGAGCCTCGGCATTCCTTGCCGAGCAAGGCATAGCGGATGCTGTCCGTCAGGGCGAGCCAGCTCGCTTCAATAATGTTGCTGGAGACGCCGACAGTGTTCCAGGTGTTGTCGAAGTCCGTGTGCTCCATCACGACCCTTACTTTACTTGCGGTTTCCCCTTGGTCGTCGATGACTCTGACCTTATAGTCGGTGAGATGCGTTTCCTGGATGGACGGGTAATATGAAACCAATGCTTTGCGCAGCGCGTTGTCCAAGGCGTTGACCGGGCCGTTGCCCTCCGCCGCGGTCAGCATCGTTTCGCCGTGCACGTTCACCTTCACGATCGCCTCGGAAACGACGGACTGCTTGGCTGATTTTTTTCATAAATGATCTTAAAGGATTCCAGAGTAAAGATATTCTCCATCTCGCCGAAGGCTTCCCTCAGGATCAGCTCGAGCGAGGCGTCCGCCCCCTCGAACTGGTAGCCTTGATGCTCAAGCTCTTTAATGTGCTGGATGACCTGTTTGGTCTGTTCGTTGTTTAAATCGAAGTCCAGATTCAATTCCTCGGCTTTGAACATCAGGTTGCTCTGGCCGGCCAATTCGGAGACGAGCACTCTCTGCTTGTTGCCTACAAGCTCCGGCGAGATGTGCTCGTAGGTTTTGGCGTTCTTCAGGATCGCCGAGACGTGGATGCCGCCTTTATGGGCGAATGCCGCCGTTCCCACAAAAGGCTGGTTCACAGGCATCTGCATGTTGGCGATTTCGCTGACCGCGCGTGCGGTTGAAGTGAGGTTCGCCAGCTGCTGCCCGCTGATGCAGGAATAGGACATTTTTTTAACTGCAGGTTCGGCAGGATCGAACAGAGGTTGGCGTTGCCGCATCTTTCTCCATACCCGTTGATCGTTCCGTGAACTTGGGAAGCTCCGGCGGACACGGCAGCCAGAGTGTTGGCAACAGCGAGCTCGCAGTCATTATGAGCGTGAATGCCGATAGGGGCGGACACGCGCGCCTTGACTTCTTTTATAATCGAAGAAATTTCGCCTGGAAGGGTACCGCCGTTGGTATCGCAAAGCACGACCCAGTCTGCCCCCGCTTCCTGCGCTTTCAGAATGGTCCGCATCGCGTAGTCGGGATTATTTTTTGTATCCGTCAAAAAAAATGCTCGGCGTCGTAGATTACTTCCAGGCCGTTAGCTTTTAAATAGTGAACGGAATCGTAAATCATGGCCAGGTTCTCTTCGAGTGTGGTCTGGATCGCTTTATGGACATGAAAATCCCAGGACTTGCCGAAAATAGCGGCAGCCTTCACACCGGATTCGAGAATACGGTTCAGGTTGACATCCTGTGCGGCGGCGGTGTCTTTTCTGCGCGTGCTGCCGAAAGCGGTGATCGTGGCGTTAACGAGTTTGATATCTTTGGCGCGGTGAAAGAATTCTATATCTTTGCTGTTGCTGCCCGGCCAGCCGCCTTCTATATAATGAACTCCAAGAGCGTCGAGTTTTTGTACAATTTTGAGCTTGTCGTCCACGGATAGGGAAATGCCCTCCCCCTGTGTCCCGTCCCGCAGTCGTATCGAAAATTTTCACTGCAGCAGTCATAAACCTGTCCTCCCGGAAACTGATTTCGTTAATTTATAATTATATCACAGTTTTTTTTCTTGTTTTGGAGCACGAATTGTTGGCGCTCAGTTAAGATATGCTCATTTTGCTTGACCAAACAGGGCTCCGGCTGTATTCTTGTAGTGTCTTATTATCTATGGAGGTGCTTTGTGTGTCTACCAAACCATCAAGAACTTTACAGGCCGTACCGAATCCGTATCCGGATCGTGAATATGAAGTGGAAATCGAAACGCCCGAATTTACCGCGCTTTGCCCGGTGACGGGCCAGCCTGATTTTGCTACCATCACGATAAAGTACACACCAGGCCCTTATATCGTAGAATTGAAGTCGCTTAAGCTGTATATGTGGAGCTTCCGCGACGAAGGCCATTTTCATGAAGCGGTGACCAACATGATCCTTGATGATATTGTGGCACAGATCCAGCCCCGCAGAGTGGAGGTACTGGGGAAGTTTAATGTCCGCGGCGGGTTGTACACTAATGTGCGTTCCGTGTATGAACAGGACAAGTGATTATTTTCCAAAGAACGGAAGGGTCATCCTTCATATCGATATGAACGCTTTTTTACTGCTCGGTGCATGAAGCGGTGGAGCCCGAACGTTATAAGGGCAAACCGCTCGCTGTCGCAGGCAGCGTCGAGCTGCGCAAAGGCATCGTAGTAACATCTTCCTACGCCGCGCGAGCCCGGGGAGTAAAGACAGGAATGCAGGTCAGGCAGGCTCTGAGAGTATGTCCTGACCTTATTGTTATTCGGCCGGACTTTGATTTGTACAGAGGGTTCTCCAGACGGTTTCTCGACATCGCTTATGCCTACTCCCCCCTGGTGCAGGCGATGTCCATCGATGAGTGCTATGTAGATATCACGGGCTCCAAACAGTTCGGCACCCCGCTAGAAATCGCGGAAACGATTCAGCTGCGCATCCGGGACGAGTTGGGTTTGCCCTGCTCAATCGGAGTGGCGCCCAACAAACTTCTGGCCAAGATGGGATCCGACATGAAGAAGCCGAACGGGCTCTCCGTTCTCAGGTTGCGGGATGTTCCGGTGTCCTGTGGCACCTTCCGTGCTCGGATCTTTACGGAATCGGGAGGAAGACGGCGGACAAGCTGGGTAAGCTCAATATCCGCAATCTGGGCGAGCTCGCTCACTCGAACGAGGAGTTTCTGACCCGGCATTTCGGTGCGCTTGGCCCCGCGCTCAAGCAGGCTGCTAACGGGATCGACCACTCCCCTGTCAACCCAGAACGCGACCAGAGCAAATCCATTGGCCATACCACTACCCTGCCTTACGATTACACGGACGAACAGCAGATCGACAAAGTCTTCCTGAATCTGTCCGATGCGGTTGCACGCAGGCTCAGAAGGCAGAAGCTGGTCGCCCAAACGGTGCAGATTACGATTCGCGATCCCTATATGAAGACCATTACGCGTTCAAGCACGCTGTCTGTACCGACGGAAACGACGGATGAAATCTATAAGGCGGCCTGCTCCTTGTTTCATTCCCATTGGGAAAAGGGGAAGCCCGTCCGTCTGCTCGGTGTGACACTGCAAAATCTGAAGCTGAAAGAAAATTCGGCGATGCAGCTGGACCTTTTTTTGAGTACGAGAAACAGGCGCGTCGAGAGAAACTCACCCAGGCGATGGATGGCATACGGGATAAATTCGGCGAAGATGCAATCGTTACTTTAGGAATGGTGGGAGACGATCCTTCCACGCTTCTAAGGAACAAGAAAGTCAGGGGAACTTCTCTGCAAATGGATTTTTTTTGAAGAGCGATGGAGAAGATAAAATTTGATAGGAAACGTTTGAAGTTTCCCCCCAATTATATTATATTGTACTTTGAGGATATCTTTGAGGAGGAGTTTGGAAATGGCAAAATTCACCTGGGTCGAAAAAAGACACATGCATCGCTTGCGGCGCTTGCGGTGCGACCGCTCCCGACATCTACGACTACGATGATGAAGGATTGGCGGAAGTGATTTACGATAACGATGGCAATACCGGTAACACAGAGATTCCGGAAGACCTTTACGATGATCTTCAGGATGCTCAGGATGGATGCCCAACGGACTCCATTAAAGTTGCGGACGCTCCTTTCAATAAATAAGCTACTGCCATTTATACTTAGGAGAAAGCCCCTGGACCGGCGACGGCGACAGGGGCATTTTGGTATTAGCCGGTATATAGCGTCAATCATTTTCCCAAAAGAACAAGCCGCTACGGCCAAAACGATTAGCGCTACAAGAAAGCCGACTATGAGAAAACCGATGCCTCCAACAAACGCCAATGCCTTAGGGAAGAAAATAAATGCAAGAATTCCGGCCAGGATGAACCAAATCAGGGAACGAAAAGTTACCTTTATCATTTTCCAAATAATTACAGCCGCTGCGATACCGACGAGAATGTGCAGCATCCTCTATCACCTTCTTGTGTTAATTATAATACTATATGGCTAAAACGTGCTTCCAGACATATTCTTCATAAATCTTGCTTGCGTCAGCAGCCGTCAAGCGTCCGCTGACGGTAGTTGTTTACTCGTATTTATGCCCCTCGTACACGACATAGCCAAGCGGGTGATGGGTGAAGTGAAGCACCGGGTCGCCGGGATTGTCGCGGGACTTGGATGCGTGCTTGCGGTCGATGTACTCGCCTTGCATCTCAATGTCCGCACCTTCCTTGAGGTCCGGTATCGGTTTTGGCAGGCCAAGCGAGTCGCCGTACCGAATGGCTACGAACGCTTCCGGCTCGACTTCGGAGGGGTTCAAATTTTCCGTGCCAAGCACGCGTATGTGATCCACGATAATATGCTGATGTCCATTGCCCGCACCTTCGTACCTCTTGACCGTCGCTTTGACATGGACACGTGGCGCTTTTGTCCTGCACCGGCCTGCTGATTGTTGTCTGCATTATTGCTGGCAGTGCAGCCGGCGAGCCAGGCACCAACGCCGGTGAGCAGTAACAGCGCCAAGAGAAGCATCCAAATTCGTCTTTTCATTTATGTTCCAGCCTTTTAAACAGTTTCTCCTCCGATTATGGCAGGCTGAGGGCGGTATATCAACTGCTGCCGATGTGCTGTCATCAAAACATACAAAATCTTAACATAGAGTTTAAAAAAAGAATTTACATTCACCCCTTAGACTAAAGTAGCTGCTGCATTCATTATCTATTTTTTAAGAAAAGGGGCCAATATATGAATAAGATGCTATCCTTGGCATTAAGCTTTGCTTTGCTGGGTTCTGCGATAGTTCCTGCAGCTACCGCTGCGGCTGCACCGGCTGCCTCAGTGAAAGTGAAACTGCTCGGCATCAACGATTTTCACGGACAGCTCGACACGGTGGCAGACGTGAAAGATGCCAGCGGCAAAGTTGTCGATCAGCGCGGAGGAGCCAGCTACCTGGCCGCATATTTGAAGGAGCGCAAAAAAAACGAATCCGAACACGCTGTTGGTTCATGCCGGTGATGCGGTCGGTGCGAGCGCTCCTGTCTCCGCCTTGTCGCAGGATGAGCCTACGATCGACTTCCTCAACAAGCTTGGTTTTTCCGTCGGTACAATGGGGAACCACGAATTTGACTATGGAGTCGCGGAAGCCAAACGCTTGGTATATGGCGGCCCGAATCCTGTTACAGGCAAAAAAACTTTGCCGGCGCCAATCCTGATTTTAAATACGTGATCGCCAACGTCGTAGACGAGACAACGAATCAGCCGGTTTTTCCGGCTTACACGATTAAAGAAGTGGGCGGCGTGAAGATCGGATTCACCGGCGTGGTAACAATGGAAACTCCGAACATTGTGAACCCGAAAGGCATCAAAGGTATAAATTCATCGACCAGGCGGAAGCGGTAAACAAGGCTGTCGATGAAATGAAGAAGCAGGGCGTTAACACAATCGTTTTGCTTGCTCATGATCCCGGCTTCGGCACCAATGACCAGGATGCAAACGGCGAAGTCGTCGATCTGGCGAAAAAAACTCGGCAGCGGTGTCGACGTCATTTTTTGCCGGACATAACCATGGTCTGTTAAACGTCAATGTTAACGGCAAGCTTATTGTACAAGCTTATTCTTACGGCACTGCGTTCTCCGATGTCGACCTTGAAATTGATCCGTCAACCGATAAGGTAGTCAGCAAAAAAAAGGCGGAAATCGTAAGCACTAATCACAAAGGAGTAACTCCCGATCCGGAGAGTGAGGCTTTTGTCAATAATTTGATTGCCGCAACTCCGAAATTGACTGAAGCGGTAGGAACTGCGGCTAAGGATATTGACCGCACTGCCTCCGCAGCCGGAGAAACCGCGCTTGGCAACTTGATCGCCGACGGTATGCGCGCTGCAATGAAGACTGATTTTGCATTCATGAACTCCGGCGGTATCCGCAACGACATTCCTTCCGGAAAAGTCACTTACGGCAACCTCTTCAAGATGCAGCCTTTCGGCAACGTGCTGATCAAAATGACGCTCACTGGAGCCCAGTTCCGCGAACTGCTGAACCAGCAGTGGAAAGGACAGGATCCGCAAAGGCCGCGTATCGGCCAAATCTCCGGCTTTACCTATACCTGGGATGACAGCAAACCTGCCGGCGAAAAAAAGTGATGGATATTAAAAAAGCTTGACGGCACTCCTATCCAGGACAATGGCTCTTACACCATTACGGTCAACGATTTTATGGCTAACGGCGGGGACAAGTATACGCTGCTCAAGTCTGGCACCGAGCGTGTCGCTGGACCGGTAGACCTGGACGCGACTTTGCAGTACGTCAAGGATAACTTTACGGCAAAAGGCCTTCCGATTACCTCATCCGTCGAGAACCGGTTTATTAAGGTCGAAGCCCAATCGGTCAAGGAATTCAAAGATGTAGCTCCAACGCACTGGGCATACAATGTCATTAAGCAATTAAGCTCCAAAAAAAATGTAATAAACGGAGTGTCGGACGATCAGTTCGCACCAATGCAAAGCGTGAGCCGGGCGCAATTTACCGCTATGCTTGTCCGCGGCCTCGGTTTGAAAGAGACTGTCGAGATGCGTTTCGCTGATGTTCCTTCAACTTACGCTTATGCAAAAGAAATCTCGGCCGCATTCAAAGCAGGCATCATTGACGGCATCTCCGAATCGGTATTCGCGCCGGACCAGACAATCAAGCGTGAAGAGATGGCCAAAATGATCGTGCGCGGTTATGAAGTGAAGTCGGGCGCAAAAGCGAAATCGTCGAAAGCGGCTGCTTTCAACGACTTTACAGCAGTCAGCGAATGGGCCAAAGTTTACGTCAATGTAAGTGCTGAGCTTGGATTGATTCAGGGACGCCAGGATGGCATTTTCGACCCTAAAGGCGAAGCTAACCGCGCGGAAAGTGCACAGATTCTCTCTAACTTGCTACTGAAATAATAATGATATCATGTTTCATTTATTGAACGATTAAGCAAAGCTTGTAAACGAGCGGGCGGCGACAGCTGCCTGCTCGTTTTTTTTGCAGCGACGGGTAAACGGGTGGCACGCACGCTTCCTGCCTAAGTTCAGCGTACCAATTAGCTTGCCCCGGGCAGCTGGTGGTGGTCGCGGATTTGCCGACAAGGCTGCTAAGCGCTGTTCTGCGCTGCTGCTAGGCGCAGTTCGAGCGGCGTTAATTCATTTTGCCCGGATTTCTTCCGATATAGATCTTGAATAAGTCAGCGGCCGGGAGGAGCAAGCTTGTGAAGGATAAGGACGATTTTAATGATTTATTCTTGCAGCAGAACTCTATGGAGGATTCTGTATATTTAAAAAAAATATGTCCAGGACCACCCCGATAACAAGATGGCGTGGTATTTGCTGGGCAGGGATTACATGTCAAAAGGACAGCACGGCAAAGCCACCTACTGCTTTACTCAGGCGGGCGAGGTGTATGAAGCTTTCGAGCAGCAGGCAGCCCCGGTGATTCCCCACGTCGTTACGGAAAACATGAAGCATATCGTGAAAGCTATAGAGGAAGAGCAGCTCAGAGTGAGCAGACGCGCTCAAAAAAACCGGGTACGAAGCTTCGGGCTGCCCTTCTGATGCTTTTGCTGCTTGTGGTGTCTTTTTTTTACCTGTTGACGTCGAGAAAAAAGGAGTCCTTCAATAATGAAAAGAGTCAGGCGGCCGAAAGCGCCCATACCAAGGGGGCTAAAGCGGCGCAGCAGGGACACGGCGGCAAGAGCGTGATCCAAACGCTTTACCTTTTTTTGATTATGTGACTAAAGAGAAATGGGAAGCGTTCCTGCCGGAGTATATGAAAATGGCCAAACAGAGCAAGCAGCTGTTCACGCTGGTGCAGGGCGGCGCTTCCGAGGACAAACGCTGGACCGACTGGCTGCTCTCCCCTGTTGTGCATATGACCATTGACGGGCGGCCGGAAGCCGGCAAACTGGAAGTCAATTATTACAGCACAGAAGGCTGCAGCTGCACACCGGGCGACGCGAACGCCGTAAAGGCGGGATTCACTCATTGGCAAAAAAATCGGAGGAAGAAGCCGCCGTTCTTCGCTCTGCTATGGCTGCTTACAGGATCAAGAACTCGAACTTACCGGATGCGATTGGGCAGCTGGCGCAGCCGTATCCGAATAATGTACTGCCGGGCTTTACTCCCGGGATGGAAGAGCAATTTGCACAGGAACTGCAGCGGATCGCTTCTCAGCAACAGACTGCCTCCGGTACCGCGCTAACGCCCCCTCTGAAGCTGGCTCCGGTGCCTTCTGCTTTCGGCAAACAGGTTGCGGAAGCGGACAAAAACCGGGCATCAACAGCTCCATTGTCGGAGCCGCTGAGGATTATCGTGGATAAAGATGCTCACAGACTGGGTTTGGTGAGCGGAAGGGTGCTGATCAGAAGTTACCCGGTCGGCTTGGGAGCTCCCGTACTCCGGAGGGAGAGTTCACCGTGACGGAGAAAGTGAGGAACCCGAACAACAAATCTAACGGCGAATACGGCAGCCGCGGAATGACGCTGTCCGACAGCTTGTACGCGATCCACGGCACCAATCAGCCTGACAGTATAGGCAAAGACCAATCTCTTGGCTGCGTGCGGATGGTGAAGGGGGATCTGGAGGAGCTGTACGATATGGTACCCAAAGGCACCAAAGTCACCATAACAAAAGGCGTGCTGCCCAAAGACAGCCAAAAGCCGCCTGCTTCTTTCGCTCTTCCTCTGCTCACGGACGACGGCAACCCGAATAAATTATACAGATGGTTAAATTAGTTAGGAAGCGGCTTTCTTTTTTTTGGTACCGAAAACGATAAACTGTTCGATAGAAATCATGTTTCGAATGGAGTTGTCGAGTTTGCTTTATACAAAGTTAGCGAAACCTGTTCTGTTCCGCATGGATCCCGAGAAAGCGCATCATCTGATTATTGACAGCCTAAGCTTGGCGGGGAAGCTGCCGGGGATGCCGGGCCTGATTAGCGGAATCTACGGAGTCCCGGGCTCGCCGGAGCTTTCAATGCGGCTGTGGGATCTGGCCTTTCCCAATCCTGTCGGATTGCCGCCGGTCTAGACAAGAACGGTGAAGCGGTTGCCGGCTTCTCTTCGATGGGATTCGGATTCATGGAGGTCGGAACAGTTACTCCCAAGGCTCAGCCCGGAAACGAGAGGCCGCGTTTGTTCCGTCTTCCACCCGATCAGGCGTTGATCAACCGGATGGGCTTTAACAACGTCGGAGTTCAGGAGATGGCTGCCAATTTAAGAGGTACCCGGCATCGCCCGATCCCTGTGGCGATAAATATCGGCAAGAACAAAGTTACCCCGAATGAACGGGCGCAGGACGATTATAGGGAATGCATCCGGGTTCTTTACCCGAGTGCGGATTTTTTTTGTGGTGAACATCTCTTCGCCGAACACGCCGGATTTACGCAGCCTGCAGCACGGCAAAGAATTGGAGAGCCTGCTGCATGCTGTGGTCGAGGAGATGAATATCCAGAAGCAAGCTCGCGGAGGAGAAGGCAAACACATCCTGGTAAAAAAATCGCCCCTGATTTGAAAGATGAAGAAATTGATTATATGATAGATACAATTATGAACAGCGGCGTGTCGGGAATAGTAGCGGCAAATACGACCGTCTCGCGGGAAGGGCTTGCGCACTCTGATGCCAAAGAATCCGGCGGGTTAAGCGGACGTCCCCTGACCTTCAGGTCCATGGAGATCATCCGCAAAGTTTTTTGCCCGTACAAAGGGATCACTGCCCATTATAGGCGTAGGCGGAATCTTCACGGCGGAGGACGCGTACGCCAAAATTCGCGCCGGAGCCAGCCTTGTGGAAATTTACACCGCTTTAATTTACGAAGGGCCCGAGCTGCTGCAGCGTCTGAACAACGGGCTTTTGCAGCTTTTGAAACGAGACGGCTTCACTCATATTTCCCAGGCGGTGGGAGCGGACGCTCGCTGAATGACGCCGGTGGCGCCGCACGTGTTCCAGTTTACCCGGGGCTCCCTGGAAAGTATTCGGAATAAGCTCCCAAACTTCGCTTCGCTTTGATTTATGAGTTTTTTTGTTACTGTGTGGTTTTGGAAGTGCTTGCGAATGGAGGCAGTTTATGGATAGTCGCGATTGGAGGAAGTTCCTCCTTCCTTACGATCAAGCGGTCGAAGAGCTGAAGGTGAAGCTGAAGACGCTTCGTTCGGAGCTGAAGACAAGGGAGGAATATTCCCCTATAGAATTTGTTACCGGCAGGGTGAAAAAAGGTGTCCAGCATCCTTGCCAAAGCCAAGAAGCTGAATGTGCCGATGGAGGCGCTGGAAACGGGAATCGAAGATATCGCAGGCATACGCATCATGTGCCAGTTCGTTGAGGATATTGAGCGGCTCGCCCAGCTGATCTCCGAGCGTGAGGATCTAAAGCTGCTTTATATAAAAGACTATATTACGAACACCAAGGAAAGCGGGTACCGCAGCTATCACATGATTGTGGAGTATCCGGTACAGACCGCGTTAGGCACGAAAAAAAGTACTGGCGGAGCTCCAGCTTCGCACGTTGGCGATGAATTTCTGGGCAACGATCGAGCATTCGCTGAATTACAAATATAAAGGCGTTCTCCCACCTGACGTTGTGGCCCGCCTCAGCAAAGCGGCAGAAGCCGCCTTCGCGCTCGATCAGGAAATGTCCAGCATAAGGGATGAGATCGTGGAAGCCCAGAAAATTTTTTTGAAGACGAGTCGAATAGGGTGACCAAAATCCTGAACCACATCCAGGAGCTGTATTTTTTTACAATAAGCCAAACAGGCTGCGGAGTTCCAGATGCGTTTCAATGAGGTATTTGAAGAGGCGGATGCAATCAAGCTCAAGGATCTAGCCATAGAAGTGGAAATCGCCCTGGTCAGCGCCAAAATGGGCAACCGGACCGCCAATCGTTCCGGCGATTAAAAAAAAACTGCGAAAAGCCTTCCGCTCGAGGTTCCATTGTTCGAGTCAGAGGGCTGTTTTTTCTATAAACGGGAGGAGCTGCTGGTATGGAGAAATATGATCCTTTGTACATCTCTTTTTTCTATCATTTCAACGTTGCCAGAGATTATTTCGAATGTCATGAGGTGATGGAGGAGCTGTGGCTTGAGGAAGGGAGATATCCGTTCTATCAGGGGCTGCTCCAGATCGCAGTCGGTTTGTACCATCACCGGAACGGCAATGTGAATGGAGCGGTGAAATTGTTCACAGCGGGCATGCAGAAGCTCCGGGATTACCGTTCGCCCTGGACGGGCATCGATTTGGAAGGCTTGCTGCGGGACAGCGAAATTTACCTGGACAAGCTGGAACGGATTGCGGAAGCCCCGTTTGAACAATACGATCTTAGCATCACGATAGTGGATCCGGCCTTGCGCAGGCAGGTGGAAGAATTTGCGGACAGGCGGCAATAAGTGAGGTTTTTTTGAATAGACTCCGACAGGAGTTTTTTTCTTATAATAGATGTAGATACGGCTTGTTAAAAGCCTCAATTCATCGGGAGATGAGATTGCAGCATGCTTGACACCATTTATCGCAAAAAAGCTTGTTTTGGCGTTGGTCTATTTATTTGTTCTATCCGGCGTGTCGCTTGGATCTTATATGATCTACCATCGGAACGCCAACTCATATACGAACGCCCCTCCTGACAATGACACTTTTCACAGCCAGCTTATTCAGGCCCCTCCGAACTATAACGTGCTGGAAGACTTTAAAACCCGCAACGGCGGGCTGACCGCGAACTCCTTCGGCGAACTGGAATTGGTGAAAACGAAGCACAGCCGGGCGAACCAGGTTTTGGTGAAGGATGCGGATATCATCGGCGAATATAGCGACCCGGATAAATCGATGATGTATTATTTTGTACAGCGCACTAAAAAAAGAGGAAGAGCAGCAGTGGACTCAGATCGATCTGCTCTTGTTCGACCCGGCCACACAAGGCACGCGGCAGGCCCCGATTGCAATCGTGGAAGGGGATTGGGGCGAGGCGGCAGCAAAAGGAACACAACTGAGCGGATTTGCAGGGAAGGATACCTTTATTTTTTTATCAGCCGCGCAGCCAGAAGAACAGCATGGTTTACACCGTTAACCGGATGGAGCTTAAGGATTTGAAGGTTGTTCCCCTGTTTGATTTTGCCCGGATAGAGAGCGGACCGAATCCCAAGGCGGTGTACCGGGACAGCTGGCTTGCCAAAGACCAGCAGACGCTGGCCATCCGAAGTCACGGGGACCAGATTAAACAGTACTCGCTGAAAACTGCGGAAAGTACAGTGTTGCTGGAGGCTTCCGCTCACGACACGGCGACTTCCAGCCTTCTGCTCTCCCCGGACAAGAAAAGCGGCGTCTATGTGTCCGAGCCTTACCGGAACAACGCGTGGCTGCTTAACTTCGGCAGCAAGGAGAAGAAACAGCCGTTTTTTTGACGGAGAAAGGGTACGTAGAGCCCGGGTTTGACGACACCGGAACGGTTCTTTATTATAACTTTACATATAGCCCGTCCCCGGAGCGCATCCTGAAGGGAGAGCGCAGAACACTGCTGCAGAGCCGCGGCGTGCAGGTGATGGATCTGAAGGGTAACTCGATCAAGCGGTTTGCGCTGCCGCAGGACGGCAAAGAAGGGCTGGAGTTCGCCGGGTATGTGGACGACCGCAAGGTGGTGCTGCTGCACAAGTATGTGCTTGAGCAAAATACGGGCGGACAGCCGTATAAGAAGACGGTCGACTGGCTGACCGGGGATTTGAAGACGGGGGACATGCTGTCGCTTGTTCGATTGAATGTTCCGGACAATTGGGACAAGAAGGACGTTTATCTGGCCACGGCAACGATGGACAGCTTCTCGGAAAACGCCAGGCAGCACGCATTCGTCAATCTGCTTGACGGCACTTATGTCATTCCTCGTTGGATGCAGCAGGAGATCGCCGTCAGCCGGGAGGAAGACCTGGTCTTGTATCTTGATGACAGCGGGAAGCGCGTGGATATGACGTCCTTTACCCGGCCCGACCTTGTGGTGACCACATTGAATTACAAAAAAGCACAATATGCCGCCCAAGCCTTTCTACTGGACCAAAACCCATTGGCTGGTCAGGGTGTCCCCCGCGGCGGGCGGGCAGTGGATATTCTCGTTTCCTGTAAATTGAGCGAAGAGAGTGAATAGGATGGGCGCCAAGCTGCCTGAAGCTTTTACCGATAAATTGAGGCGCATGCTGGGAAATGATTACGAAGCTTTCTTGGCTTCCTACGACGACCCCCGTAATTATGGACTGCGTGTGAATACATTAAAAAATCGCCGCCTGCGACTTCTTGCAGATTTCCCCTTTTCAGCTGGAGCCGGTTCCATGGGCGCTGCAGGCTTTTATTATAAGGAGGGGGAACGGCCGGGCAAGCACCCTTTCTATCACGCAGGCCTGTATTATATCCAGGAGCCGAGCGCAATGTCGCCGGTTGAACTGCTCGATGTGAAGGCCGGGGATCGGGTGCTCGATCTTTGCGCGGCTCCGGGAGGAAAATCCACGCAAATTGCCGCCAAGCTTCAGGGACAAGGGGTGCTGGTATCAAATGACAACCATTACGTCCGCACAAAGGCTCTTACGAAGAATATAGAATTGGCCGGGATCCGGCACGCCGTTGTGACGAATGAAACGCCGGACCGCTTAGCCGGCCGCTTCGAGCGTTATTTCGATAAAATACTGATCGACGCGCCCTGCTCCGGAGAAGGCATGTTCCGTAAAGAAGAAGATATGATCAAGCAGTGGGAGCCCCAAGCGGTGGAGCGGTATACGGCTATGCAGCGGGATATTCTGCGGGAAGCGGCCAGAATGCTCGCTCCCGGCGGCCGGATTGTGTATTCCACCTGCACTTTCTCCCCGGAAGAGAACGAATGCATGGTCGGATGGTTTCTGCAGGGGCATCCTTCTTTTCGAGCGGCGGAAGTGCCGCTGCCGGGAGGGGCTTCTCCCGGACGGCCGGAATGGATGGAGGTCGGAGGTTGCGCCGATTTGCCTGAAGCAATTGCTGACGAGCTCACCTGCACAGTTCGCCTCTGGCCGCATCTTGTGAGGGGAGAGGGGCATTTTGCCGCCGCCCTCCAGCATAATGGAGCTGGAGACGACGATGTGCAGCGGAGCAAGCCGGATATCGCAACCGAACAGGAGAGGCTGGAGCGGTGTTCCCAGGGCGCCTGCAAGCCGCGGAGCGGCGGCACAGGGACTGTCCGTCCAACCACCGGGAGAGGCAAGGATTTGTCGCCGGTAGAGGAGTTTCTTCTCACCCATACGAAGCTTGCGGTAAAGGGAACAGAAGCCGCTCACGGGGAGCAGGTTTATTTAATGCCGGACGGACTGCCGGATTTGCGGGGGCTTAAAGTGGTCCGGCCGGGCTGGCACCTGGGAGTGCTGAGAAACGGCAGGTTCACTCCTTCCCATGCCCTGGCGATGGGACTGAGGATGGAAGAATGCGCGAGGACCGTTATGCTGGCTTCAACGGAACCAAGTGCGGTCAGTTATCTGAAAGGGGAGACTCTCGAAATACCGGAAGAACGTGTTGTGAGAGATCCGGGCTCCTGCCAAAGGCTACTGCCTGGTCGGGGTGGACGGCTTTCCGGTCGGCTGGGGTAAGTGGCTGGATGGAATCCTGAAAAACGAGTACCCGGCCGGCTGGAGGTGGACTTGATAATAATGAAAAGGCAGCGTCTCGATAAAATTCTCTCGCATTCGGGGTACGGTTCCCGCAGCGAGATCAAGAAACTGGTAAAGAACGGCGCGGTCACCGTTAATGGCGCAGCGGTCACGGACAGCGGGATTCAGGTATTTCCCGGCCAGGACGCTATCCAGGTCGATGGCGAAGAGGTGCTGTACCGCGAATTTGTCTACCTGATGCTGAACAAGCCTCAGGGCATCGTCTCGGCTACGGAGGACAATAGAGACCGCACAGTGATCGATCTGCTGGATGACAGCTACGGCCATTTTGACCTGTTTCCCGTTGGCAGGCTGGATAAGGATACCGAAGGCCTGCTTCTGCTGACCAATGACGGGAAGCTGGCGCATAACCTGCTTTCACCGCGGAAGCACGTGCCCAAAACGTATTATGCGGAGGTGGAAGGCCCGCCTGTCGGACAGGAGGACGTAGAAGCTTTTCGCCAAGGGGTCACACTCGACGACGGTTATGTAACAATGCCTGCCCAGTTGACAGTTCTGGCCGCGGAGGAGTCGAGGTCGAGGATCAGGCTGACCATACACGAAGGGAAATTCCATCAAGTGAAGCGGATGTTTCAATCCGCAGGCAAGCGGGTCGTATTCCTCAAGCGCCTTCAGATGGGACCACTGAAGCTCGATCCTGATTTGACTCCCGGCCAGTATCGGGAGCTTTCGCAGACGGAGCTGCAGCTGCTGCAGAAGGGCCATGAAATAGAGGAAGGATAAATGCCGGAGCATTTATCCTTTACGCTGTGGTGGTTGATGGGGGACTCCCTGCAAACCGGTCAGTCGGCTTCAAAGCTGTGTGCGGGTTCGCGGGTGTGTTTTTGCGCCCGCTGCGCGGTTCGTTTTGAATGAGGATCGAAATTAGTAAATGAAGAATGTTCTTGTGATGATAACCAACAGGATAAACAGGACCAAAATAATTCCAACGGAAGAATATCCGTATCCTACACCAGTCATGAGAACTCCTCCTTTAAATATGATCTGCCTGGGTCTGATCCTCAAGGATGGACGGCAACCGTCAACCCTCTTGGTGATACCTATTTTATGAACAATTAGCTCAGAGGACTGGACGTTTGCCGCGGGTGCATATAATTTGGGCGCTCTCAGGTTATTCTAATGAGAGGCAGTGCATTCAAACATCTCAGGAGGCGAGAGGTCATGGCGCAGATCACGTTAAGACCGGATTTAAAGACTGCTGGCGGGGAAGTGTGCGACATTCTTGTCAATCAACGCTATGTGGGATCTCTGACTTTACTCTACAGAGAATCGGATCGGATGGCCGGTTCGGTTCAATTGGATGAAAGCTCTTTATCCGAAGAAACCAAAGAAGAAGTTATTCTTTTCATTCAAAATCACATTCAAGCTTTGGTTGACGCTCTGGACTTGGAAGAATGCGATGTCGTAGTCACTTACAGCCCGTATGACCTGGTCATATCCTCGGATGATCACGATGCTTTTGCGGATCGGATCGTGGATGCAGAGGACGAGCTTTACTTGGACGATGCCAATAACGATTATCAATGGGCCGGCGATGAGGCGAGCTTTAACGATGTGGACCCGGAGTCCTGGGAAACATCCGAGGCGGATCTGGACGCTGTAGATGAAGCGGAATATTATGATTTGTCGGACGATCTGCTTGAAGGCAACGAATATGAACTCGTTATTATCGACGAAGCGCGCAACCGGGTGGATTACCATGTGTATGACCAGGACCAGGAATTTGTAGCGGAGATCTTCGCCAAAATTTACGGCAGAGACCTTATCTGCACCGTGAATTGGATGTTTGAGCCCGATGAAGATGAGATCGATCTGGTTGCCGACCTGCTGATGCAGGATTTTGATGAAGATGAAATTGACACGGCTGTCATTCATATGAGCTTCGAGGGCAAGTTGGTGGAAACGATCGAATTGACCCATGAGGACCTGCTGGATGAGGCAGACGATGAAATGTACATGGACAGCGAGGATATGGACGAGGAAGAATATTCGGTCATGCTGACCCGTGATGACGGAGATACGCTCACTTATGAGATTTACCAGGACTCTTACGGCGAGCTGCCGATCGGAACGGCCACTGTCGATATCAGCCAGCGGCAGTTGACCGGTTTTATCGATTTCCGCGAACCGGGCTCTGCCGACGACCGCGAGTTCATTGTTTCGATGCTGATGCAGGAACTGGATAAAGAAAAGGACTACGACGGTCTGAATATGTCGATGATGTATAATGATGAACTGATCGACGAGATCTTCGTGGAAATGGAGCAGGTTCACTGATACGGCGGCAGGGGGGCATATGCCCCTCTTTTTTTCATGTAGAGGAAATAATGTTTGGCGGCTGCAGATAAAATGCTGATAAATTCGACAAACTTGGGGATTGCGGCGGGGTATGGTCGCATCGGTTGCTGGTGTTCAATCCAAATGCAGCACCGCAGCTTTTCCTGTGAACATATGCAAAACCTCCACGTTGGAGCAGCCCCTGGAAGGCCGGTTTACAGTTTCCCTGGCAAATTTGTTCTTTCAAGTTTCGACAAAAAAAAGTTGGATAATAGGGAAGGAGCGGTTTTAGGTCGCAGCTTGGTTTGGGGGCATGGTTATGAAGTTGAGCCAGGAAGAAATCTCACATATGGTTTTTTCTGACTGAGGTATATTGAACGGAAAAAAAGAAATCCCGTATGGAAGCGATGCTGCAGTGCTTGCTGTATGTCGTCAAATCGTTGGAAGAGGTAGAACTGCCCGATTCCGTGGCGGAGAATATTGCGGAGCTGCTCAGCCATACGGAATTGGAGCTGCGATCGGAGAATGACCGGCTTCAGGAAATCAAGTCCAACTTGCAAAAAATAAGTGAATCGGTTCACATGCAAGTTTTCATTTGCTCCCGCGTAAATATGAAAAGATTGAGCATTCATATGATCGCGTGCTATAATGAATAGTATTTTTTTTAACGATAGAGGTGGTGCTCGTGGGTTACGAAATCCCGAGAAAAGTCCAGATCTTAGGTCAGGACATTCAACAGGACCAATTGAAATATCATCACAAAACAGTGCTCGTTTCCAAGGAATTTACATTTGACAGCGCGCATCATCTTCACTGCTACGAGGCAAATGCCAGAACCTCCACGGCCACACTTATAAGCTGCAGGTGCTCATGGCAGGCAAAGTGGATGAGAGAGGGATTGCGATCGATTTTACGGATATCAAAAGGATTGTCAAAAAAGCGGGTCCTTGACCGGCTTGACCATAAATATTTGAACGAAACGCTTCCTCCGATGAACACGACTGCGGAGAACATGGTCGTCTGGATGTATGAGCAAATCGACGGAGCTTTGAAGGATGAAGGCTTGTACCCGGACATCAAGCTGGAAGAAATGCGGCTGTGGGAAACGCCGACAAGCTATGCGGCTGTGACCAGGGCATGGATGGAGGAAGAGTGAATGCGGGATATCAAAATACCTATGGTGGAAATTTTTTTGAAACCGTCGAAGGAGAAGGCACCCGCGCCGGGTTTCCAACGGTGTTCGTCCGGCTGTTCGGCTGCAATCTGCGCTGCACCTGGTGCGATACGAAATACAGTTACCCTCGGAAGAAGCGGAAAGCGTAATGACGATCGCCGAGATTGTGGAACAGGTCAAGCGGTATTCGTCGAGGCATATCTGCCTGACGGGCGGGGAACCGCTGCTTTATAAAGAAAAAATCGCTCGCTTTGATCGAGGCTCTTTTGGAACTTGCGCATATACAGGACATTCATATCGAAACGAACGGCGCGGTGGACCTGCAGTTTTTTTTCATGGAGCGCGTGAGCTCGCCGAAGGTTCGTTACATCATGGACTACAAGCTGCCGGCCTCGGGCGAGACGGACGCCATGCTGCTTACCAATCTGCCTCTGCTTCGCGGCCAGGATGAACTGAAGTTTGTCGTCGGCAACGAGGCCGATTTCCGTGCGGCAAAGGAGCTTTTGGAAACCCATCCGACGAAGGCGCTGCCTTTGTTCAGTCCGGTGTGGGAAACGATGCCCCCGGTGAAACTAGTAGAGTTAATATTGCTAACGGCTTATCCCAAGTGAAGCTGAACCTGCAGATGCACAAAATCATTTGGGATCCCGCGGCCAGAGGAGTATAGGAAAGAGGTGCGGCTATGATGAACGGAGAGTCTGCAGCAAATAAAAAAAGCGGTTATCATCCTGAGCGGCGGCCTGGACAGCACAACTTGCATGGGAATGGCCAAAGACCAAGGGTACGAGCTATATCCGATTTCTTTCGATTACGGGCAAAGACATAAGAGAGAGATAGAGAACGCGAGACAGGTGGCCGCATTTTACGGTACGGCCAACCGGCATACAGTAATCCAGCTGGGATTTCTTCGCGATTTCGGGGGCAGTGCGCTGACCGACGACAGCATTGACGTGCCTAATGCAGCACAAGGAGGCATCGATGCGGACGCTTCGGAAATTCCCGTCACCTATGTTCCGGGGAGAAACCTGCTCTTCTTGTCCATTGCCACTTCGTATGCGGAAACGATCGGAGCGCAGGCCATTTATATCGGAGTGAACGCGCTCGATTACAGCGGTTACCCGGACTGCCGCCCCGAGTTTATCGAGAAGGTGCAGGATGTAATCGCCTATGCGACCAAGGTGGGAGTAGAGGGAAAGCCGATCTCTATAGAAACTCCGCTGGCGGATATGACGAAGGCGGATATTGTCAGCGAAGGCATTCGGCTCGGAGTCCCATACGAGCTGACCACTTCATGTTACAACGGGCAGGAGGAAGCCTGCGGCGAATGCGACAGCTGCCGGCTGCGGCTGAGAGGGTTTGAGCAGGCGGGGTCGAAAGACCCGATTCGTTATAAACAGTTGGTCTGATGGGATCGCGAGCAGCAAAAAAAGCGGGAAGAGCCAATGGTCTCTTCCCGCTTTTTTTTGCTGCTGCAGTCTGTGTCATTGCTCCTTAAGAATGTAGAATCCGTTGGGTGCCAGCTTTAAATTCAACACACCGTTCGAAACAGCTAGCGCCCTACCTGCGATCAAGTCTGTCCATTTGCTTTGTCCGCACTGCATCGTGTATTCGGCTGCATTCTCGTCGCCGTTCAATATAACAACAATGCGTTCGCCGCCGGACGTGCGCTCGTACACTACTGTCTTATCGTTCTCCTTGCAGTGCAGGAAAGCGATAGATCCATCGCGCAAAGCCGGCTCGCTTTTACGGATAGAAATGAGCTTCTGGTAGAAGCGGAAAAGCTTCCGATCCTGCTTCTCCGTCTGCCATTCCATACATTTGCGGCAGTCCGGATCGTTCTCGCCGCTTAATCCGATTTCATCGCCATAAAATATGCAGGGGGTACCCACATAAGTAAACATCACCGCTGCGGCCAGCATCTGCTTTTGGACGTTTTCACCGCAAACTGTGAGAATACGGGCGGTGTCGTGGCTTCCGAGCAGGTTAAACGCCACCTCGTTGACCTGGCGTTGATGGCCCATTAAATTCGTTGTCAGGCTGTGGGCAAATTGGGCGCCGTCCGCCTTCCCCGTCACGAATTTATGCATCGCATACATAAAAGGATAGTTCATCGCCGCGTCGAATTGGTCGCCCTGCAGCCATACCCGAGCGTCGGTCCAAACTTCTCCCAGGATGTAAGCGTCGGGATTGAGCTCCTTAACCAAGTCCCGGAATCCCCGCCAAAATTTATGGTCCACTTCATTGGCCACATCCAGACGCCAGCCGTCAATCCCCGTTTCTTCCATCCACTTTTTTCACCGTGTCGTACAAATATTTCTTGACTTCCGGATGTTCTGTACGGAGCTTTGGAAGAGATCCTTCAAATCCGAACGCTTCATAAGAAGGGACTCCGTCTTTTACCGTAATCGGCCATTCCTTGACATGGAACCAATCGGCGTATTCGGAAGCCTGCCCGCGCAGTATCAAATCCTGGAAAGGAGGAAAGCCTTTTCCCGAATGATTGAAAACCGCATCCAGGACAACCCGGATTCCTCTTTCATGGCACGCCTTCACCAGTTTTTTTAAGCGTCTCTGCGGTGCCGAAGTGAGGATCAACTTTACGGTAATCTACAGTGTCGTATTTATGATAAGTGTGCGCTTCAAAAAATGGGAGTGAAATAGATCGCGTTCACGCCAAGCTCGCTCAAATAGTCCAGCCGGTCGATCACCCCCTGCAGATCCCCTCCGAAAAAAGTTGTCCGCTTCCGGCTTGCCGCCCCAAGGCTGTACCTGCTCAGGGTCGTTCGAACGGTCGCCGTTAGCGAAACGGTCGGGCATAATCTGATAGAACACCGATTCCTTCACCCAGGACGGCGGGCTCAATGTATCGCCAGCATGCAGGTAAGGAAACTCAAAGAAGCCTTCAAACCCTTCGGGCGTCTCATCGGGAAAGCCATTCTCCGTGAACCAACGGACGTCGTCCCCCGAATGCAGCTCGAAGCCATAGACCAGACGTTTATGCGGAGGCTGCACCTCCGCCTGCCAATAATCGAATAGAAGGTCCGTGCCGATTTTGGACATGCGATGCCGGCTGGAGGTTCCCCCCCCAGTTGTATTTGTCCCCTGCGATTAAATAGGCTGCATCGATATCGTCTTTCTTCGTCCGCAACCGGATATGTAAGGTGCGCTCATCATATGCATAGATCCAATTGTTTTTTTGATGCGGTGATAGATAGCTTCCATCTGCATTGAACAATCCCCCCGAGTAAAAAATTTGTAGAATAATTTACTTTCTCTTTATCCGGGAACTCACTTTTTTTAAACAAGAAAAAAAGCCCCTCACGGAGCTGATCGTGAATGTCAGCCTGCTCGGAGCGCAGTCGCCATGGGACTTACGAGGTTTCCGAGCGCTGCCGTTCTTTCCAGAAAAGCACGGTCAGCATGCGCTCCACCCATTCTTTGTCTTCTTCCGTGAGCAGTCTGCCGTCAAATATGAGCTCATTGTCCCGCAGAAATCGGCGCAGATTAACCGGGCTGCGCTCGAGGACTTTGTCGGAGGATTTGGCTCAAGATATCCGGCCAGCTCCATTAAGGTGTCATAGGAGGTGTTCAGCCTTCGGACAGCTTCATCAGGACATCGGGAGAAGGTATTCCCCGGTTGCCGTTCTCCAGCTGGGAAATGTAGGCGGTAGACACGCCTGACCGGTCGGCCAGCTCCCGTATGGTAAAACCTTTCAATTTGCGCAAGTCTTTCAAGCTTTCGTAGAAATCCAAGGAATTCACCAACTTTGAATCTGGATAATGCGGGGACAGCTGCCGCAGGTAAATATTTGTATAATAATTGTAGTTTATCAGCTATTGACACCGCCTTCAAATAAAAAAACTTAAAACAAAAGTAAAATTTAATATAACAAAAGTTATCATTATTTGTTGCTTTAGTAAATTCATGTGTTATAATGGGAAAAAAATTGAAGGTTTAACCAAAACATCTCCAAGATAGGAAGTGCACTGAATGAAGATCCACGCCAAAACTGAAGCTTTTGCAAAAGCGAGAATTTTGAAGGGACTCACCCAGAGGGAATTAGCCGCCCGGTGCGGAATCAGCTATGCTTACATTTCCCTGCTGGAAAGGTCGTTAAAGAGCGTGGGACCGGCTACTGCCAAGAGAATCAGCGAAGAACTGGAGAAGCCGGTGGAAGAAATATTTGTTTTCAAATAAAGTTCAAATAAGCTACACGGAAACGATGGCAGACGATTTCCTGCCTTTTGCGTAGGGCACCACCCGGTTCTTGCCTGTCGTTTTGGCGGTATACATGGCTTCGTCGGCTCGTTGGACCAGCTCTTCCGCAGACAGCTTTTCTTTATGCTTGCTGAATCCGATGCTAAGCGTCACTATCGTCTCCTGCTCGACTCTGCGCCTGATCTTCTCTGCGATTTTATCCGCTTTGGCATCCTCCTCCATAATCAGCGCAACCATCTCTTCACCGCCGTAACGGCCGGCATAGCCGAAATCATCCGTTTCTTCGCGCATGATCCGGGCCACCTGCCGCAGCACCTCGTCGCCGACCTGATGTCCTTCGGTGTCGTTCAGCAGCTTGAAATTGTCGATATCGGCGAAAATGACGGAGACCGGTATTCCGCGATTCAAACAGCGGGCCAGCCGGTTATAGACAAATTTGCGGTTATACAGGCCGGTCAACCCGTCGGTCACCGAAGAATGGTACATAGCCTGCATCAGCTCCAGCACCCGCTCGAACAGGATGAGGAACATCAAAAAAGTAAAACAGCACCGGAAGGTCGTATTCCAGGAAGGCCAGCACTGTTTGAACGCCTTTGAACATGTAACTGTTCAGCAGATGCGAAATTTGTGCGAAAAAAATATATGGTTGCGCTGATCTGGAATTTGACCGTTTGGCCGATGGAAGGCGCGACCAGGTACAGGCTGAGAAAAAATCAGCACGAACATATACAGCTCCAAGCCTATTCCCCGCCAGAGCTCCTGCGCTTCCGCCGCTGCCGAAAGCATAAATCCCGGAGTATAGAAATATGGCAGCGACAATGCAGCGGCAGCGGCGAAGAGCCCGAAAACGAACAAATAATGCTTGGTCCGGGTCCGGTTGTAAAGCTGATAGATGCCCATGTTGATAAGCAAGTAGGAAACGGTTTTTTTAGCAAAAGAGACAGGTAATTGGAAACAGGCGCCGCCGTTCCCGATTCCATCCGAAAGAGCAGGAGATAATGGACGATCAGGATCAATAGAGACACAGTCGTGGAGAAATAAGCTTTCTTCCGGTGGCCGATCAGCAAGCGGACGGATATGGCCAGCATCATGACCAGAATCACCAGTATAATCGTATATGTATAAAAAAATGTCCCGTGGAACCTGCGATAAACTCAAAGTTGGCCACTGGCCGTCCCTCCGCATCAGGCGATTATGTGCTGTGTAAAAAAAGTACGAAAATGCCGATTTTTTCTGCACCCATACTATTTTACCATAATTAAGGGAACGCATGTTTGATTTTTTTAAGGGGAAAGACTTTCATGCCGGGTATGGGTAAGGTTGAAATTTCCCGGGCCGGGTATGCTTTTCTATCTTGCCGGATGGAGTTACAATAAAGGGAGAGAAATAACCCCGCAAAGTGAAGTGCTGCCATGGAGCTTGTTCCGGGTGCTTGACGGCCGCGGGGAGCTGGATAAATAATAGATAGCCGACGGAGGGAAATGATGAGAATTCTGCAAGCTATGTTCTTTCCACCGGAGCAGCCGGGCGGGGTGTCTTCGATGGTGCCCTACCTTGTGGAGCCTTTTAACGGAATAGGTTGGGAGATGGATATTTTTTTCCTTGCCTAAAAGAATCCGCAGCAAAGGCACCGGAGAAGTAGTATTTACAACCTTCGATTGGCGGGATTTCGCCGGAAACCCGATCGTCGATAAATATATACAAACTTATAAAGACTATGTCTGGTGGACCAAAATGCGGATGACATCGAAATACGACCTTATACATGCCCATCATCCGATTGCCGCATTGGCTATGAAAGAACTGTTTCCGGAGACACCGGTCATTATGACCATCCATTCCTCTTTCGAAAGGGAATTGCTGCTGAACGGAAGAATCGAAGAGAACGGCCCGGAACAGGCTTTTCTTATTTCCATTTACGGGGAGCTGGAGTATAAGCTCGATCAAATTCTGACCGTGTCGAACGCTTTCAAAAAAAATATTTGTCCGAGTATATGCAGGATCCCGACAGGGTCGGAGTCATTCCTAACGGTTTCGACGAGAGAAGATTCCGGCCTGTCATCCACGATAATACCGTGACCCAGTTTATTACAGTCTGCCGTCTCGTGCCCGCCAAAGGCTGGATACGCTGCTGCTCGCGTGCGGGGAATTGAAAAAAAGCGGGGACACAATTTCGTGCTTCACCTTATCGGGGACGGACCGATCCGGCAGGAGCTCGAGAAGCTGGCGGTCGACTGCAATATATATGAGGAGACGATTTTTTACGGCTACATGCTTCATCCCGAGGAGTTTATGCCGTTCTTCGACGTGTTTGTCCTGCCTTCCCGCGCGGAATCGTTCGGTTCGGTGTTTGCGGAGGCGGCTTTGTGCTGTCTGGCATTAGTCGGTACGAATGAAGGCGGAATTGCGGAGCAAATCGAACACGGCAAGAACGGGATGCTGGTCCCGGTAGGGGACCCTATGGCGCTGGCATCGACACTCGAGAGAATGGTGACCGACGCCGCTTACCGCAATCTGCTGGCCAGGAACGCGTGGGAGCATGCCAAGAACAACTACTCCCTGAACCGGGTCATGGCCCAACTGAAGGCGGTGTATGAGAGCCATAAAAGGCGGAGCTGAGAGCCGGTTTGACGCCGGAGGAGCGAATCGATGCCGATGGTTGGCGAGAGACGTGGAGCGGCTTGGTGGAAAGAAAGAAGAAAACCGGAGGCAATTTGAAACTTGACAGATAAGAAGAATTGGAGCTGCGGGGTTGGAGGTTTTTTTTGATTTGAAATTATTTCGTTTTATACATGCCGCGGATCTGCATCTGGACAGCCTTCCGGGGGATGCAGTCTCTGCCGGAAGCGGTCAGGGAACGGGTGAGGGAGTCGACCTTCACCGCCCTGAACGGACTGGTTGAGCTGGCTGTCCGGGAAACGGCCGATTTTGTGGTGATCGCAGGAGACGTCTACGACGCGTCCGACCGGTCCCTGAGAGCCCAGATCCGCTTTCAAAAGGCGATGGATGCCCTGCACAAGCACAATATACCGGTATTCATCATTCACGGAAACCACGATCCGCTGGACGGACGGGGAGCGCAGCTGAGCTGGCCGCCATCCGTCCATTTTTTTTCCGGCTGACGATGTGAGGACGGTGCCTGTGCGTATCGGGGATCGCGGCGTCGTCGCACATATCCATGGGATTTCTTACGGATCGGCGGCGATGACCGAAAATTTGTCAGGCCGTTATGCCGTAAAGGATGCGTCCGTATTCAATATCGCCCTGCTGCACACCAATGTGGACGGCGACGGAGCGCATGACAACTATGCCCCATGCCGGCTGGACGAACTGGTCCGCTCGGGATTCCATTACTGGGCCTTGGACATATACATAACCGGCGGGTTCTAAGCGAACGGCCGCCTGTCGTCTATCCGGGCAATCTGCAGGGAAGAAGCGTCCGGGAGACCGGCGCGAAAGGCTGCTATGTTGTCGATGTGGCGGATGATTTTCGGACCGCTTTGGCGTTCCATGCCCTGGATGATGTGCGGTGGCAGGTGGAACGGCTGTCGATTCAAGGGATGGAGAATGTGCAGGAGCTGAAGGATGCTGTAGAAAATGAAATGGAGCGCGTCCGGACGAAGGCCGGGGGAAGGGCCTCCGTTATCCGGCTTGTGCTGGAAGGCAGAGGCCCGCTGCATCGGCTGCTGGGACAGGAACCTTTGCTGCGGGATTTGACGGCGGAAATTCGTGACGCCGAAAGCGGCAGAGTGACTTCGTCTGGATTGAGTCGTTTGAGACGCAGACCGGGGCGGATCTTGACCGGGAGGCATTAAAAGAGCAGAACGGTTTCCTGGGCGAGCTGATGCGGATGTCGGAGCGGCTCGCAGACGATCCCTTAGCGCTTGGGGCCTTCGCCGACCGGGCTCTAGAGCGCTGCAGGGGCACATTAAGCTGGGCAGGCATTTAGCAGGCGCGCGCAGCCATGAAGAGCTGCAGGCGAAGCTGCGAGCTGCTGAGGAGCTTATCCTCGAAAGCCTGGCTGGCGACGGGGGGTGGGATGGATGAGGATCGAATCCATCGACCTGAAAGGCTTTGGCGCGCTGCGCGACCTTACGCTGCGTCCCGGTCCGGGGTTGACGCTGTTCTATGGCGCGAATGAAGCGGGCAAGAGCACGCTGATGGGATTTATCCGGGCGACGCTCTTCGGCTTTCCGCCCCGGGGCTCCTCTGCAGGCCGGTACGAACCGCTGCACGGCGGCGTCCACGGCGGCTCGCTCACGCTTCTTGACCGGCAGGGACAGCGGATCCTGGTGGAACGTTATGCCGGAGGCCGGGCCGGAGCCGGAAGCGCGTCAGAGGCGGGGGCCAGAGGAAGGAGCTCCTCCGGTACGGTGAAGGTTACGCTGGGGGACGGCACGGCCGGCGGTGAAGAGCTGCTCCGCTCGCTGCTCGGGGGGATGAGCGGGGAGCTCTACCGCAGCCTCTTCGCGTTCGGGCTCAGCGAGCTGCAGGAGCTGAGGACGCTGCAGAGCGAGGAGATCAGCGGTTATTTGTACAGCGCGGGCCTTGGAACTACAGGCCGCGCCATCATGGAGACCGAACGCAAGCTGGCGGCGGAGATGGAGCAGCTGTTCAAGCCGAGAGGCCGGAACCAGGAGATCCACCGCCTGCTCCAGGAGATCGAAGAGACGGAAGGGGCGCTGCGGCGGGGGCGCGAGCAGGCTGGGCGGTACAACGAGTGGACCGCCGCAGCCGAGGAGCTCAGCCGCC
>BBFE01000038.1 GCA_001313085.1 Paenibacillus sp. JCM 18996 | reverse complement strand
TTTTTTTCGGGGCTCGAAAGAACAAACAAGCTTATGTTGAATTCGCTGCTAGTTTTCAGGGCATAAGTTTTTTTGCTTAAAGCAAAGCTTATTGTACTTGATTTGTTGTGTCTACATTGGAGAGATACCCAAGTGGCTATAAGGGGACCCTCTGCTAAGGGGTTAGACTGCGTAAGTGGTGCGAGGGTTCGAATCCCTCTCTCTCCGCCACTGATTTTGAATGTATGGCGGCGTAGCTCAGCTGGCTAGAGCGTACGGTTCATACCCGTAAGGTCGGGGGTTCAAGCCCCTCCGCCGCTACCAAAACACATTGACATGCCAATTGTTAATGTAGTAAAATATTGCTTGTCGTTAAATGGAGGCTTAGCTCAGCTGGGAGAGCATCTGCCTTACAAGCAGAGGGTCGGCGGTTCGATCCCGTCAGCCTCCACCATAAAGTTTTCTTGCCGTTGTAGCTCAATTGGTAGAGCAACTGACTTGTAATCAGTAGGTGGGGGTTCAAGTCCTCTCGACGGCACCAGTAAATTAATTGAATACGGAGCTGTGGTGTAGAGGCCTAACATGCCTGCCTGTCACGCAGGAGACCGCGAGTTCGAATCTCGTCAGCTCCGCCATTTCAATTCTTTTTTTTTTGCCCGATGATCCCTCCTGTATGGCTCGGTAGCTCAGTCGGTAGAGCAGAGGACTGAAAATCCTCGTGTCGGCGGTTCGATTCCGTCCCGAGCCACTTTTTTTTACAATATTCCACGGAGGCTTAGTGAAGTGGCTAAACACGGCAGACTGTAAATCTGCTCTCTACGAGTTCGGTGGTTCGAATCCATCAGCCTCCACCACTTACGTTTTGAGCCATTAGCTCAGTCGGTAGAGCACCTGACTTTTAATCAGGGTGTCGAAGGTTCGAGTCCTTCATGGCTCACTTTTTTTAACATCGAAGAGACCTCAGCGGTCTCTTTTTTTTGCTGTGTAGGAAACTATCGGAAGCAAGTTCTGTGGATAAGGGGGCTCCCCAAAAAAAATAATCGGTATATGCTTCGAAGGTTATCTTCACTTTTGGGGATTTGTTCCTGTTCTTTTAGCTTCGGGAAAGTGATTCCGCCATGCGGAATGACAGCCACAGACTGACCGGGGTCCGACAACATCTCCTCCAATTCGGCCTGCAGATCACTAACCGCCTGAAACCCGCATAATTCAACAAAAGCAGACGGCATCGCGGAATAAAGACGCACCTGATGACTGCGAAGCACCTGGTCGATTTGTAGAATTTTATGCGCGCCCAGCACAAACTCCCTCTTGAGTTCGGAACACATCTGCTCTCTGTTCTTGCCGCGCTCCAGCCACTCCTGCAGCGCAGGATTACCGTAGTGTTCCGAACACTCGGCCAGCAGCAGTATACGTCCCCCCGGTGCGGGTGACAGCCGCCGCATTCCGCAACGATTTCACAGCTTGATAGAGATTCTGATCTTTGGGGTGCCCTCCCGCCGAGCAGATCACCGTGTCATATTTTTGCCCAACTTCTACGATAAAGCGTTCGCGTACAGTGGATATTCCCCTCTTGTGGGCTTCAATCACATCGCCTGCGACACAATCCATGATCTCCTGCTGATGATTTACAATCACATTGAACAAAAAAATGTACCGGAACAAACTGCTGCGCTTCGACTAAATCTTCATGGATTCCGTTATCGGTCTGGCCGAGCTCTGCTTTGATCTCTAAAGAATAACCGTGGTTGATGGAGATGGATTTTTTTTGGAAGCCGTCCCTGGAAACAAAGCTTTGACCCCTCCCGATATGCCCACAAGCGCGTGGGGTTCAATATTCCCCGTAGCAATGCGTAGGCCGGCCTCCACCACCGAACGGTTGATTTCAACCGGCGTGCCTCGTGAGGTGGTCCCAACATAAACACAATCCTCGCCGAGCGGCGAATGGTTAACCACCTTAATCCGAGAGTATACCTGCTCTCCAACCAACTGAATGAGCTCGGTCTGAGTCATTTTGCGGTGAGTCCCGACTGCTGCGACGATACTGATGTCTGCATCCTGCAGCCCCCCCTGATTCAGTTCCGTTAGCAGCAGCGGGAGAAACACATCACTGGGGCAAAGACGGCTCTTGTCGCTTACCAGTATGACAGCTTTACTGGCACTCGCTGCAAGCTCCTGTAACCGCGGGGAACTGATCGGCTGCAGGAGGGATCGCTTCATCAACATATGCGGATCCGCAGCAGGTGCGGAGTTATAACGGATCCAGTGCAGGTTAGGCCGTACGGGCAACTCGATCTGTGTCAGGTTTTTTGCCGTAAGGCAAAGTGAAGGTCGATTTCATCGTGCAAAAAACTCCTTTTGGCATCAGTTATAAAATTCCATATTCCGTTTAAAAGTAGGTATCACGTACAGTAGGAGCTATTTTCCAACCGTAATCAAGAATGGTTCTTTCCTGGCTGGGAAATCTATGGTTATCCATCTTGATGCTGTAGGAACCCGGAGTGCGGCTCATTCAAAAAAAGGGGGTTCACCGATTTGAAATTTATCATTCCTTTGATCACAAGCTTCGGTATTGTCTTACTACTGGTGCCTTTTGTCAAAATGTTGGCTGTAAAATACGGCTTTGTAGATCGGCCCACCAACAGGAAAATTCACCGAAATCCCATTCCTCTTATGGGCGGGGTAGCCATTTACATAGGCTGTGTCATTTCGTTGATATTATTCCTTGGCATATCCGATCAAACCTTGTCGATCATTGCCGGGGGAACGGTTCTTGTGCTGGTCGGGCTGCTGGATGACGGATTTAAGGCAAAAGGACGGGAATTTCCTGTCTGGCCCCGCTTAATCGTATATATCGTGGTGTCGTCGGTTCCTTTATGGTTCGGGATTGAGATTATCGGAATGACGAATCCGGCCCATATGGAAATGGTTTTCTTCCCTGTATGGTTAGTCTGGCTCGGCACAATGGCATGGGTGTTCGGGATTACAAACATGGTTAATTTTATCGATGGCGTAGACGGTCTTGCCTCTGGCATCGTAACCATTTCCTCTTTGACTCTGCTGATCGTTTCGGTCATACAAAAGCAGGAGGAGCCGGGCGTCATGTCCGCCATTCTGGCCGGTGCGGCAATTGCGTTTCTGCTGTTTAATTTCCATCCTGCCAAAATCTTCATGGGAGACGCGGGCGCGATATTTCTCGGGTATGCTTTGGCTGTTATTGCGATAGACGGCGCTTTTAAAAGCGCCACATTTGTGTCGATCCTGGTCCCCGTTCTGGCGCTTGGCGTGCCAATCCTGGATACGGTCATTGTGTTCTCCCGCAGATTTATGCAGGGGAAAGGGCTTCACACCGCAGACAAGCTGCATACTCACCACAGCCTGATGCAGTGGGGATTGACGCAGACTCAGACGGTCTCGTTCCTGTATCTGGTGGGCGCTTTGTTCTCGTTGCTGTCCATCATTCTCATGCTGTCTTTTAGCTGAATAATAACAGCTGGCCAGAAGCTGACTGCTTTCGCTCTGCAGGACAAGGGGGAATGCCTCAAATCGGGGGATTCTCTTTTTTTATGTCTATTATTCCATAATCCGAGAGGCACAATATGTTACAATAAAACGAAGAGTACAGAGAAGAAGGAGCCGACAGAATGGATTGGGAGCAAATGAAGGAGCAGCTGCAGAGCATTTTGAAAACGCATTTGTCGATAACAAAAGTGACGGAAGCAGTGTGGAACCGGGCCACGAACGAGTCTCCCTCCGCGGATTCGGCAGCTCAAAGCGTGGTGCAGGAAAATAAAGTTTTATTTTATCTGGAGAATCAAGCCGGGATATCACTGCCCTGCAGGTGGATCAAGAGGCCATTTCCGAGTCGGAAAGAAGGCTGATTGAGCTCACGGTTGAAACAAAGCGTTCCTCCGCACAGAAAAAAGCAGCAGTCGGGCTGGGGCTCCGAGGATGAAAGAAGGGCCTTGGCGATCGGCGAATGGCTGAAGCAGCAGATGGAACAAGGAGTGACGAATGCCGAAACGCCCGACGCTCTCACGGCCCAGGTTTCTCTATATTCAAATCAGGTGCCGATTCTTTTATACGGGGAATATTCGCCTGTAAGGCGGGTTCATTATGCCGATTTAAAAAAAGCTTCTGGAATCCTTTTTTTCGATATTGAAATTGCCTCATTCCGTTGATGGAAAAAAAAGAATGGCTCATTCTCGCCTCGGAAACGATTCTCGCCGGCGCGTCGAACGAGGATAAGGACAGCGAAGAAGAAGACAGCCTGGAGCAGAATCTTGAAGATTTATGCGGCGGATTGTATGACATGCTGTCCAATGAATGGGTTGGCGAGTGCCATCTGTCCATCCACTATCCTATCAAACCGGTGAAGTCTTTATTAGCTGCTGTGTCCGGTCTGCGGGAGACGATGATGCTGGGCAAAACGTATCATATCGCCGACAATGTTCATTTTCCATGGAACCTGCAGCTGGAGAAGCTTCTTCATTTAATTCCCGATGCGGAGAAGGAGCTCTTCCTGGAAAAGGTGCTTAACCGGATGGATTATGCGGTGGACAATGAGACGCTGATGACTCTGGAAATGTTCTTCTCTTTGGACTGCAATGTGAGCGAGACCGCCAAGAAGCTGTATATCCACCGGAATACGCTGCTTTACCGTCTGGATAAGTTTAAAGGGGAAGCGGCTACGACGTCCGTACGTTTTCGGATGCCGTGTTGGTAAAGCTGGCGCTGCTATTGTATAAAGTGACGAAAAGGATTTAATTTTTTTTGTGAACATTGTGCATAGTCACAGGTGCCTGACTGAGTTAAGATATAATTATCCAATAGGGAACTGTACAGGGTACAGCGTCCGGCAAGAATCTATTATTCGGGGGGATTCACTCATGGCAGGTGTTCGTTTAAATCATATCGTCAAAAAAGTATGCAGGCAACGAAGAAGCAACGGTAAAAGACTTTCATCTGGAAATTAAAGATAAAGAATTTCTGGTTCTGGTAGGGGCTTCAGGCTGCGGTAAATCCACTACTTTGCGCATGATCGCAGGGCTTGAAGAAATTTCCGAAGGCGAATTGTACATCGGCGACCGTCTAGTGAACGATGTAGCGCCGAAGGACCGCGATATCGCATGGTGTTCCAGTCCTACGCGCTTTATCCGCATATGAACGTATACCAGAACATGGCGTTCGGTTTGAAGCTGCGCAAGTTCAAGAAAGCGACATCGATGCCCGCGTTCGTGAAGCCGCGAAAATCCTTGATATCGAGCATTTGCTGGATCGTAAGCCGAAGGCTCTTTCCGGCGGACAAAGACAGCGTGTCGCCTTGGGCCGCGCGATCGTTCGTGAACCGCAAGTATTCTTGATGGACGAGCCTCTTTCCAACCTGGACGCCAAACTTCGCGTACAAATGCGCGCTGAAATCAGCAAATTGGCCAAGCGTCTGGAAACTACTGTAATCTATGTAACGCACGACCAAACCGAAGCGATGACAATGGGCGACCGTATCGTCGTTATGGATAAAGGCATCATTCAACAAGCTGCTTCTCCTGAAGAAATCTACACTAACCCTGTAAATATGTTCGTTGCCGGTTTTATCGGATCTCCTTCGATGAACTTCATTTCCGGAACCTTGTCCGATGAAGGCGGTAACCTTACTTTTAAAGCAGAAAATGTAAAACTGGTAGTTCCTGCAGGCCGCGCGAAAACTTTGAAAGACAAAGGCTATGCAGGCAAAGAAGTAATCATGGGCGTACGTCCGGAAGATATTCATGAAGAGCCCGTATTTCTTGAAGCTTCCCCTAACTCCGTAATCAACGCAGACATCGAAGTTTCCGAGAACCTCGGCCACGAGATGTACCTGTACCTGACAGGAGTAGGCAAGGGTACTATCATCGCCCGTGTAGACGGCCGTGCCGGCCTTAAAGAAGGCATGCAGGTGAAGCTTGCTCTGGATATGAATAAAGTTCACTTCTTTGATAAAACAACAACCGAGTCCATCTTGGTTAACGCTTAATTTTTTTTATAGAATATAAGAGCCAGCTGTTCGCAGCTGGCTTTTTTTCGTGCGGTTGAACACGCTCTTCGCTTTATGGGCTGGGGATTAGAAGACCCTTGCAGGGGTTGCTTTCAAAGATCAATTCCATTACGATGAGGATATCGAAAAAAAAGGAGTCTGTTCGTATGGCTAAAGGTGTGAAATCGTCCGAGCTGGCCGCTAAATTTAATTTGGAAGTGCTTGCCGGGGCAGAGGGCTTGAAAAGATTAATTACCACGGCGGATTTATACCGTCCGGGCCTGGAGATGGCGGGATATTTTCATTATCATCCCACGGACCGCATACAGATGCTTGGAAGAACCGAACTTACATTTTATGAAACCTTATCCAAAGAACAGAAAAGGGACCGCATCCAGCGGTTGTGTGAATCGCCCGACACTCCATGCTTTGTAGTGACCAGGGGTTTGGACGTTCCACCGGAATTGCTCGAACAGGCGGAGAAGTCCAGCGTTCCTATACTGCGGGGGAATCTGGCGACAACGATTCTGGCGAGCCGGATCACCAATTTTCTGGAGAATAAGCTGGCCCCGACCACGACCATCCATGGAGTGCTAGTCGATGTGTACGGAATCGGTATGCTGATAACCGGAAGCAGCGGAATCGGCAAGAGCGAAACCGCATTGGAGCTCGTCAAAAGAGGACACCGGCTTGTGGCGGACGATGCGGTGGAAATCCGGCAGCCGGCTGAGAATGTCCTGGCGGGGAATGCCCCTGAACTGATCCGTCATTTGCTGGAAATCCGCGGCGTCGGTATCATAAACGTCATGACCTTGTTTGGAGCGGGAGCTGTGCGCAATGTCAAAACCATCAGCGTGGTCGCCCAACTGGAAACGTGGCAGCAGGATAAGCAGTACGATCGCTTGGGCCTGGACGAGGAAACCACGCGGATCATCGATACGGATGTGCCGCTGGTCACCATTCCGGTTCGTCCCGGACGAAATCTGGCCGTTATCATCGAAGTCGCCGCGATGAACTATCGTTTAAAGCGGATGGGATACAATGCGGCGTTGCAGTTCACGAATAAACTGACAGAATCATTGTCGGAAGATATAGACGACTTGGAATAAAAAAGTAATTTTTTGAATAGGTGAGCTTTAGAAAGGGGTTTGCAATGTACACTGCAATAGATCCGGTCGCCATTGCTCTGGGGCCGCTCAAAATTCATTGGTATGGATTGATTCTTGCGCCGCCGCATTGGTGGGAATGTTGCTCGCCGCCCGCGAAGGCAAACGCTTTGGAATTCCCGCGGAATTTTTTTTCATGGATATGCTGTTGATCGGAGTGCCATCGGCTATCATCGGGGCACGTATTTACTATGTAGCTTTCAAATGGGATTATTACAAATCCCATTTAGCTGAAATACCTGCCATATGGTTAGGTGGCATTGCCATCTATGGGGCTCTGATCGGCGCGATCATCGGGGCATATTTTTTATTTTCGGGCGAAAGGCTATAATTTCTGGAGAATTGCGGATATCTGTGCCCCGGGGCTTATTATCGGACAAGCGATCGGGCGTTGGGGGAATTTTATCAATCAGGAAGCGCACGGAGAGCCTGTGCAGGAATCGTTTCTGCGGAATACGCTTCATCTGCCTGATTTTATCGTAAACCAGATGAACATTGAGGGAACGTTCTATCATCCTACGTTTTTTTATATGAGTCTTTATGGAACCTGGCAGGTTTAGCGCTTTTGCTGCTGCTAAGGCGCCAGAGATTTTTTTAAGGGCGGGAGAGCTGTTCCTCAGTTATTTTATATGGTATTCCATCGGCCGGTTCTTTATCGAAGGGCTGCGTACGGACAGTTTGGCTTTTGACGGTCCCGCGTGGCTCAAATCCATTATGGATGCGCTTTGGTCGCCAATGACCGTTCTCTTCGAGCCGGGAAATATGGCCTACGGAAATGTGAGAATATCTCAGCTGTTGGCAGTCATTATCGTTGCAGCGGCTGTAATAATCATCGTTGCGCGCAGAAAAAAATGGGATATGCCGATCAAAGGTATCCGGACCCGATAGTATCGGCCAAAGCGCCAAAGGCTCCGAGAGGGGAAGTATCCGACAAACCTTTGGCAAATGACCCGCAAAATTTAACCTAACGGTGCAGAAGGAGCTGTCCGCAGTCATGATAAAAGTTGTTTTATTCGATTTGGACGGCACGATTATCAATACGAACGAACTGATACTGGAAACTTTTATGCATGTGTTGAAGGGCATCACCCCTATTGAATATACGAGAGAGAATCTGATTCCGCATATGGGGCGTCCTCTGATCGACCAGTTCCGCAATTTTACGGGCAAGCAGGAAGTGGACGAGTATATTCAAGCTTATCGGGAATACAACGTCTCCCGCCATGACGAGCTGGTGACGGAGTTCCCGATGGTCAAGGAAACGATGTCTGAGCTGCAAAAGGCTGGAGTTCGCATGGGGATTGTAACAAGTAAAGTAAGAAAGACCACACATATGGGACTTAAGCTTTGCGGACTGGACGGGTTTGTGGAAACGATCGTCACCGTAGAAGACGTGACAGATCCCAAACCGCATCCGGAAGGAATTCTGAAGCTTTGGGCGAGTTAGGTGCGAGCCGGAGGACGCCGTTATGGTCGGAGACAGCCACTACGATATCGAGGCCGCCCAGAATGCGGGAGTTACCTCGGTGGCCGTAGCTTGGTCCTTGAAGGGAATGGATTACCTGAAACAATACAAACCGGATCATATCATCGATACGATGCCGCAGCTTTTAGATATCGTTGGAGTAGAGAGGGGTTAACCTTGAGAAGGACGGAGAGATTCCCGGTGGAAGGGCCTAATTCGCTTTGGCAGATCTACAAGACGGTCAGCCCTTGGAAAGGGATGTGGAATTTTGTATGGATCAGCCTGGCAAGGTTTTCACCTTCCCTCCGTTTCAAGAATTGGATCTTCCGCAGTATGCTTCGAATGAAGGTTGGGAAAAACACGGCGTTCGCTCTGATGGTGATGCCGGATGTTTTCTTTCCGGAAAAGATTTCGGTGGGGGATAACTCCGTCATCGGGTACAATACGACGATATTGGCTCACGAATATTTAATACATGAATACCGGCTGGGCGAGGTAAGGATCGGCGCCAATGTCTTGATCGGCGCCAATACAACCATACTGCCGGGAGTCAGCATCGGGGATAACGCGGTTGTTGCGGCAGGGGCTGTAGTCCATAAAGATGTGCAGCCGGGCAGCTTTGTCGGGGGAAACCCTCTTCGGGAGCTGGATGATAAGCGTGGGGTCTGACCACCCGCCATGCTGCGCCGCAAAGCGCGGCTGCGATCGAAGTTTGGAAGCGGCCTGTGACTGTAACGCGTTTGTTGCTTTGACTGTTGTTTTGCCATGCTGGGTGATCGAAGCTTGAATGCGGTCCGTCACTGTTTGTGCTGATCCTCCAGATCCTGCCTTTCCGATTCAATTTTGTTTGTTGGGGTTACAAATAGATAAGCACCACAACAAATCAGCGAAAAGGAGTTGGATCCAATGCTAGGATTACTAATCAGTATTATCATGGCTATCGTCATAGGTCTTATCGGAGATGCTATTGTCAGAGCGGACATGCCTGGCGGAGTTATCGGTTCCATGATCGCAGGCTTTGTAGGGGCTTGGATCGGCAACCTGCTGTTTGGCCATTGGGGTCCGAACATTGCCGGTTTTGCCATCATTCCAGCCATTATCGGTGCAGCATTGTTCGTGTTCCTGGTCGGTCTGGTATCCAGAAGCTTCCACAGAGCATGATAGAGACAGAGCAGATTAAATATCCCGCTGGCAGCGGGATATTTTTTTTGAACTTTTAAATAATATCTGTTCGGATCTTTTTTCTAATCGCTAATTTGAGTTTGGAGAAGGGTGCACTTTCTGCGACATTGCCCAATATTGGAAATCATAACAATTAACATTGACTGTCAATATAAGAGAGTGGTAAACTACGTTTACCCTCTTTAATTTGGTAGTATGGTAGCGAACTAAAGCGAATTGAAAGACGTCGAGGTGATCGATTTGTCCAAACCTAAAGTATTTGAGAAGCCGACAGGCGTAAAGGATTTTTTTGCCTGCCGCGGTTTCCAGGCTGCGTAAAATAGAATATCAGGTACTTCAATGCATGGAACGCTGGGGATATCATCAAATTATAACACCAACGATGGAATATTACGACACGGTAGGTATTTCAAGCGCTACGGAAGACAAGAAGCTGTTCAAGCTGTTGGACCGCAAGGGCACGACTCTGGTGCTGCGGTCCGACATGACGGCGCCAATTGCCCGGGTGGTCGCTTCTTTATTGAAAGAGACGCAGTTTCCTATCCGGCTGTCTTACCACTCCAATGTATTTCGGGCGTTCGATGACGAAGCGGGACGGGAGTCGGAATTTTTTCAAACCGGGGTCGAGCTAGTGGGAGATGCCTCTCCCGAGGCGGACGCTGAGATCATCGCCTTGGCGATTGCCAGCCTGCAGGCTGCCGGCGTTCAAAATTTCAAGATTGCCATTGGCATATCGGCTTTTTTGACCGGGCTGTTCAATGAGACGCTCAAGGGCCGGGAAGACCTGCAGAGCCAGCTCAAACAATTTTTTGTTAAACCGTGATTATGTGGGCTACAGAGAAAAGATTCACGAAGTCACCTCTAACGCGGACGTACTGAAGGAATTGGAAGGAATTCTGCGGCTGAGGGGCGGTCAGGAAATTTGCAAACAGGCTTCCGTAGTGACACAGGATCCGCTTGCACAGCAGTCGATCCGGCATCTGTGCGAAGTGTGGGACGCGCTGAAGGATTACGGAGTCACTCCGCACGTCATGATTGACTTGACGATGCTTGGCGATTTTTTTTCCTATTATACAGGGATGACGTTCGAAGGGTATGCCGCCGATCTGGGATTTCCCGTATGCAGCGGAGGAAGATACGACAACCTGTTAAAACAGTTCGGCCGCCCGGCGGGGGCTACGGGTTTTGCGCTCAAGACGAACCGGATTCTCGAGATTCTATCCCAGTCCATGCCTGAGGAAGAGCCGGCAAGGTGCTCGTTCAGTACGGTGCAGGCCAACGGGCAGAGGCGCTGAGGTGCGCCGGTGAGATGCGCAGCCGCGATGCTCATCGTCGTCACCCGGCTCGTGAAGGGAAAGGAAGAGGCGCGGACCGAACGGCTTCAGGACGGAAGCGTACGCTGCGCGGACACCGTGTATCAAGACGTGATTTCATTTATATAAGATGGAGAGACTTTAATCTTCGATTAAAGGTCCCTATATAATAATGCCAGGAAGGAGGCGGACTATGAGCGAGCTGTTGAAAGTGGCTATGCCCAAGGGGAGGATTTACAAGCAAGCTTCCAAGCTGTTCCGAAGCGCGGGCTTTCCGATTGTGGACGAGATGGATGAATCCCGCAAACTGATTGTACAGGCGCCGGAGGCGGGAATGGAATTTATTCTGGCCAAGCCTGTAGATGTGCCGATTTACGTCGAGTACGGCGTGGCGGACATCGGAGTGGTGGGCAAGGACGTGCTGATGGAAGAGAACCGCGATGTATATGAGCTGATGGATCTGGGCATTGCGCGGTGCAGGATGTCCGTCATCGGTCTGCCGGATTGGAAGCCGACCCCCAATCCGAGAGTCGCTACGAAGTATCCGAACCTGGCATCCCAATATTTTCGGGAGCGGGGCCAGCAGGTGGAAGTTATCAAATTGAACGGCTCGATAGAGCTGGCGCCTTTGATCGGTTTGGCGGACCGGATTGTGGATATGGTGGAAACCGGCCAGACTCTGAAGGAGAACGGCTGGTGGAGCAGGAAGAGATGTTCGCTATTACAAGTCGTTTGATCGCGAACCGGGTAAGCTACCGGATGAAGAACGAAGCGATCCAGAAGCTGTGCGATAAGCTGCAGGCTGCGCTGGCGGTCGGAGCGAAGTAGACAGGCGGCAAGCGTTGACGGAAAGAAAGGGTTGGATTTCAGCAAGTAAATTGCGAAGGGGGAGTGTACTGTGGGAATCAGGATCATGCCTGCTGGCGAGTTTCAGCTGCGAAGGGAATTGGACTACGGCACCGAGGAACAGAACGCCACGGTATTGGAGATCATCCGCAGGGTAAGAGCGGAAGGAGACGCCGCGCTGTTCCGCTATGCAGAGGAGCTGGACCGGGTGAAGATCGGTGATCTTCGCGTGTCTGCCGAAGAGATCCAGAAGGCTTACGGGCGGGTGGACAGCGAGTTCCTGGAGGCGCTGCGCGAGGCCGCAGCGAACATCCGGGCTTTCCATGAGAAGCAGAAGCGCGGCTCATGGATGGATCTGCAGCCCGACGGCAGCATCGTCGGGCAAGTGGTTCGCCCTCTGCACAGAGTAGGCGTGTACGTGCCGGGAGGCAAGGCAGCCTATCCTTCCTCTGTGCTGATGAATGCGATTCCCGCAGCGGTCGCGGGGGTACGGGAGATCGTCATGGCGACGCCGCCGGCAACGGCGGGCGCGCAGGAGATCAACCCGTACATCCTGGTGGCGGCCGCCGAGGCGGGAATCACCGAGATCTACCGCGCAGGCGGAGCGCAGGCGGTAGCGGCTCTCGCTTACGGCACGGAGAGCATCGCGCCGGTTGACAAGATCGTGGGCCCCGGCAATATCTATGTCGCCCTGGCCAAACGCTACGTGTTTGGCGCTGTCGACATCGATATGATCGCGGGGCCCACCGATATTACGGTATTGGCCGATGAAACGGCCGATCCGCAGTTTGTGGCCGCCGACCTGCTGGCGCAGGCCGAGCACGATGAGCTGTCGCCGGCGGTGCTGGTGACGCCGGCGCGTGAGCTGGCCGAAGCCGTACAGGCGGAGGTGGAGCGGCAGCTGGCCGAGCTGCCGAAGAAGCATATCGCGGAGGTATCGATCGCGAACAAGGGGGCCATCCTCCTCGTCGATTCCATAGACGAAGGGATTGAGGTCGTTAACCGGCTCGCGCCGGAGCATCTGGAACTGCTTGTGAACGAGCCTTTCTCCTGCCTGGCCCGAATTGAAAATGCGGGAGCGATTTTCCTTGGGCCTTACAGCCGGAGCCTGTCGGCGACTACTTCGCGGGACCGAACCATGTTCTGCCCACGAACGGAACGGCGAGGTTCTCGTCTCCTTTGAACCTGGACGATTTTATCAAGAAATCGAGCGTAATCTCCTACAGCCGGGAGGCTCTGTTGAACAACGGCCGAAAGATCATTTCCATGGCGCGCCACGAAGGCTGGAAGGCCACGCCCAAGCGATAGAAGTACGGCTTGCTAAAGAAGGGGAAGCATAATATGAGCGAACAATTCAACTTTACGGGAAGCCGCACCTCGTCTGTGGCCCGCCGTACGAACGAGACGGATATCCGGCTGGCTTTTCAAGTCGACGGCAGCGGGGTTTCGGACATCAAAACGGATGTGCCGTTCCTGAACCATATGCTGGACCTGTTTACAAAGCACGGCCAATTCAATCTTCGCGTCGACGCTAAGGGAGATATCGAAATTGACGACCACCATACGGTGGAGGATATCGGAATCTGCCTCGGGCAGACACTGAGAGAAGCGTTGGGCGACAAAAAAGGGAATCAAACGCTACGCCAATGTCTTCATCCCAATGGATGAGGCTTTGGCCCAAGTGGTGATCGATATAAGCAACCGGCCGCATTTTGAATACAGGGCGGAATATCCTTCTTCACAAATAGGGAGCCTTACTACGGAGCTGATCCACGAGTTTCTGTGGAAGTTTGCGCTCGAAGCCCGCGTTACCCTTCACGTGATCGTACATTATGGGAAAAAAATACCCATCACATGGTCGAAGCGGTGTTCAAAGCGCTGGGCCGCGCGCTCGATGAGGCGGCAACCGTGGACCCGCGTGTGCAAGGAGTGCCTTCGACGAAGGGAGTGCTGTAAGATGATCGCGATTATCGACTATGGCATGGGCAATCTTCACAGCGTCTCGAAAGCCGTCGAAAGGCGGGGTTACAGTAGCGTGATCACCTCCGACGAACAGACGATTCTGTCGGCCGACGGGGTCATCCTGCCCGGCGTTGGCGCGTTTGGTGATGCAATGCGGAATCTGGCCGAAAACGGACTGCGGGGAACGGTACAAAAGATTGCGGACTCCGGCACGCCTCTCCTCGGCATCTGTCTTGGCATGCAGCTTCTTTTCAGCGAAAGCGAAGAGCATGGCCGCCATGAAGGACTGAATCTGCTTCCGGGTAAGGTCGTTCGGTTCAAGGGGGACTACAAGGTCCCTCACATCGGCTGGAACCGGCTTGAGTACCGGCAGAAGAGCCTTCTTTTTCAAGATCTCGAGGAAGGGCACGTTTATTTTGTCCACTCTTATCATGTCATTCCGGACCGTAAAGAGGATCTTCTCGCTACCACGGGCTATTTTCAGGATGTCACGGCTATTGTAGGTAGAGATAATCTGTTCGGAATGCAGTTTCACCCGGAAAAAAGCGGCGATGTCGGCATCAAGCTGCTCGGCAATTTTCTCAATCTGTGCAAAAACAAGGTGCGTCAATAAACCGCAGGGGGTCCGATATGTCTTCATTCATTATTTATCCGGCGATCGATATTCGCGGGGGCAAATGCGTTCGTCTCGTCCAAGGGGACTATAACCGGGAAACCGTGTACAACGAAAATCCTTTGGAGGCCGCCATGCTGTGGAAAGCGCAAGGAGGCCGCTGGATCCACTTGGTCGATCTGGACGGCGCGAAGGCGGGCCATCCGGTGAACGACCGTTTGATCGGCGAGATTGCCGGCAGCGTGGGAGTGCCCGTTCAAGCGGGCGGGGGCATCCGTACGGAACGGGATGTGGAACACATGCTGTCGCTGGGCGTCTCCCGTCTTATTCTGGGAACGGCCGCGATTGAAGACCGCGCCTTTGTCGAAAACGTGCTGCGTGAGTACGGCGACCGTATTGCCATCGGCATCGATGCCCGCAACGGCTGTGTGGCCACCCGCGGTTGGCTGGAAACTTCCGAAGTGAAGGCGGAGGAGCTTGCCAAATCTCTTGCCGACAAAGGCGCGAAGACGTTCATCTTCACCGACATCTCCCGCGACGGCATGATGGGCGGGCCTAACGTGGAAGCTATCGTGCAGCTTGCACAAGCTTCGGGCCAAACCGTGATCGCGTCGGGGGGCGTAAGCCGTTATGAGGATCTTGCCGCCCTGTCGCAGCATTCGCAGGAAGGCGTAGGCGGCGCGATTGTAGGCAAGGCGCTCTACACGGGCAGCATACAGCTGGAAGAAGCCCATAAGCTTTTGTCCAAATAACGATCGGCAGCGGAATGCACAGGATATCGGATCAATAAAAAAGGAAGTGAGAAACGAAGGTGCTTGCGAAAAGAATTATTCCGTGCCTTGACGTCAAAGACGGCAGAGTGGTCAAAGGTGTGAACTTCGTCAATCTGAGGGACGCCGGAGATCCGGTGGAGCTTGCCGCCATTTATGACCGGGAAGGCGCAGACGAGCTCGTCTTTCTGGATATCTCCGCGTCGGTGGAAGGCAGGGCGACGATGGTCGAGGTGGTCAGAAAAAAAACAGCCGGAGAAATCACCATCCCATTTACCGTGGGAGGCGGGATTTCTTCCGTGGAGGACATGAAGCGGATGCTGCGGGCAGGGGCCGACAAAATCGGCGTCAACACGGCTGCCGTGAAAAAAACCCCCAGCTTATCTCGGGCGGAGCGGCCAAGTTCGGCTCGCAGTGCATTGTCGTTGCCATCGACGCCAAATACAATGAAGCTTGGGGAGAGTGGGAGGTATTTACCCACGGAGCCGCAACAGATCAGGGATCAGGGCCTTGGAATGGGCCCGCGAAGCGGAGCGGCTCGGCGCGGGGGAATTGCTCCTTACGAGCATGGACGCGGACGGAACCAAGGATGGATTCGACCTGAGGCTGACCAAGGCGATTTCGGAAGCCGTCGGCATTCCTGTTATCGCGTCCGGAGGAGCGGGCACCGCGGAACATTTTTTACGATGTATTTACGGAAGGGAAAGCAGACGCGGGGCTCGCGGCTACCATTTTTCATTATAAAGAACTGACGGTCGAAGGGGTCAAACAGCAGCTGAAAAACAGGGGAGTGGAGATTCGATGACAGAGAAAGACGCTTTATACGACAAAATTCGCTGGGACGCCCAGGGATTGGTGCCCGCCGTCGTGCAGGACGCCGTATCGAAGGAAGTGCTAATGCTTGCTTACATGAACAGGGAATCGTTGGAGCAGACTTTGCAAACCGGGGAAACCTGGTTCTGGAGCCGGTCGCGCAAAGAGCTTTGGAACAAAGGCGCAACCTCGGGCAATAAGCAAAAGGTGCGCTCCGTGGCCTATGACTGCGACGGAGATACCCTGCTGGTCAAGGTGGACCAGACGGGAGCGGCCTGCCATACAGGCAAATACAGCTGCTTCTTCGAGCAGATTCCTTTGGCGGAATCAGAAGCCGACTCGGTTTCTGCCGAACCTGCGCAGGGGAACCCTTTTGAAATTTTGTCAAAATTGGAGGCCCTGATCGCATCCAGAGAAGCGGAGCGCCCGGAGGGCGCTTACACCACCTATTTGTTTGAAAAAAGGCATCGACAAGATTCTGAAAAAAAGTCGGCGAAGAGACGGCGGAAGTCATCATAGCGGCCAAAAAAACCGCAGTAACGACGAGCTTCGCTACGAAGCAAGCGATTTGATCTTCCATATGATGGTGCTGCTGAGAGAAGCGCGTCTCCCTCTAAGCGAATTGATGATGGAATTGGAACGCCGCCACACCAAATAAACGCGGAACCAGCGGACGCTCGCCCGTGCCGGATGGTTGACGCGATGAGAGGCATGGACACGGGGCTGGAGCAGCAATGGCTGTCCGCTGTTGTGCCTCTTTTTTTTCGCATGGGGACCTTGTTTCTGAAATTCTTCGTATTTTGTCAACATTCGGAGGGGGCCGCTTTTTTAATTTCGACAGCTTTCATGTATAATGAAATCTGTGTGAAATGTTCATTCTAAGAAAACGTGTTAGTCCTATCCATGTTAAAAATGTCCGGAGGTAACCATGTATAACGACAAAGTGAAAATTTTCTCGGGATCTTCCAATCCCCACTTGGCCGAAAGAATATGCGAACAGCTGGGACAGCCCCTTGGCAGCATCAAGCTTTCCCGGTTCAAGAGCGGCGAGATCTATTGTTTATATCAGGAAAGCGTACGAAACGCGGACGTGTTCCTGGTCCAGACTTTTTTTTCCCACCCCATCAACGAGCACTTTGTGGAACTTTTAGTCATGATCGACGCGGCCAAGAGAGCATCCGCCCGATCCATCACTCTGGTGGTTCCTTATTATGGTTATTCTCGTCAAGAGAGGAAAGCCGCTCCGCGCGAACCTATTTCAGCCAAAATGGTGGCCGACCTTCTGACCTACTCCGGAGTCCAGCGCCTCGTGACGATTGACCTTCACGCACCCGCGATTCAGGGATTTTTTCAACATACCGGTGGATCACTTGACGGCTCTGGACCTGATTTCCGATTACATTAAAAAAGAAAAAATATCGTCAATCCGATAGTCGTATCGCCTGACGTTGGACGCGCCACCACTGCCGAGAATCTGGCGAGCATCATGGACGCGCCTTTCGCTATGATGATCAAGAAGCGCCCTGCCCATAATGAGGCCGTTATTACCCATATTATCGGTGATGTGGCAGGCAAAACCCCGATTATTATCGAGGACCTGATCGACACCGGAACGACCATCGTCAATGTCGTGGAAGGCCTGAAGGAAAAAAAAGGGGCGAACGACGTCTATATATGTGCTACGCACCCGGTGTTCTCCGGCCCCGCGCTACAGCGGCTGGACCATCCGAACATCAATGAAGTGGTGATCACCGACTCGCTGCCGATTCCGGACCAGCATCCGTCCAAATTTACCGTGCTTTCCGTCGACAGACTGCTGTCGGATGCGATCCGCATCATTATGGAAGGCGGCTCCATTTCTTCCTTGTTCAAATACGGCGGCGTATAACCGCTTTTAAATTTATAGTAATCCCTTGGAACTATGGTATACTTTGAAGTGAATTCATTGTATACGGAGGTGTCTTGCAAAATGGAAAACAAAAAACGTGCATCGGCCAAAACTAAAAAAAACCAAAGTCATTTCACTTCAAATGGATGCGACGTTTTTTTCGAGCGGGCCGTTCAGTCCTTGGATCGGTTTCATTATGACAAGGCACTTAAATATTTCCGCCGTGCAGCCGAATACGAGCCGGACAACGCGGTCAACCACTGCAATCTTGCGGGAGTATTATCCGAAATGGGTAATTATGAAGAGTCTAACGAAGTGCTTGAGCACATCGTTCATAATATAGATCCGGATATGACCGAATGCTACTTTTACATGGCGAACAATTACGCCAATATGGAGAAATTCGAGTCCGCCGAACAGGCGCTGGTCACCTATTTGGAGACGGATCCGGAAGGCCAGTTCCTGGAAGAATCAGAAGAAATGATGGAGCTGCTGAGCTTTGAGCTGGAACGTCCGCCACAGGTGAAATTCGTTAAAAGCCGGGAAGGCATGTACGAGCACGATAAAGCGAGAAGCCTGCTGGAGGAAGGGAAGTTTGCAGAAGCGGTGAAGCTGCTGGAAAAAAATTGGCGGGCGACAGCCCGATTTCATGGCCGCACGCAACAACTTGGCCCTGGCTTACTATTATATGGGCTTTTTTCGACAAGTCGATCGAAACTATCAAAGGCGTGCTGCAGGCGGATTACGGCAACCTGCACGCGCTCTGCAACCTGGCTATATTTTACCAGCATTTGGGCAATCGCAGCGATCTGGAATCTCTACTCGAGCTGCTGCGCAAAACTTATCCTTATCATCACGACCATGTGTTCAAGCTTGCTACTACGATGGGCATCCTGGGCGAGCACGAAACGGCGCTCCGGTTGTTCAGAAGGCTGCTTAAGTCCGGAGAAGCGGGAATGGATGCCTCTTTGTACCATTACGCGGCGGTCGCAGCCTATAACATGGGGCGGCGCCAGGAAGCAGTCCGGATGTGGAAGCAGGCGCAAAAGCTTGATCCCGGATCGGGAATCGCCGATTTTTATTTGAACCAGCTTAAACATATAGCAAACGGCCAACCTGCCGATACGATATCCTATCATTACCATCTGCCTTTCGAGGAGCAGTTCAAGCTGCTGGAGAGGACGAAGGATGGCCTGCCGGAGCATCTTCAGAAGGACCTCTTGTGCGTTCCTCTTTCTTCTGGGCCCTGCGACATGGCGACACGGAAACGAAGCTGCAGGTGATTCAGGCTTTTGCCATTATCGCTGACGGCGAGGTGAAGGAATCCCTTCAACAGTTCATTGCGGATCCCATGGAAGAGGATTACTTGAAGCGGGTGGCCATATTTGTTCTGAGAAGCATCGGGGTCACCAAACCTTTGAACGCTTTTCTTGAGGGCGAAGAGCAGGTTGTGCAGTCTTATCCTTTTTTTTCTCCGAAGCTGCCGAGCTGGGATCCCCGCTGGAAAAAAGTGATGGGTGTCGCGCTGTCTCATATGAATAAAAGATACGACCTGGTGCAGCAGCATGATTTGGAAACCCTTTGGGTAGAATTCCTTACGAGAGTGTACCCGCAAACGCCTAATGTGGTGAAGGTGGAAGCCTGGGCTGCGGCTCTGGAATATTTAACGGCGAAGATGCACCGAAGGGAGATTTCGTTCCAAGAGGTGGCAGCGCGCTACGGGGCGTCCGTATCCACGATAAGCAAGCATGTAAGAACGATTGACGAAGCCTGCGGTTTGAAGAAGAAAATGGAAGCCGTGCATCAGCAATTCAAGACTACCGATATTCATTAATTTCACTATAAACCGTTGCATACCTCGCGGATGTGTGGATTGAATTCATGGAGGGATAGTTATGTATAAAACGATTGTAGTCGGCACCGGTCCGTCCGGATTAACCGCAGCCATCTATTTGGCCCGCGCGAATCTCAGCCCGCTCGTCATCGAGGGCCCGGAACCGGGCGGACAGCTGACAACCACCACCGAGGTGGAAAACTTCCCCGGGTTTCCCGAAGGCATCATGGGCCCCGAGCTGATGGAGAATATGCGCAAGCAGGCAGAACGCTTCGGCGCCGAATTCAAGAGAGGCTGGGTGACCAGCGCCGACCTGTCCAAGCGTCCTTTCAAATTAAATGTCGAGGGGCTCGGAGAGATTGAGACCGAAAGCTTGATCATCTCGACGGGGGCCTCGGCCAAGCTGCTTGGCATTCCGAACGAGAGGGAGGCCATCGGCCGGGGAGTCAGCACCTGCGCAACTTGCGACGGATTCTTTTTCCGGGGCAAGAAGATCATTGTCGTGGGAGGCGGAGACTCGGCTATGGAGGAGGCGAATTTCTTGACTCGGTTTGCGACAGAGGTTCGTTTGGTGCACCGGCGATCGGAGCTGCGCGCTTCGAAAATCATGCAAGATCGCGCCCGCGAGAACGCAAGATCACTTGGAGCCTGAACTCGACTCCGTTGGAAGTGGTGACGAGCGAGACAGGCGTGAAGGGACTCAAGGTCAAGAATAATGAGTCGGGAGCCGAGGAGCTGCTTGAAACCGACGGGATTTTCGTAGCGATCGGGCACACCCCAAATACCGGGTTCCTGGGCGGCCAGATTGAAACTGATGAAACGGGATATATTCTGGTGAAGCCGGGTACGACCGAAACCAATGTTCCGGGAGTGTTTGCCTGCGGTGACGTACAGGACCACAAGTACCGCCAGGCTATTACAGCTGCCGGAAGCGGCTGCGCAGCAGCTCTGGAATGCGAGAAATTCCTTGAGGGCAACATGGTGCACGACTGGAGCCGGACCCTGTAATCTCCTGCAGCCGGAGAGAGCAGGGCTTTTCTACTAACAGCGTGGAATTTGATCGGTTCCACGTTTTTTTCTTTGCTAAGTGCGGCCTTTCTGCTTCTTGACCGTTCCAAAGGGTTGTCTTATAGTTGGGAAAGGAAGATTTCGACTAAACTTTTTTGAGGTGAAACTCATGTCTGAACAGATATACATTGGGATCGATTTGGGAGGAACGGCTATTAAGGTGGGGATCTGCAATTCCGAAGGGAAGCTGCTGCACACCTATGAAGGGGCAACCGGTACGGAGCATGGCGCGGAAGCTGTATTGGACAATATTGCCAAATATTCACGTCTTATTGTTGACCAGTCTCCGTACAGCTGGGAACAGGTGGCCGGCGTCGGTGCCGGATTGGCCGGCTTCCTGGATATTCGCAACGGTATCGTCAAGCTGTCTCCCAACTTGAATTGGGAAAATGTGCCTGCCAAGCAGATTCTCGAGCAGAAACTCGGAAAGCCTGTGAGTATTGATAACGACGCAATGTGGCGGCATTGGGGGAGGCCTGGAGCGGTGCAGGAGCGGGGATTTCCACCTGGTCTGCTATACTTGGAACGGGAGTAGGCGGCGGCATTATTATTAACGGCAGGATTTACGAAGGCTCCAAAGGCATGGCCGGCGAGCTGGGACATATGGCTATCGTGCCGGATTTGGAAGCGATTCAGTGCAATTGCGGCCAAGTCGGCTGCCTGGAGACAGTGTCCTCGGCCACCGGCATCGTGCGGATGGCCAAAGATGCGGTAGAACGCGGCGAGCGTACGGCTTTGCACCTGCTGGAAAACATATCGGCGAAAGACGTGTTTGACGCTGCCAAAGCAGGGGATGAAGTGGCGCGGCGCATAGTCCAGAGGGCCGCTCTGTATTTAGGCAAGTCCATGGTGCTCATGTCGGTTATTTTGAACCCTGAGCGATTCGTTTTCGGTGGAGGCCTGTCCAAAGCCGGGGAAATTCTGTTCGAGCCGATTCGCGAGTATTACAAAAAAGCATGCTCCCGCAGCTTCCCAGGAAGGGGTCGACATTGTTCCGGCCACTTTGGGCAATGACGCGGGGATCGTAGGCGCAGCAGGATTGAACATCCGCTCGCGTTAATCGGTTTATTATGAGCGATATCGAGTCCATATGAAGATATGGTATCGCGGCTTCCCGCAAAGTACCTGGCCAGGCTCCGCAGCATCGCATCACTTTGCGCGGAATATTTTGAGGAGGGAAAGGCATTGGAAAAAATCGCACGCTGTAGCCAAGCTGGTAATTATTACAGGGATGAGCGGGGCAGGAAAAAACGATTGCCGTACAAAGCCTGGAGGACCTCGGATTTTTTCTGTGTGGATAATCTTCCGCCCGTATTGATTCCCAAATTTGCCGAATTGATCGAGCAGTCCAAGGGCCGGATCCAGAAGGTGGCTCTTGTGATCGATATGAGGGGAAGGGAATTTTTTTACCGCTTTAACGGAGTCTCTGCGGGACATCAAGGAAAATTACACGCTGACCTATGAGATTCTGTTCCTCGACGCTACCGACGCCACTTTGGTGCAGAGATACAAGGAAAGCCGCCGCAAACACCCGCTGGCTCCTCAAGGCGCTCCTCTGCAGGGAATCCAGCAGGAAAGAATTCTGCTGCAGGATTTGAAAGGCTTCGCTACACAGGTGATTGACACCAGTTCATTGAAGCCGGCGCAGCTGAAGGAGCAAATTATCTCCCGATTCACCAACCTGGAGGAGAACAGCATATCTATAAATGTGATCTCTTTCGGCTTTAAATACGGAATTCCTATTGACGCCGATCTGATCTTCGATGTGCGCTTTTTGCCTAACCCCCACTATGTCGAGACGCTCCGGCCCAATACGGGCCAAGACCCTGAAGTGTACGAATATGTGATGAAATGGGCGGAAACCCAGGAATTCCTGGCGAAGCTGTTGGATTTGATGCATTTTCTGGTCCCTCAATACAAGAAAGAAGGCAAGAGCCAAGTTGTGGTCGGTATCGGCTGTACCGGGGGCAAACACCGTTCGGTAGCGATCGCGGAATACTTGGGCAAAGTGATGGGAAGCAGTGAGACGGAAACAGTCCGGGTCAGTCATCGGGATTCAGAGCGCGACCGTCACTAAGAGGTGAAAAGATGGAAGTCAATCACAGAAGGGAATCGGGACGATTACCCAAAATCGTAGTAATCGGCGGAGGAACAGGTCTGTCGGTCATGCTGCGCGGTCTTAAGGAGAAGCCTCTTGATATTACGGCAATTGTCACGGTGGCCGATGACGGCGGGAGCTCCGGAATTCTGCGCAATGAGATGCAGATGCTGCCTCCGGGGGATATCCGCAACGTGCTCACGGCTCTCGCCGATGTGGAACCTCTTTTATCCCAGCTCCTGGAATACAGATTTAAGTCGGGGACAGGTTTGGCGGGCCATAGTTTGGGCAACCTGATTCTAGCGGCGATGAATGATATAACGGAAGATTTCGTGCAAGCGGTCGGCTACCTAAGCAAGGTATTTGCCGTACGCGGGCGGGTGCTTCCCGCATCCAACCATTCCATTGTGCTCAAGGCGGAGATGCAGGACGGACAGGTCATTGAAGGAGAATCCAAAATCCCTCTCGCCGGAGGGGTCATCAAACGGGTTTTCATCGAGCCTGTTGACGTCGAGCCTTTACAGGAGGCTATCGAGGCCATAAAAGAGGCGGATGCTATACTGGTAGGACCGGGAAGCCTGTACACGAGTATTCTGCCCAACCTGATCGTGCCCAATATCTCTCAAACGATCCTGGATTCCACCGCAGTCAAAATTTTCATCTGCAACGTGATGACACAGCCCGGAGAAACCGATGATTATTCGGTAAGCGATCATTTGGAAGCGATCCATCAGCATGTAGGGCATCATTTGTTCGATTATGTCATTGTAAATAATGGCGAAATACCGACCCAGGTGCAGGAACGATATGCGGAGGAAGGCGCGAAGGCGGTGCATCTCGACCTGGATGAGGTGACGAGACGCGGCTACAAAGTCATTGCCGATAAGCTGGTGCTGTTCCGCACTTACCTGAGGCATGATGCGGAGAGCTGAGCGGCCATATTTATCAGCTGGTGGAAAGCTGGATGTCAAAGAAGAGGTGAGTCCCCTTGTCGTTCGCCGCACAAACTAAAAAAAGAGCTGACTCTTATTGAGGTGGACAACTGCTGCGCAAGGGCCGAGCTGTCCGCTCTCATCCGGATGAACGGAACGGTGCAGATAACGAACCAGAAGGTGATTTTGGACATATGTACGGAGAACGCAGCGATTGCAAGAAGAATTTACACCTTGATCAAAAGGATCTTCCAGCTGCATACGGAGCTTCTGGTGCGCAAGAAAATGCGCCTGAAGAAAAAATAATGTCTACATCGTGCGCGTGCCGGGCCAGGTTCAGTACATCCTTTCCGAGCTGCAGATCGTTTCGGAGGGGTTTCATTTTACACCGGGTATCGAAAAGGGTATCATAAAGAATAACTGCTGCAAACGGTCTTATCTGAGAGGCGCTTTCCTCGCAGGCGGCTCCGTCAATAATCCGGAGGCTCGTCGTATCATCTTGAGATTGCCTCCATGTACGAGGAACACAGCCAGGCTTTGTGCGAATTGGCCAATCGTTTTGACCTGAACGCGAGATGTATCGAACGCAAGAAGGGATTTATCCTGTACATCAAGGAAGGCGAGAAGATCATTGAATTCTTGAGCCTGATCGGCGCCCACCAAGCGCTGCTGAAGTTTGAAGATGTGCGGATCATGAAGGATATGAGAAACTCGGTCAACCGGATCGTGAACTGTGAAACTGCCAACTTGAACAAAACGATCGGGGCAGCAGTAAGACAGATCGATAATATAAGGCTGGTGCAGAAGGAAATGGGCCTCGAGAATCTGCCGAGAAGCTGAGGGAAGTGGCGGAAATCCGTCTGATGTATCCCGACATTAATTTGAAGGAAGTCGGAGACCTGCTGAAGGGCCAAGTGACCAAATCGGGGGTAAACCACCGGCTGCGCAAGATTGACGAGATCGCGGAACGAATTCGCAATTCCTGAGCGGAATTTTAACATAGATGTTGCTTTGGAAAAAAAATGTTATAATATTTGCTGAAACCTTTGCCTTTTAGTAATTAACATAGATTAACGATATAGATCTTGGGGGGTATTTAATCCATGGCGAAACGCCCGGTAGTCGTGAAATTAAAGACAGGTCTGCATGCCAGACCGGCGGCGCTGTTTGTTCAGGAAGCGAACAAGTTTTCTTCGGAGATATTTGTGGAGAAGGACGAGAAGAAAGTAAACGCCAAAAGTATTATGGGAATTATGAGCTTGGCGATCTCGACGGGGACAGAAGTTTACATAAGTGCTGAGGGTTCGGACGCAGAGCAAGCTGTAAACGCTTTAGCCGCCTTGGTAAGCAAAGAGGAGCTTGAGAACCAGTAACTGTTCGGACAATGAGGCTTCCAGCAGGAGAGCCCTTATCTGTACATTATGCTGGGGAACCGCTCTTATTGCTGCGAATAAGTTTCAAAGGCCCTGCCTCAGCTGGCTGCTAGCTGCTGTTCGGCGTCGGGGTTGGAAACCGCTTGTAGGGTGTCAGAGGCCCTGTGAGTGGTTTTTTTTGTCGCGACCGAACATCCCTGGGAGGCTGCGATATCATTCGCAACTTTTTTTGCAGGAGTGTGCGTCTATAGTCAGCGTAGAACAAACTTCATGATCACATTTAAAGGAGTGCACGGAATGAATCGCAGAGCAAGGGGAGTATACGGTTTGATTGCGGTTATCCTTCTAGGGCTGCTGCTGCCGGGGAGCAAGGTCCAGGCCTTATCATCATCTACAAGCTACATCATGCTTTATATTGACAAAACCGAGGCGTATATTAATAACCAAAAAAATTTCGCTCGATGCTCCGGCTGCCATTTTGAACGGCAGCACCTACGTGCCCGCCAAGTTTCTGGGAGATACTTTCGGGATTAAAGTGGAATGGAATGGAGCGACCCGTCAGATCGAAATGGTTACGCCGGACAACCGGATCATTTTCGACAGTGACAGAAAGACCGTGACCATTAACGAGATTCCAGTGCCTTTTGACAGTGTGGCTTATATTACACCGGGCGGAAGCTGATGATCAAGCTGACCTGGATGGCCGACTATATGAAGGCCAAGTACACGTGAACAATGAATTGAGACGTGTGGAGATTTTATATGTGAAGCCGCCGGTCGGCGTGTATAACCCGGATACTAACAACTCCAAGCCGGTGGCTAAATTTATGACGGCCAAGCCCGTTTACCGGATCGGAGAGCCGATCAAATATGTGAATCTCAGTTATGATGCAGATGCCGAAGGGATTGCGGATATGAGTTGGTCCGGTAAGCAGGATGCGTTTTTTCGCTCCCGGTTCCTATCCTGTCACACTGACGGTGAAGGACGGGCACGGCAATGTGAGCGATGCTTACACTCGCAATGTGGTTGTGGAGAACACTCCATTCTTGTCCGAACTGGAATATCCGATCTATAAGGGGAAACCGGGAGCCTTTATCAAAACGGATTGGACCCAGCTGTACGGAAATTTCCTGAACCGTCCGCCTATCGCAAAAGTTGCCAAGAGCGACAGCTCCAGAAAGCTGCTGGTCAGCGACAGCCCGGAGGAATTTACGGAGCCCGGAATTCTGTACCAGGATAAGGTGAGCGGAAAAGCCCGATTGTATGCGGATCATGTCAACGGAACGAAAGATAAGATGTCTTTCGCGGTGCTGGTGACGAATACGTCGGATAAACCGGTGAACCTGCAAACGACGAACAAAGGGCAGGTGTATCCTTCGGTTTACGCCAACCTGATTGGCAACGAAGCTTCAGTCGATTTTCTGATGTACAACAATTACGGTGAAAAAAATTACGATCTATCCCCAACAGACAATCGTTTACTCGCAAATGCCCGATTTTTTTATCCGGGCCAGGGAATGAACGCCTTCTTTGATGTCGAGACCGACGGCGAGGTGCAGTATTCGTTTGTGACGGATAAATACATCACGACGGATCTGCTGGCCAGCTGGAAGATGCTGCCCTTTACGGGGCATGTGAGAGGGACGTTCCCATCCTCGGAAATCCAATGGAATATAGACGCTGCGAACATCACTCAAACGATGAGTCTTACGATCGGAGACAATATAAACGATAAATTTATCGAGGGCTTTGACGCTCAGCGGAAAACCCCGTCGGTGAACCAGGGGAATTATGGAGTGGTGTACAAATTACACGCCGATAAACCGCGTAAGATGGCCATTCTGTTCCTGCCCAGAGGAGGGGTGTTCAGCGGTCCGATGAAGATCAACGGCGAATTCGTTAAAGTTCCGGTGTCCGGAGTTATGACCGCATTCGACGGCCTTCAGCTTGTGGGACGGACCACAGGGAAGGAGGATTCGCTCGATATCGAATTTACGCCGCCGGCGGGCTCCGCTTTCCCTGTCGATCTCCTGTTCTATCCTTTGGACGATACAAAATAAACGCAAAAAAAGACCTTATTCCTCCTTATGTGAGTGAATAAGGTCTTTTCTTTCATGCGGTTAAGCTATAAGGTCAGGACTTCTCGATGACTTTATCGATCAAGCCGTAGGCCTGCGCTTCCTCAGCGGACATGAAGTAATCGCGGTCGGTGTCTTTGTCGATCCGCTCCAAGGGTTGGCCTGTGCGCTCAGCAAGGATGCGGTTCAGGTGATCACGCATTTTGATAATGCGTTTGGCGCGGATTTCGATGTCCGACGCCTGGCCTTCAGCTCCGCCCAGCGGCTGATGGATCATCACCTCGCTGTTGGGCAGTGCAAAGCGTTTGCCGATGGCTCCGGCAGCCAGCAGGAAAGCACCCATGGAAGCGGCCATACCTACACAAATGGTAGAAACATCGGGCTTGATGAACTGCATGGTGTCAAAAAATCGCCATCTGCGGTAATCGATCCGCCCGGGGAGTTGATGTAAAGGTGAATATCCTTATCCGGATCCTGCGCCGCGAGGAACAGCATCTGAGCGATGATAGAGTTCGCCACGACATCGTTTACTGGCGTTCCAAGAAAGATAATGCGATCCTTCAGCAGGCGGGAGTAAATGTCATAACCCGTTCGCCTCTTGCGTCCTGTTCAACAACCATAGGTATAAAGCTCATACATCTTCCTCCTCTACAATATGCCCGCAAAGTGAAACGATGCTTGGAAGCTTGTTCCGTGTACTTTGCGGGAAGCCCCAAAACCTTTAGGAATTCGGTGTTATATTTAGTTTAATTCAGGGTATCTATGTATATCATAACCGAAATCGCAGCAAAGGTCAATAAAGGTCAAACCATGTCGTAAAAAAAACCAGTCTCTCAACTGTCAGTTAGGTAAGTGGCGCGCTCGCGAGGAATCGAACCTCGATCTCAGGCTCCGGAGGCCTACGTCATATCCATTGGACCACGAGCGCACTACAAGCAAGTGAAACTTATTATATGATAAACATGTTTAAAATGCAAGCGTATGGAGGCAGTCAATTAATTCCTATGAATTTATGTCAGACTTCGTAAATTTTTTTAGACGGTTTTTTGCATTCATCGTCACAATTGGGTATAATATAGTCAGTTCAGAAATCGCAATCGATGGAAGAACGATAGATCGCGTCTCCGCGGTCGCCTTCTTGACCCGGCTGAACGAAAGTTGTAATATGGAGCCGTACGGCACAATCCCATTATCACTTTTCATGTCTCCAGCGTAGTATATTACGTGAACGGACTTTATTTTTTTGCCCGTGTGGGACTTAAAATGTGCAGGCGGGACATTATGTGACCCGAGGCGGCAGAGGTGGATCATGAGAGAATTATTGGACATTCAGCTCCAGCTCGTGCCGGATCTGATGGATGTCCTCAAGAAACGCTATACGATCCTGCATCATATTCTGCTCTCCGGAGTGGTGGGCCGAAGGACGCTGGCCGTATCTTTGGACCTGACGGAAAGGGTAGCCAGGAGCGAGACCGAGTTTTTTTAAAGCAAAACGGTCTGTTAGAGGTTGAGCCCTCCGGCATGAGAGTCAGTGATACGGGCAGAACGCTCCTTAGCCGGATGGAGCCGATGATCAAGGACCTGTTTGGCTAAAGGAGCTCGAACAGCTGATCCGCACCTCTTTCGGACTCACTGAGGTGGTAATTGTCCCGGGGGACTCCGACGGTTCTCCGTACGTCAAGAAAGAGCTGGGCAGAGCCGGCGCAGCGGTGCTGCGAAAGTATATGGGCAGGATGAAGTGATTGCCGTCACCGGCGGTTCAACAATGGCCCAGGTAGCGGAGCATATGACTTCTTCGACTTCCATGAAAGGCACCTGGTTCGTGCCTGCGAGGGGGGGCCTTGGAGAAAGCCTGGAGTTCCAGGCCAACACGATCGCCTCGACCATGGCGAAGAGGACCGGAGCCAAGTATCGGCTGCTGCACGTGCCTGACCATCTCGGGGAAGAAGCTTATCAATCTCTCATCGGCGACCCTACGATTTTCGAAGTGATTGAAGTGATCAGGGCCGCGCGCATCGTCGTCCACGGAATCGGAGATGCTATGGTCATGGCCAGAAGAAGGAAGGTCGACCAGGCTACGATTGAAAGCCTTATAGAAGAAGGAGCCCATGCGGAAGCGTTTGGTTACTATTTCGACCGGGAGGGGCAGGTCATACATAAGATGCCCACGGTTGGCATGAGGCTCGAGGATATTTCAAGCAAGGATCTTGTGATAGCGTCGCCGGCGGAAAAAGCAAAGGGGAAGCGATCGCTTCCGTGCTTTTGACAGGGCATGAAGATGTGCTGATCACCGACGAAGCCGCAGCCTTGGAAGTGGTTCGCAGGGTTAATCATGACGGGCTATCAAGCTCGTCTTGAGTATATAAAATAAATAGATTTCTTAGGAGGAAACTACAAATGGTAAAAAAATTGGTATCAACGGCTTTGGCCGTATCGGCCGCAACGTATTCCGTGCAGCATTGAACAATCCCGATGTGCAGGTAGTAGCTGTCAATGACCTGACTGACGTTAAAACACTGGCTCACCTTTTGAAATATGACACGACTCACGGCCGTTTGGATGCAACTGTAGAAGCTGGGGAAGGCGCATTGACCGTCAACGGAAGAAACATTAAAGTCTTCGCCGAGCGCGATCCGGGAGCTCTTCCTTGGGGCGAGTACGGCGTTGAAATCGTAGTGGAGTCCACTGGTATCTTTACGGCAAAAGATAAAGCTTCCCTGCACCTTAAAGGCGGAGCCAAGAAAGTTATCATTTCCGCGCCTGCGACTGACGAAGATATCACTATCGTTATGGGCGTTAACGAAGATAAATACGATGCGGCCAGCCACACGATCATTTCCAATGCTTCTTGTACGACCAACTGCCTGGCGCCGTTCGCGAAAGTGATCAACGACCAGTTCGGAATCGTAAAAGGCATGATGACTACCGTCCATTCCTATACGAACGACCAGCAGGTGCTTGACCTGCCTCATAAAGACCTTCGCCGCGCCCGCGCAGCAGCCGAGAACATCATCCCTTCCACTACCGGCGCAGCGAAAGCAGTATCCCTGGTGCTTCCCGAGCTGAAAGGCAAATTGAACGGTATGGCTATGCGCGTTCCTACTCCAAACGTATCCGTAACGGATCTGGTTGTGGAAACAAGCAAGAAAGTGACTGTGGACGAAGTGAACGCGGCTCTTAAAGCAGCATCTGAAGGCCCTCTTAAAGGAATCATGAACTTCTCCGACGAGCCTTTGGTATCCAGCGACTACAACGGCGATCCTGCTTCCTCCACCATTGATTCCCTGTGCACTATGGTTGTAGGGGAGAACATGCTGAAAGTCGTATCCTGGTATGACAACGAGTGGGGCTACTCCAACCGCGTTGTCGACCTGGCCAAATTCGTCGCAAGCAAAGGTTTGTAATTCACTTGGCAGGCGCAGCGTCCGGCAGCTTTTCCTGCTCCGCGTCGAGCCGTTAAAGCGAAGGCAGCGATCATAAAGAGGAGAGAGGCTTCTCCTCTTTACCCGTTGCTTTTATGCTTTTCAGAGAAAAGTAGAAGAGTTCAGGGAGGCTTTGGGCATGAACAAGAAAAGTATCCGCGATATCGATGTATCCGGCAAAAGAGTGTTTGTCCGTGTAGATTTTAACGTTCCGTTAGAGAATGGTTCGATTACTGACGATACCAGAATCCGTGAAACGCTTCCCACTATCCGTTTTCTGGTGGATAAAGGCGCAAAGGTCATTCTTGCGAGCCACTTGGGTCGTCCGAAGGGACAAGTTGTGGAGGAGCTCAGGCTGACTCCGGCTGCAGTCCGATTGTCCGAGCTGCTCGGCAAGGAAGTAGCGAAGGCGGATGAGGCTGTCGGCGAGGCTGTGCAAGCGAAAATTGAAGGCATGAAGAACGGCGATGTGCTGCTGCTTGAGAATGTGCGCTTCTACCCCGGAGAAGAGAAGAACGATCCGGAGCTGGCGAAGGCTTTTGCGCAGCTGGCGGATGTCTACGTGAACGACGCGTTTGGAGCGGCTCACCGTGCACACGCTTCGACTGAAGGGATCGCTCACCATCTTCCTGCCGTGTCCGGCCTGCTGATGGAAAAGGAGCTCGATGTCCTGGGCAAAGCGTTAAGGAGCCCGGACCGTCCGTTTACGGCGATCGTCGGCGGAGCAAAAGTGAAGGATAAGATTGACGTTATTAACAATCTGCTCAACCTTGCGGATAACATTATTATCGGCGGCGGTCTGTCGTACACGTTCCTGAAAGCTCAAGGCCTCGAAATCGGCAAATCCCTTGTCGACAACGAGAAGCTGGACCTTGCGCTGGCTTTATCAAGAAAGCTCAGGACAAAGGCGTAAACTTCCTGCTTCCTGAAGATATCGTCGTTGCCGATGATTTCAGCCCCAATGCGAACACCAGAATCGTCGCAATCAACGAAATTCCGGCCGACTGGGAAGGCGTGGACATCGGACCCAAAACACGCGAGAAATACGCGAAGGTGATTGCGGATTCCAGGCTTGTGGTTTGGAACGGGCCGATGGGCGTCTTCGAAATGGAACCATTCTCTCACGGTACACGTGCCGTTGCGGAAGCTTGCGCGAATACTGCGGCGTATACCGTAATTGGCGGCGGAGACTCGGCTGCTGCGGTAGAAAAGTTCCATATGGGCGATAAAATGGACCATATTTCCACTGGCGGTGGCGCTTCCCTCGAGTTTATGGAAGGGAAAGCATTGCCAGGAGTGGTAGCTCTTAACGATAAGTAATCAAAGGAGTTTGATGCGCTGTGAGAAAACCCATTATTGCGGGTAACTGGAAAATGTTTAAGACCGTTAAAGAAGCTGTGTCCTTCGCTGAGGAAGTGAAAGGAAAAGCCGAAGTGGAAGGTGTTGAATCGGTCATCTGCGCCCCTTTTACAAGCCTTCCGGCTCTGGTTGAAGCTTTCCAAGGCACTCAAATCAAGGTCGGCGCTCAAAATCTCCACTTTGAAGACAGCGGGGCTTACACCGGCGAGGTCAGCGGAGTGATGCTCAAGGAGCTTGGCGTGCATTATGTCATCATCGGACACTCCGAAAGACGCGCTTATTTTGCGGAAACGGATGAGATCGTCAACAAGAAAACCCATGCCGCTTTCAAACACGGCTTGACGCCGATCGTTTGCGTGGGTGAAAAGCTTGAGGAAAGAGAAGCGGGACAAACGAAAGCGGTATGCAAAGTGCAAACTGAGGGCGCTCTGCAAGGATTGAGCAAGGAGCAAGCGGCGCAGTCGGTTATCGCTTACGAGCCGATCTGGCCATCGGAACGGGCAAATCCTCTACGGCCGAGGATGCGGGCGAAGTGATCGGTTATATCCGTGAAGTCATTGCCGGCCAGTTCGGCCAGGCGACAGCGGATGCGGTTCGTATCCAATACGGCGGCAGCGTGAAGCCGGCCAATGTCAGCGAATATATGCGGCAAAGTGAAATCGACGGGGCTGGTAGGGGGAGCGAGCCTTGAGCCGGCTTCTTACATTGCACTCGTCCAGGGGGCGAAGTAAATGGCCAGAACCAAACCGACCGCTTTAATTATCCTGGACGGCTTCGGACTGCGCGGCGATGTTCAGGGCAATGCGGTAGCACAGGCGAACAAGCCGAATTATGACCGCTATTGGAGCACCTATCCTCACACTACGCTTACCGCCTGCGGCGAAGCTGTGGGACTGCCCGAAGGGCAAATGGGAAATTCCGAGGTAGGACACTTGAATATTGGAGCGGGACGTATCGTTTACCAGGACTTGACCAAAATCTCCAAGGATATCCGGGAAGGCGAGTTTTTTTTCCAAAACAGCACGCTGCTGGAGCTGTCCGTTACGCCAAGGAGAACGGAAAAAAAGCTGCACATCTACGCGCTCTTATCCGACGGCGGAGTGCACAGCCATATCAGGCACGTGTTCGCGATGCTTGATTTGTGCAAGAAGGAGCAGTTTGAAGAAGTGTACATCCACGGCTTCCTGGACGGGCGTGACGTCGCTCCGGACAGCGCCAAGATCTATATGCAGCAGCTTTTGGACAAGATACAAGAGGTCGGAATAGGCAAAATCGCCACCATCCAGGGCCGCTACTACGCGATGGACCGTGATAAACGCTGGGAGCGGACAGAGAAGTCTTACCGGGCCATGGTATACGGTGAAGGGCCCAAGTACTTTAACCCGATGACGGCGATCACCGAATCGTACGAGAAATCTGTTTTTTTGACGAATTCGTTATGCCGACAGTTATCGTTAAAGAAGATGGTGATCCGGTCGGGCTGGTAGAAACCGGCGACGCTGTGGTGTTCATGAACTTCCGTCCGGATCGGGCGATCCAGCTTTCCCAGGTGTTCACCAACGAAGACTTCCACGGCTTCGACCGCGGGCCGAAATGTCCGAAAAAATCTTCATTTTGTCTGTTTGACGCTTTTCAGCGAGACGGTAGGAGGATTTGTCGCCTACGCGCCGAAAAAAACCTAGATAACACCTTGGGCGAAGTGCTGGCGCAGAACGGCTTGAAGCAGCTGCGTACGGCGGAAACCGAGAAATATCCGCACGTGACGTTTTTCTTCAGCGGCGGACGCGATGTGGAGCTGCCGGGAGAAACCCGTCTGCTGATCAATTCTCCGAAAGTCGCTACATACGACCTGAAACCGGAGATGAGCGCTTACGAGCTAGCCGACGCGGTTGTGAAAGAAGTGGAAGCCGACAAGCACGACGTCATCATCCTGAACTTTGCCAATCCCGACATGGTGGGCCACTCTGGCCTTCTCGAGCCGACTATCCGCGCTGTCGAAGCGACAGACGAATGCCTGGGCAAAGTCGTGGAAGCGATCCTCGCCATAGGCGGAGTCGTCTGCATTACGGCGGACCACGGCAACGCAGATATCGTCCGCGATGAGCTTGACCGCCCGATGACGGCCCATACGACGAACCCGGTTCCGTTTATCGTCACCATGGACAATGTGCAGCTGCGCGAAGGCGGCATTCTGGCTGACATCGCTCCTACGATGCTCGATATTCTCGGAGTGTCCAAGCCGGCGGAAATGACGGGCACGAGTTTGATTTCGAAGTAGAAACCGCATCGTAACAATAAAACCTTAAAATTAAAGGAGTGCATATCGATGACAATCATTTCCGATGTTTACGCACGCGAAGTATTAGACTCCCGCGGTAACCCGACAGTTGAGGTGGAAGTATACCTGGAGTCCGGAGCAATGGGACGCGCTATCGTGCCTTCCGGAGCTTCCACAGGCGTCCATGAGGCGGTTGAGCTTCGTGACGGCGACAAATCCCGCTATCTGGGCAAAGGCGTGATGAAAGCAGTAGACAACGTCAACGAAATCATCGCTCCCGAGCTGATCGGCCTGGACGCTATGGACCAAGTGGGCATCGACAGCAAAATGATCGAGCTTGACGGAACTCCTAACAAAGGCAAGCTGGGCGCAAACGCGATCCTCGCTGTTTCCATGGCTGTAGCCCGTGCGGCTGCCGAAGCTTTGGAAGTTCCTTTGTACGTGTACCTCGGCGGATTCAACGCCAAAACGCTGCCGGTGCCTATGATGAACATCATCAACGGCGGAGCCCATGCCGACAACAACGTGGACGTGCAAGAGTTTATGGTCCTTCCTGTCGGCGCTGAAAGCTTCAAGGAAGCTCTTCGCACAGGTGCGGAAATTTTTTCACAGCCTGAAATCCGTTCTAAAAGAAAAAAAAGGGTTGAATACGGCTGTAGGAGACGAAGGCGGTTTTGCTCCAAACCTGGGTTCGAATGAAGAGGCCATCCAAACGATCATCACTGCCATTGAGCGCGCAGGCTACAAGCCGGGTGAAGATGTATTCCTCGGTATGGATGTAGCATCAACTGAGTTCTACAAAGACGGCAAGTACCATCTTGAAGGCGAAGGCAAATCCTTCACTTCCGCTGAATTCGTAGACTTCCTGGCTGCCTGGGTCGACAAATATCCGATCCTGACTATCGAAGACGGCTGCTCCGAAGACGATTGGGAAGGCTGGAAGCTGCTGACCGACAAGCTTGGCGGCAAAGTTCAGCTGGTCGGGGACGATTTGTTCGTAACCAATACGGAGCGTCTGTCCAAAGGAATCAACGAAGGCATCGGCAACTCGATCCTGATCAAAGTAAACCAGATCGGCACGCTGACCGAAACGTTCGACGCGATTGAAATGGCTAAGCGCGCAGGCTACACGGCGGTTGTTTCCCACCGTTCCGGAGAAAGCGAAGACAGCACGATCGCCGATATCGCTGTAGCGACAAACGCAGGACAGATCAAAACAGGCGCGCCTTCCCGTACAGACCGCGTAGCGAAGTACAACCAGCTGCTCAGAATCGAAGACGAGCTGGCTTATGTGGCTCAGTATGCGGGCAAGACAGCGTTTTACAACTTGAAAAAAATTCAAGTAAGCTTAATATAGAAACTTTTACTCGCGTAGAGAGGGGTTTAAAGTATGAGCAGCTGGGTAAAGACGATTCTTTGGTTAATCGCTTCGGCCTTTTTTTTGACTCATTCCTTTGAGTCCTTCTCTTCTTTTTTTTCGCAATCTGGATACGTTGGTCCATGAATTCGGCCATGCGGCGGTCACACTCGCGACTTCGGGCCAGGTGATGTACATTCAATTGTTTTCCAATCACAGCGGAGTCACTTACTCAGCGGTTGAGCGATCGTGGTCGCTTATACATTGCTTTGGCGGGATACGTGTCAGCCTCTCTTTTCACCTTGTTTCTTTTTTTTAAAATGTATGCGGCTGACCGGCAGAAATCAGCGCTGCAGATCACTACCCTCATAGCCGTCGTTGCTTTGGCGCTTTTTTGTGAGGAACGGATTCGGAATGGTATGGGTCGGAGGATTTATTCTTCTGAATCTGGTAATGCTCGCTTTTTTAGGTAATACCATCCTAAACCTTTATTACCTGCTGCTGGCGTTTTTTGACCTTGGAAGAGTCGGTGTTCGGCCCGGTGTCTCTGGTGGTTTATGCCTATCAGGACCCGGGGAAAGCGGGGGACGCAACGAATCTCGCACAGGCTTCAGGCATACCCTCAATCGTATGGGCGGCAGGCTTTACTATATTTGCCCTATGGTGCGCCAAGCTTCCGTGCAGTCGTTTTCGGGACGGAGAAAAGCGAGAAGAATGAAGCAGCGCGAGTTCCATCCCGGCGCCTGAACAAACCTCGAGGCAGAAGCCGGATATTTTGCGTGAATCCCCAAAACGCATAAGAAAATAGCCATAACCATATATTGACAGACTTCCATCGTTTTAAGTTATACTGAGAGGGCTTACATATAAGCTATAACACGATAAAACGGGAGGGTTTACTCATGTCGAAAATTCCGGTTGGGCTTCAGCTGTATACACTGCGCAATGAAACAAAGGATGATTTTCTGGGAACGCTGCGCCAGGTGGCCGAGATGGGCTACACAGCGGTGGAATTCGCGGGCTACGGGGACATTCCGGCGGTTGCGATGAAGAAGGCGCTGGACGAGCTTGGACTGAAGACGGTTTCCAGCCACGTGGGTTACCATTTATTAAAGGACGAGCTGCACCAGCAGATCGAGTACAGCTTGACGATAGGGGCCCAATACATCGTATGTCCATGGCTTGACGGAAATTTGCTCAAAGATGAAACGGAATTTTCCAATCTGATGGAAACCTTCCGCGCCATAGGGGAAGAGTGCAAGAGAAGCGGACTCGCTTTTGCTTACCACAACCATGCTTTTGAATTCGACAAAGTGGACGGGCAATATATCCTGGACAAAATGTATGACAGCGTGGACGCCGGCCTGATGAAAGCCGAGCTTGACCTCTACTGGGTGCAAAAAAAAGCCGGTGAACAGCCGAAGGAGTACCTGCTTAAGTACAAGGGACGCTGCCCGTTGATCCACGTAAAAGATATGGCAGACGACGAAGAGAAATCCTTTGCCGAAGTGGGTCATGGGATCATCAATTATCCCGCTATTTTCGATATCGCTGAAGAGGCCGGCGTGCAGTACTACATCGTCGAACAGGACGCCTGCAAACGTCCTCCGTTGGAAAGTGTACAGATGAGCATCAATTACCTGAAATCGATCGGCATCGCTTAAAAAAAGACTGGAAGCAGAAATCTCGCCTTCAAAAAATTGGACGAGGGATTTCTGCGTGAAGTCCATTTATTGTATTTATCCTTCCTCTGTGGTACAATATGAATACTGCTTGTTGTGTAGGAGGAAGTTAACTAATGGTAATTGCCCTAAAAAATTGTACTGATCATCGCATCAATCGGACTCATTCTGGCGGTTCTTCTTCAGCGGGGAAGAGTGCGGGTTTAACAGGAGCCATTTCCGGAGGAGCTGAGCATCTGTTCGGAAAGAAACAGGCCAGAGGCTTCGAGCTTTTCTTGAGCCGTTTGACGATTGCGTTGGCTGCTGTGTTTTTCATAGTGGCTATTCTGGTAGCTTATTTTGTGAAATCAGCTTAACACATAAACGATGAACAGCGGGGGAACAATACTCCTGCTGTTTTTTTTATTTAACGTTAAGGAAAATTAAGCAGGTTAAAGGATTTAAAAAAAATGAAAGTTTGTTAGCCAAGAAAGCTTACGTTAAGATCGCGGTTTATTTGGCTGTCCGCAAGGGTAAGAAATGTGATATTCGAAAATGTTACCGCTTTACCGAATCAGCACTGGGCGCGTGGGAACGGGAGAGAGAAAGGTTTTTTTACATATAGTGGAGTGGATCGATTGTGTTCATTTCACCGGCGAAAGCGCGGAAGGCGAATACTTTATAGCGTAAGAGGCAATATCTAGAGAAAAGGACATAAGAGGGGTGATTGGATGGTGACCGAGCAGGAAATTATAGATTTTATGCGGGAAGACGCTTATAAGCCGATGACTTACCAGGAGCTGGAGAAGCAGTTCGGGATCGAAGGCGCGGATGAGTTTAAGCAGTTTTTTTGCGGCTTTTAAACGAGCTGGAGCAGGACGGCCAAATCATACGGAACCGGAATGAACGCTACGGTGTGCCGGAAAGGATGAATTTGCTCCGCGGCAGGCTGCAGGCGCATTCCAAAGGTTTCGGCTTCCTGCTGCCTGACGATAAAGAGCATCCGGACGTGTATATCAACGCAAATGACATGGGCAGCGCCATGAACGGGGATACGGTGCTGGTACGCATCACGAGCAGAAGCCGGCTGGAGGCAGGGTTGAGGGGGAAATCGTTCGGGTCATTAAACGTGCGATTACCCGGATCGTGGGAACGTTCCAAAACAACGAAAGCTATGGCTTCGTTATTCCGGATGACAAACGGATCGGGAGGGACTTGTTTGTCCCTAAAAAACTCGTTCGGAGGCGCCGTAGACGGGCAGAAAGTGGTTGTGAATATTGTACACTACCCTGACGGCAAAGCGGCCGCAGAAGGCGAGGTAGTAGAGATTCTGGGGCACAAGGATGATCCGGGAGTCGACATCCTGTCCATTATCCGCAAGCATCAGCTGCCCGAATCGTTCCCGGAGGAAGTGCTGGAGGAGGCCGAAAAGGTTCCGGATGAAATCACCGAGGAAGAAATAAAAGCCTCCGGCCGCCGCGATTTGAGAGGCAAACGGATCGTTACCATTGACGGAGAAGACGCAAAAGACCTCGACGACGCTGTCAATGTGGAGAGGCTTGAAAACGGCAACTACCGTCTCGGGGTACATATAGCCGATGTAAGCTTTTATGTGAAGGAAGGCTCCGCATTGGACCGGGAAGCGTATAACCGCGGCTGTTCCGTTTATCTTGTGGACCGTGTCATCCCGATGCTGCCGCACAGGCTGTCCAACGGGATTTGTTCTTTGAATCCAAAAGTGAACCGCTTGACCATGTCGTGCGAGATGGAGTTTGACGAGAACGCCAAATTGGTGCGGCATGATATTTTTTTTACTTCCGTGATCAAGACGGCTGAACGCATGACTTACAACAATGTCCGCAAAATCTTGAACGAAGAAGAGCCGGAGCTGATGGAGCGGTACGCCGCGCTGATCGACGATTTCCGCTTGATGAAGGAGCTGGCGCTGAAGCTGCGCAGCAAGCGGATCAAGCGCGGGGCGATCGATTTTGATTTCCAGGAATCGAAGATCCTGGTCGACGAGGACGGCAAACCTACGGCTATCGTCAAACGGGAGCGTTCCATCGCCGAAATGATCATTGAGGAATTCATGCTGGCGGCGAATGAGACGGTGGCGGAGCATTTTTTTACCACCTGAAGGTGCCTTTCCTGTACCGCATCCACGAAGACCCGGACGCAGAGAAGCTGATGAATTTCGGTGAGTTTATCACGACCTTCGGCTACGCGTTAAAGGGACGGGGGGCAATTCATCCCAAGGCGCTGCAAACGATTCTGGAGGATATCAAAGGCACGAAGGAAGAGACGGTCATTTCTACCGTGCTGCTGCGCTCAATGAAGCAGGCAAAATATGACGCGCAGAGCCAGGGGCATTTTGGCCTTGCTGCGGAGTTCTACTCCCACTTTACATCGCCGATCCGGCGCTATCCCGATTTGGTCATCCATAGGGTGATCAGGGAAGTGCTCAAGAGCGGCGGGCAGCTCAGCGATAAAAGGCAGGAAGAGCTCGCGGGCCGTATGGAAGATATCGCGCGGCAGTCTTCGGAAAGGGAGCGGGTTGCGGTAGACGCGGAGCGGGAGACGGAAGCTCTTAAAAAAGGCCGAATATATGCTTGACAAGATCGGCGAAGAGTTTGAAGGTATCATCTCCAGCGTCACCGGCTTTGGGATCTTTGTGGAGCTTGACAATACCGTGGAGGGCTTAATTCGTCTGAGCGATTTGACGGACGATTATTATAACTATCACGAAGCGCAGCATGCGCTGATCGGCGAACGGACGGCCAAAATGTTCCGCTTGGGCGATGAAGTCAAGGTTCGCGTGGCTAACGTGAACATGGATGAGCATACCATCGATTTTGAGATGGTGGATATGAAGCCGCGTGCCGGCGGCTTTGCCGGCTTAGGCGCGGCGGTAAGCGCGGCGCGGTGGAGAGCGCGCGCGGGA
>BBFE01000037.1 GCA_001313085.1 Paenibacillus sp. JCM 18996 | reverse complement strand
TGGCCGACAGCACAGCGCAGCTGAACGACGGCACGCATAAGCTGGCCGAGGGCATGGGCTCCGTGGTCAGCGGCTCGAGCGAGCTTACCGGCAAGCTGTCGGAAGCGGTGGGCAAGACGAGCGGCATCAACGCGACCGACAGCAATCTGGAGCAGTTCTCCAATCCGGTCAAGGTCGATGAACAGAAAAAAACCTCGGTTCCGAACTACGGTACCGGTATCGCACCTTACTTCATGTCTTTAGGCTTGTTCGTGGGCGCCTTGATGCTGTCGGTCGTATTTGCTTTCAAAACCCCCGCGGCACCACCTCAGTCGGCATTCGGCTGGTTTCTGAGCAAGTTCGTGATTGTAATGGCGATAGCTACGCTGCAGGCGCTGCTGGTGGATATCATTTTGCTGGACGTGGTGAAAATTGAGGTGCGCAGCGTTCCTTTATTCATTTTCTTTACGCTGCTAACGAGCTGGGCGTTCATGTCCATCATTCTTTTCCTGGTCTCGGCGCTGTCCGACGCAGGGCGGTTCATCGCCGTCATTGTGCTGATCCTGCAGTTGACGAGCTCGGCCGGAACGTTCCCGCTGGAACTGATCCCCTCTCCGCTGCAAACGCTGAACCACTTCCTGCCAATGGGCTACTCCGTCACCGGATTCAGAGCCGTCATCTCTAGCGGCCAATACGGTTTCATGTGGAGCAGCGCGGCGGTGCTCGGAAGTTTTCTGGCGGTTATGGCTGCAGCTACCTTTGCTCTATTGCTCATCCAGTTCAATCGCGAAAAAAAGCAAAACAGCCGCAGCTCGATTCCGCTGCGGCTTGACCTGGGCCGGTTGAAGAAGGGCGGTGGAAACACCGCCTATTTTGCTGTATATAGGAAATTATAATTTTGGGCGGCTTTGGGTAAAATGTTGATAAATTTGTGGGTACGTGTGACCCGTTTCCCTTCATCCACTGTATAAAATGCAATGAAACGATCCCAACTCCGACTTACACCGCAAACATATCCGCCCTGACTCTCCCTTGCTCACAAGTCTTTGTCCATTTTCACCAGCGTCTTATGGATCCAGATTGCGCACTGCAGCCCTTCGCCCATCGCGATCACCGCCTGCTCGGAGTGGACGTTGACATCACCGGCGGACCAGACGCCCGGTACGCTGGTCATTTTGCTGCGCGGGTCCGTGACGATGTGGCGGTTCTCCATCCGCTCGACACCCAGCTGCGACGCGAGCTCGGAGCGGATTACATTGCCGCCGAACGCAATAAAGCCGCGCTCGCCCTCCAGCTCCCGGCCGTCCTGCAGCTTTACGCCGCGCATAACGCCCGGATCCTTTCTCAGCACCTCGACAATCTCCTCCTGAACATAACCGATCCCCTTTTGCTTCATCTCATCCATTACACCGTCGTCCACTTCGCCTTGTCCATGGTTAATGAAGGTCATATGAGGCGTCCATGGCCTCAGAAGAAGCGCCATTCTGGCCCCCACGTTGCCGTTTCCCAAGATCAGCGTCTTCTTGTTCTTGATCTCATACCCGTCGCAGTCCGGACATACGTAGACCGTCATACCGAGACAGGCAATTAAGCCCGGCAGCGGGGGGAAGTTGTCGAGCAATCCTGTGGCGAACAGCAATGTTTTTTGTAGTAAAATCTCCTTTTTCCCTGCAGCCAGCTATAAAAAAAGCCCATTCTCTTTACGCACGCTCACCGCTTCATCCTCAAGAAATTCCACACCCGTGCTTTCCGCTTGCTGCCTGCCTATGCGTCTCAACTCCGGACCGGAAACCCCATCAGGCCAGCCCAAAATATTGTGGTACGTTTTACACAGCGTAGACCGCCCGTAGTTTGAATCGATGACAAGCACCTTATGCTCATAGCGTCCCAGTTGAATCGCTCCCTGCAGCCCCGCTATGCCCCCTCCGATAATAATGCAGTCGTAACTCATGAGGCCACCCCTTTCCAAACCGGTTCCGTTATTGTCCCCCGCTTATTTCCTTTCCATGTCTGTATCCTTGCGTTTCAATAAAAAAACAAGAGCGGCCTGGACAACGGATGCACACAAGATTACCCAAGGCAGAGAAGGACTGTTGACACCGTCGGATACAAGCATCAGAACCATAATAGCCAGAATGCGGCCAATGTTCACAAAGGTCTCCCGGACGACCACGCTCTCGACCCGCAGTTCTCCTTTTAAAGGCAGCGAGTCCATTAACCCGAAATAGTTGCTGGTCAGCGTGTTTCCCTGCAGCGGGCTAAATATCGAGTACAACACCATAAAAGCAATTACCGTTCCCAAAGAAATTTGAATCATCAGAATCAGGCTTCCCGATATGAACCCGGCCGCAGCCACAGCCATGTAAACCTTTACATATTTTTTTCACGCGCATACCTGGATATAGCCATTCCGGTCACAATCGTGACGCTGGAATAAAGCACACCCAAATACCCGACGATATCCTCCCTAGGCATCACTTGAAACAACAGAATGTTGGGCAGAAACAGCATAATCCCCTGGAGCATCCCGAATACGAGAAAAGCGACAAGAGCGCGGCTCCAGTTCCGGTGCTTGCTCATTACCAGACCCGTAAATTTAAGGAAGTACCTCCTGCGGCGGGTTTCCTTGGCCCTGATTTTCATACTGACGACAGCCGCGATTACAAACATGACGAAAGCAATGCCAAAAAACGATAGAGTAGCCCCGCAGCCCTTCCTGAAACCGGATCATCAGCCCGCGAGCGCAGGTCCGGCCAAGCTGGCCGCCGTAAAAGAGATCATGTTGAACGCCAAGAACCGGATCCGGTTCTGCACCGTTGAAACATCGTACATCAGAGTTAAATATCCTGCCCAGTAGAAAGCGCTGGCCAATCCGCCGCATACGGCAAACAAGGGATAGTAAGTCACCACCGAGCTTTTCGCCACAATGACCACCAGATAAAATAGAGCGGTAAGCGCTATCCCCGCACGGTAGGTGACCATACGGTCCTTTTTTTCTTGTTGATCCAGCCTCCCAAAGCAAAGCCCAGCGGAGCCACCGCAAAGGAAATGATCTGGTACATCGCGTTAATCGAAAGGCTGTGGGTCAGTCTCCACAAGTACAGGTTCAGGAACAGCCCCGACATGGCCGCACCGAATGTGAAAAAAAACTGGATAGCCAAGGTGACGGCCGCTTCCTTTGAAAGCTTTTTTTTCTCGGGGGGGATCGGCACGGCAGCCCAGCGCGACCGAAGGGCGTAGGCTAAGTTTGTGTTCAGGTTCAGCTTCATCTGATGGATTCCCCTTCTTTTTCCTCGTTCCTATCATTGTAACAACGTTGGATAAACCTGTTAAGAGGGAAATTTCTACAATATTGCTTTGAATATGGTGTTATACTTTTCTAGTAACCTTTTATTTTGATTTTTTTTGAGGTGGTAAGGAAATGAATGAGGAGCAGGACAACCGCTTTTCCCATGGCGCGGCCGGCGCGGGGAAGAAGGGAGCGGCGATGAAAAAGCGCGGATTAAGAAACCTGTTCATATCCTGGGTGGTGCTGATCGGGATCGGGGCGGGAACGGCCTATGCTTATACCGATTATTTAAAAAAAACAGATGGAGCGGGAAATGGCCAGACAGATGGAGCAGCAGCTCCAGGCCGTTCGCGAGGATTACCATAAACAGGTCAGCGAGCTGAAGGATTCGGTGGCCTCCGACATGAGGAAAATGCAGACGAAGGTGGATTCGCTAAACGATCTGCTCGCCTTTGCCAATGACACCGCGGGTCCGAAGACGGATAACGGCGGCCAGCTTTATGCCCAGCTGGATGAGATCAAGAAGAAGCTCGATGAATTGAAAAAAGAATCTGGATGTGCTGCAGCAATGAACCCCGTACAAAAGATCAACCGTTTCTTTCTGCTGGCAACCGCGCCTTTTCTGGGCATGCTTATCTGCCTGTTCTGTTTGCATTTTTCCGTCTCGCTGCCATCTATAAGCTCAGGCCTGTCAGAACCTGACTCTCCGCTCGCCGGACTTTCGCCGGACGGAAAGCTGGACCAGGCGCGGACCGCTGCGGCGGCAGCCCGCACAGTGATTGGGCAGTACTATGAAAGCTATGCCAACACCAAGGCGCAGCTGGCGGCCATCAGCCAATCCGCGGCTGACCAGGCGGGGATCCCGGCTGCCATCTACGACCGGCGTGTAACCGCCAAGCTCGGCGAGCCGATACGGGAGACTTCGACGGCGAACATCGACTTGAAGCTGTATTCATTCGTGGAGCCTACCTATAAAGCTTATGCCCTGAAAGTGAACCTGAAGTCCGATAAAGCAATGACAATGGTATTGGGCCAGGATAAAATCGGCGGAAGTGAAACCACCTTGGAAGCTGCGGGCAGGTATGGCGCTGCCGCGGGGATCAACGCGGGAGGTTTCGAGCAGGACTCGGGCACCGGCAGGCTGAGGGCTGCAGGCACAACCGTCGTGCGCGGCAAATATTTGCAGGGCTTCATGCCGGGCTTGGACAGTCAGGCTTTCGTCGGCTTGGGCGCAAACCGCAAGCTTATTGGCGGCAGGTTCGGCAAACAGGAGGATTTGGACAAGCTGCAGCCTGTGTTTGGCGCGATGTTCGCCCCGGTCCTTCTGCAAAACGGCAGGAAGATGACCATTCCCGGCAAATGGTTAACGTCACCGGCCAGAGCCCCCCGTACCGTCGTCGGCAGCTACAGGCACGATCAGCTGCTGTTCATCGTAACCGACGGCTATGACGAAAGGGGCAACTCAGGGGCTGCTCTGCCGGAGCTTCAGGACAAGCTGCTCAGCCTGGGTATCAGAGACGGCTATAATCTTGATGGGAGCGGTTCTTCCTCGCTCATCTACGATGGACAGGTCATCAACGCTCCGCCCGACGGAAAGCTGCATCCGGTAGCCGCCAACTTCCTGTTTTTCAAATAACATTTTTTCTCCAAAAGTTCACAATTCGGCAAGTTTCTTTTTTCAGGAAGGGTTGTTTATAATAAAAGTTATATCAAGCCGTGAAAATTCCGTGAACTTCATTAGGAGGTGCAGGCGATGTCTCCCGCATTCTGGATTACTATGCTCGTTATGGCCATGTTCGTGGTCGCTATTCTGACCTCTTCATACAACGAAGATCAGACCAACGGCCTGTAAGTGCTGTGCACAAGTAAAAAAAGCATCATACCCGCGAGGGTGTGATGCTTTTTTTGTTGTTTTCAGAAAATCATTTCATTCCGGCAAACCCGGTCTGCCTCAGTGCCTCATACAATATAATGGCGGCCGAGTTGGACAGGTTCAGGGAACGCACCGCTTCCGTCATCGGCATCTTCATCAGCTGGCCGGGATGGGCGGCAAGGATTTCGGGCGACAGCCCTTTCGTTTCTTTTCCGAACACCAGGAAATCTCCGTCCTGGAACGAAAACTCCGTATAATACCGGTCCGCCTTCGTTGTCGCCAAATAGAATCGGCCGTCCGGGTTCTCCCTTTTCACTTCCTTGAAGGAATCGTGGTAAACGACCCGTACGGAATGCCAATAATCCAGCCCCGCACGCTTTAAAGTCCTGTCATCGGTGTCAAAACCGAGCGGCCGCACCAGGTGCAGCACCGTTCCCGTAGCGGCGCATGTACGGGCAATGTTGCCGGTGTTAGCCGGTATTTCAGGTTCTACCAAAACAATATGAAATGCCATCGTTGTCCTCTTTCACCTCTTCTTCATTCCTGCCCGCTCTATTATACACCAAATCGCAAGGCGAATTTTAACACTCGGTTAACTTTATCTTAATATAAGGTTGATACAGCCGTGCGAGAATGATAGGAGACCAGAGCGTAAAGGAGATTCGAGCGATGAAGAAAAAAAATATTGGTAGTAGACGATGAGCCGTCCATCTCCATGTTAATTGAATTCAACCTGAAGCTTGTCGGTTTTGAAGTTCAATGCGTATATGACGGAGAAGCCGTCTTTGACGCAATTCAAACCTTCCGTCCCGATCTGATTGTCCTTGATCTAATGCTTCCCAAAGTTGACGGAATTGAAATCTGCCGCAGGCTGAGGGATCAAAATAATTTAGTGCCGATTATTATGCTCACGGCTATGCAGGACCTGTCTGACAAAATCGCCGGTTTGGACAACGGCGCCGACGATTACATGACCAAACCGTTCTCCCCGCAGGAGCTCATCTCCCGCATTCAAGCAATCCTCCGGCGTCTTCAGACGCTGCCTTCCACGAGTGAAGACAGCCCGATCATGATCGGGCAAATTACGGTGCAGCCCGACCAGCGGGAAGTCACCCTGAATGGGAATCCGATTGAGCTCACTCCCAAGGAATTCGAGCTTCTTCTCTTCCTTTGCAAGCACCGCGGCAAGGTGCTTAGCCGCCAGCAGCTGCTTCACGGGGTCTGGGATTACCATTTCCTCGGCGACACGCGTATCGTCGATGTGCATATCAGCCATCTGCGCGATAAAATCGAAACGAATGCCCGGAATCCCGAGTATATCGTCACAATCCGCAATGTCGGTTATAAGCTGACAGAGCCGGTGATGAAGGAAATTCTGGCCTGACATCCTCCAAGCCTATTGCACTCGCGGAGATAAAGGAACAAATTTTCGTTCCGTTTCAAGCAATCACCCGTGCAAATAAGAAAACCTCTATCGAGGCCATTCAAGGAAGAGCGACCGCGATTTAAAGGTAGGTTTTCTTGGTAAAGAAAGTTTCATTTCGCTTTAATCCTTTATTGATCTTAAACTTTCTTTAACGTTAACAAAAAAAAGTCCGGTCCCCTTTCGGGAAACCGGACTTTCCTCTATTCTTGCTTAGCCATTGCGTTTCCGGAAGTCGGTCATGAATTCGGCCAAAGCTTTACATGCCTCATACGGCACCGCGTTGTAAGTGGAAGCCTCAGCCCCCCGACGCTGCGGTGTCCCTTCAGGCCTACGAAGCCGTTCTGCTGGGATTCCTTTACGAACTGCTTCTCCAGCTCGTCGCTTCCCAATCGGAAGGTGATATTCATAATGGAGCGGCTGCCTTTTTTTTCAATCACGCCTTTATAGAATCCGCCGCTTTCATCGATGGTATTGTAGATTAAAGCGGTTTTTTTTCCACATTTTTTTCTTATGCATAGCCTCTAATCCGCCGTTAGCTTTAATCCACTCAAGGACCAGACTCATAATGTACACTGAATAAACCGGTGGAGTGTTATACAAAGAATTGGCCTCGCTGTGGGTCCGATAATTGAACATCGTCGGCAGGTTCGGGTTGACATCGTTCAGCAGATCCTCCCGGATAATCACAACCGTGACGCCTGATGGACCCAGGTTCTTTTGGGCTCCCGCATAGATCGCGGCGAATTTCGAGACGTCCACGGGACGGCTGAGAATGTCGCTCGACATATCTGCGATCAGCGGAACGCCGCCGGTTGCCGGATACTCCGGGTACTGCGCGCCTTCGATCGTTTCGTTGGAAGTAATATGTAAATAAGATGAATCGGGATTTATTTGTATTTCGTCAAGGTCGGGGATGCGTGTGTAATTTTGCTCTTTGGAGCTTGCCGCAATGGCGACTTCTCCGAACAGCTTCGCTTCTTTCACCGCTTTATTCGCCCAGGAGCCGGTCATTACATAGCTTGCAGCTTTGCCCTGCTTAAAAAAAAGTTCATCGGTATCATTGTAAACTGCGTGCTGGCGCCGCCCTGCAGGAAAAGCACCTGGTAGCCTTGCGGGATGGCAAACAATTGTTTGAGGAGGCTTTGTGCTTCGTCGTTCAGCTGTTCGAATTCCTTGCTGCGGTGGGAAATTTCCATGACCGACATGCCGATCCCCTTATAGTCGACCAACTCCCGCTGGGCCTGCTGCAGCACTTCCAAAGGCAGCGCGGCCGGTCCCGCGTTAAAATTATACGCTCTGTTGCTCATTGCTTTCACACCTTATCTTTAATGGGTTGAACTAATGATAGCAATATTCGCCTGCACCATCAAGTGCAAGAATCGGCTGCTTTTGAAAATTCTCTTCGTTTTAACGTTAAACGAATCCAAACCAGCCGAAACTATGCAGCAAGACCGTCAGCCTGTCTTCTGCTCCATCAGCTTCTTGTGTGACGGCAGGAAGCTCATGGCAAGCAAATTCGCCGCCGCAATCGCGAAAATCACGATGAAAATCAAGTGCATCCCGTGGGCCAGTTGATCCGGAGACTTCTGCGTAACCGCGCTGTTGAACACAGTCCCGAATACAGCCACGCCCAGAGTTTGGCCGAACGCGTTCATCAAGGAATTTGTCGAAGTGGCCACTCCACGCAGCTGCCAGTCCACCGCCGTCTGGATCAGCACCATCGACGGGGTCGTCATGCAGCCCATGCCGAAGCCGATCAGAATAAGAATAAGCACCAGGACCCAATAGGGCGAACCGAGCTGGATTGTAGACAGCCACAAGCTGCCCGCAGTGACGATTATCGCTCCTGTTACCATAAACGCTTTCGCGCCCAGACGGTACATGAATCTGCCGGACAGGTTGGCCGCGATAGGCCATGCGATCGACATCGGCATCAGTGTGAGTCCGGAGCTGGTAGCACTGCCGCCGAGCAGCGTTTGAATCCACATCGGCGTATAGATGGACACCCCTGCAGTGACACAGAAGGCCAGGAAGCTCATCGTATACGGTATGGCCATCCTGCGGTTTTTTTTGAACAGGGAAAGGGGAAGCATCGGTTCCTTCGCCCTGGTTTCAACCCAAACAAACAGCAGTATAAAAAAGCCCGGCTATGACAAACAGCGAGACTATGAGGGAGGAGCTCCAAGGGTAGGAAACCCCGCCGCTCAGCAAAGCGTACAGCAAAGATGACACGCCCACCGTGAAAGTTAACGCGCCGAGATAGTCTATACTCTTGGATTTTTGCTCGAATCTTTCATGCAAAAAAACCGAATACGAGAATAAACGCGATGATGCCGACCGGCACGTTGACATAGAAAATCCATCTCCAGGAGACACGGTCTACAAAATAGCCTCCAACAAGGCCCCAGCAGTCCGGCGACGGACCACACCGAAGCGAACACGCCCTGCACCTTGGCCCGTTGTTCTCCCGGGTACAAATCGCCGATGATCGTGAAGGTCACCGGAGTCAAAGCGCCGGCGCCGATTCCCTGCAGCGCGCGAAACCAGATCAGCTCAGGCATCGTTTGTGCAGCACCGCACAGCACCGAGCCTGCAACAAACAAGGCAAGCCCTACGGTAAAAACCAGTCTTCTTCCGAATAAATCCGCCAGCTTCCCGAAAATAGGCGTAGTAACGCATGTGGTTAAAGTATAAATGGAAAAAAATCCAGCTGATCAGGCTTAATCCGTTTAATTCCGTCATAATATGCGGCATCGCCGTGCTGACGACGGTCGCGTCCAGAGCACCGACGAACAAGGCTGCCAGCAGGCCCAAAGTAACCATCGACCGGTTTGTCGTTTTTTGGCTTCGTCATCGATATTGACATACACGTCTCCCCTTTCCCATGGTATTATCTCCCTAAATCCGGATGGTTTCAACAGAAAAAAAACTCCCCGCTTGCGAAGTGGAGGAGTTGTCTGGCCCAAGCTTACACAAATTTAATCTTTTCGTACGTTTTTTTCCCAATACCGCCTTGGCGTCGCCATGAAGCCAATCCTCTATCATCGTGTAGTACACGGAACGGAAATCCACCTGATGGTTCAAATCGCCGTTTGAGAGGTCCGTCAAGCTGGGATGCATTCCATACAAACCGCCTTTCACCCGTCCTCCAAGCACCAGAACCGGCGCCGCGGTGCATGGTCCGTGCCTCCGCTTCCGTTCTCTTTCACCCTTCGCCCGAACTCCGAAAAGGCCATCGTTACGACCCTATCATGCAGCCCCTGCGCCATGAGATCCTCATAGAACGACACTAAAGCCATATCCAGGTCCTTCAGCAGCTTCGCATGCACAGCCTTCTCCTGGGCGTGGTCATCAAAGCCTCCAAGCTGCACATAGAATACCCTCGTTCCAGAACCGCCGGCAAGCAGTTTGGAAACCAGCTGCAAATCTTTGGCAAAAGCGGTCTTCGGATACTCCACTTTGTTTTGGTAGCTTGAAGTTAACGAATGGACGGCGTCCACACTGTCTGAAGCCTCTTTTCCCTTCTGAGCGATCACTTTGACCGGTGTCAACTGAATAGAGGGGTTATACATCTCGAGAAAAGCTTTCGCCAGCCTGTTCTTCTCCTGTACAGGGGTTTTCTGGTCAAAAAAATAGTGTACGTATCCAGAGATTGTATGACGGGAACTGCCGCTCTGTCCGAGCTGAAAGCTTTATTCATGGTACCGCTGATCTGCAGCGCTTTAAGGGGATTGTTCACTCCCTCCAGCGATGACTCCACATACCGCCCAAGCCATCCGGTGTACAGCTGCTTTTCCGGTTCGGCCGTGTGCAGATATCCATCGAACGAAAGTGGGAGTGGTCGGGATTGGGGTAGCCGACTCCTTGAACGATGGCCACCTTGCCGCTCTCGTACAGCTTATGGAGCCCGCTTAAGCTTGGATGCAGTCCCACCTCCGTATTTAACGCCAAGACCTCTTTTTTTTCCGTGATTTTCAACGTGGGACGTGCATCGAAATAACCGCCCATTCCATAAGGAATAACCGTATTCAAGCCGTCATTGCCGCCTGAGAGCTGTACGACAACCAGCACAGGGGAGTCGACATCCTTTCCGCCGAGCGAAAGGATCGACTCCCCGTCCCTCGCCCATATCGCCGTGCCTCCGAGCCCAAATGCAGCGAGCAGCGCGGTGCCCTTGATAAGAAAATCCCTTCTGGACAGCTTCATAGCCGCTCCTCCTCCCATGATTCTTAACGAATTACTTCATCTGCGCTTCCGGACTGATCAACAGCAGCTGCAGCAGCCCTCGCTTGCCGGCGTTTTTTTGCGGCGAATAGACGAATGAATCCTCAGCGTACTTAGCCAGAACTTCTCTGGTTGTCCCTCCGACAGGCGCAAAGCCGAATTCCTTAGTCCATTGGTCGACCCAATCTCCGCCGTTGGCACCGGCAGCAGACGGCAGAAAATCTTTGGTGGACAGCAGGCTGCTGTTTGATTTTTTGAGCTATGGACTCAGCAAATTGGTACCGCGCCAACAGCCATGAGGACACAAGCCAGCCTTGGCCTTCCTTCCAACCCGACACATTCGGAGGAAGATACAGCTCCTGTCCCATTTTGCGAAGGGCGGAAGCATAGCCTCTGGACATGGGCAGACGGAGTATCCGGATGATTCCGGCGGCATACTCTGACGGAGTCTTAACCAGAGCCAGCTGTACCGTATCGTCATAGAATTCATCCGAAGTAAAAAATGCCGCGCAGCACTTCGCCGACCGTCTGTTCCGTCCTGAAATCATTCGCCACCTTGGCCAGCCACTCGCCGGAAGGGGCATAGGAGCCAAAATATTGCAGCAGCTTGCCCGCCATAAACCGGGAAAGGGCCTCCTGTTTAAACAGGATATCCACTGCATCGCTTTCGTTCCAGCTTCCGGTTTCACCGAGCAGCGTTTTCTTTCCCATATCGTGCTGTTTATCCAGGAAGGAAACCTTATCCTCCTTTTTTGTCGTAGTTCCATCCCGTAAAAGCTCTCGCGGCTTCCTTCACATCCTGCTCCGAGTAACTGCCGATGCCCAGTGTGAACAGCTCCATCACTTCGCGGGCATAATTTTCGTTCGGTTTTCCTTTCCGGTTGCTGCCCGAGTCCAGCCAAAGCATCATCGCCGGGTCTTTGCCGATTTGACGGACAAGCTCCTTGAAGCTTCCCAAGGCGTTCTTGCGAAGCAGCTCATTCTGGCGGATCATCAACGGGATTTCCCGGACTTTCTGATAAGATGTGGCAAAATGCCCGTGCCAAAACAGCGTCATTTTCTCAATCAGCGGAGCCTGCGTGTAGGCCATGCGGTACAACCAGTAGGTCTGATGATCCCCGATCTGGTCCTCTGCCAGCGCCTTCCCGTCCGCCTTCAATTCTGTAAAAGACGCCAGATTTTCCTTCTCGCCGGTTAGAGATTGGCCTCCGACGAGCCTTGACACCGTCTCCTCGCGTCCTAACGCCACGGCAGCTTCCACCTCGCGCCTGGTCGCCGAGAAAGCGGCTCTTCTTAATAAATGTCCGGCCTCTTTTTTTCCGTCCATGCATTTGCCATGCACAGCACCACCCGTAACTATATAGTCTGGAGAATAATCAAGCTACTTCCTATATCGGAAATTTCATCCGGCTTCATAATATGCCGTGTATTAAGATCTTATTTTCAAAAAAAAGAGGCCTCCGGAATAAAAAAATCCGAAAGCCTTTGTGGTTCAGGAGTATATCACATAATAGCGTTTGTTTTACAGATCGAAATACAAGGAGTACTCATGAGGATGAATACGGATGGAAACCTGCTTCGCCTCTTCGCGCTTGAATCCGATGTAGTTGTCGATAAAGTCTTTGGAGAATACGCCGCCTTCCAACAAGAACTCGTGGTCAGCTTCCAACGCGTCCAAAGCTTCATCCAAGCCGGCTGGAACGCTTCGGATTTCAGCTTTTTTCTTCATCGGACAGTTCGTAGATGTTTTTTTATCTACTGGTCCATAGCCCAACTTGCGCGGATCGATCTTCTTCTTGATTCCGTCCAGACCGGCCAGCAGCATAGCTGAGAAAGCGAGGTATGGGTTAGCGGTGGAGTCCGGAGTACGGAACTCGATACGGCAGCCCTTAGGAGTTACGGAAGCGACCGGAATACGGACCGCAGCCGAACGGTTGCCTTTGGAGAACACAAGGTTTACAGGTGCTTCATAGCCTGGAACCAGACGTTTGAAGGAGTTGGTGCTTGGGTTGGTCAATGCGATCAGCGCCGGAGCGTGGTACAAGATACCGCCGATATAGTTCAAGGCCATTTCGCTAAGGTTGCCATATGCGCCTTTTTTCGTAGAACAGCGGAGAATCTCCGTTGAAAATACTTTGGTGGACGTGCATTCCGCTTCCGTTGTCTCCGAACAGAGGCTTCGGCATGAAGGTTGCCACTTTACCGTATTGTCTTGCTGTATTCTGCACGATGTACTTATATTTCATCAGATTGTCGGCAGTTGTAGTCAACGTGTCGAAACGGAAGTTGATCTCGCCTTGTCCCGCAGTCGCCACTTCATGGTGATGGCGCTCGATGCGAAGGCCGGATTCGATCAACAATCGGCACATTTCACTGCGGATGTCCTGCTGGGAATCCGTCGGAGCTACAGGCACGTATCCGCCTTTTTTTTGGCACTTTGAAGCCAGGTTGCCGCCTTCTTCTTTACGGCCACTGTTCCATACCGCTTCTTCGGAATCTACGGAATAGAAAGAGGTGTTCATTCCACTTTCGAACCGAACATCATCAAAAATAAAGAATTCGGACTCAGGAGCGAAGAATGCGGATGTTCCGACTCCGGTCGTCTGCAAATACTCTTCAGCCTTTTGCGCGATGCTGCGCGGATCGCGGTCATAGCGCTGGCCGTCCGGAGTGAAGATGTTACACATAACAACCAAAGTCGCATGCGCTGTGAAAGGATCCACGTATACGGATGCAGGATCCGGCATCATAACCATGTCTGACTCTTCGATTCCTCTAAAACCAGGAATGGAAGATCCGTCAAAAGCTACCCCGATCTCAAAAGTTTCATCGCTTACTTCAGAAGCTGGAAGAGAGATGTGATGAGCTCTGCCGGACAGATCCACGAAACGGAAGTCCACCCACTCGATGTTCTTTTCTTGAATCAAGTTCATAACGTTCTGGACTGACATTCAATAACCCTCCTATTTCCGTACAATATCGGAACTTTCGCTAGTGATTGTTCAACTTTCTTCTTTTACATATGGTCATATTATAAAACTCCTGCTGCCCATCGTCAATACTTATGTGAGGTATTTTTTTTACTCATATGTAAGGTATTCTCACATTTTTTTTCGATTTATATCCATAAAATGGATGGAGCCTTTCAATTATGCGGCTCCTTGAGTACAGGATAAACATGGAAAAGAGCCTGCTCCCTTTCGGGTAACAAGCCCTCCGTCATCCTTATTCGCGATCAAGTGTGTTATACTGTGATCTTTTCTTTCTTTGTGTCGAATCTTTTGCCGACCAGCGGAGCGAGCTTTTCCAAATCCAAGAGAAGCTTTGCGAACTGATCCGGGAACAGCGATTGAACACCGTCTCCCGTCATGGAGTTATCGGGATCGGTATGCATCTCTACGATCAAGCCGTTTGCCCCCGCGGCCACCGACGCTTTGCACATCGGCTCGACAAGCTCGCGGCGACCTGTCCCGTGGCTTGGATCGGAAATGACAGGCAGATGGCTCAGCGATTGCAGCACCGGAATTGCGGCCAAATCCAAAGTATTGCGGGTGTATGTCTCAAACGTACGAATTCCTCTCTCACACAGCATAACGTTCGGGTTTCCGCCTGCAAGAATGTATTCCGCGGCATTAAGGAATTCATCGTAAGTAGCGCTGAAACCGCGTTTCAGAAGAACGGGAGTCTGGATCGTTCCCAGCTTGCGCAGCAGATCGAAGTTCTGCATGTTGCGCGTACCTACCTGCAGAATGTCCGCATATTGGGCGCAAACGTCGACGTATTCAGGGTCATGACCTCAGTAATGGTAAGCAGGCCGTGCTTCTTGCCGGCTTCCGCCATCATGATCAGGCCTTCCACGCCTATACCCTGGAAACTGTAAGGGCCGGTTCTCGGTTGAACGCTCCGCCGCGCAGCACCTGGCCGCCGGCCGCTTTCACAAGCCTTGCGATCTCGTCGATCTGCGCCGGGGACTCAACAGCGCACGGTCCGCCCATAATGACCAGCTGTCTCCGCCAATTTCCACATCTTTGATCTTGATGACCGAATTCGAAGGATGGAAATCGCGGCTTGCCAATTTATAGGATTTGGAAATTTTTTACGACTTGTTCCACGCCAGACATTTGCCGCAGCTGCTCTGCAAGCATGGGCTCCGCATGGCCGATGATTCCGATAACCGTACGGTCTTCGCCTCTGGACACATGCGCCTTGACCCCTGTTTTTTTCAATATGGCTGACGATCTCGGCCAGTCTTTCTTCAGAGATATTGTTGGAAGTTACTGCTATCATAATATTCACTCTCCCCCGTAACATTCACTTTTTTTACTTCAACGCTTATACGCTTTTAAGCTTTTAATCGCTAAAGTAAATATACATTGGATCCAGTGCGCCGTCAAGAATAATTTACCTAATTGCAGGATGAGAAACAGTTCAAGTTGCGGTCGATATCTCTGTAAGAAACACCGTTAGGAACCACCCATGCTGAATGTCCTTTTTGGCGCTGATCCATACGTTTCTGCGCGGGGAGGGAATGATTCTCGGAATCCAACTCTGTTGAAGTGCATGGCGTCTGAGCCACCCGCCGTGCAACGACACAAAGCACCCTGGGAGAGGCGCGCGTTGGGCAATAAGAAAGCCTCTGTCGAGGCCATTTCAAGGATGAGCGACCGCGATTTATAGGCAGGCTTTCTTGGTAAAGAAAGTTTCATTTCGCTTTAATGCTTTAGACAACTTAAACTTTCTCTACCGTTCATAAAAAAGCCTTCCCTAAGGAAGGCTTTCACCGTTATTCTTGATTAAGCGTCTGCTGTGTCTGTGTCTGCTGCATCAACAGCTGCGCTTTGCGAACCCTGCGTTTCTCCTTCCGCTTTGCCTCGTAGATTTTAAGCAGGTAACGGACCGGGAAATAGAACAGCAGCCCCAAGATAACCCCGTCAATCATGCCTCCTACAATCAGCTTCAAGCTCCCGTGCAAAAAAAATTGGAACAGCCAATGGGGGAGAAACTTGAGATGCCGGAACACATGTTCGGCAGAACCCATTTGCCCACTCTCTCGTTGAGAAGGGCCATCGGAATGTAGATGATTTTGCCAAAAAAAACAAATCCTACCAAGGCTCCGGAAAAAAAAGAGGCGCGCATACAATATACAAGAGGAAAGATGAGAAAAAAAATGCGAGACCTGCTGTGGGAAGAGTAAACATTTCAATGGCTAGTCCGATCGAGAAACCCAGCGCTACTTTGGAAGGTCCGCCTTTGGCGCGGAATAAAAGCAAATATTTGTATTTGAACCATCTTTTTTATGCTGCGAAACGACATATTTCTGAACCGGTTAACGTACTTTTGCAGCTGCGGCATTCTTCTCCCCCCTATCTATTGGTGTATTGGTCGCGCCTTGCGCCTGGGAGAATGATATAGTAAAGCGTTAAGCCTCGCTGCCGGCTTTCACTTTCACCGGCGGGATGAGCTTCTTCATATTTACTGTACGTTTTTTTTCCCATGTGGCGGAATCGTTCGGGTCATATTGTTCCAGGAAAGCAATCACTTCCTTGGTGATCGGAGTCGGTGTGGAAGCTCCGGAAGTAACCCCTACATTCCTTATATTACGTAACCAATCCGTCTCAAGTTCCATGATATCCGCGATGCGGTACGCCTTGACTCCGGCGATCTCCTCGGATACCTGGGCCAGCCGGTTGGAGTTGTTGCTCTTGGGGTCTCCCACCACAATCACCAGGTCGGCGTCTTTGGCCTGCTCCGCAACGGCCTCTTGGCGGATTTGGGTGGCGAGGCAAATTTCGTTATGAATTTCGGCTCGTGGAAAACGGGTGAGAAGACCGTTCATGATCTGCTTCACGTCCCATTGGCTCATCGTCGTCTGGTTCGTAATGATGATTCTCGCAGATTCCAGCTTCAACTTTTCGACCTCGTCCGGCTTCTCGATCAGATGCACGTGATCCGGCGCCACGCCGACAGCCCCTTCCGGCTCAGGATGGCCCTTCTTGCCGATATAGATGACTTCGTACCCGTCGGCTGCTTTCTCCCTGATCAGTCGTGAGTTTTGGTCACGTCGGGGCATGTGGCGTCGACCACCGTCAGCCCTTTGTCCCGCGCTCTGCGGCGAACTTCAGGCGATACTCCGTGAGCCGTGAAGATGACCGTCCCGCTCTCGATCTGCTCCAGGATTTCCAGCCGGTTCGGCCCGTCTAGAGTAATAATTCCTTCTTCATTGAAAAAAACTCGGTGACATGCGAATTATGGACAATCATGCCAAGAATATAGATCGGCCTCGGCACGTTCAAATTTTTTGGCGGTTTGTAGCGCAAGGGCTAAAGCGTCGACTACTCCGTAGCAATATCCCCTGGGAGATATTTTTTATAACATCCATTGAAAGCACCTACTCGTCAGTTCGTCTTGACTATATTATAGCTTATTGCAATGAGGGTGGGAAGCCTAACGGAAGCCAGATGACAAACTTGCTCCCCTCTCCTTTTCGCGTGACCACTTCGATGGAGCCTCCATGCTCGTCGATAATCCATTTGGCGATGGACAAGCCAGTCCCGTGCCCGATGTTTGCCCCCGGGACACATCCGCCCTGTAGAAGCGATCGAATATTCTCGGAACCTCCTCCTTGTCCATGCCGATACCCGTGTCCTTGATGACAAGCCCCACCTGGTCGGCAGTAAGGACGGCTTCCAACGTGACGCTTCCTTCCGCAGTGTATTTGAACGCGTTCTCTATGAAAATGAATAACAGCTGCTGAAGATAATCTCTGTTGCCGTTAATCCTGATGCCTTCCAATAGTTCAAAATCGCCTGTATGCCACTCAGCGGTTCTGGGTAAAAACTGCGCTCTCCGGGCGACTTCTTCCACCAGAGGCTTCAGCTCGACAGGCTCCCTATGGATTTGAAAACCCGAATCGGCTCGAGCCAAAGAAAGCATATCGTTGATCAGCCGGGTCATCCGCTCTGATTCGGAAGCTATATCCTGCATGGCCTCCAGCGAGATCTCCCTTGTCTCCAGCTCGGAGAGTTGGGTATGGCCGGGAGTCTGCTTCCACATTTTCTCGAGCAGGTCAACATTCCCGCGAATCGTCGTCAGCGGCGTGCGCAGCTCGTGGGACGCGTCGGAGACAAAACGCCTTTGAGCGCCGTAAGCCGTTTCCAGCTCTTTGTATATGATCTCGATTCTTTCCAACATTCCATTAATTGTGCGTGTCAAATTCAATATTTCCTCATCGTTGCCGTTATATTCGATCCGCTTGGCCAAGTCCGTTCCCCGTTCGATCTGGCTGGCTGCGTCTATGACCTGGTCTATCGGTTTCAATGCCTTTCTTGCCAAAAACCAGCCGATCGAAGCGGCGACGACCACGGCAAGCAGCGAAGTAAGCGCCAAGGTCAAGCGCAGCTCCTGCAGGGTTTGCACCTGCTGATCCACAATCGTGGCCACGATCAGGACGCCTACGGTCTCGCCCTGCGGCAGAGTCAGCAGCTTGCTGTATTGCAGCATATGGACGCCTTGTATAGTAAACGCTTCGTAATAAGCGAGCTTATCCTGGATTTTTTTTCATCAAAAGGAAGCTTCAGGTCGTAGGCTCCATATTGGCCGAGCGGCTGATAGTGCCATTCGTGAAATTTACCACCTGCAGGAACATGTTAGTAGCCCCGAGGGCGTCTCTCTGGTTTAGGATCAAGCCGAGACCTGCAGGCCCTAACCGTTGGAGTTGAATTCTGGATTCCACTTTCTGCGATTGAAGCCGCAAATTATCCTGTATGTTTTTTTGTAAGTGCTGATATACTGGAAGAAATAGACTCCGATGCCGAATGCAAGCAGAGTTACGGCGAGAATGCCCGAGTACCACAGGGTGAGCCGAAGCCTCAGCGACATGTCAGGAATCTCCCCTCAGCACATAACCCGCGCCGCGCACCGTCTGGATCATACGCTTATGACCGTATTCCTCCGTTTTCTGCCGCAGCAGCGCAATATACACTTCGAGCACATTCGATTCCCCGCTGTAGTCGTAGCCCCAGATTTTTTTTCCATAATCAGGTCACGGGACAGCACTCTCTTCGGATTCAGCAAAAAAACAAATGAAGCAGGTCGAACTCCTTCGTAGTCAGTTCAATCCTCTGCTCTCCGCGGAAAACTTCGCGGGTATCCAAATCCATCAGCAAATCATCGTAAGAGATGCGGTTCCGGGCGGTTTCCTCACGTTCCGGCCTTCTGCGGAGCAGTACGCGAACCCTCGCCATCAGTTCCTCCAAAGCAAAAGGCTTGACCAAATAATCGTCCGCCCCAAGATCGAGCCCTTTCACACGGTCGGAGATTTCGTCCTTGGCCGTAAGCATCAGGACAGGCACATCGGATCCGCTTTCCCTGATCCTTCTGCACACTTCCCAGCCGTCGATATGCGGCATCATCACATCCAGAATGACCAGGCTCGGGTTCTCCTGAAGAATCACCTTCAATCCTTCCGCGCCGTGATTGGCCGTAACTACGGAATAGCCCTCGAAAGCGAGGGATCTGCGCAGCATGGACGTAATCTTCTCATCATCATCAATGACAGCAATTTTATCACGCATCTTCTTTTCCTCCACTACTAGTCTACTTCTATTGTAATCAACGTGATACCGGAAATCCATGGTTCTTGACACGCGCTTACGCAAAAGCAAAAGCAGAGACTCGGCCTTTCGGGTTCCGGTCTCTGCTTCGCTCTGCTTTCGTTCTCTCCCTGACTCCGCAGGTTTGACGATTACTGCTGCGGCGTCTGCTGCTGATTGTTTCTGTCTTCGATGGCAACAGGAATCTCTATCCGTTTGCCGTCCCGCATTACGCCTAAAGTAACCTTGTCGCCGACTTTCATGGCTTTCACTTTAGTCACTAATTCGGTGTAGGTTTTGATATTCGTTCCGTTGATATCGACAATGACGTCATAGGTCTTCAGGCCGGCTTTGAAAGCGGGACTCTTGCGTTCCACCTGCTGGACCAGCGCACCGTCAGTGCCGTTCAGCTTCAGGTCGGGAACCAGATCCGGAGTCAGTTCGGCCAGCACCACACCGATATAAGGAGAGGGCTCCTTAGGAATTTTCACATTGTTCTTCAGGTTATCCAGAACCGCTGAGAATGTGTTGGTCGGTATCGCGAAGCCTATTCCCTGCGCCTGGGCGTTGACGGCCGTATTGATGCCGATCACTTCGCCGTTCAGGTTCAGCAGCGGTCCTCCGGAGTTACCCGGGTTGATCGAGGCGTCGGTCTGGAGCAGGTGCTTATACTCCGTGTACCTTTATTGTCGGGAATCGAAATCGGACGATCCTTGGCACTGAGAACCCCAACGGTAACCGTATGATCGAATCCGTAAGGGTTGCCGATTGCGACTACCCAATCTCCGGGTCTGGTGTTATCCGCGTTGCCGATAGGCAGTGTCGGAAAATCTTTATCGCCTTCGATTTTCAAAGCGGCCAGGTCGAGATCGTAGCTGTTGCCAAGCAGCTTGGCTTTAAAAGGCTTGTCGTACCCTTGAATCGTAACTTGAATTTCATCAGCGCCGTCAATTACGTGTTCATTGGTCAGGATATAGCCGGATTTTTCGAAGATAAAACCGGTTCCCATTCCGGATGGGATCAATTGGTTGCTTTTCGGCGGCTGCTGTTGCTGGCGGCCTCCGTTATCCCCGAAAAAAACTGGCGGAAGAACGGATCGTCAAACAAGGAATTCCCTCCGCCGGCGCTGCTTTTGGAGCTGTTGACTTTCGTCTCGATCTTCACCACTGCAGGGCTCGCGTTCTGAAAGATTTCCGAGATGTTGTTGGGACGGGCGATATCCGCCACCGTTTTTTACGCCATTGCCGCTTCCGGCGCTGCTCGGCGAAGCTTGCGCGGTACTGGAAGGAGTGGTTGCAAACACGCCACCGTCTCCTGTAAAGAGATTCGTTTTGTCAGCCGCAAACATCAATCCGCCGACCACCACGGCACCGGCGAGGAACGCGGAAAACGCGCTTTTGAACCCGGAAGTTTTCTTCTTCCCGTGCTGCCAGTCTCCCTTCGGCCCCTGCTCAAAGGTGAACGGACGGACAGGGCGCGGCGGCGCCACTTCCACACGGTCTCTGTCTCCGCTCGGAGTCACGGATGTGGTGGGTTCATCCCCCGCCGAATCGCGTGCCGAGCCGGATTTATATGGACCGTACGAGTAGTAGTAGGATTGTTTCTCGTCATAGCCATTCTTCTTATTATCATCCATAGTATGATACCTCCGTTTCAGGTAGAGAATAATAGTATCGTGTAACTAATATTAAACAGTTATTAATATTGTTAACACTATAATGTACCCCTAACCTTAATACTACCTTAAAAAACCGTTTAAATGCAGGTAAAAAAAACAAAAAAAAGAGGGACTTTCGTCCCTCTTTGCCTGTTAATTTTGTTTTATGCGTTGTTGGAGCCTTCAGTGGATTGTTGAGTTCTCTTTTTTTGTCGATTTGTTTGCTGCAGCGGTTGTTGTGTTTTCTTGGGCGAATTCAGCGTTGAAATTTTGGTTGGAAGCGTTGCTGGCAGCAGTGTTGTTGTTTACCTTATTGTTCTTCGGCATGTTCTTCACCTCCCGTTGTTCTTATTTTGAGCAAAAGGGATGAGAATATGTTGGTAATTGTTGCCCTATTCACAAGCCTGTTATCTCCTGCCGCAACTGGCTCCACGTTTCTTCGGACACCTTGCCGTCGCCCCGCTTCACAACGAACACCTTTACGGTTTTCTTGCCCCATTCTTTATACACTTGATCTATCGTATCAAAATAAAGGTCGATTTTCTTTCCTTTAATCGCTCCGCCGGTGTCCGCAACGACGCCATACCCGTAACCCGGGATATAGAGCACGGTTCCGATCGGGAATACCTTGGGGTCCGCCGCGATCGTAGAAATGGAACCTTCGTCCCTGCGCACTTTTACTCCGGAGAACGTAATGCCATAATCAGGATGGCCGGGATTTTTTGCCGGTAGACTGCTTGCCTGCGTAATAGCCGGTAGCCACAACTTCCACAACGGTGTAACGGGACAAATCTTTTTCTGCGTTGGCAGGTGCTTATAGGACCGTTTGGCGGATCCGTTCGTCGAGACAGGCTGGACTGCTGCCGCCGCTACCGCCTGACGCCCCTCCTCTGCGTACAGCTTGCTCAGCTGCCCCTTGCTGTACCGCTCCGGGCTGAGGCCAGCCGCGGGCAAGGCCAAAAGCAGCACAAGTCCCACCCATTTGGCCGTTCGGGCCGAAAAAAATAAACCATTTTTTAGTAACCCTCCCTGGTACAAAGGGTTCCCAGGCCCGCCGGCATTTATACGGCGGCGCCTGGGAACGCAGGTTCTAAAAAATGGTCTGCAAGTGCTGTAAATTACTTTTTTTTCAACCGAATGTCCTCGCCGATCATGCCGATGACATCTTCGATGCTGCGCGCTCCGATGTCTCCTTCTCCGCGCTTTCTCACGGATAAAGTTCCCGAGCTCAATTCGTTCTCGCCCACAACGAGCATATAAGGGATTTTCTCAAGTTGGGCCTCCCTGATTTTGTATCCCAGCTTCTCGTTGCGCACATCCGCTTCCGCGCGGATTCCTGCGAGCTGCATCCTTTCAGTTACCTGGTTGGCATATTCCTCGAACGCGGTGGACACGGGAATGACTTTCGCCTGAACCGGGGAAAGCCACACCGGAAGCGCCCCGGCAAAATTCTCCAGCAGGAAAGCTGTCATCCGTTCCATTGTGGAGATAATGCCGCGGTGGATTACCACCGGACGGTGCTTCTGGCCGTCTTCGCCGACATATTCCAGCTGGAACCGTTCCGGCAGCAGGAAGTCGAGCTGCGCAGTGGACAGCGTTTCTTCCTTCTTGAGAGCGGTCCTGATCTGCACATCCAGCTTAGGGCCGTAGAACGCGGCTTCCCCTTCGGCTTCATAGAACGGCAGCCCCAGTTCCTCGACCACTTCACGAAGCATGCGCTGGGACATTTCCCACATTTGATCGTTCTGGAAATATTTTTTTCCTTATCCGCCGGATCCCGGTAGGACAAGCGGAACCGGTAATCGGTGATTCCAAAATCCTCATACACCTGGCGAATCAGGTTGACCACGCGGGCGAACTCGTCTTTGATCTGGTCCGGACGGCAAAAAAATATGTGCGTCATTCAAAGTCATCGCACGCACGCGGTGCAAGCCTGTCAGCGCCCCGGACATTTCATAGCGGTGCATCGTTCCAAGCTCGGCCACGCGGATAGGAAGCTCCCGATAGCTGCGCATATCGCTTTTGAAAACCATCATGTGGTGAGGGCAGTTCATCGGGCGAAGGACCAATTCCTCGTTGTCCATGACCATTTTAGGGAACATATCTTCGTGGTAGTGCTCCCAGTGGCCGGATGTTTTATACAATTCCACATTGGCGAGTACCGGAGTGTAGACATGCTGATAGCCTAATTTCTCCTCCAGGTCAACGATGTAGCGCTCCATGATGCGTCTCACTTTAGCGCCGTTTGGAAGCCAGATCGGAAGACCCTGCCCCACTTCCTTGGAAAAAAAGTAAACATCTTCAGCTCTTTGCCCAGCTTGCGGTGGTCGCGCTTCTTGGCCTCTTCCAAAAGATGCAGGTGCTCTTCCAGCTCAGCTTTTTTTAGGGAAGGCTGTGCCGTATATCCTTTGCAGCATCTTGTTCTTCGCGTCCCCGCGCCAGTAGGCTCCAGCCACACTGAGCAGCTTGAACGCTTTGATCCGCCCGGTGGACGGCAGGTGCGGCCCGCGGCACAGGTCGAAAAAACTCACCCTGCTCATAAATACTGAGAACCGCGTCCTCCGGCAGGTCCCGGATCAGCTCCAATTTGTAGGGATCGTTGATCTCTTCAAAAAAATCCGGTTAGCTTGCGCCCTGCTCACCTCCATCCGGGTAATGGGCAAATTCTCGCCCGCGATTCGTTCCATCTCTTTCTCGATCTTCGTCAGATCCTCCGGAGTCAGAGAATGCTCCATATCGATATCGTAGTAGAAACCGTCCTCGATCACAGGCCCGATACCCAGCTTGACATTCTCGCTCCCGTAGATGCGTTTCAATGCCTGCGCCATCAAGTGGCTGTACTGTGGCGGTACACTTCCAGTCCGTCCGGCCCGTCCAATGTTACGATCTCGATAGCGGCGTCTTTCTCCAGCCGAGCGACCAGATCGACCGTTTTTTTCCGTCAATTTTTTTCCAGCGACCGCGTTCTTCTTCAAACCGGAAGAAATCGACGCCGCCACCTCTTCCAAAGTAGTTCCTTCCGCGTACTCCCGTACTGCGCCATCGGGGAATTTTAGCTGAATAGCCATCTGTAAAAAACCTCCTGAACCTTTTTTTATAGAAATAGAAAAAAGCGCAGTGTCATCCCTGAAGGGACGAGTGCGCTCAGCTCGTGGTTCCACCCTATGTTCGATTCATACAAAAGCGATAAATCCTCATTAGATCCGTTAACGGGAATGATCCGGCCAAACTTACTGTTCCGTGCTTCACGGAAGTTGGGTATGGCAGCTACAAAGGGGTAAATCACCAAACGGTACGGAAGGAGCTTGCAGCCGGGGCTCCTCTCTCTGTGCAGCCTTTTCGGGGATTCGTGTCTTTGATATTAGCCTTTCCATAATCTTATACAGGGTCGCCGCCGTTGTCAAGGGGACATCTGGTCCTGTTTTACGGGATCGCCCAATGGAATTTTACAGGTACGGCAGTACGGACAGATCGTGACACGGTCTTCAAAAAAATCTGGCTGATCGTGGAAATGATCTGTACGTCCGGCTCCCGGGTGTGAATGTAAATTTGTTCGGGGGACACGGTAATCAATGTAGAGACGATCATGTCTTCGAAATTGATATCTTTATCCAAAAGCTCGATGCTGAAAGAGGAGTCAAACTGGTTGGCGTCGATGGGCTGCAGCTGGTCGTTGAGAATGGTAAATTCGCTTCCGCCCTTGTGCATCAAATGCGCTGCCGGGGTTTTCGCTTCCTGGATGTAAACAAAATATTTTAACAAAGAAATGAATTCCTGGTACTGTCTTTCCATCAGAAACTCGTCGACAGCGTAATCAATGACCTCGTGCAGCTCTTCCATGTACTCGCCCAGCCTGAATTGGATAAAGCCTGAAGGTGAAAATTGATATGTTCATGCAAAAAAAATTGTTGGACTTGATCGGCGATTTTCTGTTTGCGGTGTACGGTGGACTGTAAATTTTTTTGTATCCCGCATCTTCTTCGTTCCCGTCCAATAACTGGCCGCAATACGATATAATCTTTGCAATCTCCGTTTCGTCGTAATAATCGTATTCCTTCTTGATGAGGCCTTTTATTAAACCCATTTCTTCATGCAGGATGATGTAACCGGCCACCGCTTCCCCAACGATCCGGTACACCTTGTCGCACTTTTTTCCTTCGCTCATAGGCAGGGATATTGCCATCGGCTTTTAAGGTCACGTATTTATCGTATGCCTCATAGGAAAAAAAACTGACATCCTTCTCCATATGTAAAAGCGCCAGCTGCTCTTTCAGTGTGGAAATGATCTGTTTCACGAACTCTTCCGAAGGCTTTAACGCAGTAAAGTAAACAAGTTCATCGGCGCACTCCTTCCCTTCCTAATGATCCATGAAACTTTCTGCTTAAAGTATATGGCCGTTGGGAAACAGATATACAAACAATGATTGGGAGCGGTTAGCGCGCATAAAAAAGAAACCTTCCTGATTGAAAATGTTGCGGGAGATATGTTAAGAGATTCCGTTCACGATTTGGGCCAGTGCCTCCTTGATTGGGGTGGCTGGACGACCGAGCAGCTTTTCGAAATCGTTGCTTTCGATCTCCAATGCGCCTTCCCGAATGCCTTGCTGTATAGCTGCGAGAATAGGGATGACGAAATCGGGTACACCCGCGCCTTTCATGATGTCGGCATAAGTCGCATCATCGACCTGCTGCAGGGGCACTTCCTTGCCTAATACCGTGCCAAGAGCAGACGCCAGTTCTTCTTGAGTCATCAGCTTGCCCGAAAGCTCATAGATCGTATTCTCGTATCCGTCACCCGTCAGCACTGCTGCAGCCGCCTCCGCGTAATCTTGCTGCAGTGCCCAACCCACCTTGCCGTTTCCTGCGGAAGTCACCCAAGGAGCTCCTGCCATCACGCCTTGAATGCTTGAAATTTCATTCTCCAGGTACCAGTTGTTGCGTAAGAAGGAGTATGCAATGCCTGTTTTCAAAATAGCTTCCTCTGTTGCCTGATGCGTCGGAGCAAGGAAGATCTTGCTTTCCTTTGCGTTGGCCAAGCTGGTATAAGCAATAAATTTTACTCCGGCACGCTCTGCTGCAGCTACCGCATTGCTGTGTTGTCGAATTCTTGTTTCGTTGTCTCCATCCGCAGAAATAATTAGTAAGCGATCGATGCCTGCAAAAGCAGTTTCCAGTGTTTCCGGACGGTCGAAATCTCCTTGGCGAATCTCAACTCCACGAGCTCTTAGTCCTTCCGCTTTTTTTCCGGATTGCGGACACTGATAGCCAGCTGGCCCGCCGGTACAGATTTCAATAATGTCTCAACCACTTTCGTTCCCAATTTCCCTGTTGCGCCTGTGACTAAAATTTTCATCTTCTATTCCTCCAAAATGTTTTGTTGTAATTCGAATTGTTATAACTTTATCAGTTACAACAACTTGTTAAAATAAAAGCTCTTAAAGGAGCTCTCGTTTATTTGAACCTTGCTGTGAGCTGGCTCAAAGTCGTTTGTGCCAACCTGTGTTCCATAGCGGATTGAGCCTCATTAAATTCGGATTGGAGAACGAGCTCAATGTTCCGCCCGACAGGGCATCTCTCATTCGGATCCTCGTGCATACGGAATAATTGGTTTTCTTCAATCACATTTACAGCCCGATAAACATCAAGAAGCGTAATTTCCTCAGGTGCTTTGAGCAGAGAAGAGCCTCCCACCCCGGGACGTACTTCCACTAACCCCGCCTTTTTTTAACATACCCATAATTCTTCGGATAATCACAGGATTTGTATTTACGCTGCCCGCAATGAAGTCCCCGGTACACTCGTTCGCACTGACAGCAATCAGGGAAAGGATATGGACAGCGATAGAGAAACGCGTGCTTATTTGCTTCAAGTGAATCACCACCGTTGTAACCAGTATAGTTACTATCAAACATTTTGTCAATATCCGTATCACACATCGATCCAGTATCTCTTGATAACTTTTCCTCCTTCCTCCACATAATTTTCGTCCGCTATTCCACCGTTCTTGAGAAAGGTTCTTTCTGAAGCCGTATTGCTTTCATCGCAAACCACAAGGACTTTATGTATCCCTAGCTCTTTCGCTCTTCCGAGTGATAATTCCAATAATTTTGCGGCGTAGCCTTTCCGCCTTTCCGCTGGTCGGATTCCGTATCCGATATGGCCGCCACAGTGAAGCAGCTTTTGCGTTAATTTGTGCCTTATGTTTACTGCATCTACTACTTTTTTTGAGCGTCTGTAATCAACCAAAACATGCTGTCAGGAACCCATCCCTCAGGCAGACCTACGCCCTGCTCGGAATCAATCAAAGATTGAATCATTGCTTGAAAGTCGGAAGGGTCTTTGCCTATTACCCAAGGAACCATGTCTTCTCCGCTCTCCAACCACTCCCGATAAAATGAAAGATAATCCTCTTTCAATTCCGGACAAGGTTTAACCAGCAATAATCCCATCCCAAATCTCTCCTTCGGATAAAATTGTTCTTTTATGAACGAAGCTGCTAAACGGCTATTTCCTCCGACACAATTGCTCTCTTCTTCCGCGGTTTCGGTGCCAGACAACAAAGAACGCTTATCTACTACTTATACCTCCAAAGGATATAATGATAGACAAGCGTTCAAGTTACTGCCGGATTGCAACGAAGTGTATATACCGTTTGCTGTTTTGTACACCAGCAAATTTGCGCATGGATTATTCACTGTTCACTAATGTCGGTTATTCCCGATCAGTTCTGCATAATAAAGTCCTTCTCCACCGAAGCCGCCTCGTCGTCGTAGACGCGAAGGATCTCGTACTTGGTGTTGCGCTGGGCAGGAATCTTGCCGGCTTCGCGGATGAGGCGAAGGATGCTCTCGATGTTCACTTTGTGAGTGGTCCCAGCCGCGGAAACGACGTTCTCTTCGATCATCGTGCTGCCGAAATCGTTGCAGCCGTATTGCAGAGTAAGCTTGCCGACTTCCGGTCCCATCGTTACCCAGGAAGCCTGGAAGTTCCGCACATTGTCCAGCATAATCCGGGAGATGGCCAGCGTCTTCAGATACTCCTCCGGCGGCACCTTATCCGCCTTCATGTTCGTGTTCTCGGATTGGAACGTCCAAGGGATAAAAGCCAGGAATCCATGCTCGTTCCAACGGTTAGCCAGGTTCTCGTCCTGTGCATCGCGTATTCTGAGCAGATGCAGCGCACGCTCCTCCATCGACTCCCCGAAGCCGATGACCATCGTACCTGTCGTATGCATATCCGCACGGTGTGCGGTCTGCATCACGTCCATCCAATCTCTCCAAGAGCCCTTGCGCGGCTGATCTTTCTGCGGGTGCGGTCGTCCAGAATCTCTGCCCCTCCACCCGGGAGCGAATCGAGACCCGCTTCTTTCAAAGCGCGTACCACTTCCTCCAAAGAAAGTCCGTTAGAGACATCTTTCATTTTCATAATCTCCGCCGGAGAGAACGAGTGCATTGTAATGGCGAACCGCTTTTTTTTGATCTCTTTCAGCAGGTTCGTATAATATTCAAAAGGCAGATCCGGGTTCGTCCCGCCCTGCATCAAGATTTCCGTGCCGCCTACGTCGATCGTTTCCTGAATTTTTTCTAAAAAAATGGTTTCGTCATCAAGAACATATCCTTCAGCAGACCCTGGCTTGCGGTAAAAAAAAGCGCAGAATCTGCAGTACACATCGCACACGTTCGTATAATTAATGTTGCGGCCCACTACGAAAGTGGTAATCGGCTCTGGATGGAACCTCTCCATAATCTGGTTGGCGGTGTGCCCCATTTTCTCGATCTGGTCCGATTCGAATAAAGTAATACAGTCTTCGAGCGAGATCCTTTCGCCCGCCAGAGACTGGTTAAGTATACGGTCGACTGAGTTCATGCTCATTCAGCTCCTTTTATCTATCTTCGTTCTACTACGCGGTGTAGTTGCCCGCTCTTCCGGTTCATAGTATCCTTTTTTTTATCGTAACATAAAAGAGGTGCCGCCGTCACGCCGCCTGCCCCATTACCCCGGCGCGCCCGCAAAAAAAAGGGACCCAAGGTCCCAAACAGCGCTAAGAGCGCAATGCCGCATCCAAATCGGCAATAATATCTTCAACATCTTCCAGCCTACGGAATATCTCAGCAGGCCGTCAGTGATCCCTCTTTCGTGCCGTACTTCCCTTGGCATAGAGGCGTGGGACATTTTCGCGGGATAAGAGAGAATGCTTTCCACAGCGCCCAGGCTCACCGCGACCAGAGGAATGTCCACCGCGTTCAGCAGGCGATGCGCCTTTTCTCCCGAACCCACGTCAAAAGAAACGACAGCCCCGTAACCGAGTGACTGCTTTTCGTGGATCGCCCTTCCCGGGTGGTTCGGCAGGCCGGGGTAGTACACTTTCTCCACCAAAGGATGGTCAGCCAGCCATTCGGCCAGCCTTCCCGCTGCCGCTTCGGAATATTCCATACGGGCCTTCAACGTTTTCATGCCGCGCATCAAAAGCCACGAATCCTGCACTCCAAGCACGGCGCCGAGTCCGTTCTGGATTTGCTTTACCTGCGGGCTAACGAATCCGAATTAACAACAACCAGTCCGGCGAGCACGTCGCTGTGGCCTCCAAGAAACTTCGTCGCACTGTGCAGCACCATGTCACTCCCAATTCCAGCGGACGCTGATGGTACGGGTCATAAACGTGTTGTCGATCAAAGTCAGCAGCTCATGCGACTCGGCCCACTCGACCACTGCGGAGATATCGGTAATTTTCAAAGTCGGATTGGACGGCGATTCCATAAACACAGCTTTGGTGTTCGGTTTCAAAGCCGCCTTTATTTTGTCTAAATCCGTCATATCCACAAACGTCGTCTCAATGTTCATCCGGTTCAAAACTGTCGTTAACAGCCGGTATGTGCCGCCATACACATCCTCGGTGCAGATGATATGGTCGCCCGCCGAGAATATCATAAAAGCGGAAGAGATGGCCGCCATTCCCGAGGCGAAAGCAAAGCCCTTGGCGCCGCCTTCCAATAAGGCGATATAATCTTCCAGCGCCTGGCGCGTAGGATTGCCGGACCGGGCGTAGTCGAACTCGGGAGATTCGTCCATCGAGAAGTGATGAAAGGTTGACGCTTGATAGATCGGTGCGCTGGAAGCTCCGGTGGTCTTGTCAATTTCTCCGCCAAAATGAAGCAGCTTCGTGCCGAACTTAAGCTCTTTGTTGTCTTTACTCATGTGCCGTTCCGCCTTTCAGTTCCATTTGAGCTTGATCAAAAGCGTTGGCAAGATCCGTAATCAAGTCGTCGATATGCTCGATGCCCACCGAAAAGCGCAACAGACGGTCGTCGACGCCGACCCGGCTGCGAATCTCAAGAGGAATATCCGCGTGCGTCTGCACTGCAGGATAGGTCATCAACGACTCTACCCCGCCCAGGCTCTCCGCAAAAGCAATCAGGCGGATGTGGCGAAGGATCGGCTCGATAGAGCGGGCGTCTTTCATTTTGAAGGAAAAAAATGCCGGTGTTGCCGCTCGACTGCTTGTTCTGTGTGTGGTGTCCAGGGTGCTGTTCAAGCGCGGGATAAAAGACTTCCGCCACCATCGGGTGCCCTGCAAGAAACTCGGCCAAGCGTGTGGCGTTATATTGATGACGATCCATTCTCAGCGCCAGAGTCTTCATCCCCCTCATCAACAGCCAGCTGTCCTGCGGCCCCAGCACGGCTCCGATCGAGTTGTGCAGGAATGCTATCCGCTCCGAAAGCTCCTTGCCTTTGGTCACGATCAGCCCGGCAAGCACGTCGTTGTGGCCGCCGAGATATTTGGTCGCACTGTGGATGACAATATCCGCACCCAGTTCGATCGGGCGCTGGAAGTAAGGGGTCAGCAGCGTATTGTCCACGATCGTAATAATGCCCTTTTTTTCTTCGCCCAGCCGCATACGGCCTCAACGTCGGTGACCATCATGAGGGGATTGGTAGGCGTTTCGATCAGGATTCCCTTCGTGTTCGGCTGTACGTGACTTTCGAGTTCACCCAGATTGTTTGTATCGAGATAGGTCGCCGTCACGCCGAAGCGGGACATAATTTGCTCCAGCAGACGGTATGTACCGCCGTACAAATCCAAAGAAACGAGCAGATGGTCGCCTTGGCTGAACAGCGTAAAAAATAGTCTGGATCGCCGCCATACCGGACGAGCAGGCAAATCCCGCGTCACCGGACTCCAATCCGGCAATAGCTTGCTCCAATACTGTGCGGGTCGGGCTTTTTTGTCCTTGCGTAGTCGAACCCTGTGCTTTGGCCCAGCTTGGGATGGCGGAAGGCGGTCGCCTGATAGACCGGAAAGCTTACTGCACCCGTCTCCGGATCGGATGTCGAACCAATTTGAGCTAAACGGCTTTCGATTTTCATAGACTGGTTTCTCCTATCTTTGCTGCTGTATTTGTTTGGCCGTATGCAGATCGTAAGGCGTTTCCTGGTACACATAATAGTTCAGCCAATTCGAGAAAAGCAGGTTGGCATGCGCTCTCCATTGGGTCAAAGGCATACAGGACGGGTCGTCCTTCGGATAATAATTTTTTCGGTACGGCGATGTCCAGTCCTTTATCGATATCCCGGTCGTATTCCCATTTTAGAGTAAGCGGATCGTACTCCGAATGCCCTGTCACGAAAATTTGCCTGCCGTCTTTGGAACTGACCAGATAAATGCCCGCTTCCTCCGATTCCGACAAAATCTCGAGCTCCCGGTGCTTTTCGATGTCCTCTTTCCGCACTTCCGTGTGCCGCGATTGGGGAACATAAAAGACTTCGTCAAATCCGCGGGTCAGCTTTACATTCCTTTTCTCCAGCGTATGGGGGAAGACTCCGAACATCTTGGATTCGAGCTGGTATTTCGGAACGCCGTAATGGTGGTACAGCCCTGCTTGGGCGCCCCAACATATATGGAGAGTGGAGGTGACATTCTCTTTGCTCCAATCCATAATGTGCTGCAGCTCCTGCCAGTAATTCACCTCTTCAAACTCCATCTGCTCGACCGGAGCCCCCGTAATGATCATGCCGTCGAACTTCTCGTCTTTAATGTCGTCAAACGTTTTATAAAAAAAAGTAGCCAAATGTTCGGCCGACGTATTCTTGGAAGTATGGGTCTTCGGATGAAGCAGAACGAACTCCACCTGCAGCGGAGTGTTGGACAGCAAGCGCAGGATTTGCGTTTCCGTCGTTTCCTTTGTCGGCATCAGGTTCATGATCGCCACTCGCAGCGGACGGATATCCTGGTGAAAAGCGACGGTTTCGTCCATCACAAATATATTTTCCTGGTTCAGTATTTCCTTGGCGGGTAAGTGGTCCGGGATTTTTTTTATCGGCATTAGGGTCACTCCTTCAGAGGTTTAGTAAAAAATTCAACCCACCCATCAAGGCGGGCTCCGCTTCGGGACTTAAATCAAGTCATGTGCGCTCAGCTCCGAAACAGCAAAAAAAAGCCTTTCTCAAAAAAACGAGAAAGGCCACAGGAAAATCCGGTCGATGTCGTGAACCTCTCTCATCTCCCAGAAGCGTAAAGCTCCGCAAGAATTAGCACCGTGCGTAAACGCCGGTTGCCGGGTGTCATTGGGCTAGTCCCTCCACCTACTCTTGATAAGAGCTGTAACTATTCAATTGTTCTAACGGTTACTCTCATGTTAATGGATAAAGCGGGTTTCGTCAAGATGCGTTTAAAAAAACTGATTTCCCCCCGTGTGCAAGCCTTAGAAACATAAAGAAAATGCGCCGCTCCGGGTGTGAATGAACAGAACCGGCCAATATAGCATAAAATAGCTCAAGGAGCCGATTTTTTATCGTTTGTCGCAACTTAAATTCCTCTTGAAGTGTCAAAATTGAAGGTTTATACTAGACAGGTGTTTCATTTGACCAAAAAGGGGTGTTTATCGTATGGAAGGCGACCGACCGAAAAGTTGCAGTTCAACTTTTCTATCGTACAGCTTAATAGAACGCGGATGCAGTCGGTATGTCTCCATACGTTTATACCCATAATATAGACGTGCCGGCTGATCCCCACATTGATAAGCTTCCTGCTCGGGCTTTGGCGATTTACGTCTGCCTGCCGGACGCTTGTCCTCCCATGCATGAAATGAAATACCGCAGAATTGAAAGGGTGTGGAAGGAAATGAAGGCACGTTGGGTACAAAACGGCGTTTTCACGTTGGTGGAAGACGTCACACATACAGTGCGGCCGCGGATTCCGGCTTTTATTGGATCGATGCTTCCGTAGAGGACCTCGAGATTCTTCAGCCTCTGTTCCATATACACGAACTCGAAGTGGAAGATTGCATCAGCGACGAGGAGCAGCGACCGAAGATTGAAACTTACGATAACCATTATTTTATTGTTATGAACAGCATCCGTTTTGATGACGAGGAAATTTTCCTCCGGTCTCTTAATATTTTTTTCTTGGAAGGCATTTCATTATTACGGTCACCAAGCAGAAAATCAACGAAATCCGTTCCTTGAAGCCCCTTCTGTGGGAGGAGGAGGTTGATAGTCCCGACCGGTTTCTGTATCATTTGATCGACTTGATTGTAGACACTACGTTATTGTGGGCGATCGGATTGAAGATAAAATCGAAAAGCTCGAAGAAGATATTCTGCTGTCCACCAAAAAAAATCCCACTTGAACGAAATTATCGGTCTCCGGGGCGAGATTCTGTGGCTTCGCAAGGTGCTCATGCCGCAAAAGGAAGTTATCGCGTCCCTCAACAAAAGGGACTTGCGCCTGATCAATCCCCAGCTGCAAAAAATATTTCGGCGACACTCTGGAAAATGCCGTAAAAAATCGCCGAAACGTTCGAGACGCTGCGCGATCTGATGGGCAACCTGCGCGAGGCGTACCAGTCTAGCCTGAACAATCAGGCAAACCAGATTATGAGAGTATTTACCGCGCTGACGACAATATTCATGCCGCTGACCTTCATTACAGGGGTCTATGGAATGAACGTCGAGGATGTTCCTTTGATGCACCATCCTTTGGGCGGAATTATTGTACTTTCTTTTATGCTGCTGGTGGGCGCCGGCATGTATATTTTGTTCAAGAAGAAGGATTGGCTGTGAGCAGCCCTACCTCGCAAAAAAATAATTAATAGCAAGAATCCAAGTCTTAAAGGGATTTTTTGGCTTTTTTGCCTATGATCCAAGTGCCTGCTGAACCTGTTCCTTAACCTGCGGCCCTTCCCCTTGCCACAATAACTGCATTTCCGTGCTGGTTGTGAGCAGCTCGGACAGAGTGCCCTCCGCTTCAATGCGGCCTTCCTTCATCACGATAATATGATCCGCTCGTTCGAGCACTTCTTTACGATGAGATACCGCGATGCAGGTAACGCCGCGTTCCTCGAACAGCCGGTCCCAGAGCAGCTTCTCCGTCTCCACGTCAAGTGCGCTGGATAAATCATCAAAGATCAGTAAATCCGATTGTGTGAGCATCATTCTTGCTGCGGCAGCGCGTTGGATTTGGCCGCCGGACAGCATTACACCCCGCGGACCGACAAACGTATCGAGCCCTTGTTCGAGGTCTTCAATGTCTTTTTTCCATTACAGCCAATCGAATGGCGCGGCCGAGCGAATTCGGATTCTCTTGAGTTCCCAAAGTAATGTTTTCCCTCAGCGGATCGCTAAACAGACGCGGCACCTGCGGCGTGTATGCTGTTCTTGGGGGCACCAGAAATCCGGCAGGATTGTCGACCGCCGAACCGTTCCAATCAATGGTTCCGCATGTCTTGGGCAAGAGCCCCAGAAGTGTCCGCACCAAGGTCGATTTACCCGAGCCGATCCGCCCGGTGATAACCAAGAACTCACCGCGGTCCACCCGGAAGCTGATATCCTTGATACCGTTCTCTGAATTCGGATATGAATACGTCAGGTTCTTAACTTCCAGCCTGCGAAAAGGTTCCTCTCTGCTCGTATTACGTTCCGGTACATCCGGCGGTTCTCCATAAAGGTGTATGTCACGAGATTCCACAATTCGATCCTCCTCGCCCGGACGGAACAGAATCCGCATCCTGTCAAGCGCTACTCTCAACCTCTTATGTTGGAAAACCATATAGCCGAACAGCGAAATACTGAAAGCGAACGTGGACAAGTACGACGTGAACAGGGCAAAGTCGCCAACGGTAAAGCGTCCTGCCTGCATCTCGGATGCACACATCAACAAAATGGCACCGGTGCAGATGCTGAGCACATGGTGGTTTAGAGACTGCATCCACTGCTTGAACATATTATCTTTGAGGGCCGCCTGCCTGCGTTCTTCGTTTAATCTAGTAAATCGGGCCAGCACATGGTCCTCCGCTTGTCCCAACTTCACCGCTTGCACTGCACTAAACGTTTCAGCGATAAATCCGGTAATTCGGCCCGTCGCTTCACGGTTTAACCGACTATACCTTCTGGCCCGATTTCCGGATAAATTGTTCAACAGGGTGACGACCACAAGAGGGAGAATGGCAACGGCGGTTATTTGCCAGTTAATTTTTTTTGCCATAACTACGACGGAAACGATAGCATAGGCCAACCGTCCCCAAAAGTCGACCCATGATTCCACATATTCCACAACTTCGTCTACATCTTCACGGAAGCGCGTCATGGCTTCGCCTGGAGATGCAGGCAGGTTGCGGCCAGGCCAACGCATAATGCCGGCCAGCATGTTGCTGCGTAAAATTGCTTGCAAGTGGTAGATATACGTCACCCATTTGTAAAATGCGATGAAGAACAGACCTACTCTGGAAAACCTGACGAGGGCCACGGCTATGAGCGGTATCGCCAGCCAAAGATAGTTGTCAGATTGGCTGGTCGCCCGATTGAAGAACCACTGCATGCCAAGGCCAATCAACACCGGCATGGAGTGAAACACTCCCCATAACAGTCCATTTATCAAAAAACAGCGACAGCCGAAATCGAAGCAGACGCACTATAAACCTGCCAACTGTCATGCCAACTCCTCCTGTCTCCCGGTTCTCAGCAGCTGAGCGTAGTGAGTTGCCGGATCCTGTGCCAAAGCCTCTCGATCATCGAACTCCAGAATGCGTCCATCACCAAGAACCATGATTTTGTCTACTCTTTCGAGCGTGGACAATCGGTGCGCAATCACAATCCCGGTGCAGTTTTCCATCAGTTGGTCCACGGCGTTTTTGCAATCTCGCTTCGGTAGCGGCATCGAGCCGCGAGGATGGTTCATCCAGAATGACAAGCTGGGTTGGGTTAAAAAAACACACGCGTCAACGCAAACAGCTGCGCCTCGCCTGCAGACAAGGAGGCTCCCCCCGCCGACAAATCAGTGTCCAATCCTTGAGGCAGACCGTCAATCCACTGCCGCAGCCCCAGCTTCCCTATGGTCTCGAGAATCGTTTGTTCCGGCACGGCGCTGTTGAACAGCGTCAGATTATCTCTGAGCGTACCGTCAAACAGCTGGACATCCTGCGTGACCATACCCACTCGACGGTACAGTGCTTCCAACCGCAATGTCTGAATATCTGCGCCGCCCACACGAATCGATCCGCTGTCGATGTTATAAAGACGCAGCAGCAGACGGCTGATACTGGACTTGCCGCTGCCGGTACGCCCTACAATGCCAAGCCGTTCGCCAGGCTGCAGCGAGAAATGAATATCGTGCAATACAGGAATATCCTTGTTATAGCTGAAGTTTACATGTTTGAACTCGACACCGAGAGCTCCTTGTGGAAGCGTTTCGTTCCCGCCGTCCGCAATCTCACTCCTAAGGCCCATAAGCTCGCGGGAGCGGCGCATGCCGGACTTGGCCTTCTGGAACTCCTGCATCTGGTTGCCCAGTTGTTCAATCGGTTCGTTCAACATTTGAGTGTATTGAAAAAAGAGAAACAGTGTTCCGAGGGAGACTTTGCCTGTCAGATAAAAGTGGACACCCATCAGCAAGACCACCGTCACGGCAACGGTAAAAAGCACTACGGTGGCGTTCCAAGGGACTACGCGCAGCATCCATGCTTTACGGCCGTTCAGGAACACAGTGCGCATGGCTCTATGGAAGCGGTTTATGACATACGGAACACTTCCATTGGCCTGCACATCTTCTATGCCTGCGATACGTTCCTCAATTAGGCCGAATAAGGTAGCGCTGGCTTGACGTTCCGTCTGTGAACTGTTCACGCCCAGGTCACGGATAATCATCATAACGCCGATGGAAACGCAGGTGAACACCGTCATAACGGTGGCGATCGGCCAATTGTATGTAAACATAAAGCCCAGAATCCCTGCAAGAAGAATAAAGCTTCCTACGATTTGCACAAGAAACATCGCGAAGAAATTCGACAAGTTGGTGACGTCGCCATCCACACGCTCAATCATTTCTCCGGGCGTTTTGAGATTATGGAAGCGCATGTCGAGCCCAAGGCAATGTTTGAGTAAATCAGACCTAAGCTGATTGGTGGCCCGCCACGCCACGTCATTTCCAAGGTAGCTCATCAGCACTGAGAGAAGTTGGTTGCAAACCGCAATGACGAGATACAGTCCGGCGAGCCCCAATAGACTCGCGACAGCTCCTTTTGCGGCTGCGGTGTCAATGAATTGCTGGACAATCCGCGGATTGATGAGCTGGAGCGTGTCGTACACAACAGAAGAAGTAACAGGATTACCATTCGGCCTTTGACAGGAACCAGATACTGAAGCAGCCATGACATTATAATTTTAGGCCCCCTATTCGTCGCTGTTCTGCAACAGATTGGATTTATTTCCCATCATACACTAAAACCGGGATGGTTGATATGTACAGAAAAAAATTATAATTAAGCTCTCGTGCGCTAACTTAGCTTGCGAGCAGAAAGTATGCCTTTCTCTCAAATTCAAACAAGAAATTTTCATCTCGCCTTTATTTCTCTAACGAATTTTAAACTTTCCTTTAATGCTGAAAAAAAGGGGAAACCATATGAATGCGGTTCTCCCCAGATATTTTCTCAACTATTCTTATATTTCCAAAAAATACCGTCTCTCATTTCTTATTAAAGGAGGCGGTCTTCCTGGTCATAATGTCCTTACTTATTATTAATTTCTAACCGGCCTGTACGGCCGCAGCTCCGTTGGACTTGCGGAATTTGATACGCAGAAGCCGCAGCCATTCGTACATTTTCTCGGTAGACTGGTTAGCCAGCTGCTCCTCCGAGTAGACGCAAGCCAGTACTGGCTTCAGATAGCGGTCTCCTTGTTCCGCGAAAGCGTTCCACGCCCGCAGCTGCTCATCATCCGGCACCGATTGAAGCTCAACCTCCACCAGGCTGCTGAGATCGTACCCCTCCTTGTCCAACTCTTCCACCAATTGCAGCAGTTCCCGCCGCGTCACCGATACAAGCTCAAGCAAGCCGTCGATTGATTTGCCTTGAGACAGCCCTTCAAGTATCGTTCGCTTTGTCGTTTTCTTATCGTATTCCTGCTTGTACTTGAGCTGCTGCTGCGTCTTGAACCAGTTCTCCAGCTGCGAAGGCTCGACCTGTTTCGCCACCCAATCCAGCGGGAAAGGCCCAGCTTGAGGATAAGCGCTTGTAATCCGGATTAGCTCGTCCCCGTATAATTTCGTTTTCAAAGGACCGAATCCTGGAATTTGCATCAATTCGTCCGTGCTGTGCGGTACAAAAGCGCTGATCATTCTTAACACGCTGTTCGTGGCCAAAATAAACGCGGATTTGCTCTCCTTGACCGCTTGGTCTCTTCTCCACAGCCGCAGCTGCTGAAACAGCTCTTCATTGCTGTGAAGCTCGCTGAAGCAAAGAAGCATTTGGGTAAACCGCGCTTTATCGGAAGGAGCAGCCGCTCTATCCACGAGGCTTCCGACCATAGGAAAATAGCCTTCCGCCACTTTCTCGGCAACCCTTTCCCTGAGCACGGCGAGCAGCTCGTCCCACCTGCCGCCCCGATACCAATTGTCTTGAACCGTCCTGCCTTCTGCATCGGCGTCGTTCCAGTGCAGAAACCAGTCGCCCTCATCCTCGCCTATGCTGACTTGTGCCGTCTGCACCCTCTCTTCATCCACCTTCTTTTCCAGCGTGTTCAGAAAAAAATAAATTCACCTTATGTTCCTCCTTGTGATAATGGATATGTTCCAAAACAAAAAAAAGCACCTCTCCGACGCTTAAGCGTAAGTGAGGTGCTTCCTCTGCGAGTTTTGAAATTACTTATATTATAGCATACAGCCTCTAAACAAGGCAACACCAATCTTTGGCTGGCTCCCCGTCCCGTGGTATACTAAAACAATAACGGATTTCAATCGATAATAACCCTGTAATGGAGTGATCAAATGTCCGATTTCGATTTTTTTATATGATACTACTGAAGAAACCACCACCCGATACGTGTGCTTTGTCGGAGAATCGCTCCGTCGGTTTGACCTGGCAGTCACTTCAACCAACCGATTTTACGGGAAAAAAAGCTGGTAACGGACCTACAGTCGTACAAAACGGCACTGATCGGCCCCGATGACCTGCAAGAGGAAGGCTACCTGGAACATGTATATAAGCTGACAGAAGAGGAAGCGGAAGAATTGGGCCAATTTCTGGCTGAAATCGTGGGCGTCATTAACTTTACGGATATTTAATCCTGCTTGTGGCTATGGTAAGATTGTAAATCCGTTAAGGAGCTTCTTGCCATGAACGATTTTCTCGAAGAAGATTGCAGACCATATACAGACCTCTCTACGGTGGAGTCCCAGCGCAACGACCTGACGGCGGAGGAGTTTCCCGAGGGGCCTTACCGGTCATCCCTGCCGGCAGAGTCACTCGGAAAGAGCACTCCATGGCGCGAGGACCAAAGACCGCCGAATACGTACAGCTACGAGAACCGCGAGCTTCATGCAGGCAGATCGCGTGAATTCCCCGCGGACCATGACACTCACGACGAGTAGGATGTCCGACGCATGTAATGGCAGCCCTCGCGCGGAATGGAACCGCAACCCTCGGCGCGGCATGGGACGGCCGCCACTCCAACACAAAGCCGGACAAGACGAACAGGAAAAGCTCCTGCTAATTTTACACTAATGCGCTTTGTAGAATCATTTGGCGGGAAAAAACTCCCGTTAATGTTGCGGGAAATGTCTCCTGCATGGTCAAAGTGCCAAATTACAGGCAGAAAATCCCGTTAAATTCGATACGTACATCTAACAAATCGGATTAGAGGGACCTTTTACAGTTACTCGATGCGTAACCGCCTGCATTTTAATTGTGCAACTTAGTTCAACGAAATATTTTCACACAAAAAAAACAGCGGCCATCCAGGAGTTGGCCCGCTGTTTTTTTGCCTACAATTAAATTTTCATAACCGCCCCGGTGTTAGCCGATGTGACCAGCTTGGAATAACGCGCAAGGTAGCCGGTCTTCACCTTCGGCTCAAAGCCCTGCCAGTTCGCTCTGCGGCGTTCCATCTCCTCGTCGGAGATTTGCAGCTCGATCTTGCGGTTGGCCAAATCCAGCTCGATGATATCGCCGTCTTCGATGAAAGCGATCGGGCCGCCTTCAGCGGCTTCAGGGGAGATATGTCCTACGGAAATTCCGCGGGATGCGCCGGAGAAACGTCCGTCCGTGATCAAACCGACTTTTGCCCCTAGGCCCATACCGACGATCTGAGAAGTTGGCGCCAGCATTTCCGGCATACCCGGTCCGCCCTTGGGTCCTTCGTAACGGATAACGACTACATGGCCTTCCTTCACTTTTCCGTTGGCGATGCCATACAAAGCTTCATCCTGGGAATTGAAGCAGATAGCCGGGCCGACATGGCGGTCTCCCACTTCTTTGTCGACAGCGCCCACTTTAATGATGCCTCCGTTAGGAGCCAGGTTGCCGAATAATACCGACAAACCTCCCTCCGGGCTGTGCGGATTGTCCAGCGGACGAATTACGTTCTTGTCCAGAATTTCATGGCCTGCCACATTCTCGGCAAGAGTCTTGCCTGTAACGGTAATGCACTCCCCGTTCAAGGCTCCTTCTTTTTTTCAGGAGCTCGTTGATAATGGCGCTTACGCCGCCGGCGTTATGCAGGTCTTCAATATGATGATCGGAGGCAGGAGCAAGTTTGGCCAGATGCGGAACGCGTTTGGCCACTTCATTGATACGCTCGATCGGATAGTCAAGGCCGGCTTCATGGACCAGAGCCAACGTATGCAGCACGGTATTTGTGGAACCGCCCATCGCCATGTCCAAAGCAAAAGCGTTGTCGATGGCTTCCATCGTTACGATATCGCGAGGCTTGATGTCCAGCTTGATCAGCTCCATCAGCTGTTTCGCGGAACGTTTCACAAATTCTCTGCGCTCAGGTGCGACAGCCAGAATCGTACCGTTGCCCGGAAGCGCCAAACCTAAGCCCTCCGCCAGACAGTTCATGGAATTCGCTGTGAACATGCCCGAACAGGAACCGCAGGTAGGACAGCCGTACTGCTCCAGCTCTGTCAGCGTCTGCTCGTCGATTTTGCCGACTGATAAGCGCCGACGCTTCAAATACGGACGTCAGGGAAATCGATCTGCCGTTCCTGTCTTTTCCGGCTTTCATAGGTCCGCCGCTCACAAACATCGTAGGAATGTTCACGCGCAGCGCACCCATCATCATTCCCGGGGTGATCTTATCGCAGTTAGGGATACATACCGCTCCGTCAAACCAGTGCGCCGAGACGACAGTCTCGAAGGAATCCGCAATAATCTCGCGGCTTGGCAGCGAATAGCGCATTCCGATATGTCCCATCGCAATCCCGTCGTCGACGCCGATCGTATTGAACTCGAACGGTACCCCGCCCGCTTCGCGGATCGCTTCTTTCACCAATTTACCGAACTCCTGCAAATGCACGTGACCCGGCACAATGTCAATATAGGAGTTGCACACCGCGATAAACGGTTTATCGAAATCCTCTTCCTTCACTCCGGCCGCTCTTAACAAAGAACGGTGCGGAGCGCGATCGAATCCTTTTTTTTGATCATATCGCTTCTCATCTTGGATTTCCCCATATGTTTGTTGAGCTCCTCTCAATGCGCTCTATATTTTAATTGCTTTGTAGTTTCGCTTCATTAGA
>BBFE01000036.1 GCA_001313085.1 Paenibacillus sp. JCM 18996 | reverse complement strand
CCGTCGCCGACCTGCTCCTGCTGGGAGCGCGCCACCTGGATGAGCAGCCGCGCAGCCGGATGGGTAACGTCCATCATCTCGAGGATCGTCACCCCGTCGTTGGTGATAATGACGTCACCCCCGGCCCCGACAAGCATCGTATCGAGCCCCTTGGCCCCAGCGTGCTTTCCACAGCCGAACAGATCGCACGGATCGCATTGGCGTTATTCATTAAAGTGGAATAGCGTTCGTCCGCCTCCTGATTCCCCTGCTTTCCGTTCATGAAAGGCATTATCCTTTCCCTATGAGTATCGTGTGCTTCACGTGCTTGCGGCCAATCCTTGCGTAACGGTCCTAACGGCAGCTGATCGCAAATCACACTGTCAAAAAAACATGTGCACACGTCCTATCCTCCCGCTACGGTCCTCACCGCCTGCCAGCGGTCTATCTCCTCCCGCGACAGTCCTCACCACCTGTAAGCCGCCTTCCCTACTTATACCACCGGCCCAGAATGATCTCCAAATCCTTGGTCAAATGGTTCATCAATGAAATGACTTTTCCGTATTCCATCCGGGTAGGACCCAGAATTCCAATCGACCCCAAAGCTGGCCGCCAATCGAATACGTAGCTGTAATGAGCGAGCAGTCCCGGATGGCTTGCACACTGTTCTCTGCGCCGATTTTCACCTGCAGCCCCTCGCTTTCGCCCGAGACCAGCTGCAGGAGCTGCGTCGTTTCATTAAAGATGTCAAGAATGCTTTTCACCTTATCGACGTCCCGGAATTCCGGCTGGATCATCATGTTCGTAGCTCCGCTCACATAAATGCGGTCGTGGGCGTCGTCCGGCTCAAGCACGCTCTCGATAAGCGAAAGCATCTGCTCGTAGCCCTGCACGTATTTGCTTAGCTCCTGTGAAATTTCATTATATAGCTTCGACTTGAAATGCAGCAAAGACACATTCGCAAGCCGGGAATTTAAAATATTGACCACCTTCTGGATCTCATCCACCGAGACGTTGTCGGGGATTTCAACCGTCTTGTTCTCGACCCGCCCGGTGTTCGTCACCAGAATGGCAACGGCGCTGCGCTCGTTCAAAGGCACAATCTGCAGATGCTTCAAAGTCGTCGTGAACACTTCGGGACCCAGGACGATTGAAGTATAGTTGGTGAGATTGGACATGATGGTCGACGCCTGCTGGAACACTTCCTCGATCTCCTGCATTTTTTTTGGGCCAGAAAAAGCTTGATCACATCCATTTCATGACCCGTCAGCTTGCTGAAAGGCATCAAATGGTCCACATAATAACGGTACCCTTTATTGGAAGGGACGCGGCCGGCGGAAGTATGGGGCTGCTCGAGAAAGCCCATCTCCTCCAGGTCGGACATTTCGTTGCGGATCGTTGCGGGAGAGAACCCGACATTCGCTTTTTTTGGAAATGCTTCGGGAGCCTACCGGTTCCGCCGAACGAATATAATCATCAATGATAGCGTTCAAAATCATCTGCTGGCGTTCAGTTAACATGGCCTGCCCTCCGCTCCTTTGGCTGAATTTGTCCTCTCTCGTCCGGTCGTTAGCACTCCTGTCTTATGAGTGCTAAACCATAATACAAAAAAAATAACAGACCCTAAGGTCTGTTGTCAAGTCAATCCAGCCGCTTCAGGACGGCGATTTCATCGCAGCAGAGCTGCTTCGGACAGTTCACGCAATCCTTCCAGACCTTCTCCGGAAAAATCTCCTTCGGCACCACATGAAACCCGTTTTTTCTGGAAAAAAAATTTCACTTCATATGTCAACGCCATCACCTTGGGAATATTCCTGTTCTTCGCTTCGTCCACCAGGTGTGCCACAATCGATTTGCCGATGCCTAACCCTTTATATCCCTCTGTCACGCCCAGAGATCGAATCTCGACCAAATCCTCTCCTAACCGGGTGAGCGACCCGCAGCCGACCAGCCGTTCGTCGACCTCGGCAACGACAAAATCGTCAATCTGCTCGTTCAGCATGGACCTGCTGCGTGGCAGCATAATCCCTTGGGCTGCATAGCCCTGAATAATGTCATATAAAGTTTCCACATCTTCCCGCGTCGCCTTGCGGCAAGTAACCGTCATGATCGCACTCCCACCGTTCACTGCAAAATCGAATCCGCCGGCAGCGGAGCTGTCCAAAAAAGGATTCATGTATAAATATACATCAATTTGTATAAAATGCAATAGGTTCTCGCAAATCTTTCCTATTCCGCATCAAGGAACGCCCCGAACACCTCATTGCCGAAAAGCACTCCCCGCTCCGACAGCCTGTACCCTTCCGCCGTTTCCTCTAGCAGCCCCATGTTCAACTGCCTCTTCAGCACATTGCCAAATGCTTCCTCCAAAGACATCCCGAACTGAGAGGCAAAATCGCTCCTTCGCACGCCCCGCAGCATCCGAAGGCCTACCATCATAAAATCCTCCATCGCTTCCTGACGGGTAACCTCAAAGCTCTCCATCCGGGGCAGCCCTTTTCCGGCCGCTTCGATGAAGGCCCCTACTCCCTTGACGTTTACATGGCGGCGTCCAAGCATATACCGTGCGCACCCGCGCCGAGGCCGTAGTACGGCTGATTGCGCCAGTACATCATGTTATGGCGGCTTTCATAGCCGGGCCTGGCAAAGTTGCTGATTTCATACTGCCCGCAGCCTGCGGCCCGCAAAGTATTCATTATAAGGTGGAACATGTTCACTTCCTCTTCCTCGTCCGGCAGCGGAAGCTGATTCTTATGGTACAGCGTATGGAACAGCGTGTTCTCCTCAACTTTCAGCGAGTAGATCGAATAGTGCTTCAGGCCGAGCGCCAGCGCTTTGTCCAAAGTGTCGCGCATAATCTCCACCGTCTGCCCAGGCAGCCCGAACATCAGGTCGATCGACATATTGTCAAAGCCTGCCTTGCGCGCGTTTTCCAGGGAACGGTACACATCATCCGTATTATGGATCCGGCCGATCCGCTCGAGCAGCCCGTTGTCAAAAGACTGGACCCCGAACGAAATCCGGTTTACTCCGCCTTCCCTCATCGCAGCGAGCTTTTCCTGGTCTGTTGTGCCCGGGTTCGCTTCCATCGAAAATTCAAGGTTCGGGTCGCTTGACGGGAAGTAGGTCCTCACCATTTTCAGAAAAAATCTCCATCTGGTCCGGGAGCAGAACAGTAGGCGTACCTCCTCCGACAAAAAAAATCGTTTCCACATGAGCGGGAGGAAGCTGCTTCACCGTATTCTCCATCTCTTTTTTCCAGAGCGAAGAGATAATCCATCACCGGCTGGCCTTTCAGCACAAAAGAGTTAAAATCGCAGTAATGGCATTTGTTCGTGCAAAAAAAGGGATGTGAATGTACACGGCGCTCGGCTTCACCCGGTGAATATGCGCCCGTTCCGCTTTCGCATCACTCAGTACTGTATTCGTAAAATCTTTTTTTTGTCATTGCCTATTCCTTCTTTCCCGCATGGACTTCCCGGTGCTTGTGTTGGCCCCGTATGTCAAAAGCAGGAGCACGCGGCCCCTGCCTTCATTCACTATTTATCGTCAATTCTCAGTACAGCCATAAAAGCTTCCTGAGGCACTTCCACGCTGCCGACCTGCTTCATCCGCTTCTTTCCTTCCTTTTGCTTATCCAGCAGCTTCCGCTTCCGGGATATGTCGCCGCCGTAGCATTTGGCCAGGACGTTCTTGCGCATCGCTTTTACGGTTTCCCTTGCCACGACTTTCTGCCCGATGGAGGCCTGGACAGGCACTTCGAACATTTGGCGCGGAATCAGGTCCTTCAGCTTCTCGCAAATCAAGCGGCCCCGGTTGTAAGCACGGTCCCTGTGCACGATGAAGGACAAGGCGTCGACCTGTTCGCCGTTCAGCAAAATGTCCATTTTGACCAGATTGGACCGTTTGTAGCCGGACAGCTCGTAATCGAACGAAGCGTAGCCTTTGGTGCTCGATTTCAGCTGGTCGAAAAAAGTCGTAGACGATCTCGGAAAGCGGAATGTCGTAAGTCAAAGTGACGCGGTTTGCATCCAGATATTCCATGTTGATAAATTCGCCGCGCTTGCTTGGCAGAGCTCCATAATCGTGCCCACAAAATCGTTCGGCACAATAATGGCAGCTTTCACGTAAGGCTCCTCAATGTACTCGATCTTCTGTACGTCCGGCATGTTCGACGGGTTGTCGATAAGCAGCTCCTCGCCGTTAGTCAGCTTGACCTTGAAAATAACGCTCGGCGCAGTCGTGATCAACGGAATGTTGAATTCCCGTTCGATCCGTTCCTGGATAATCTCCATATGGAGCAGTCCGAGGAACCCGCAGCGGAAACCGAATCCCAGCGCTGTCGAGGTCTCCGGCTCGTAAGTCAGAGACGCGTCGTTCAGCTCCAACTTCTCCAGCGCCTCCCGCAAATCGTTGTAATCCGACGTTTCAATCGGGTACAGTCCGCAGAAGACCATCGGATTGATTTTGCGGTAACCGGGCAAAGCTCGGCAGCCGGATTCTTCGCGTCCGTCACCGTATCTCCGACCCGTGTGTCTCCCACATTCTTCACCCCGGCCACGATAAAACCGACGTCACCGACCTCAAGCGCATCGACGATGCCCATTCTAGGCTTGAACGCTCCGACCTCAATCACTTCAAAAAAACAGCACCGGTCGCCATAAACTTGATCTTGGAGCCCGCTTTGATCGATCCGTCCACTACCCGTACGTATACGATAACACCCTTATACGGGTCGTAATGCGAATCGAAAATCAGCGCTTTCAAAGGTTGGTCCGGATCTCCCTGCGGAGCGGGCACTTTAGCGCAGACCTGCTCGAGAATTTCCTTGATCCCGATGCCGGCCTTTGCGGAGGCGAGCACCGCTTCACTGGCGTCGAGGCCGATGACCTCCTCGATCTCCTGCTTGACTCTTTCCGGATCCGCGCTCGGAAGGTCGATCTTGTTGATGACCGGCAGAATCTCGAGGTTGTTGTCGAGTGCCAGATATACATTCGCCAGCGTCTGGGCTTCGATTCCCTGCGCCGCATCGACAACCAGCAGCGCGCCTTCGCAGGCCGCAAGGCTTCGCGATACTTCATAGGTGAAGTCGACGTGCCCCGGGGTATCGATCAGGTTGAGAATATATTCCTCGCCGTTATCGGCTTATAGTTCAAACGCACCGCCTGCAGCTTGATCGTAATGCCGCGTTCCCGCTCCAGATCCATCTGGTCGAGCACCTGGTCCTGCATTTCGCGCGACGTCAAAGCGCCGGTAAATTCCAGGATCCGGTCCGCCAGAGTGGACTTCCCATGGTCGATATGGGCGATGATGCAGAAGTTTCTTATTTTCTTTTGACGTTCACGAATATCCGCCATGCTTATGGATTACCCCCTGAAAGCTTGAATCACACTGTTATACAGCCAGCTCGTGCAAAATAGCATAATTTTAATTATAACAGTTGGATGGCAAGGCTTCAATTCCTGCAAGGATATTCCCTTTTTTCCTGCATGGTGTCCGAGCACCGCCGTGCAGCGCCGCGACACGCGCCTGGAGGCGCGGTCAATTGATTAGGGCGTCGAACAGCGATACGACGATACGGATGACGTGGTAGGACAAAATCTGCAACAGATCCCCGATCTTGTTGCCCGTGCGGTTCACCGCCGATTCGCCCGGATCCTCCGCGCGCTGCGGCTCGGGCTTTTTTGGCCGCTTCGGCTTTCGCGGCTTCGGCTTTTGCAGCCTCGGCTTTCGCGGCTTCAGCTATTGCGGCTTCGGCCTTGACGGCCGCGGCAGCCTGGCTGGAGCCTTTGGAGGCTGCGTCCGCATTTGGGCCGGCAAAAACAGACTGCGACCGGGCTTTGGCCCTCTCCACAGCGGCGAATGGGCCCTGGACATTTTCCATCCCCTTGGTCGCAATATCCACTCCAAAGAAAATACAGAAACTGACGAGCAGAATCAACAGGATCCCATGAACGTAAAAGCGCGGCATCTTCCTACTCTCCTTCAGGCGGCCCAAGCTCGGGTAGAGCAAGCCGCATTATTTTCCAACCATTGGCCGGGCTTGTTGTCTGCCTGCACTCGCTCGGCTGACTGCCTAGTTGTTCACTTTCCGGCAGCTCAGCCGGCTTCGCATCTCGTCGCACGGCATCCGCTTTCTCCGGCTAATTCGCCGACTTCACGGTTCCCTGCCCGGCGTCGACTTTCTCGGCGTTCATGATCACCTTGGCCACTGCGGAAGCCAGCACATCTGCCGTGCGGTAGCATTCCTCCAACGAATTGTACGGCCCACCAATCTCAATAAGGATGCTGTTGGGCGAGAACGACTGGTTGTACTCCCCATTTCCTTGGGACGTTTTAGCGTATATGCCTTTGGAAATTCCGCTATGCTTCGCTTCCAGAGCTTCATGAATCTGGCTGGCGAACGCTTCGTTCTTTTTTCCAGTTCGGATTCTTGCCCCCCACAATGAAATAGACCTGCGCATAATCTTTGCCGTCTATAGTGACTGTGGTTTTGCTCCTTTCCTGCGAATCTCGGTGGATATCAAAATAAAACTTCAAATCCGGGTGGGCAGCGACAGCTCCTGCAGCGTTTTTTTTGGAGTAGCTGTAAGACAGCGGGTATTTGAAATTTTCGATTGCGGCGTAATTCGTTTTGGACTGGACGGTACCTATCCCTTCTTTTTCCAGCGATTGGGCAAGCCGGAGTCCTACGTCGGTCACATTTACATCGGAGGAGTAGGCGCTGTCCGGGTCTTTGATTCCTTTGAGCTCGGGCAGAAAAGATTCCCGGTTATGTGTCGAATAAATAAAAGCGATGTTCTTTCCCGCGGATTTGGGAGCTGCGCCTGGGTCTGCGTGTCTGGCGCGGGTACGGGTTTTGGCGGTTCGGCCGGTGCCGTTGCAGGAGTGGTAGTCTGTGAACCGCCGGTGACGGACTGCTTTTTTTGGGATGTAGTAGTCTTCCGGAGTGTCGTTGCCGGAGTTTTTTTTGGGCTGAAGCAGCACCGTCGTTTTCTCGCTTCCCGGGAGCTCGCGGGCCACCAGTGTCCTAGGGTCTTTCGGGTTCGTGTCGGTAAGCATCCGAAAAGCCAAATTGAACACATTGCGCTGGGAGAAAGTGAAGCTCTTCTTGTCCGACTGCAGGTGAGGCATTTCCATGCTCATCATGTCGAAAAAAAACTGGTTCGATACCGAAGCGGCGAGCCTTTCATCGAAGAGACGGGAGCGCTGCGGGAACTATGGCCTTGGATGTATCCTATGAGGCCGAGTGCGAGAATAAAGAGAAAGGTGCTTATCGAAAGCACGACAAAGGTCCGGCTAAGGGAGCGCAAGGCATTGGCTACGCGTGTGATGCGGCTGACATTAATGGTTACTGCCGTCCATTTCATGATTACGATTTCCTCCTTCGGCGGGCGCGAATTCTGGCAGGATGGAGATCCCGGCGGGTTGGTCCGGCTCTCATCTAGTAATCAATCTATGAACTTTCGGCATTAGCTAGAACAGTATATTGAAACTTTCTGATAGATTTCTTTTCCCATCGATAGAAGCAGGGACTGACGGCGGGGTGAGCAGGGGATACGCCACTCAACGCAGGACTGGGATGCTCCGTTGGCCGTTGGAGACAGGGCATCGACACAGTGAGCATGTTAGAGCACTGGAAATACCGGGAAAATATGCTGATATTTGCTCAGTTTGATTGCCTTCCTATCTATATAAATCGAGAAGATCCCTGGTACGCAAAAAATATCGCTGGAATTGGGGGACATCCCTGGAACTGACTCGATGCTGCATGACATAACTTCTGGGGTAACGCTGGGGCTAGGATGCTGCAATTTTCCCGCCCACCAAAAAAAGCTGCCGCAAAGGACAGCTCCGCTTAATGCGTATATGCGGAGACGTTGTCGACGTCGACCGCTTCATGCAGTGCGGCATTCAGACCGCTGGCGATAATATTCGAGATGTCTTCGATGAACTGGTCGATTTCCTTGGGCGTCACGAGCAGATCGTGGCCCAACGGGTCCAACACTTCTTTGACCAGCGCGAGCCGCTCTTCTTCCCGCATCGAATCGAGCAGGCCAAGGATACGGTCCGTGTGCCTGGTTTCCTGCCGGAAGTGGTTTTGCATCATTTCAAAGCTGTTGCTGACGATCGTGGATGCATATACCACCGTCGGCACGCCGATAGCTATCACGGGGATGCCGAAAATTTCTTTCGTTATCCCTTTGCGCTTATTGCCGATGCCCGAACCGGGATGAATGCCTGTATCGGCAATTTGGATGGTCGTATTCACTCTTTCGAGCGCCTTCGAAGCCAGCGCATCCACCGCAATAATAAAGTCAGGTCTGGACTTCTCAACAATCCCCTGTACGATTTCGCTGCTCTCGATTCCTGTGATGCCGAGAACGCCTGGGGCTACTGCGCTGACCGGGCGGTAGCCGGGCGCCACCCGTTCCGGCATCAGCTCGAAATAATGGCGGGTGACCATAATATTCTCGACAACAATCGGCCCCAGCGCATCGGGAGTTACGTTCCAGTTGCCCAGACCAATCACCAGCGCCTTGGCTTCTGGAGGAATGTTCAGCTGAATAAGAAACTTTTCAAATTCCTGCGCGAACCTTGTAGCCACTTTGTTCTGCAGCCCGGTGTCCTTAGTCCGTATTCCGGGAACCTCAAAAGTAAGATAGCTGCCCGGCATTTTGCCTATTCTTCTCGCGCCTTCGTCGCTCCTGATCGATATTTTGGTGACTTTAATGCCCTCTTGCTCGTCAACGTCCGTATGTACGCCGGGAATCTCTTCTCCATTAGGCGACGCCAGTTCCCGCGCTTCGAGCGCAAGGTCGGTCCTCACGGAGTAGCGGCTTAAATCCAGTTCCATCGAAAAAAACCCCTTTCTCCACTTATTTACTTATTGTGCGAAGGAAAGGAATTCCTTATTCAAAGAGGGACAATGGGTGTGCTATTGATTTTTGCATATTCGCATGGTAGAATACATAAAGTTGTGAAAAAAAGAAACGTTGAACGGGAATGACCTTTTTTACCTGCGTTTATGCAAACAACGTCTTCTGTGTACGTTCCATGTTTAGGAGGTGAACTTCATGCCAAACATTAAATCCGCGATCAAGAGAGTGAAAGTCAGCGAAAAGCGTCGTCTGCGCAACGCTTCCCAAAAGTCTGCTCTTCGTACAGCTGTAAAATCTTTCGAGACTGCTGCAGCAGGCAATGATGTGGAAACCGCCAAAGCGGCCCTCATCGCTGCAAGCAAGAAGCTGGACAAAGCTGCAACCAAAGGATTAATTCATAAAAAATGCGGCTGCCCGCAAAAAAATCCCGTCTGGCTAAACAGCTCAACACATTGAACGCTTAATACTTAACGGATAGAATCGATGAGTCCTTGACGAGGACACTGATGTTCGTTGGAGGTAACTGGAAACTGCCGAGAAATTGACGGCAGTTTCTTCTTTTTTGTGCCCATATTTCATCGGATTGCCGAGCTGAAACGTGACGGGCTACATAGGCATAACGTACTTTTTTTCCGCTAAAGCTATATTTCCCGGAAATTTGCCATGTATAAAGGAGTAGCGTTCCGCTATATCATGCTCATTGTAGGTAAACAGCATGAAAAAGCTGCTTCCGATGAACTTAGCGGAATACCGTTCCTTTATTTTTTCTCGGCGCAGGCGAAATCTGGCTGCGGTGGATTTTTTGTGTTTACAGCAGCTTCTTACACTCGTTTCGACGGGGTGTGGCCACCTCTGGTGAAACACCGCAAAGCGCTCCTGAGAAGCGCACCGCAGACAAAGCTTCTTCACACGGTGGGTATTACTCAACCTGCCAGACGAAGCAGGAACGCTGAAGCGCGCCCCACACAAAGCTTCTTCACACAGTGAGCATTATTCAACCTGCCAGTCGAAGAAGGAACATCTCGAGGCCGGCCACCTTATCGGTCTGTCCGGTTTTCATTCCGTAATCGAGATCCGCAATCTGGCTCAGAATCGTATAAAGCTTGTCCATTGTATACCTACCGCCCTGCGCCGCGGCCACCTTTACCCCATAAGGATGCACTCCCAGTTGGGATGCGATCTGCTGGTGCGAATAGCTCTGCGACAGCAGCTCCTTCACCTGCAGAATGATGCGGAACTGCCGAGCTATGAGGCTGACGATTTTGATCGGTTCTTCCTTCTGCTTCAGCAGGTCGTGGAATATACCGAACGCCCGGGTTAGGTTCATCTGCACGATATCCTCGATGAGAATAAACACATTCTGCTCCGTGCTGCGAACGACCAGATCATCGATCAGCCCGGGCGTAAGACGGCCGTTTTCTCCCACATATAGAAAGCATTTATCAAGCTCGCCGGCCAAAATCTGCAGACTGCCCCCAGTATACAGAATGATTTGTTCGACAGCTTCATCCGTCATCTCGACGTGTGCCTGATCGGCTTGCACTTTGACCCAATGGGTGAGCTGGTTCGGAGTCAGTGACAGAAAAGGAACGGTGGCATCAGCTTCCTTCAGCGATTTCACGATTTTTTTTGCGCTCGTCCAGCTTCTCCGCATCCACCGTGAAAATGATGACGGAATAGTCGACAGGGGCTTTAAGATACTCAGCCAGTTTGTCGATCCGGTGCTCGACCTTGCTGGTATCCTTGGATCCCGTGAAAAAAAACGCTGCCCCGCTCGCGATTACGATTTTGCGCGATACCAGAAAAGGCAGCGTCTCCGCATCCTCGATGACACCTTCCAGTGAGGTCTCCGCCAAATCATATCGGACCACGGCCATATCCTTCTGCTCCGGCTCAACCAGCGCCCCGCATACCGATTCGACAAACTGCCGCATGGTATATTTTTCGGGCCCGTAGCACAAATAAACCGGGGCAACCTTCCCCTTCCCAATCTCCTTCAATACGCTCTTGTAATCCATCCGCAGCTTCAAACCCCTTTATGTGAACTAACCCTTGTACTATACAAATTCCATATATCTACTTTGCCAATTTGTATCCTGTCAATTTCGACTCACCGATTCCTGTCTTCCCGATTTCAATTTACCGATTTCAATCTGACCGATTTCAATCTTGCCAATTACCATGCTGCCAACTTCTATCTTACCAAGGATGAAGAGAATTCGTCAAAGAACAAGCTGCCGTCAATGAAGCAGGCTTGGAAAAGATTAGCGGATTTTAAGTTAGCGTCAGGCAAAGGAGGCTTATGTATCTGACGACCCTTTCCGGGGCGGCATATATTAGCTACGAATAAACCTGAATTGAGGTGACGGTATAACATGCGGGCACGATTAGTACGAGGGAAATTAATAAAAGAAAAAAGCTATGCAGAAGCATCGGGTTCTCCGGCGCCACTTGCCCGAAACCCACCCATTCAACACGGCAGTTCTGGCAAAGATGATGAAGCGTTATCGCCTGTTGTTTATCAAGCCTGACAAAGGAAAACAAGGCTACGGGATCGTCAGGTTGAGAAAGCTTCACAAACGAAAAGTGGAACTTTCATGGGACTTGCGGCACAGAATCGTCCACAAACAATCCGTGAGGCAGACTTTGCAAAAAAATACTCCGTCCCAAAGGCAACTATCTGATCCAACAAGGCCTCCATTTAGCCAAATATAAAGATCGGCTTATCGATATCCGAGTATACATGCAGAAACCGAATTCCGACTGGCTGATTTCTGGTAAAGTTGTCCGGGTTGGGGCCGCACGGAGGTTTGTCACCAATTACCATCAAGGAGGAAAGCCGAAAACCCTGAAGACCGTGCTGGGTTCCATTTATAAAGATCAACCTGATACGGTGAAAACCATCATTCGTTCCATTGATAACACTTCCACCATCACAGCGAAGGTGCTGGATCGAAATTTTCCGGGAATCCGCCAATTGGGCATTGATATTGCAGTGGATACGGACGGGCGCATCTGGATTATCGAAGCCAATACAAGTCCGGCCTTCTTGACGTTTAAACACCTAAAGAACAAAACCATGTACCATCGCATTCTGAAAAGGTTTCGGTATATCCGTTCCAAATACCGGTGAGCAAGAAGCAAAGAAAAAAAATCCAACGGAGGTGCAGAAGACCGTTATGAACATTTCCATCATTGACGCCGAGAATATCAGGCCGCTCCAGGAATGGGTCATCGTGTTGACCGACGAGGAGAGAGACGGGATTGGCCGGATTATTTCCCGGCTCCCACTGTTGGATGTGCGATCCATTGACGATGATACGCTAACGTTGATTCAGTTAGCCGGGCAGCAGCTGACCGAGCGGCTTGTGAAGGCGTTGATCAGTTTCCGCCGGACCCCCAATCCCTATGGCACCTTGTTAATCCGAAACTTGCCCACTGATCCGCAATTGCCTCCCACCCCCTTGGACGGCAGGTTTTGCGCTGAAAAGCATTCTTTTTTTTCAGTGAATATTGTCTGCTTCTGTTGATGCTGTATTTGGGCGACCCTATCTCTTATGAAGATGAGAAGGAAGGACTGCTCATCCAGAACATCTGTCCGGTGAAAGGCCATGAAAGCCGTCAGGAAAATACAAGCTCCAATTTTTTTGAACTTCCACACAGAAGACGGGTTTCACCCGTACCCTCCGGATTATCTTGCGTTGACGGGACTGCGGCCGGACCATGAGAAAGCGGCCAAGACGCTGACGACTTCTATCCGTACCGCTTTGCACCATCTCCCGGGCACCTGCATTTCCTTGTTAAGGCAGCCATTGTACCGCCTCCGCCCTTCTTCATCTTTTCAGATCAACAAGGAAGGGGATTATTCGGTCCAAATGCCCGTTCTGTATGGCAGTTTACTGGAACCGGATATGTGCATCCATTTTACCTCGATGGAAGCGGAGACAGTCGACGCCCTATGGGCTTTGAACACCTTGAAACAGGCGCTGCTCAAGAATGTAGCGGCTTTCCATATACTGCCCGGCGATATGCTGATCATGGACAACAGGATGGCAGCGCATGCCAGAACCTTGTTCAAGCCCCAGTTTGACGGGAGCGACCGCTGGCTGCAGCGGATGTTTGCAATCGTTGATTTCAGGCGGTCGAGCTTCAGCCGCGGAAAGCACAAGCATGTCTGTTCGCCTCTCAGCGTGGAATATTCCAAATAAACTCTATTCGGCAAAGCAAAGGGACCTTATCTTTAAGATAAGGCCCCTTTGCTGCAATTTGATCGAAGTTTGCCTCTCAGCGAGACATCCATCTATATTAACACCGGGAGAAAGGCTCTAGAAACCTTCTTGCCCAGTGGTCTTACGGCATCACCGCGGGGCGGCGACCAGCGTTCCCTTTACTTTACTATACGGCGGACGGCTGCGAAGTGTGCTTGGCGTTTGAAAAAAAATCAGGAAATTCTCGCTTCGGTATGCTTTTGCATGTCGATCATGAAAATCCGGGTCGCGGAATCCGAAGTTATAATATAGTACAGCTTAAAATCGTCCGTCCACAGGGATAAAGATACTTTTTTTCGCCGGCCGACCATTGAAATTTGGAAGAGTACAGTACGAAACCATCCTTGTTTTTTTTGATCAATACCTTCTGGTTCTCCACCGCACCTACATAAAAGCCGTATGGAGAGATCAGTACCGGCTTTGCCGGTTCGGACTGCGAATTGGCCTGGAGCTGCGAACGGTAGGCCGGCGAGGCCAGATCCTTCACGCTGTTAGGCTCCGGCGGTGCTGCCTTCAATGACTGCGGTTCGTCCAAATTATTGAGAGTCTTAGGCGCGATTTCCTTGGAGCCCGCGGAAGGCCTGCCTTGGGCGGTTGCCGGCTCCTGCAGCCCTTGTGCCGGTCCCGCCGCGGCATCGCCCGAATCTCCCGCCGATTGCGTCAGCGGCCTCGACGCCCCTGTTCTCCCGGCAGCTCCTTGGTCGGCCGGTTTCGCAGTGCCCTTGGCGTCCCGTTTGCCGCTATCCGCAGCCGGCGTCCTGCCGCCCTCGGCAGCTGCGGACTTATCCGCTGCAGGAGGGTCGTTCGGTGCCGAACCGATGCCTGACTCGGCGGCAACCGCATTTTCCTGCTCATTGCTCTGCGCTGCCGGTGCTCCGGCACCTGCTGCTTGATTGGATTCAGAGTTTATCCGGACCCCGTCATCCGGTTTGTCCTTACTATGGGAGTCGGCCGACCCGCTCGCTGCGCTGTTGGCGGAACCCGTCAGTTTCGAAGCTTCTTGGGCACTAAAACCGTCCGGCCCCGCCCGTCCGATAATAAAGATACCGAATACGATTCCGGCGGCCACGACTGCGCCCGCTATTTTCCAGGAAATGGATCCCATCCATCTTTGGTGCCACGGCAGCGATGCGGTCGCGCTGTACGCATTTTGGCCGGAAATGCTATCCAAAGCCTCTAATTGAGGCATAATCGAGTCTACTATACTGAATGGCGGCACTACTTTCGGAAGTTCCTCCATATCCCGGGACAGTCGCTGAAGCCGTTCATACAGCTCCGTGCATTCGGGGCACTGCTGCATATGCCGGATCATGGCCAGATGCTCTGAATCCTGAATATCCTGATCCAGATTTCTGTTCATCAGCTCTATCACCTCTTCACAAGTCATCCCCTCACCCCACCTTTCTGATGATCTTGCAGCTTCAACTGTAACTGCTGCCTCCCTCTGAACAAATAAGACTTCACGGTGTTAATGGCAGATTCAGCGATTCAGCAATCTCCGTATATGAAAAAAATCCTGAAGATAACGGAGAACAACCACAGCTCGGTGATGGTCAGGCAGGCCTTGTATCGCTTCTTTTATATCTTTAGCCAAAAAAAAGAGGACATGATCTCATCCTCGACATCCCTCGGCGCGGCAAATATATCATGCTGATCCAAAGAAACCGCCGGCTTATTCTTGCGGAATTTATCTATGCACAGATTGGTCACAATGCGCTGCACCCAGGTCTTAAAGAGAGCTTTTTTTTCCTCGTAAGAGTTGATCTTTGTATATACTTTTATTAAAGCCTCCTGGGCGGCATCCATCGCATCTTGCTCGTGGCCAAGAAAATAGTATGCCGTTCTATAGACGTCCGTTTCAATTTCCCGCAAAAGGGTAATTAGAGCGTCGCGATCGCCCTTTTGAGCAGCTCTGATCAGTTCTTGCGCTACCACTGGGATCCCCCTCTCTTGCACACTCATAGACGGCCTTCAGGCGAAAAAAAATGTTGCTGTTTTATGTAATCTTTTTTAAAATTTAATAGTGTTAATAGAATACCAAAAAAATAAGAGCGACGGTACATACGTGCGATAAACCTGCGGCATTCAAGGCTGGCGGCCGTTTCTAACCTTTGACATCATCCATCCCCCTTGCAAAAATTTGTCAACCGTTACTGCTCTACTATATCAAAAAAAACCGGCACCCAGGACGGACAATCTGAAAGGAAGCACTGAGCAGTCATGGACCTGTACTATTTCTTTATTGAAAGACGTAAAATTTAAATAAAAAAAAGGAGTATAATAGAAACAAAAGCGAAAAGGAGGTAAAAAAAACCATGTACCCGCACAGTTATTCCGGTTCGAGAATTACGATGGGACGCATCTTTCCAGCCCTGTTTTTTTAGCTTGATGTTCGCTGCCGCAGGACTGTATGCCGGTCAATATGTACCCCCGGCGTTATTTTTTACCGCTCGTGGTCGTCGAACTGGTGATGATCATCGCCGCCGCCTTCATCCGCCGCAGCAGGAGGGTAGGTTACGGTTTTTTTGTATGCATTCACGGTGATCTCCGGCATAACCTTATACCCGGCCATCTCGCATTATGTGTCTGCTATGGGCGCTTCCTTGGTGCTGCAGGCGTTTATCGTCACCGTGATCGCCTATGGCGGAGCGGCTCTGTACGCGACCTTCTCCAAAGCGGATTTCAGCTATCTGGGCGGTTTCCTTTTTTATTGGGATGCTGGCGTTACTCGGTATGGGAATCGTCAATCTGTTTGTACCGTTCTCCACGGGAGCCAGTGGGTTTACACATTGCTCGGGATTTTGATTTTTTATAGGCTATACGTTATTTGACATATCTCGTGTCACCCGGCATGGCGTTTCGGAAGAAGAAATTCCTTTTATCGTATTGTCTTTGTATTTAAATTTCGTGAATCTGTTCTTGTTTATTTTGAGGCTGTTCGGGTTGAACCTGAAAAGGGATTAAAAAAACCGGATAAACGAGCCAAAAGGCCCCTCCTTCGCGCGCCATCGGCAAGGAGGGGCTTTTTTTTCACATTCTTCCTATCAACAACGACAGAAGACCTGCGGCAATCAGCGGACCGACGGGAACCCCGCGGAATAGAGCCACTCCCAGTATCGTCCCGATGAGCAAGCCCGTAGTCACCGTAGGCTGACTCGACATGAGTGAAGCTCCGCGGCCGCCCAGATAAGCGACCAAAATGCCGATCAGAACGGCAAGCAGCGATTTCCACTGAAGAAAGGATTGGCCTAACTCGTGCACACTGATTTTGCCGCTGGCGAGCGGAGCCATAATGCCGACGGTCAGGATGATGATCCCCAGCGTAAGACCGTGCTTTTCCAGCCAAGGAAAAAAATTGATGCAGATTGGCGGATCTTAGCAGCAGCAGAAAGACCACGGCTATGGTAATGGACGCGTTGTGGCTCAATACGCCAAGCGCCGCGAACAGAAGCAGGATTAATGAAGCCGTATCGATGTTCGTCATAGGGGATTTCTCCTTAACCTTATTAAATAATCGCCTGTGCCAGCAGCTCGTAAGACCGCACCCGGCTCTCGTAATCGCCAAGCAGGGTGACCGCAAGAAACTCTTCGACGCCAAAAGCACTGCTGAATTCCTCCAGTCTTTACTTCACCTGCTGCGGATCGCCAATAATGGTCTTTTTTTGCCGGAAAAGGGGCTATTATCTTCTTCCCGCTCTTCCGGCTTGAAAAAAACGGATTTCCGGAGGAAGCCAGCCGGACCGCCTCTTCCTCTGTTTCTGCGCACACAATGCTTACAGCAATCATCATACGCGGCTCGGCGGTAAGAGGCGAGGGCGCGAACCCGCTTCTGTAGGAGTCCAGTACCTCCTCTCCATTCTTGTCGCTCATAAAATGCCCGAACACATAGCCCGTCCCGAACTGCGACGCGTAAGCGGCGCTTTTGAGATTGGTCCCAAGCATCCACACTTCCGGAGGGATCGGAGGAATCGGCCGCGCCAAGACAGGCTGGCCCTCCAGCTCGTAGCTATTGGCCAATAACTTCAACAGAGCCTGAAGCGAATCCGGCAGGTTTTTTCACATTTTCCAGAAAATTGCCGCTGAGTGCCATACTAATATGGGCCGACCCGCCAGGGGCGCGGCCCATCCCCAAATCGATCCGCCCGGGATACAGGGAGGCCAGCAGATGAAACGATTCCGCAACCTTGACCGGCTTGTAATGCGGCAGCAGCACCGCACCCGACCCGAGGCGGATCCGCTCCGTGTGCGCGCCGATGTGGCAAGCAGCACCTCCGGTGAAGTGCAGGCCAGTCCCGGCATATCGTGATGTTCCGCCACCCAATAGCGGGTATAGCCCAATCTTTCAGCCACTTGCGCCAGCCGGACCGCTTGCTGCAAAGCGGCGGAAGAGCCCGCTCCCTCGAGCACCGGAACAAGATCCAACACGCTTAGCTTCACGCTTGATCAACTCTTCTCTCTATGGAATTATCCCCCAAATGACGTCGCCGCAATCCATTTCTATTAATACCATACTTCTTCGCTTTTGTCCTCACAAGCTGCTTACTTCCACTATAGCAGGTTGCCTTCCGGTGATATAATGAAAAGGATTTCACTACTTTTTTTTATTCCAGAAACTGCTATACAATTTAATATGTTCATCACAAAGCGAATCCTCATAGAGAACAGGTGCAGACCAAATCCAATAGGAAATCGGGAGGATGGAACATGAAGTCTACTTATTTGGGAAAATCCGGGCTTAAGGTAAGCCGGTTATGTTTGGGAACGATGAATTTCGGACCGGAGACCGAGGAAAAGGAAGCGTTTAGAATTATGGATGCCGCACTGGATGCGGGGATCAATTTTTTTTGATACGGCAAACGTCTATGGCGGAAAAGAGCAAAACGGACGCACGGAAGAAATTATCGGACGTTGGTTCCAGCAGGGCGGAGGCCGCAGGGAGAAGGTTGTCCTGGCTACGAAAGTGTATGGAGATATGAATGACGCGAGTGACGGTCCGAATGCCGAAAGAGGATTGTCCGCTTATAAAATCAGGAGGCATCTCGAAGCTTCGCTCAAACGGCTGCAAACAGACCATATCGAGCTGTATCAAATGCATCACGTAGACCGTAACGTGAGCTGGGACGAGCTGTGGGGCGCGTTCGAGTCCATGGTGAATCAGCAAAGTCGGCTATATCGCTCCAGCAACTTTGCGGGCTGGCATATTGCTGTTGCCCAAGCGGAAGCCAAAGCCCGTCATTTCCTTGGCCTTGTATCCGAGCAGCATCTGTATAATTTGACGGCAAGGCTGCCTGAACTGGAAGTGCTGCCTGCCGCGGAAAAAAACTCGGCCTTGGCGTCATTCCGTGGAGTCCGCTGGCGGGAGGCTGCTCGGCCGCAACGCTTGGCCGGTTCGGGCGCCCGGAGTGCACGTTCCGCCGAGCGGATCGAGAAGCACCGCAGCCAATTGGAGAGATTCGCTGGAGTGTGCAAGGAAATCGGCGAGAAAGAAGACGTCGTCGCTTGGCATGGGTACTCTCCCATCCGGCCGTCACTGCGCCGATCATCGGACCGAGAACGATCGAGCAGCTGCAGGATTCGCTCCGCGTACCGGAAGTCACGCTTAGCGAAGATACGCTGAAGCAGCTGGACGAGATTTTTTCCCGGACCTGGAAAACCCGCTCCTGAGGCCTATGCTTGGTAATCGATTGAAATCTAAGAACCCAAGGGACAACGTTCCCTTGGGTTCTTCTTACGCACGCATACCGTTCCGTTTCCAGGCAATTCTAACCACAGGAGGTGACAATAATGACAGGACGAGACAACAAACCTGATAATGACGGTTCCGCCAGCAACCCGTCTCGGTTGGATCAATTCGGAGACCGGCTTGCTTCCCGGAATGAAGAGGAATTTCTTTCGGCAGCTGAGCAGACATGCGAATCTGAAGACACAGACCGTTAAACCGAATTCTATCAACTGCCTCGCAGGAAAATAAATCCACCTGATAAAAAAGTGGATTTATTTTTTTATTTCATAATATATTCATTGTTTACAATTTCTCATGCAACTTTGCTATAATGACTTAATATGACTATAGACGATAGGGATGGAAGAAAACCAAATGGCATTCGGGATCGACAGAGAAGAACTGACGCAGTGGAAGGACACAGTGACAAAGGGGGAAATCGCGTTTTTTGACACACTATTGGCTGGACAAAAGGTTTCCCGGCATCAACACTGTGACAAAAGTCGGCTGCTCGGACCTGGGAAGGCTTTCCCAGTGGTGTGTCTCAAATGGCCTGGACCCCAAGTACATCCACAACCGCCGTCCATTCCCCCATTTTGACCTGATCGGTCCAAAACAAAAGGAAATCCTCATCAAAGAACAATTGTGGGAGCAGCTGCGCAGGTTTAAACTGGTCTAACCCTATTTGTATCTCCCGTATTGCTTGGCAATGGAAAGAATTCGTTTGTACACTCTTTTATCCTTCATCCACTTTATCGGATAAATTTGCGGTCTCGTATTCACTTCCAGAATCCATGTTCTTCCATTCCTATCCAAAGCCACGTCCACACCCAGCTCCCTGAATCCCTTTTTTATGACGGTCAAAATTTTGCCCAATGGTGACTCCCAGCCGCTTCAGTGTTCTTTCCCTACGTTTGATCAAGGCGTCTTTAAATCCTGATTTTGACATTGTTGTATGAAAATAGCCAAGTTTACCGCCTTGATGATAGTTTGTAGTGACCTTCTTTGGCTTTCCGATTTTGGTGATAATAGCCGTGCTTACCCATCTTCCCTTATTCGTCTTCTGTACCATGACTCGAGTGTCGAACGGTTTTCCGTCCGTTCTGGCCAGTTGGATTCCCTGCTGGAGCAGAAAGGATCTTCCTTTGGAAAAAAAACGATGCAGCTTCTGGTATAATCCAACCACGGTTGACAAGTGAGATTTTGTTGAATTCAATTGGGTTTGGTATCCTCGCGCTTGTCTCTTGATACGGATGATATCAACACCGCAAGTACCATCCGAAGGCTTAAAATAGATTGTGGAATAAGAGGAAAGCATCGATTTCAAGTTCTTTCTGTTGAACAGCATAGTTCGGGGCACATATTTGCTTAAATTCCTGTGCTTTATGAGCCATTTGGTTTTAACCCATTTGCTTTTCAATCTAGTACTGCTGTACCTGGCCATGAAACACCTCCCGTTTCTTTAAACATACGTAATGCTGCGGGAGCTTGTCACCGCATTTGCCTAAGCAAACCGGGATCCCTGTGATAACCTCCGAAATCATTCCAGCTTCGTTCTTGTTTCTATCCCGCTTCCGGTCACCCTCATCTGCACCCCGCCCTGCCGGTCCGTCCGAAATAGAGCCGCGCCATGCTTCTGAAGCCGATCCACCACTCCCTGACTTGGGTGCCCATAGGAGTTTTTTTTCCCCGACGGATATCACGGCCGCAGCCGGATTCCAATATCGGAGCCACTCTTCAGTAGTTGAAGTTTTGGAGCCGTGGTGGGCTACTTTCAAAACATCTATACGGTGTTTAGCAGCAGCGGGTACAGGAGAAGCCACATCGGCGGTAACCCCGGCTTTTTTTCCCCTAACCCCCTCAAGAGCTCCATCTCCGCAGGTTTTTTTTCCATATCACCAGTGAACAGAAATTTGCTTCCTTTCATTCCCAACAGAAACACGAGCGAAACATTATTTTGTTGATTCAGCGGCTTAATGCCGCCTTTCCCTTCTAACGGATAATAAAAAAATCAAGCACCGTCTCCGCGCCTTCAGCAAGCCGTATTCCTTTGCCTGCAGGCAGAAGCGGAATCCGCTTGTTCACAGCCGCAGTAAACAGTTTTTTCAACGGGGGGAGAAGATTTCAGCGTGCCGTTAAAGACGAACCTGGTCACAGGAAACGTTTGGAGTACAGCCTGCAGCCCTCCCGCATGGTCGTTGTCCTCATGAGTGAGAATGACAGTGTCCAACCTGTGTATGCCGCGCTTTTTCAGCAAAGGTACCACGAGCTTGCGGCCTGCTTCATACGGATCCTTCCTTTGCTTCCACTCCTCGCCGGGCTTGCGGAATACCTGTGTGCCGCCGCGTCAACAAGAATATGCCTGCCTTCCGGCGTCCGAATGAGTATGCAGTCCCCTTGCCCGACGTCAATAAATTCAACCGTTCCATCCGTATTCCACCGGTCCGGAGTATAGCCGTAAAACAGCAGCAGAAATGTGCACGACACAGAAACCGGCAGCAGCCAGGCACTGAAAAAATCGCGACTCCCGGTCACAACCGGCGTAGATTAAGTATATAAAAACATAATACAGCGCGATCCACAAAACAGTGGGTGCAGGCCAAATGGAGGTAAACTCAGTCCAGCCGCTCAGCCGCTCCACGGCGTAGAATATGCCGGAATTCACCTGAGCGACGGCCCATCCCAGCCATTGGCCAACGGTGACGGAAACAAAACCTGTGAGCAGAGCCGCGGTTCCGGCAGGCAGAACAGCCGCGCTGAAAACGGGCACAAACAGCAGATTGGCGGGCAGTGAAAGCAGAGAGAAAGAGTTAAAATAATAAATCGTAATCGGAAAAGAAAGCAGCTGCGCCACAATCGTAACGGATAAAGCCCCGTTCAACGTGCGGTTGGCTACGGGCAGCAGCCTGCTCATCCTGGGGACGCCGATAATAATGCCGACGGTGACCAAGTAGGAGAGCTGGAACGAGATGTCCAGCCAATAGTAAGGATTCCAGACCAGCATCAGCAAAGCTACTGCGGCAGCGATACGGAGCACATCCTTCATCAACCCGCGCCTGGCCAAATAAAGCCCGAGCATAGCATGATGCCAGCCCTGACGATCGATGGAGAGCCCCCTGTCAACGCAATATAAAACGGTATCGAGCAGATGGCAATCATCATATTGGTTTCTTTGGTCGCCCCCAGCCGACGTGCCACCCACATGAGAGAGCCGACAAACACCGCAACATTGAGCCCGGAGACCGCAAGAATATGGGTTAGACCTAACCGGGAAAACCGGTCAAACAGCGCGGGCTCCACTTCATCCTGCATGCCCAGAAGCATGCTCTTCATAAAGCCCCCCTGCTCCTTGGGGAATACCTGCTCCGTTTTCGCCGCCAAAAGGGTCCTGAAATCGTCATTCCATCTAAGCAGCCGGTTAGAGGAGAAGCTGTCTGAAGACTGGGAAGCTTTCACCTCCTGAGCGCCATTGACGGATAACGTCCAATGAATGCCCTTCAGCCTCAAGTAGCCCCTATAGTCAAAACCGCCAAAATTCCGCGCTTCGGAAGGAAGCTTCAGAGTACCGCCCACCACGGCTTGATCACCTCTTCCCCACTGCGCAGCTAGGGAAACCTCATCCTGGATAAGCAGGCGCACCGAAACCTGTACTTTTTTCGTTTAGAGAGTGCATCGATGTCCCGCCCACGCCGGCAGATGTTACCTTCATCACGAACGACGCTTTATCGCCGTCTACACCGACCGGCGAGTCAATTGTGCCTTTTAACTGAACCGGGCTTTCATTGATACTGTTCGCTGCTCCGAAAACGGCGGTAAGCCGGGAAAAGTTGCGGCCGTCATACCAACGGTAGTACAGCAGCGAACTGGCAATGATCATCAAGCTGAGCGACAGGAACAGCAGCCTGCGGTTCATACGGTGACCGATAACAGCCATCAAAGCCGAGAATGCGAAAAAAACTCCATGCCCAAATCCAGGGAACATATGCTGCAGCTGCATAACCGCACAACCAAAGAACCGCAGCGCTTACGATGGAAAGATTACGCAATGCAAAGAACCCCCTTTCTTCACGAAAAGAGGTTCTTCCTTCTTTATCCGCATCTAATGGAATTATATAGTATTCACAACATCCGTGCCAGCAGGCGGGCTGTAGCCCACAAGACTTCGGAACTTCATGCCCTTCTGCTCCATCAAGCCATTACTTTATCGTTGTCTTTCAGATAAGGCCGGTGGTAGACAATTTCCCGGATCCCGCTGTTTGCGAGCATATTGGCGCATGTCCAGCAGCTGATCGGTGACATAGACGACAGAGCCTTCGCGGTCCTCTCGGTCGGTAAAAAAAGAAGCAGATTCTGCTCGGCATGAATGGTACGGATGCATCTCTGCTTCTTCACAATCTCCTCATGGCCGCCTCTGTGTACGATCTCGAATTCCTCCGCAATCATGCAGCCGGCTTCCAAGCAGTCGGGAACTCCCATTGGAGCTCCGTTGTAGGCCGAACCCAGAAGCTTTTTTGCCCTGCACCAGCACCGCGCTACGTGCCTTCGGCCGCATTGGGAGCGAGTGGAAGCCATATAGGCGATATCCATGAAGTAGGTGTCCCAGTCTTTGCGCTGTGTCATGACGAGTCTCCTTTGTGTAAGGAAGGTTTTGTCGAGTCATTTCATTGCTGGCTTGCTTCTATCGCTTGCTTCAAATCAAAAAATAATATCGTCAATAGCTTCCGTGCCGATCGATAAACGGATCATGCCCGGCGATACACCGGCTGCGGTCTGCTCGTCTTCCGAAAGCTGCTGGTGCGTCGTGCTGGCCGGATGGATAATCAGCGATTTGGAATCGCCGACATTCGCCAAATGCGAGAACAGCTTCACGGAGTCGATCACTTTGCGTCCCGCTTCCAATCCGCCTTTGATGCCGAACGTCAGGATCGCTCCCTGCCCCTTGGGCATGTATTTCTGTCCCAGCTCAAAACTCGGATGGCTTTCCAGCCCGGCATAATTGACCCATTCCACGGCTTCGTGCCCTTCCAGAAAACGGGCCGTTGCAAGAGCATTGGAGCAGTGCCGTTCCATTCTTAAATGCAGCGTCTCCAGGCCTTGAAGCAGCAGAAACGAGTTAAAAGGCGAAATGGACGCCCCCATATCCTTAACAGCTGCACGCGGGTTTTATAATATAAGCGATGGGCCCGACAGCCTCCGTATACACGACGCCATGATAGCTCGGATCTGGCTCGACGAGGCCGGGGAATTTACCCGACGCCTTCCAGTCAAAAAAACGCCTCCGTCTACGATCACACCGCCAATGGAGGTCCCATGCCCGCCGATAAATTTGGTTGCGGAATGGACCACAATATCCGCTCCGTGCTCAATCGGGCGGCACAAATAGGGGCTTGGGAAGGTGTTGTCCACGATGAGCGGGATGCCGTTCTCATGCGCGATGGCGGCAACGGCGGCAATGTCGAGAACATCCCCCCGAGGGTTGCCGATCGTCTCCGCGTATACCGCTTTCGTCTTCTCATTGATGGCTGAGCGGAAATTTTCGGGATTGCTGGAATCCGCGAATCTCACCGTAATCCCAAGCTTGGGCAGCGTCGTGGAGAACAAATTATACGTACCGCCGTACAAGCTGGATGCGGACACAATTTCGTCTCCGGCACCGGCTATGTTCAGGATGGAATAAGTAATGGCAGCCTGGCCCGAGGCGGCAGCGAGCGCTGCCGGAGCGCCTTCCAAAGCGGCGACCCTTTTCTCGAACACGTCCGTCGTGGGATTCATCAAACGGGTGTAGATGTTGCCGAACTCTTTTAAAGCAAACAGATTGGCCGCATGGTCCGTGTCCCGGAACCCGTAAGATGTGGTCTGGTACAAAGGCACTGCCCTCGACAACGTCGTCGGATCAATTTCCTGTCCGGCGTGCACCGCCAAGGTTTCAAACGACAATTTGCGATCTTCTCCCATTCTGCAATCCTCCCATAACCGGTATATTAGATTGACAAAAGTAAAAAAATTTTATGTATCGAATACCCAGACAATTTCCATTGTCGCACATTTTTTTCCGAAAATTTAAAGGTACCGGACAGGTGTTTATGGTTCATTTCTTAAGGCTGTGCTACGGTTATAAAAGGGAGCAGCTTTTCCAGCATTTTGTCGCCGATGCCTTTCACTTCTTTCAGGTCTTCCACGTTGTGGAGCGGGCCGCTTTAAGCCTGTATTCCACAATCGCTTTCGCTTTGCTTTCGCCGATGCCGGGCAGCTCCTGCAGCTGTTCCACGGTCGCCGTGTTCAGGTTCAGCTTGCGCCTTGGCGCCTCTTTGTTCTTGCTCAAGGATGATAAGCTTGCTTATCTCCAAGGTAAGGCGGATTACGCACATTTTTTCTGTGAATGCTGCGGGAGTTCTGTTTCTTGGGGGTTTGCGCTTCCTTCTGCGGTAACAGGATCCCCAATGACTTCCAGGCTGGCAGATTGGCGATCTTCACCTTGCCCGGCTTGCGGATACCCTGCTTCTGCGCGTTGTTCGGTCTGCGGTTGTCGGGCGCGTTGCACGGGCGGCTGCTTGCCAGTGGCATCTCGACCGTCTGCTGCGGCGGCTTTCGAATTTGTCCCGGCTTGCGTTTCCTCCTTGGCCCCTGCCGGTCCATTCGAATTCTCCAGCAGCTGTTTCATTTCCTGGTTGACGGATTTCCATCCTTTTTTTCGGGTTTCTCATGTCCCAGACGCTGAAGCCCACACAACCGGCCAAAACAACCGCAGGCACAACTGCCGGCAGAATCAGTTTCCATTTTAAAGTCAAATTATTATTCTCCTCCTCATATGTTCAGTTTGTTAAAGCTGGTGCTGTGTTTGCTCCTTTTTTTTCAGCAAGGGTTAGGAATGGAGTGTCCCCTGCAGTCATATAGTTGAAAGAACATAGTTCGGGATTTTCCCGCAAGCAAAAGTATAAAGGAGGGATCATAATGAAGGTCGGATTTATCGGCACGGGCAGCATGGGCAGTATATTGATCGAAGCCTTCATCCAGTCCGGGGCTTTGAACCCCGAGGACATTATTGCAAGCAACAGGACTGCAAGCAAAGTGGAGCGTCTGGCTGCGGCCTATCCGGCTTACGGACAGCCCCCTCGAATATAGAGATTGTGCCCCAGAGTGGCATCATTTTCCTTTGCGTAAAGCCGGTCGAATATAAAAAAAATGTGCTGGACGAAATCCGCAGCGTTGTGCAGCCGTCCCAAATCGTCATCTCCATTACGAGCCCCGTCTTGATCGAACAGCTGGAGGACCAGCTTCCCTGTAAAATTGTCAAAATGATCCCAAGCATCACCAATTTCGTATTAAGCGGAGCGACCTTATGCATCCACGGCAGCCGGATGTCTGCCAAGGATATCGACCGGGTAGAGAACCTGCTCGGGTATATCAGCGCGCCGATCCGAATTGCGGAGCAGAACACCAGGATCAGTTCCGACCTGTCAAGCTGCGGTCCCGCTTTTCTCGCTTTCTTCCTGCAAAAAATTCATCAGCGCAGCCGTGGAAGAAACCGGCATAAGCTATGAAGAAGCGACCCAGCTTGCCAGTGAGATGATCCTCGGAACAGGCAAACTGCTTACAACCGGAGGCTTTACCCCCGCCGCGCTGATGAGGCGTGTCGCCGTGCCCGGCGGCATTACAGCGGAAGGTCTCCGTATGATGGAGCATGAGCTTGACGGGGTTTTTTTAACCAGCTCGTACGCGCCACACACGCTAAATATGATGAAGAACTGGAAAAAAGTGCGGATTAAGCTGTACGGCCATGAAACTAACCCCGCAAAGTAAAGCCTGCCCGGCAACAGAAAAGGGCCTAATTATTACATTAAGCCCTTTCCTGATGTCAGTTTATCCGACTACAATGTTGACCAGCTTGCCTTTGACCGCGATCACTTTGCGCACCGTTTTGCCGCCCATAGCTTCGCGCACCTTATCCAGCTCCAGGGCCAGCGCCTGCATATCCGCTTCATTCATCTCTTTGGACACCATGGCGCGGTCTGCGATTTTGCCGTTTACCTGCACGACGATTTCCACTTCATTATCCACTGTCCATGCTTCGTCGTAGTTTGGCCAAGCTCGTAGGTGATCGACTCGTTATGGCCGAGCTTCTGCCAAAGCTCCTCAGCAATATGCGGAGCGATCGGGGACAGCATCTGCACGAAATTTTCCATTGCCGCCTTCGGCAGTTCATTTTGCTTATAGGCGTCGTTGACGAAAATCATCAGCTGCGAGATCGCCGTATTGAAGCGCTGCGCTTCGAAATCCTCGGTAATTTTCTTCACGCTGCGGTGCCAGGTCCTCTTGAAAGCATCGTCGCCTTTTGCATCGGCACTGATTTTCTCGTTCAGCCAGCCTTCCTCATTGACGAACAGCCGCCATATCCGGTTCAAGAAACGGTACGAGCCCTCGACGCCGTTCGTATTCCATGGCTTCGTCGCCTCCAGCGGCCCCATGAACATTTCGTACATCCGCAGCGTGTCCGCTCCGTATTCGTTTACGATTTCATCGGGATTCACGACGTTGCCGCGGGATTTGCTCATTTTCTCCATGTTCTCGCCGAGAATCATGCCTTGGTTCACCAGCTTGTGGAACGGCTCCTTCGTCTTGACGATGCCATATCGTAGAGCACTTTATGCCAGAAACGCGCGTACAGCAGATGCAGCACCGCGTGCTCGGCGCCGCCGATGTAAAGGTCGACAGGCAGCCATTTCTCCTGCAGCTCCCTGGACACGAGCTCCTCCTCGTTGCGGGGGTCGATGAATCGCAGGTAGTACCAGCAGCTTCCCGCCCACTGCGGCATCGTGTTTGTCTCGCGCCGCGCTTTCATGCCGGTTTCCGGATCCACCGTGTTGACCCAGTCCGTCACATTGGCCAGCGGGGACTCGCCCGTTCCGGAAGGCTTGATGTGGTCTACGTCCGGCAGCAGAAGCGGCAGCTGATCTTCAGGCACCGGCTTCATCGTGCCGTCTTCCAGATGCAGGATCGGAATCGGCTCGCCCCAATATCTCTGGCGGCTGAACAGCCAATCTCTAAGGCGGTACGTGACTTTACCGTGCCCTTTGCCGGTTTCTTCAAGCCACTCGATCATCCTGGCGATCGCCGCTTCATTATTCAACCCGTTCACAGGTCCGGAGTTACATGCTCCCCGTCGCCTGCATAAGCTTCTTCCTGCACATTGCCGCCCTGTACAACTTCCACAATCGGAAGGTCGAACTGCCTGGCGAACTCCCAGTCCCGCTGGTCGTGTCCCGGAACCGCCATAATCGCCCCCGTGCCGTAGCCGGCAAGCACATAATCCGCGATCCAGACCGGGATCCGGCTTCCGTTCACAGGGTTTACCGCATATGCTCCGGTGAATACGCCGGTTTTGTCCTTGGCCAAATCGGTGCGCTCCAGGTCGCTCTTGCGAGCCGCTTTCTCCTGGTAGTCCCGGACTGTGGCTTCCTGCCCGGCGGTTGTTATTTGCGCCACCAGTTCATGCTCCGGGGCCAATACGCAATAAGTCGCTCCGAACAGCGTATCCGGACGGGTAGTGAACACCGCGAGATGGGCGTCGTGGCCATCCAAGGCAAACTTCACTTCGGCGCCGGTCGACTTGCCGATCCAGTTGCGCTGCATATCCTTGATGCTTTCGGACCAGTCCACCTCTTCCAGATCCTCCAGCAGCCTTTCGGCATAATCCGTAATCTTCAGAATCCATTGGCGCATCGGCCTGCGGATGACGGGATGACCGCCGCGCTCGCTTTTTTCCGTCGATGACCTCTTCATTCGCCAGAACCGTACCCAGCGCAGGGCACCAGTTGACCGCCACTTCGTCGACATAAGCCAGGCCGCGCTTATACAGCTGCAGAAAAAATCCACTGCGTCCATTTGTAATATTCGGGATCGGTCGTGCTGATTTCACGGTCCCAATCGTAGGAGAAGCCAGAGATTTGATCTGCCGGCGGAAGTTGTTGATGTTCTTCACGGTAATTTCCCGCGGATGCTCCCCGGTGTCCAGCGCATGCTGCTCGGCGGGCAGGCCGAACGCGTCCCAACCCATCGGATGAAGAACGTTGCAGCCTTTCATCCTTTTGTAACGGGAGACGATGTCCGTTGCCGTATACCCTTCCGGATGGCCTACATGCAGCCCTGCCCCGGATGGATAAGGGAACATATCCAAAGCGTAAAACTTCGGAAGGCTGTCGTTATCCAGCACCTTGAACGTCTTGTTCTCTTCCCAATGCTTCTGCCATTTCGGCTCCAATGCTTGCGGGTTATACCCTGAGTTTCTTTCGCTTGTTGTTCGTGTGACATGTAAAAAGCCTCCTTGCGGCCCATTCTCCGCATCTTCGTATTTCCATGACAACAAAAAAACCCCGCATCGCTAGCGCAACGGCTAGGGACGAGAGGTTTGTTATTCCCGTGGTACCACCCTAGTTAACAGCAGGCGTACTTCGCCCCTGTTCACTCTTTCCCTTAACGCGGGTTTACGATCCGGCTAGCATCCGCTGCCTTCGCGGACGGTCACCTTCTGGCTCCAAGGCGAGTTCGCTTCTTTCGTCTGCCGGTTTCCACCCTTTCCGGCTCTCTGCAAGACGCTCCAAAAGCTACTAATCCTTTTCGTTGCCGTGGTTCATTTGTGTTTCGATTATATGCAAAATAACGGTGCCGTGTCAAGTGCCGTCCGCCTATGTCAGATTCGAATAGAAAAAACGACAAGATCGTGCATATATTTTAACACGGCGGTTTCATATACTAGACTTGTGCAATGGAAATCAGGACAGGGGGAGCAACGCAATGTTGAATAAATTGAACGTTACGGTATGGAATGAGCACCGCCATGAAAAGAAGAACGAAAAAAGTAAGAGCCGTTTACCCTAACGGGATCCACCAAGCGATCGGTGAAGGCTGACAGGCGATGTCAATGTCCGCTACGCCACTTTGGACGAGCCCGAACACGGTCTGACCGAAGAGGTGCTGAACAGCACGGATGTGCTGGTCTGGTGGGGCCACACGGCCCACGGCGAAGTTCAGGACGAAATCGTGGAGAAAGTATTCAACCGCGTCATGCATGGAATGGGACTGATCGTGCTGCATTCGGGTCATTTTTTTCCAAAATTTTCAAAAGACTGATGGGTACTTCCTGCGACCTCAAGTGGAGGGAAGCCGGCGAGAAGGAACGGCTGTGGGTCGTATCCCCGGGCCATCCTATCGCGGAAGGCATAGGAGAATATATCGAGCTGGAGCATGAAGAAATGTACGGGGAGCACTTTGATATTCCGCAGCCGGACGAGCTTGTGTTCGTTTCCTGGTTCGAAGGCGGAGAAGTGTTCCGCAGCGGCTGCACCTACACCAGAGGCCAAGGCAAGATCTTCTACTTCCGTCCGGGCCACGAAACTATCCGACTTATTTCAATGAGAGCGTTCGCCGCGTGATAGGCAATGCTGTTCAATGGGCCGCGCCCAGCACTCGGGAATATCCGAAGTATGGCAATGCTAAGCCTTTGGAAATCATCAGATCCGAAGATCCTGCAGCGGTGAAGTAAGAGCCAGTCCGATCTGACCGCAAACGTATTAACTCTTTATTTCACTTGAGCCATAATATCGGCCGGTGCGGCTGTTCAAGCTGCATCGGCTTTTCCGGTTTCTAAGGAGTCCGCCGCGTAACGGGATGATCTCAACCGCCTATCTGCGTTCCCGTGGTAGTTTGTCAGCCTATGCATCTAAATAAGTCCCGCTGACATAGCCGTGTAGAGTGTCAATCCATAGCTTCGTTCAAAAGCGCCATGTGGATATGGTCCTGCCATTTGCCGTTGATTTTCAAATATTTGCGCGCCAGCCCCTCCTGCTGGAATCCCAGCTTCTGCACCAGCCGCATAGAAGCTCATTGCCCGGAATAATGTTCGCTTCAATCCGATGCAGCTTCAGCTCCTGGAAAGCATAATCTATAGCCGCTTGCAGCGCTTCCGTCATATACCCTTGATTGGCTTCGTTCTCATCGATTTTGTAACCCAGATGGCACGATTGAAAGACGCCGCGGACGATGTTCGAAAGTCCTATATTTCCGATCGCTCGGGACATCCCCTCTGCTTTTTTTAAACAGCCACCAGCGAACCATCTGCCCGCGGATCATAGCTTCCATTTCCGTCTGCAGAATGTCGGCCTGCACCCCCGCACTAAAAAAAGCTTTCTTCCCTCAAAGGTTCCCAGGCTCCAGAAATTTGCGGTTCCGCCGGTAAAATTCAACCACGACCCGGGTCTCGCTTTCATCAACCGTTTTTTAAAATCAGACGTTCCGTCTCCAGGTCCGCACCCTTAACAATCACCGGTATTCCTCCTTCTTTCATAGAAAAAAAACAGGAAACCCTGCCTTACGAGCAGAGTGAGCCTTCTTATGTACCAGGCTTGTGGCCAGCCATTCATCTTTTTATCGCCGCTACAAAGATGCGTCTGGTATCCTCCGTCGGCCGCTCCCATGTAAAATCCGAATAGCAGAAGGTATCCGTAAACCCTGCTTCCGACAGAGCCGATTTGACCCATTCAAGAGGATAAGCTCTTTGCTGATGGTACTCCACAAATTTGCGGTACCGCTCAGGGGCCGAGGCGTTATCCAACGCGAAAATGGTCAGTGCGTGCTCGATTTCGGTCCTATCCTCATCGTAATCGCAGGTCCATATGTAAGCCAGTCCATCCTCGTCATAGACGAAAGGCTGTTGTTCAAAGTATGACTCCAATTGGACGGCCGCATGCATATCGAACAAAAAAAAGCCCTCCCGGCTTCAAGCCGGCATAGACTCGTTCAAAGGCGCTTTTCCAATCCTCTTCTTCCAGCAAATAGTTCAGGCAGTCGCAGAACGAAATAACGCAGTCGGCAGGCTCGCTCCATTCCCATTCTCTCATATCCTGATGCAGCCAGGTGACGGAGCCTTTGAAGGCTTTGCCTGTGAGCCCCCGCAGCCGCTCCGTCTTATCGTGCGCGATCGACAGCATGTCCTCGGAAAGGTCGATTCCGATCACCTGATACCCGGCTTGCGCCAAAGGGATCGCGAGGCTGCCCGTGCCGCATCCCAGATCCACTATGGTGCGGGGCTTTTCGAATTTCGCGAAGCTCTCTTCAGCAAATTTCAGCCACTCCCTGTAAGGCATATCAGCCATCAGACGGTCATAAACATAGGCGAATTGGCGGTACGACATCATTCATCGCCTCCGCCCGTACGCTCTTCTTTCTTCAGATAAGTCCAGCTTCCTTGTTGAGTAACCAGACCTTCCTTCATCAGCTTGCCTAAAGCTCTCTTGAAAGCGGACTTGCTGAAGCCGAACCGCTGCTTGATCAGATCGGCCGGCGTTTCGTCCGAATAAGGCATCGCCTGGTTAGGCCGATCCTTGAGGAAAGCAAGCAGCGTTTCCGCGTCTTCGCCCATGCTGAGCTGTTTGGCCGCCCTCATCGAAAGGTTGACTTTCCCGTCTTCACGTATAAAAAATAACCCGGGCCCGCACCTGCTCACCCAAACGGAGCATCCGTGTACGTTCAGTGGAATGAATAAGTCCGATCACCCCGAACCCGACCACTCCTCCGTCGCATACGACGAAGCTGCCCATTTGCAGCGGCTTATAAACACGGCATTCGACCCATTGGTTCAACCAGGACGCAGGAGCTTCGAAACAAAGCGGCACCAGCTCCCGCTCACCGGCCCATCTAGCGATCAAGCGGCCTTGACGGTCATGGTCCATGGTCACGAATACTTTGTCGCCAATGACAGGACGCAATTCCTCGAACTCCGGAACTTCATTTTTTGGCAGCAGCAGGTTCCGTCCCAGCCCCATCTCCAAAAAAAACAGCCCAACCTGGAATTGACATCGACCACTTCCAGCAGCCCAACCTGTCCCAAGGTGAGAAGTGGCTTTTTTTCATTGTAGCGGCGAGCCGGTCCTGCGTATCATGGAACAGAAAAAACTTCAACCGCGTCGCCCGGTTTGACCGAACCTTCCGCCTCGCTGTAGTGCAGCAGAACATCCTGGCTGCCGTTAGTGAGAAAGTAGCCGTTTGGAGGAACTTCCCTGTCGACTGTCAGCTGTGTTACGCGGCCCGCTTCCAGCTTCATACCCGCTCCACAACCTTCGCGTCGGACCACAAACGCTCGATATTGTAATATTCCCTTTCATCCCTATGGAATACATGAACAACCACGTCGCCGATATCCACAAGCACCCATCTAGCAGTATCGAAGCCTTCTACGCCCCGTACGGTGGCCCCGTTTTTTTTCCGCTTGTTTCTTGGCTTCCGAAGCGATTGCCTGAACCTGGGTTTCCGAGTTCCCGTGGCAAATAATATAATAATCCGAGACCAGGGAAATTCCAGTCAGGTTCAGAGTCGTTACATTCATCGCTTTCTTGTCTTCTACCGCATTCACGACAACATTCATTAATTGTTCGGGAGATATGCTCATCAAATTCCTCCTTATAAAAAAAATTATGATAGCCGTACACTTACTTTTCCTGCCGGATTTCCATTATAAGGCTGTTTCTCGCCAAAACCGTAAGCGTATATTCTTTTTTCCATGCTGCAGTAAAAAAAGCGGATGGTATTATCGAAAGCTGCTATCAAAGCCTGGTTCAAGTCCGCTTCAGCCAGCTGTCTGACCTCGCCCACTCCTGGAAAGTCCCTGCCGGCTCAATATAATCGGCGAGCCAGAGCACCTTGTCCAGCAGCGTCATGTTCTCGCGTCCGGAGGTGTGATAGCGGATGGCATCCAGCACTTCGCGGTCCTGGATCCCGAAGTCCCGCTCCGCTACAAAAGCGCCCGCTTGCGCATGCCAAAGCTCCTTATCGTATTCAAGCAAGTCAAGCTGCGCCCCGCTGTTTTTTTGACCGCCTCCGCTTGTTTGCCGACCGGCCAGTATTTGCAGGTATCATGCAGTACCGCGGCGACATCGGCTTTGGAGGGATCCGCTCCGAACCGTTTAGCCAGCTCGGCCGCCGACTCCATTACTCCCAGCGTATGCTGCCATCTTCGTTCCGGCATGTGCCGCTTTACAGCTTCCATCAGCTTTTCACGATTCATATAGACGGTGCTCCTTTATATATTGCCTCACGGGTTCCGAAACTAAATAACGGATTGAGAGACCTTGGGTTAACCGCTCTCTGATCTTCGTGGACGAAATGTCAATCATCGGCATGCCACAATCGTCACCCGTTCTTCGATAGCTTCTGTGAGGTTGGTCATATCAATGGAATACCCGGGCCGCTGCAGTCCTATAAAATAAATATATTGTATGATTTCATTGATTTTAAACCAGTTCGGCAGAAACTCCACCATATCCGCACCGATTATATAAGCAAAATCGATACCCGGTTCCTGGCTGCACAGAAGCTTGACCGTATTCACCGTGTAGGATGTGCCGCCTTGCCGCAGTTCCAAATCGCATGCCCGGAAGCAAGGATGGTCCTCAATCGCTTTATTCACCATTTCCCAACGTCGGGCAGCAGATGCAGCCGGCAGATGGCTTTTGTGCGGGGGGACATGAGTGGGCATAAACCACACCTCGTCCAGCTTCGCTCCGACTCTCGCCTGCTCCGCGGCCACCAGGTGGCCGTAGTGGATCGGATCGAATGTGCCTCCCATAATCCCAACCTTCATATTACCCTCACCTCAAATCCCCCGAGCCCCGAAAAGCTCTAGCATCGGCAATACTTATTACCCGTAAATCAGGGGAGTTCAATCTGTTTATGGTCTTTTGACTCTTTGTACAGAATAATCGTCTTGCCGATGATCTGGACGAGCTCGGACCCCGAGCCTTCGGCGAGCTGCTCCGCCACTTCGGAACGGTCATCGTCATTATTGCTCAGAATCGACACTTTGATCAGCTCTCTCACTTCAATGGCTTCTTCGATGTGCCGGATCAGATTGTCGTTCACCCCGCCTTTGCCCACCTGGAAAATCGGATCCAAATGATGGGCCAGCGAACGAAGATGCCTTTTTTTGCTTGCCTGTCAGACTCATTATGCTTGCTCCTCTGTAAAAGATTGTTCCACGGCTTGCCTCATCGCTTCCACGGGCGCAGGTACACCGGTCCAATACTCGAATGCGTAGGCGCCCTGATAGATGAACATGCCGAAGCCGCTGTGAATCATCGCTCCCCGTTCCTGCGCTTCCCTAAGGAATCGGGTCACCGGGGGATTATAGATAAGATCGCTGGCCGCCATGCCTTCGCGCAGAAGTGCAGTGTCCATTGGAAGCTCGTCAACGGCCGGGTGCATGCCCGCAGATGTTGTATTAATGACAAGGTCGACCCCCTGCATATTGTCTGCAATTTGGTCCAGCCCCATCCCGGCACAATCGCTCAACGATGACAGCTCGTCAGCCAGTTCCACTGCTCTGTCCCTGGTACGGTTGGCGATCCGGATGCAGGCCGGACCTTCTTTAGCCAGGGCGTACGTGATGCCTCTCGACGCTCCCCCGGCTCCGATCACCAGAATATGCTTTCCCGCGAGGGAAATGCCCGTCTCTTCCTTCAGCGAACGCACATATCCAATGCCGTCCGTGTTATATCCGATCAGCCGTCCGCCATCATTGACAATCGTATTGACGGCTCCAATGACGCGTGCTCCTTCGTCGATTTCGTCCAAATACTTCATCACTTCCTCTTTGTGGGGAATCGTGACGTTAATTCCGCGGAAATTCAGCGCCCTAACGCCTTTCACCGCAGCCTCTAAATTGGCGGGAAGCACGTGGAATGCAGCATACAGGCCGTTGATTCCCGTTTCCATAAAAGCCCGATTCAGCATAACCGGCGATTTCGAATGCTTGACCGGATCCCCAAAAAAAACTCCATACATTACCGTGCGGGTGTCTACTTTCCCCATTTTCCCTCGGCTCCCCCCATAAGAAAACCTCTGCCCGAGCCCTTTAAAAAAAATGAGCGGCCGCGATTTAAAGGCCACCATTCCTGATAAAAAAAGTTTAACGTTAAGAATAACCTAAGCAAACAATTACCTTAGATCAGCGTATCCCTCACGGCTACCTTGATGCCTTTCGGCACATGGACGGCCAGTTCCGCTCCGGCAGTGCTGTTGATTTTGATCCATCCCAGGCCTGAAATAAGGATATCCCGGTTCTGTCCTTTCGGGATAGTAAAAGCGATTCTTATGAGCTTGGGCAGAAGCTCCAACTCCTCCTTGCCCGGCGGCGCCAGCAGCTCCCCCTTATGCTCGTCATACAGCTCGTCCGCCCGCTCCAGCTTGGTGCGGTGTATGGTTAACGCGGTAGCGGTGTAGCAGGTAAAAGACTGCCTTTCCCCTTTTATGAAATCGAAACGCGCCAGGCTCCCGAAGAACAGCGTCTGCCCCTCGTTCAGTTGAAAAAAACAACAGGCTTCATCTCGCGGTCCGGCATGATCGTGTTCAGGCTGCGTTTAGGAACAATCTCCGTCATCCTGTGGGAATAAACAATACCCGGCGTATCGATGATAAATTTGCCGTCGTCCAACGGAATTTTCACCAAATCCAGCGTCGTTCCCGGATAGGGTGAGGTCGTAAGCTCGGAATCAAGGTCGCTGTAGTCGCTGATCAGCCGGTTAATTAACGTCGATTTCCCCACATTCGTGGCGCCGACCACATACACGTCTTTGCCCCTGCGGTATCGGGCTATGTCATCGATCACCCGCTCGAATCCCATGTTTCGCTTTGCGCTGCACAGCACGATGTCCACAGGCTTCAGCCCGTTCTCTTTGGCCTGTTTCTGGGCCCAGTTCTTCAACCGGTTGAGGTTCGTCGATTTCGGCAGAAGGTCGATTTTGTTGACAACGAGCAGGACGGGATTGCTGCCGACGAATCTGGACAGCCCTGCGATCACGGACCCTTCGAAATCGAATATATCCAGGATATGGACCACTAGGCTGTCTGTGTGCCCCACATGAGTGAGCAGCTTTACGAAGTCCTCTCCGTCCAGCATAATGCCGGACACCTCGTTGTAATTTTTGATGCGGAAACACCTCTGGCAAATGATGGGATCCCGCTCCAGCGCCTTGGCCGGCACATAGCCCAGCCGGTCCGTGTGCTCCGTTTGCAGCTTGACGCCGCAGCCCGCGCAGTTCTGTTCTTGTATCTGTGGTTCCGTCATAAATTCCTCCAGGCTCACTTGTTCTGTTTCATCCACTGAAGCGCAAATTTCTCGATTTTGCGGTTGATTTTGGTCAAAAAATCCTTCGTCCCCCAGCGAAATCGGCTGTACAAGAATCGTAAACAACCCCATCAAATTGCCGCCAAGGACGTCCGTCAGCATCTGGTCTCCTACAACGACGACTTGATGAGGCTGCAGATTCATTAATTTCAATGCTTTGTGAAAAGCCGCGTTGGTAGGCTTCCTGGCGCTGTAGATAAAAGCGATGGATAAAGGCGTCGCAAATGTGGATACGCGGCCGTGCCTGTTGTTGGATACGATCACGACTTCGTATTCGAGCTGCTGGACGACTTTCAGCCATTCGATGAGCTCTGGTGTGGCGTGCGGATCTTTCGCGCTACCAGCGTGTTGTCGAGATCCGTTATAATGCCGCGGATTCCTTGCGCTTTCAAAGCATGCAAATCGATATCAAACACCGTATTGACCTGCTGACGAGGAATCAGCTTATTGAACACACCGTTCACCCCTGTACGTAAGGACATTTTTTTGACATAAATAGAAGAAAAGAAGCCCCAACCGGAGCCTTCTATTCTGGTTAATCTATAAACTCCAGTTTCACCGAAAAAAGGCGCTTCATGCTCTGGCGCAATCCCCTGCCTACTGATGGTACTTCAGACAAACTATACCATACTGCCTCCTTCCTTGCAAAACGCTCCGGAAAAAAAACACGCAAAGCGCTTTTCTCAGGAAGCCTGAAAGAAACGCCTTATGGCGCAGCAGATCGGCTTATGGGGTCTGACCACCCGCCGTGCAACTCCGCTACATGTTCGTCTTCAATTTATCCACGATACGGGCTGCATGGAGCCAGTCCTGCTCCGTGATGGAAGCATTGCCGTATTTAGCTTTTTCGAACAAAGCGAGCATCTGCTCCAAATCCGCCCTGAGCTGCCTGTTCCCGGCAATCCAGCGCTTCACCGCTTCCCGTACCGTCTCATGCTCTTCGCGGATGTATCCCCTGCTTCGGCTCACGCGCAGCATCTTTTCGCATTCCACAATGACTTTCTGCCTGTAATTGAAAGCTTTTTTTCGCGGTAAACCATGCGCCGACAGTGTGCGTGAAGCCGAAGTACCACACTGCCGCTGCCGCAAACGCCGCAAGCACTACCGCCGAAGCCGCATAAATCCAGCCATTGTAGTCGTCTTTCTTCTTCTCCGGGAGAGCGGGAGCGGCAGTGACAGGCTCGGTTTTCATGTCCGCGGCGGGCTCGGAAGGAGCGGTCGTGAGCGGAACCGTAAAACCGGCGGTGGGCTCAAACTGCAGCCAGCCGATGCCTGAGAAATATACCTCCGCCCAGGAATGCGCATCGGAGTTCCGTACCGTGTAATTACCCGGACCTGAGCCCACGGACGCCTGCGGATCCTGGAATTCTCTTGAGTATTGGTCCTGGATCCGCTCCCCAGGCGCGTAGCCTTCACCCAGCGCCGGCAGGCCGACTGAACGTGCCATGACGACCATAGCCGAGGAATAATAATCACAGTAACCCTCCTTGATTTCAAACAGGAAACGGTCTACAAAATCCCTGGAGACTCCTTTGGACAAATCAGGCTTGTTATTGTATGGAAATTTGGTTTTCAAATACTGCTCAAGCGCCTTCGCTTTCTCGTAAGGCGTATCGTAAGGGGAGGTGATGTCCTCAGCCAGCTGTTTTACCCTGACGGGCAGGTCTTGAGGAAGCTGAAGAGCATCGTTGAACTCACCGCGGTTTAACGCATCCATCGGCACCGTCTTCAGGATGTCTTCGTCGATGACGGGAACTTTGGAAACAAGGGTATATTGGTTGATGGGCTCCTTCTTTCTCACCCTAATCTCAGCCTGCCGGGGTACCCACACAAAGCTGTCAAAATTGTCCGTCGTGCTGTTCACACTTTCCAGCCTGCTTATAGGCGACGCTCCGAACAAGACGGGATAAGGATAAGGCTCCTCCCCGGTAAACATAAATGTTTGCTTGACTTCTACCGTTTTCAGCCTTGAGCCTGGCGTGCGGTGATCTCCCGGAAGCACGTTATCCGGCATGATGCCCACGGAAGACGCCCGGCGGTCAAGCAGAGAAGCTCCCATCCTCTACCAGTGTAGTTGGAACGGGTTTCACCCCGCCAATAGCTTTTATCCGAGGTGCTTACCGTCATTACCGGTGTGTAATCAAAATTAAAGCCGCCGCCGAGCGCCTGGTCGTTGCGGCTGTAACCGGAGCCGGTTTCCTGCTTGGACAGCGGGGCCACTTCATAGCCTTTTCCCGTCGTGAACGCAACTCCCTGGCCCTTCATCGCCCTCCATGCGGAATAGGGATCGGTCAGGAGCGGACGGATTTCGGGCGCCAGCGATCCTGCCACAATAGTAAAGGTGACCAGCGCGGCTACAGGCACGGCAATAGACAAAGGATATTCCGAGAGGGACTGCCAGCCCCGCGGCGCCTTGCGTTTAAGTCCCTGGAAATGGGATACGGCCACAAGGAACAATCCGGAGAACAGGATCATGGCCATCTGCTGCCACAGAATAAGAATGGAAAAAAAAGAATCCCGGACCGCAAACGCCAGCACGCTGACAAGGATAAGGTATAAATTCTCCATTTTACGCCGACCCACCAGATCGTCAGCAAATAAAGGACACAGGCCACAAGGCCAAACCACAAATAAGGGGTCAAGCCGAGCACATTGGCGGTGACAAAATCCAGGATAGATCGCCCGCTTGGAGAAATCCAGTGAAAATTCAGCAGAGCCGCGGAAATCCAGATCACGGAAGCGACATGAAGAATCCCTCGCAAGCTGTAATGGATAAAAGGGATAATATGAATCAAGAAGGTGATGAGGAGTGTATACTCTACGATCCTGACAGTTTCAGGCAGCCACAGTCCATCCTCTTTGGATATCCAATAAACGAACTGCAGCAGGAAAATGCCGGTGAACAAGGCGGTCAGCCTCCGCTCCCATTCGAAAATAAACAGCCGGCTCCACAGACTATTTCCTTCGTTCATGCGTAACGTCCCCCCCAACACTATCGGCAGATCCTGCAGCGAGCGTATCGAATAGCCTGCGATGCCTCTTAAGGCGAGCACCTGCAGCCACTGTTTGTCGCTTGAACTTCCATGCGACAGCCATAAATGGCAAGGATTCATCTGCCGCTGCTTAATCCAGTTTAACGTTTGGAGCATCGCTTCTCCGCGCTGGGGAGAGACGATGGCGACGAACGTGCCCGGCTGCAGGAAAGGCGCCCGGTCTTTCAAAATTTGCAGCGGGGTGCGCGCTCCGTCGGCCTCCACTCCGATAAGGTGGTTCATTACCGTCATTTGACGGGATCCGTTCCTCCGCGGTTCGTGATAAAAAAATGATCAGAGCCCACCGACAGCAGCCCGAGCGCTAACTCCCTGTTCGTGCTGTATTGGAACATGGATGCAGTGACTGACACCGCAAGCTCAAAAAATCTCTCCGTTCATATAGGAGGATTGGGCGCGGTCCAGCAGAAACACGGTTTTGGGCAGGGATTCCCTTTCGAATTCCTTCGATTTCCAGGTACCCGTCTTGGCCGTCGCATTCCAATGGATCCTCGACAACCGGTCGCCATAGATATATTCCCTAACTCCGTTAAGCTGGGTCGTTTCGCGATAAGCCCTTGTCGAGGCGGAATGGTGGCTCGTTCCATTAAGCAGCTGGTGGAGCTGCTTCCATTCCTTGATCGCAACGGTTTGAGGCAGCACGGCTACGGAATAAGGCAGCTCCAAGGCCGCTTTGTGCTGGAACAGTCCAAACACGTCCTCCGTAGAGCATTCCGTCCCCGCAAAATGATAAAATCCCCTGCGAAGCGGAGGAGTCGTATACTCCAGCTCGCCCCTTCTCTTCCAATCCGGGACCAGCGACGCTTCAAAAAACACGGGCTTCGCCATTCTTGCGGACCAGACGGTCTTTTACAAAAAATATAAGGAATCGGCCAAAAGCCGGGTACTTGCAGGCTCATCCTGACGGTCAGCGAAGTCCCCGCCTCAAGCGCCATCTCGTTATCCGGAAGAGCGATCTCCCTCACGGCCTGGGTCTTTTTTTTGATGCCGCTCCATTTGCCCAGAAGCAGGTAGACGCTGAGGATGGTCACAATCGCAAACAGAACGGACGCCATTTTTTTCCACCCTGGAACAATAAAAAAACAAAGCGAGCTAAAAAAATACAGCCAGTACGATCCAAAACTGCGGGGTGAATTTTTTTCCCTCTCTGACAAAGAATCCAATATATAGCTTCTCATAGGATCACTTCTCCAATCGGACGGGCACTTTCACCTGCTGGAAGATCGATTGCAGAACAGAAGGAACGGTAGCTCCTTCCATACGCGCTTCGGAATGAAGCAGCATCCGATGGCCGAAGACGCTGGGCGCCAAAAAATTTGATGTCGTCCGGAATGACGTAATCCCTGTTCTGGATGAAAGCATAGGCTTTTGCGGCGTGCACCAGAGCCAGAGTGGCCCGCGGGCTGACCCCGAGATAGATGGAAGTGTGTTCTCTAGTTCTTCGGGCTATGGATACAAGATAAGAGGCGATAGCGTCGTCCAGGTGAACTTCCTTCACTTTTTTGCTGTGCGGCAAGAATTTCGCGCGTATCCGCGACGGGCTCGAGACTTTCCAGCGGATGCGCCTTTCTTTGCGAGAAAATCATCTCTTTCTCCGTGGCTTCATCGGGGTAGCCGAGACTTATCTTCATCATAAAACGGTCCAGCTGAGCCTCCGGCAGAGTGTAGGTTCCCTCAAAATCTATCGGATTCTGCGTCGCCAAAAGCAGAAACGGAGACGGCAGTACATGCGTCTCTCCGTCTACCGTAATATGGCTCTCTTCCATCGCTTCCAGCAGGGCGGATTGCGTCTTTGTCGTGGCCCTATTGATCTCGTCGGCGAGCAGTATATTGGTCATTACCGGACCCGGGCGGAAAATAAAGGCCTCCGTCTTGGGATGATATATGGAAACCCCGGTGATATCGGTAGGAAGCAGGTCAGGATTGCACTGTATACGGCGGTATTCGCCTTGGATCGATTTTGCAAGCGCTTTGATCAGGACGGTCTTCCCGGTTCCGGGTACATCTTCAAGCAGCACATGACCTCCGGCGAGCAGAGCGGTTAAAAGCAGGGTAATCTCTTCGGATTTGCCCAGAATGCACGATTGCAAATTATTTTTTCAGCAGCTGTATCATTTGAAGTTCCTGTTTTACGGTGGCGGTCATTCCGTTCCCTCCTGTATATCCTGCTAAGTCTCTCAACCTGTAAAAAAAAGTTGGATAGACATAATACCATTTTACAAGAATGAAAAAAAAGGAGTATAGATGTAAAAAAAATTATCAAATTGTTTGTGAACTTCCACAGGTGGAATGATCAATTTCGCCGGGATGTAAAAAAAAGGTCC
>BBFE01000035.1 GCA_001313085.1 Paenibacillus sp. JCM 18996 | reverse complement strand
CCCTGCTTCGCTCCCGCGTCCCGCCTTGCCACCGCTCACGTCCGCGCCAGTCGCCGCCTTACCCGCGTCTCCCTGCTTCGCCGCTACATCAGTCTGGCCGCCGCTCGCATTCAGACCAGAAACATCCTTGCCCAGCCCCAGCGTCGGAAGCTTCTGAATATTCCAGCCAGTCAAATTCCGCTGCATTTGAAAAGAATCCTTATCAAACTTCCTGCCGAACTCAAATTTCGTAAAATTCACATCCACCATCACATTCGCATTGGAATCGAGGACCTCGACCTGCCTTGGAGCCAAATTCTTTTTTATCCAGCCAAATTTTCTGGCGGGCCAACGATCCATTCTGATAGTTCGCGAGCACATTAAACACATAATTTTTTATCATCGGTCGTAAACTGACGGTCATTATCATTGAGAATACTGTGGGCCAGCGACTGGAACAGATACACCTGCCCCTGCTTTTCAGGCCACTCGCTTTGGAAACGGAAGCTTTTGTTCAGATGCGGAGTGAGCACAAACACCCCTTCATCGTTTTTTTTCAGGACAATCTGCGTAATATCCTTCTTCTCATTCGTTAAAGCAATGCGATAATAATGAGGGTTCTGATACCAAACTTCGACCTGATACTCCTGAGGCTGCTGCCCCGTATGAAGCACCATCGTTCCCGAGCCTTGGTAGCTGTCCAGCTTATTGATCACACGATCCAAATCCTTTACTACCGCGCCTGCATCTTTTTTTTCCACAGCCCGCCAGAACCAAGGCCAGACTCATTATGACAGCTAATACCCATGTGACCCGACGCATTCCATCATCCCCTCAATCCCATGAAATTACATACTGGTACATGTCTATGAGAGGACTTGGACGATTATGCAGACTAGCCGGGAGTTCTGCCCTATTAAAAAAAAGAAAAAGACCGGACACAGTCCGATCCCTCACTTCACAAAAAAAATAAATCCACCCAACGATAATAACCGCCCATAGAATGGCCCCGAACAGGACCCCAAAAAACAATTCCTTTGCCTACAGCCAAACTGTCCTCTTGGCGAGGATCATCCGGTTCGTACATTGCGATACCTCCTGTTACTTTTCTATCTATCAGACAGTATTAGGAGTTTTGGATGTAAATATACTTGGCCGCAGGCTTTCAATAAGCATTCTTATTTATAAGTCCGTTCACTATCGTTTTCATAATAATCTTCATATCCATAACAAAAGACCAATTTTCTATATAAAAAATGTCATGCTGGATTCTATCCTCAATGGAAGTATCCCCGCGCAGCCCGTTCGTTTGGGCCCAACCGGTGATCCCAGGCCGAATATGATGCTTAATCATATATTTAGGCACATCTTCTTTAAATTGTTCCACGAAAAAAACGGACGCTCCGGCCGCGGCCCCACCACACTCATATCGCCTTTCAAAACATTGATGAACTGCGGCAGCTCATCCAGACTAGTTTTTTCTCAAAAAAACGCCCCGAACCTCGTCCTTCTGGGGTCATTTTCCACCGTCCAGCCAGTGTCGGACACTTCTTTGGGAAGAATCTTCATCGTACGGAACTTATACATCATAAAATTTCTGCGGTTGAGGCCCACCCTTTCCTGCTTGAACAGGACCGGACCGGGCGACGTAAGCTTCAGTCCAATTACAATCAAACACATCAACGGCAGGACAGCAATCAAAGCAGCCAGAGAGAAAGTAATATCAAACGTGCGTTTTATAAACCGGTTTCCAGCTTCATCCAACGGAATGTCCCTGACATTGATCAAAGGAATCCCCGCAAAATTATCAAAATAAGGCTTCGCCGGCAGAAAATCGAAAAAAAGTCCGGAATAATTAATGTCTTTACCCCCGCTTTTTTCGCAGGTATTAATGATCTGGGCAAATTTCTTGTGAGCCGCCAAAGGAAGAGCGATAATAACCTCATCAATCATGGTTTTATGTAAAATGTTCTCCAGTTCGTCAATCTTACCGATGATTTGCTTGTAATTGGCATACTTTTCTTCATGGCTGTCGTGGAAATCATCCAAAAAAACCCAACCACATCATAGCCCAACTCCGGATTGTTAACGACATTCTCGTAAAACCTTCTGCCCAGCGATCCCGCACCCAAGATAAGTATGTACTGTTTGTTATAGCCCTTTTCTCTGAGCTGGATTAGTGTGGCTTTGACAATAAAGCGGTAGATGATCATAAAAAAATGATATTGTTTACCAGAAAAAAGCGTAAGATAATGCCGCGACACGTTGATTTCTTTAAAAAAACGAACAAAATACTGATCAGAATCAATAAGCTTAAAATATGAATTTGAAGGATTTTAAAAAACTTCATAAGAGAACTTCTTCTTCCTCTTAGGAACATAAAAAATTGAGGAAATACGCAATTCCTATCGCAACTACAGCATAGACGGATGTCCAGAAAGTATACCGGGCAAAAGGAAGAGGATTCTCATAAGCAATCCATCCGCTTTGAAATTTCAACCACCATGAAAAAACAAACACCGCATGAATACAAAGAAAGTCAAAAAAACGAGTAAATCTGTGGTAGTAATCCTTGCCTTTGCCTTAACACGATTGTTCACCTCACGGAACCAAAACGGTTTAGTAAAAGAGAAAGTCCCAGCTTAACCCAAACCCCGGCATATACGAGACTATTAACGACCCAGGAATACTTTTGCCTGTAATGCTTTCTGTGAAACAGAATCATGGCCCTATGGAATTCATATATGATTTTAAAAGGCTTCCTCCGGCTGCTGGCACCTTTGTAATGGGTAATTTGCGTACGTGGGTAATAATAATTCTCCCATCCGGCCTGCTTAATACGGTAGCACCAATCAATATCCTCGCCATACATGAAAAATTCCTCATCCAGCATCCCCACCTGCTCTATCACTTCGCTCCGAACCATCATAAAAGCCCCCACCAGGCAATCTACCGGATATTCTTCGTCGGGATCCAGGTAGGACAGCTGGTATTGGTTAAACCGCGGGTTCCGAGGAAACCACTTACTGATGCCGAAAGCGTAATAGAACGACGCCGAGGGTGTAGGAAACCCTCTACGACACGCTTTATCTAAAGATCCGTCAGGAAGCACCACCTTGCAGCCGGCAGCACCCACCTTAGTGTGGGAATCCATAAAACGAATCATGATGTCAAGTGAATCTTCTTCTACAATTGTATCTGAGTTTAATAATAGTATGTATTTTCCAGATGCAACTTTCATGGCTTGATTGTTCGCTTTTTGAAAAAACCAACATTCTCCGCATTTTTCTATAATCTTCACAGATCGGAAACTCTGCTTTACTTTTTTTTCAACAGAATCATCTACAGAGGCATTATCTACTAGAATAACTTCATATTCATATTTCGTTTTGGAACGATAAATGGACTCTAAAGTGTTTAATGTTAAATCTCTAGTGTTATAACTAACAACCAAAATACTTAAATACATGAAATTTTCCCCGAAAAAAAGTTTATTTGCTTTTATTATAGCATGAAATCCCGGGAAAGATTAAAAAAAACTCCCTCATTAGGGAGTTTGGTTAGGACCAATGTAATTTATTAACATTGCTAATGACCGTTCATCTTTGGATAGACCAGTTTTAGAAGGAATGTAATCATGATCGACTTCAAGTTGGATATCAACTTGTTTTCCATCATTCTCAAAAGCAGACCTTTTAACAGTATACTCAAAAGATTTATCCTCTGTAAACGTTAACTCACCGATAACTTTTTTTTATTTACCAGAACATTTATTTTAACTTCCTTTATGTTCTCATCCGCTTTTTTTTGTGTAATGAGAAAGGTATATATCCTTTAACCAGAATATCATTAGCTTGGGGAACAGTGATTAGAATATCCGATTCTTTTTTTGACCCAAACAGCTTTTTTTGCCGTTGTCTCCCTCAATTTCATATGTTCCCTTATATACCTTTTTTTAAGTCCGTGTTATTATCCCACTTATTGGCGTCAAAATACTCCACCGCAATTTGTTTCTCGCTTTGAGCTGGTTGATCTTGTTTGTTAGATTTAGTATTTTGTTGTTTACTAACCAATTGAGTTTGAGCAGATTCTGTTTCATACCATTGATAGTAAAAAAAATAAACAAAACCGGCACCTAAGACAAGAAAAAAAGAAGGGATTTTATGAACCTTGAAACGATAATTTTCATGATGACCCTCCATTTCCTACTACCGTATTGCTCATTCGGTTTCGTTTATAAACTCTTTCAATGCATCCTGCCAATGTCTTAATTCTTCAAACCCATTGATTCTTATGGCCATATGATCCATTGCCGAAAAAAAGCCGGTCTTGGAGCTGGCCTTGGAAACTCAGCAGTAGTCACAGGGTTAACTTTTATTTGATTAAAGCCAGCCTCTCTAAATATCGCTTCTGCAAATTCATGCCAAGAACAGACGCCGGAATTAGACACATGATAAATGCCGTAGTACTCGGTTTGGATAACCCGTTGGATAAATTTAGCTAAATCCACTGTGTAAGTTGGTGAACCGACCTGGTCTTTAACAACACTCAGTTCACTACGATCCTTAGCCAAATTCAGCATTGTTTTAACGAAATTTTGCCCATACTTGCCATACACCCAGGACGTTCTAAGTATAAAATATTGGGTTGACAAGGACTTAACAAATTCCTCACCGGCCAATTTAGAACGACCATATACCGTGATAGGGTTGGTTTGGTCATACTCTTTATAAGGTATACTAGAAGTGCCGCCAAACACGTAATCCGTACTGATATAAACAATTTTGGCCCCTATTTTTTTCAGCAGCTACTGCTACATTTCGAGTCCCTATAGCATTGACTTGGTAGGCTCTATCTGAATCTGACTCAGCCAAATCTACCTTTGTATAAGCAGCACAGTGAATAATAACATCAGGTCTGATGTGATCTACTTTATTATAAACTGAGAATTGATTAATGATATCCAATTCTTTACTCGAGTAAGAAAAAAAACTTCACAACACTCTTTTAATAGAAGAGTAACATCTGTCCCCAACTGACCGCTGCCACCAGTAATAAGAATTTTCATAAATACCTCTGCTATCGTTTAATGTATTGCTGTTCATAGTAATTCTGATAATCACCGTTTATGATGCGTTTCCACCAGTCTCGATTGTTTAAATACCATTGAACTGTTTCAGTTATACCCGTTTCGAACGTATACTTTGGTTTCCAACCCAACTCATTTTTTTAAGTTTTGTCGCATCTATTGCATAACGCTTGTCGTGACCTGGTCGGTCTTTTACGTATTTAATAATATCTTCCGATTTACCCAAAAGTTCAAGAATCTTCTTCACTATATGGATATTCGTCCTTTCATTGTTCCCGCCGACGTTGTACACCTCTCCATTCGCACCTTTATGGAGTACCAAGTCAATGGCAGCACAATGATCTTCAACATGTAGCCAATCGCGAACGTTTAAGCCGTCTCCATACACTGGAAGTTCTTTGTTATTCAGTGCATTAATTATCATTAATGGAATCAACTTCTCCGGAAAGTGGAAAGGGCCGTAATTATTAGAGCATCTCGTAATATTTACAGGAAAACCAAACGTTTCATGGTAGGCTCTAACAAGCAGATCAGCTCCCGCTTTACTAGCTGAATAAGGGCTATTAGGGGCTAGCGGTGTTTCCTCAGTAAAATACCCAGTATCACCTAGACTACCGTAAACTTCATCCGTTGATACTTGCAGGTACTTTTTTCACCCCGTATTTTTTTTGAAGCGTCCAAAAGTACTTGTGTACCCATTATATTGGTTTTAACAAATATCTCCGGGTCTGTGATACTCCTATCTACATGTGACTCAGCTGCAAAATTTACTACATAGTCAATCCCCTCATGGAATAGAGAATCTACTAATGCAGCATCTACTATATCACCTTTTATAAATTTATAATTGGGGCTTTGCTCTACACATTTAAGATTTTCTAAATTTCCAGCGTAAGTTAAAGCATCCAAATTAATAAATTGATAATCAGAGTATTTTTTTAACCGTGTAATTAACAAAGTTACTGCCAATAAAACCCGCACCGCCGGTGATAAGCACTCTCATAATTAACTACCTCTCAAAATTGTTTTCTGTATTCCGCATTAACGGGTGCTTGGAATCTTTATCCGATAGAATTGGTTTAGTAGTTGGCCAATCAATCCCTAGATCAGGATCGTTCCACAACATACCTTTATCATGTTCAGGGGAATAATATTCATCCACTTTATAAAGAACTTCTGTATTTCCAACAAGGGTGCAAAATCCATGGGCAAACCCTTTAGGAATTAAAAGCTGTCTTTTGTTTGATTCACTAAGAATAACTCCTACCCACATTCCATAGGTTGGTGAATTCTTACGAATATCAACGGCAACATCATAAATAGCACCTTTAGCAACTCGAACAAGTTTGGTTTGTGCTTTAGGATTCAATTGATAGTGAAGTCCGCGCAATACACCTGCTTCCACCGATAATGAATGGTTATCTTGAACAAAAAATCTGGTCTATTCCTTGTTGATCGAATTTATTTTTTAGTGTAACTTTCCATAAAAAAAACCTCGGTGATCCTGGAAAGAATCAGGTTCAATAATCAATACGTCTTTAATATTTGTTACTATTACTTTCATCTTATTTTCACCCACTTAAACCTTCAATTTTCCAAACTCTTTACCGAAGACTATATTTTTTAGCAAGCTCGTTTGCTTTGGACAGTGATGCATGCGTTCCGGCATCGGTCCACCAGCCTTCCAGTACATCATATGTTAATTGTTTCCTATTGATATAAGCATTGTTCACATCAGTGATCTCAAGTTCTCCACGATCAGATGGCTTAAGTGTCTTAATAATGCCGAATACATTACTATCAAACATATAAATTCCAGTAACAGCAAAGCTGCTTTTTTTGGATTTATAGGCTTTTCTACAATGGAAACAATTTTATCACCATCAAGTTCTGGCACTCCATACCTAGATGGATCATGTACCTCTTGAATAAGAATCTTTGCACCGTTTCTCTGATTCCTAAAATTGCTAACAAAAGGGGCAATAGAGTCAGAAAATACATTATCCCCCAAGATAACCACCATTTGATCATTACCTACAAAATGTTCAGCTAAGTCCAGTGCTTGCGCAATTCCACCGGCTTCATCTTGCACTTTGTATGTAAACGTTACTCCCATTTCTCTTCCACTGCCGAGCAGGTTAACTACATCACCCATATGATCTTTCCCAGTAACAACAAGAATATCTTGAATGTCTGCTTCCTTCAACTTATTTACAGAATGAAAAAATCATTGGATATCTACCGACGGGAAGCAAGTGTTTGTTTGTGACTTTTGTTAATGGATATAGACGTGAACCCGTTCCTCCTGCCAGAATGATACCTTTCATTTAAACATCTCCCTAGCACTCTAATGTTATTGGTTTTTTAAAAAAAACAAACTTTTTTATTTAATATAAAAGAAATAATAGCGATAGGTATCATAATTAGAAAGCCTGAGTAATAAATATTCAAACCATAAACTAACAATATTTTTTTTAAAAATGATATTTGTAATAGATACACAATTCCATAAACAAATAAAAAAAATTTATATAACAATGCGTTACTTTTAGTGTTAAAAAAACAAGCCTTCCTGTCGTCTTGTAGTTAAATAATACTCCTACAATTGTCGATACCAAAGAAGCTAATGAATAATGTAAGTGAACAAAAAAATGAGCAATGAAAACATTCCATATCCAAAAAAAGGGTATTCAAAATACCTACTAATATAAATTTGACAAACTGATTCTTAAAAAAAATTTATTAGCATAATAATCACCGATACATCGAAACTTGACTAATATCCGTATCCATTTTCGATTTCTCTCCAAAATTAATTCTTTCCTTCTCAATAACTAAAGGACGCTTTAACACTTGCGTATGAATTGAGCCAATATACTCACCGATGATCCCAATAAAAAAAATAATTGAACCGATGAAAAGAAAAAAACAATCCAATAACAAGAGGAGCAACACCAACTTGAAAATAATTCCAAAACACAACTTTAGCTAGCAAATAGAGAATAGCAACTAAGAAACTTATTGCTGACATTGCAAAACCGAGCATAGCTGCTAATCTTAATGGGATCTTTGAATGGTTTGTGATACCCAACATGGCAATATCATATAAGGTATAAAAAAATTATTTTTTAGTAATTCCTCTTTTACGTGCAGGCTGAACATAACTTATTTTGTAGCTTTCAAATCCTATATCTGAAATCAATCCTCTAAAGTAAGGGTACGGATCATCGATATCTCTCAATATTTTTTATTACCTGTTGATCATATAAACCAAACCCCGTGTTGTTTTTTAGTTAGTTCGATCTCAGAGACTCTATTAATAAAATTATAGTACATTTTCTGATAGTAAACATTAGTGCTGATTCTTCACTGTCATTTTTTTACACCTAGGACAACTTTATAGCCCTCTTCCCACTTTTTTCACAAAGTCAAGAATCATCTTAGGGGGATCTTGAAGATCAGCAACCATTAATATGACTGCGTTTCCTTCCGCTTGAAGTAATGCATGATAAGGAGAGCGTATATGTCCAAAATTTCTTGCATTAACTATAACTTTCACATTGTGATCCTGAGAGGCAAGTCTCTTTAATATTGCAACGGTATTATCTTTTGAAGCATTATCAATAAAAAAATGTGTTCGTAAGTATACCCATCCAATTGTTCACATATTTCCTTGACTTGATTGTACAACTCTTCAACGTTAGCTTCTTCATTATAACAAGGAGTTACTATACTAATAGTTTTCATAAGAACCTCTTTACTCATAGTTATGCTTTTAGTCAAAAAAATAAGTTATCCAGTATCATTTTTTTGTCTCAGATAATTTTGGCTGCCTACATGATGTGTATAAGTATCTGGAATACCAATTCTCTTAAATTTAACACCGGATCCGCTTTCCGCGATTACTTCAGCTACTGCGCTGCCTAGACCACCAATTATATTATGCTCTTCAAGTGTATAAATGGGTGTATTCTTTTCTATTAATTTTAGTACCATCTCTTTATCAAAAGGTTTAATGGTTGGCATGCTAATGAGGGCTGCATTCTTTCCTTGTTTTGCCCATTCATCAACCCATATTTTCCCTTGCTCAAGCATATTACTAGTAGTTATTAATGTTAAGTCATCACCCTGAGTAACTTCTATCGCTTTGCCGATCTCTATTTTAGTATCTTCCGAATGAATCTTAGGTTCTCCGTTTTTTTCCCAATCTAATGTACATCGGCCCTTGGTATTGTACACTTTGCTTTACAATTTCCCTAACTTCAATCGGATCTCCTGGGCAACAGACCGTCATATTAGGAAGGTTTCTCATAATAGCAATATCTTCAATAGAGTGATGTGTTGCTCCTGCGGGCCCATATGAAAGTCCTGCACCGACCCCAACTAGTCTTATGTTAGTATTCATATATGCGACATCGACTCTTACCTGTTCAAAACATCGCATAGTTACAAACGGAATAATACTATATACATAAACGATTTTTTCCGGATAAAGCTAGTCCTGCAGCCACTCCAACCGCATTTTGCTCTGCTATCCCGACATTTAAAAAAACGGTCGGGGAACAGGTCACGAAAAGTTTCTAATACTGAAAATCCCATGTCAGGTGTTATTAAAAAAAATTCTCTTGTCTTTTTTTTGCTTCTTCTACTAGGTTATGAATAAAAGTATTTCTCATTTGGATTCACCTAATTCCTTTATAGCCTGATTATATTGATCATCATTAGGTGATTTATAATGCCACTCTAGCCTGTCTTGCATGTAAGATACACCCTTACCTTTGATTGTATGAGCAATTATAGCTTTAGGTCCTTTTTTGTTTTATTCTAAATACATCTGCCAGTTTCTTCGGATCATGACCGTCTACCTCATAAGTTTCCCAACCGAATGCTCTCCAACGATCAGCTATATTCTCTTGACAAATAACTTCATTCGTTCTACCAAGCTCTGCAACTTGTTATAATCAACAATAGCTGTTAGGTTTTCTAACTTTAGTGTGGAGGCTAACATAATTGCTTCCCATATAGAACCTTCATTACACTCCCCATCACCTACTAAAACGTAAACGTGCCCAGGATTATTCGTTTGCCTGTTTGCAATGGCCATTCCAAGGCCAATAGACAACCCATGACCAAGTGATCCTGCAGAAGCTTCAACGCCAGGTACTGCCTCCATATCGAGATGTCCTGGTAAAATCCCACCATCAATATAATATTTATCCAAATATTCTTTCGGGAAGAAACCTCGCTCTGCTAATGTAGCATATAAAGCAGCACTACCATGACCTTTGCTTAGTAAGAATTTATCCCTATCAGGTTTTTTCCGGATTCAAAGGATTAATATTCATAATCCTAAAGTATAGTGTATACAATATATCGACAATTGATAGACACGTTCCCACATGAGAAGATTTGGAATAATGTACCATGTGAATAATGGATTTCCTAATATTCGTGTTTTCCATAAAATTACTCCCTTAGTTGCGTATATTTCATTAGAGCTTTTAATTTACTTATATCTGCTTCCCACATTTTTTTTGGTTCGTTGGCACGTGGAGGTGCCTCGCCCCAAACAGGCTCAAGGTTCTTATTCAAACTTTTTTGCAACTTGATCGTAAAATTCACTAATCGTTTTTTTGTTTTCCCGATCCTATGTTAATAATATCCCCGGGTACAAATTCTACATTTATAATATTTAAATAAACATCAAGGACTTTCTCAATCTCAATAAAATCCCTTACTGAATTCGGTCTCGAAAGTTTTGGTCTCTCATCATTTTTTCAAGGAGTTGACTATACTTGGATATAAACGAGACGAATCCTCCAATTCACCAAAGGGGGAAAACAGTCTTAATGTACATACTTTATAATTCTGAGTCTTACCAATCATAGTACAATAATTCGTTGCTGCAAGTTTTGTGACGCCATAAAGATTAACCGGCTCACATAGATCTGATTCTTTCATTGGGTGGTTTTTTAATACCGTATTCAGAGGAAGTTCCAGTATTGATAAATTGCTGTATTCCATTTGCAGTGGCGGCATCTAATAAATTAATAGTAGCATTAAGATTAGAACTAACAATCCTTTCTGGATCTGCCTGATTAGGAAAACCGCCGTAAGTTGCAATATGATAAATAATATCTGCCTTAACTCTTCAATTAATTGAAAGACCTCGGCTCTATTTTCTAAATTTGTATAATAAATCTCTTCGATTTTATTCTTTACATCAATTATTCTCCAAAAGTCGGAGCTCTTTCTTGCTGTTATAAATACTTTGTTTTTTCCCATTAAGTAAAGCCTTCACCAGACTGGCTCCAACAAATCCCGTTGCTCCGGTTACTAATACTTTTAACATATTCAGACCTCATTTATTCTGGTAGTTTTGAATTTGGCTAAAGCTTATACTCTTTAAATCAGTACCATTCTTATATGCTTTAGTCCATTCAATAATATTGTCCAAAGTTTCATCTAAATGCCAACGTGGAGACCAGTTTAATTGCATTTTAGCCTTTGAACAATCCAATTTTAAATACGAAGCCTCATGAGGGTGGTTTCCTTCCTCAATAATATATCCTTGGTTACCAGCCCATTTCTCACACATTCTTTGTACGATCATTCAACAGGTTTCGCATCACTGTCTTCAGGGCCAAAGTTCCATGCCTCTGCATATTGAGGACCCGATTCATAAAGCTTCCTGGCTATGTGCAAGTAACCACCTAAAGGTTCGAGAACATGCTGCCAAGGTCTAATTGAATGTGGATTTCTAATTTTAATGGGTTCACCAGCTAACAAAGAATTTATGCAATCCGGAATCAGTCTGTCTTTAGCCCAATCACCACCGCCGATTACATTGCCTGCTCTGGCAGACGCAACCGCTACACCATGCCTATCATAATCGTGTGCATTAAAATAGGAATTTCTATATGCCGAAGTGACCAGCTCTGAACAAGCCTTGCTATTAGAATATGGATCATAACCACCCATGGTTCGTTCTCTCTATAACCCCATACCCATTCTTTATTATCATAACATTTATCAGTTGTAACATTTACCACTGCTCTTACGGTATCAGTTATTCTGACAGCCTCAAATAGATTAACCGTACCCATGACATTGATAGAGTAGGTATCTACAGGAATTTTGTAGGAATCTCTTACCAGAGGCTGAGCTGCCATATGAATAACAATCTCGGGCTGAAAGGCCGCCATTTCAACCTTCAATGTTTCTAAATCTCTAATATCGGCAATTATCGATTTTATAAGCATGCTTTTTTTACATCACAAAGTTCAAACAAACTCGGAATTGTTGGAGCTCAGTGGCATAGCCCACGACTTTGGCCCCTAATTGATTCAACCACATACATAACCAAGAACCCTTAAACCCCGTATGTCCAGTTATGAAGACTTTCTTATTTTTTTTCCAAAATTCTATCATAATGTCTTTACCAAATTATCATCCCAAACTTTCCATGGTGCTTTTTTTGCTTGCCCATAGAACCTCCAGATGGTTTTTATCGCGTAATGTGTCCATAGGCTGCCAGAAACCAGAGTGCTTATATGCGGATAACTCACCCTGCTTCGCAAGATTTTCAAGAGGACCCTTTTCAAAAAAACAGTATGATCTCCCTCTATATAATCAAAAAAAACTTCTGGTTGAAGAACAAAGAATCCTGCATTAATCCATGAACCGTCACCTCTCGGCTTTTCTTGGAAGCCCCGAACTTCACTTTGATCATTAATATCTAATGCTCCAAAGCGCCCATCAGGTTGAATGGATGTGACAGTTGCAAGTCTACCACTTAATTTATGGTGTTGAACTAACTCTTTAATATTGACGTTTGAAACCCCATCACCGTAGGTTAGCATAAATGGTTCGTTACCAATATACGGTTGAACTCGTTTCACCCTACCACCTGTCATAGTATCAATCCCTGTATTAACCAAGGTAACTTTCCATGGCTCGGCAGAGTGATTATGAGTTATGTTTTGATTATCATTTCTAAAATCAAACGTTATGTCTGATTCATGTAGAAAATAATGAGCAAAGTATTCTTTAATAAAGTAACCTTTATAACCGAGGCAAATAACAAAGTCATTAAACCCATAACTTGAGTAGATTTTCATAATGTGCCACAGTATAGGTCTTTGACCGATTTCTATCATTGGTTTTGGTCTCAAATGTGATTCTTCACTAATTCTAGTACCATATCCACCAGCAAGAATGACTACTTTCATTTTACTGCCTCCCCTTGTTTATGGCTCACTTTAGCTAATACAAATTCCTTAATTTTGCTAATTACGTAGTCAATCATTTCATTCGTAAGTCCGGGATAAACACCTACTAAGAACGTATCATTCAATATTTTATCAGTATTGGTTAAATCACCATAGATTCTATAGTTTACTCCTTGGAAAGCCGGTTGCTTAGTTAAATTCCCTGCAAATAACATTCGAGTTTGAATGCGATTGGCTTCAAGGTATTTAACAATTTCATTTTTTTGTAAATCCTGCATTATCCTGAACTGTAAGTATAAATCCAAACCAACTAGGATTAGCGTTTTCTGTTGCTTTTGGAAGAATGAAGTATTCATTAAGATCACTAAGTCCATCTAATAAACGATTAAAGTTACTTATCCTTGCGTTTGTAAAGTGCGGAACTTTTTTTCAATTGCTCTAGGCCTATTGCTGCTTGCATATCCGTAACCCGTAAATTATATCCGATATGAGAGTAGGTATATTTATGATCATAACCATAAGGAAGTGAACCCAGTTCCCAACCAAAACGTTTTTTTACAAGTATCATCACAACCAGATGCGCACCAACAGTCTCTTCCCCAGTCTCTAAAAGACTCAATTATCATTTTCAGTTTAGGATCATTGGTATAAACAGCTCCTCCTTCTCCCATTGTCATATGATGGGGAGGGTAAAAAAACTAGAAGTTCCGATATGACCAAATGTTCCTGTCAGTTTCCCATCATATCTTGATCCCAATGCATCACAGTTATCTTCAATTACCCAAAGATCATATTTTTTCTGCAATTTGCATAACTACATCCAGTCTGAAAGGATTCCCCATCGTATGAGCTATCATAATAGCCTTGGTTTTGTCAGTGATAGCTCCTTCAATTCGATCGGGTAATATGTTGTATGTCCCAAGATCAACATCAACAAATACTGGCACCGCTCCATTTTGAACCATTGGGGCAACCGTTGTAGGAAAACCCGCTGCTACGGTGATAACTTCATCCCCTGGCTTTATTCGTTTTTTTCTCCAAGTTTAGGGGAAGTAAGAGCAGAGAAAGCTAGTAGATTTGCGGATGATCCTGAATTAGTGAGCAATGCATATCTTACACCTAAAAAATTCAGCATATTCTTTTTTTCAAATTGCTTATTGAATCTTCCCGCAGTCAACCAAAAATCTAATGATGAATCAACCAGGTTCGTCATCTCTTTTTTTCATCAAAAACTCTTCCACCATAGTTTACATACGTGGACTCCGAATCAAATGAACTTTGTTTTTTTTATGCACTAAATTATAAAACTGCTCTACCTTTTGCAAAATAGTATATCTTAATATCCCTTCTAATTCAGCCTTTGTTACATCTCCTATAAAATCTGTTATCTCAGATTCATTAATTATTAGTTTATTTTTATCACAATAATTAAATGTTTCCGTTCCAATTTTGATTGACTTATCACACGTTGCAATGCTTTTTTTCTAAAATTAGAATTTCAACATTTGAATCATTTTGCTCAAGAATAATACCAATCGAATCTTTAATTTTTTTACTACATTGCCTGCTTTTGTCATGGCTAATTTCACATCCTACTATTATTGTTAAAACTTCAATATTTATGACCAAAAAAAACTTATAACTGTAGTTATGGGTAATGCAATTAGTTGAGATACAAATTTAATAACAATCGGATTTGTTATGGTTTTCAAAAAATATTCCAAGCATTAAATCATCACCTATTAAGGTTAGAATTATAAGTAGAAAACCAAAAAAAATTATGAAGAATAATCTGATTAATAATAAATTTTTTTTAAATCTACGCCCTATACTTAAGAACATATCTTCAACTCCAGAAAATTCATTAATTAGTATTAATGTTATTAATAATAGCGCCCAATTCTCTCATATCTTGATTCAAACCTTTATCTTTAGGTATTACTGAATCCGAAAGTTCAATATCCAACATAATCATTGTGTTCATATCAATATGTTTCTGGATCTCAAAAGTTCCACTATGATCACCTTGATAGATTATCTTGTCGTTAATTTTCAAAATTATTGTATTGGGTGATAGGAAGTTAGGAAGATAACCCTTTACTTTCAAATCTCCTTTTGATCCACTTCTAAATGTAATACGAGCTCTCTTGCTTATCCATACTGAATCTTGCTCCGGTTGATACCATCCTGGGCCGAGCACTCCCTCTGAAATTTGTCCATTAAGAAGAACATTACCATTTTTATAGACGAAATTCTTTTGGGAATCATAATAAATGTTCAGGTTATATTTCTTCATTATATCTAAACCATGAATAGTTTCAGGCAATGTATTAATTAAAGGAGTAATTCCATTTTTTATCTATTGGCATATTAGTTGGATCTAAAGCAAAAGGAATCATGGAAGTAAAATAAGCTCTGACATGAGGAGCTCTTTTCCAGTCTGCAATGTTGGAGATAATTTGAAATACTATTATGATCATTAATATAAAGAAAGGAATAGAATTCCATTTAATTTTTTTCTTATATTAAAATGACTATAAAGTAAAACCCATATGCAACCTATAATTCCAAACTTAATATGGGCTGCATACCAATAATTTGTTCCTCCTTCCCAATCCATTTGATTTCTACCAATTAAAACCAATATCATTACTCCAATACTATAAAACATAAGCAATATTGGCAAAAAAACGTCCTCTTCCACATTTCTGCTTTGAAAAAAACCGAAGAAGCAATAAATGTATATAAACAATACAATTACTCCACCAAATAGCTCTAAGGTTTGAGGGAAATGATAATCTTGCCATAAAGTTCTTCCTAACAAGCTGCTACACATAAAAGCTAATAAAAAACATAGTTGATTTTAATGGGTGCAAGAATATATTAATTATACCTTGCAATACGCCCGTACTATTTTCACTAGCTGGAATGAATAATGAATACATTTTGATATATATAATCCACAAAATAAAAAATCAAGGCCCCAATTGAAATAAATTTGGCATCCAATTTTTTTTATTAGAGTACATAAATATACCAATTAACATGTATATACCTGGTACCCAAGCTAATGAATAGAATGTACCGAACACATTGACAGATAAGATTAGCATAATGAAGATTACTATTAGTTTTATATTATTTTTTAATTTTGTCAAAATAATATCTATCTATTAGAATCGTTGCCAATAGAAATGAATAAATACCTAATCTGACCTGTGTATCCATTCCACCAGCTGCCTGTTGGCTAACACTAAACATGGTAAATGCTATGATCCAGAACAATAAATTACTACTGTAGCTTGAATCATTAGGTGATATATTTTTTCTTATACACTAAATAGATAGCTATGGCACTGAGCAAAATTAAAAAATAAATGTATATAAACATCAACTAATGTATTTAAATGAAAAAAAAACTGCATTAGCAATAAAAAATAATGTTATAACCTAATAAACCATGTTCACCATATCGTGTTAACAAATCTTTAAACACTAAAGTACCAGAAAAAAAACTATCAACTAACTGTAAATGAAAAAAACCAAGTCTGCCAAGCAATATTCACAGTTGTTACATATAGATAGACAAGATAGTAAATTGTAAATAATACAATACCAATCCAACTTAGTTTGCTTTTAAGTGATATATTCATGTAATCTCCTGTTATTATTAATTGGTATTTTCAAATATATGAACAGCATCTTCTAATTTTTTTTATTAAATAAACATTAGTATTTTTTTAATTAAATTACTTTGCAAATTTTGAAAAAAAAGAAACATCTTGAATAAACCAGCACTTATTCCTGCTTCAATGTCAGATTCCTTATCCCCGATCAAAAGCGATTTGGAAAGGTCTATTTCAAATTCATCTCTTGCTCTATAAAACATCCCAGGTTTAGGTTTACGATCAAAGGAACTTTTTTTTATATTGTCCAATTCCATCAGGATGATAAGGACAATTATATACTTTATGAATAATAATCCCTTGATTCAAAAAAAACTTTTCTATCATCCATTTAGTTAAAATAGAAAAAATCATTTTCTGAGTAATAACCTCTTGCTATCCCTGCTTGATTGGTTACTACGATAAGAACATAACCCTCTTTTTTGGAAATATTTACAAATTTCAAAAAAAATACCATCAATAAATTCAAAATCTTCAATTTTATAAACATAGTTTTTTTTCTTTGTTTATCACACCATCGCGGTCAAGAAATAAAGCCTTCTTCAAAATAATCACCTAATTCCACTTGAGCTTTTACATAGTCCTCGGGGATTCCTATATCAATAAAGTAAGTATCAGATTTGTAACCAAACAAATCAATTTGTCCAATATGTTTAGCCATAAAATCAGTTTCAAAAGAGAACCGTTCCGGTAATGGCAATTTTCCCATAAGGTGTGAATTGATTAAATACACACCACCATTAATTAGACCATAGGAACATTTCTTTTTTTTCCTCAAAAGAAATTATTTTATCACCATGAAGATTAACAGTTCCATAGCGATCAAAATTTATCATTGGCTTTAATGCCAATGTCAGCTCTGCACTGTTTTTTTTTATGTGACTGTGCAAGTTCACTTAGACTTACATTAAAAAAAAGTATCTCCATTAATAATGAATACTTGTTCAGATATTGCTTTGCTCAAAGCAAGTTTAATAGCTCCTCCAGTGCCTAGCGGGCTTTCCTCTTTAGAATACACTATTACCAGACCATTAAATTGCGTTCCATAATATTCTTCGATTTTATGATGCAGGTAGCCTGTTGACAGAATAACCTTTGTAATACCATTTCGAATTAAATAATGAAAAAAATATATGATAAAAAAAGGGACTATATCCTATGGGAGCCATAGGTTTTGGTAAATCAGCAACAACTGACTGCAATCTAGTACCAAAACCACCAGCTAAAACAATAGCTTCCATATTAAAGTCCCTTTCCAAATATGGCTTCTTCCACAACAGCACAAATAATATGCCCTATCAGAATGTGCGATTCCTGAATTCTAGGCGTTTCTTCCGAAGGTACTTTAATGCAATAATCACATAAGTCTGCCATCTTCCCACCTGATTGACCGGTTAAGCCTACAGTTATAATCCCTTTGTCTTTACAGGTTTCTAATGCATTAACGACATTAACTGAATTACCGGAAGTCGAGATCCCTATAAACATATCTCCTTTGACTCCATTAGCTTGAACTTGTCTAGCAAAAAAGTTGTTCATATCCATAGTCGTTTCCAATTGCAGTAATAATTGAAGTATCCGTCGTTAACGCGATGGAAGGAATACCTGGTCGATCAAAATAGAACCTGCTCACAAATTCCCCGGCTATATGCTGAGCATCTGCTGCACTTCCTCCATTACCTGCTAATAACGTTTTGTTACCGTTACGGTAAACTTCAACAGCCTTTTCAGATACTTCACTTATTAGAGATATCAAACCAGCATCTTCCAGCAATCTTTTTTTTCGTCTCATAAGACTCTTGAATTTGATTCTTTATTAATGTTTGGATCATTAAATTTTCCACCCCTGGATTCCATTTTTTAGTGAAATGGAAGTTCATTACTTCCCCGTTTAATTTCTTAAGTGCACGTATGAGATCAAGCCTCAGGTTAGGATCTACCATAAACATCATGAATCCGCCACCACCAGCTCCGGAAACTTTACCTGCATATGCACCTGCTTCAATAGCCACATCATACACTGAATCAATGAAACTATTTGAGATGGAAGAAGCCATTTTCTTTTTTAGCCTCCCATGATTTCCCCAAATATCTAGCGAATTTTAGGATGTCTCCTTTTAAGATGCTTTCCTTCATAACCATTGCATCTGCCTTAAGTTCATGCATAGCATCGATGGACTTTTGATCCTTCTCTCTAGCATTCTTCACTTGCTCATTTATGATATTTGCTGATTCTCTAGATGCACCTGTGTAATAGAGAACTATAGAAGATTCTAATTCATTGATGATCCAGTTTTTTTACCCGCAGGGGATTTACTATCACACGATCATCAGAATAAAACTCTATAAAGTTGATTCCACCGAAGGTTGCAGCATACTGATCCTGACGCCCACCACTCAACCCCACATCTACTCTCTCTATTTCAAACGCCAGATGAGCAATATCGTATTCCCCTAGAGGTAGGTTTAACCATTCAACATAGGCTTTTAAGATTGCTACAACCATAGTTGAGGAAGATCCTAATCCAGAACCGGCAGGTGCATCGGAGTATGTTGTTATTTTTTTAACGAAAGGGGTTTATTGTTATTGAACTGCTTAACTATCCTGTTATAGATTCCTTTATGAAGATCTAGTCTGCCATCGAATTCAAGATAAGACTTGGATTGGGTTTCAAAAAAATTCATTCCTATCAGCGGCGTGGAATAAGATTGTATTATCGTTTGTGACTTCAATTGTACAGTAAGTATACATATCGATAGTGGCGTTCAATACATATCCACCGAAATCATCACAGTAAGGGGAGACATCCGTACCTCCACCCGCTAATCCCAATCTTAATGGTGCCTTAGATCTTATTATCATGTCTAATTTCCTTTCAGTAGCTTATATCTTTACTAAGAATATTTAAAGCACTTTCCTCTGAGAAATACTTCTTAATGTAGGACTTTGATTTCTGCGATAGATCCATTAGTCTATTATGATCGCGGTAGATTGTACAGACCAGTTCAGCGAAAGTATCGCTATCATCGCACTCGATTAAATAATCTTCTATCCCTGGTAAGCCCTCTGAGCCTACTCTCGTTGTTACAATAGGTGCTCCATTGTACATTGCTTCCACAACTTTCCCTTTTACTCCGGCGCCATACCTCAAAGGTACAACTACTAATTTGGTATTACGGTAGTATTCAGATAATTGCTCATCTGTAACAAAACCAGTTACGATAATGTTATCAGAGATAAGATTCTTGACTACATCAGGGGGATTAGATCCCACAATATAAAATTTAATGTCAGGTATTTCTGATAAGATTTGCGGAAATACCTTTTGTACAAACCACAAAACAGCATCTGTATTGGGTTTATGGCCAAAGCCACCAACAAATAAAATGTCGGATCTTTCATGAAAAGGCTTTGTGATGGTTGCATCATCATCCTCATAAATATAAGCCGGTACTGCTCTCACAGTTAATTCAGGCGCCAACTTACTAATTTCATCCACTTCAACTTGAGAAGGATAATATATAACATCCGATTTGTGGAACAGTTCCATCTCTAACTTTTCCCAATCACCGGAAGAATTTTTTAATTTCTTCATTCCCAGTCAATTGATACTCTCTCAGTTCCCTGAGAAAATGTAAGTCATGGCCATAATAAATCACTTTGGAGTTCGTATATTTTCTAATTAAATCAATATAATTAATGGATATATGCGGGCGATTCAGGTAAGTGTAATGAATATATTTTCCGTTAGATTTTAACCAGTGTTCTAGGTTTCTTGCATAGTAATTACCATAAAGAACCTCAATTCCTAATTGCTCAAGAGCAGCCGTATAGTTCATGTTTAAAAAAAATTATCTCCGATAAACTTAACGTTCATACCCATTTTCACGAACAACTGAAGATACTGATACACCGTTCTGCTGCCGGCATCCTTGTCAAAATGTGGAACGTAATGATCAATTACAAGAATAGTTTTTTTTGTTATAGCTGCGGTCTCTCGCGAGAAATACATTCTCAGCATTATCAAAATGTTCTTTAAAGAGGACATTTTTTTCCACTTTTCTTTTGAACTTTTCTTTATTCTTAACTTGATAGCTTTTTTTATTCCAGAATTTGTATCAGTCCCATGAGATATTCCTTCAAAATGGACGATAACCGATTTAGGCTGAAGAAGCACTTTATATCCATGCTTTCTTACTTCAAACGCCAAATCAGAATCTTCAAAATAAGCCGGTGCGTACCGGTCATCAAAACCGCCAATTTGATTCCACAGCTCTGTTCGAATCATAATAGCAGCTCCGGAGATATAATCCACCTCTTTTACGTAATTATACTCTGGTTTCTCAGGTTCATCTAAACGGCCATAATTCCATCCGCTTGCATCTTTCCAAATAATGCCTCCTGCTTCTTGCTGTCTTCCATCTGGATAAACTAATTTAGAACCCACCATACCGATAGAAGCGTCACTTTGTATTAGATCCAGCAGGTATTTCAACCAATCGGCTTGAACGTTGGTATCATTGTTTAAGAAGAAGATGAATTGACCCTTTGCAGATTGTGCTGCATTATTGCAGTTTCTTAGAAAACCCCTGTTAACCTCGTCTCTTATTACCACTACGTTTTCTACAACATCAACAATATTCTGCGTGTCGTCAGTGGACATGTCGTCGGCAATAATGACTTCATAAGGTATGTCCCTTGTATTTTCCAGAATAGAAAGAAGGCAAGCGTACGTATAATGCCATTGATTATAAACTGGAATTATTATACTAACGAGAGGATTCTCATGTTTTTTCAAAAAACAAGTTTCTTAGAGGTATCAATCTCTTGAAATAATTGTAGCTCATTCGTTTCAACAGTGATGTGTCTTTCAACGAAATTATCCAATCTGTTTTCAAGTAAATTTGAGTCTTCTGTCTTCATATAATATTTGAGTTTTTTTTCAAATTCTGTTTATTTAAACTTCTTATCATTACTTTTGGATTTTTTTAATTGTCTTAAAAGCGAGTTTAGCAAGGAACTTTCTTTTACTGCTGTCAGGCAGTATTCGGTCTCTGTATTTATAATATTCGTTTAATAATTTCCAGCCCCCGGACTGAAGGATATTATTTAATCTCCGCTCCTGTTCAAGAAGCTGTGAAATATGACCCAGCTGATTCTTGATAACCTGGTCTTTTTTTCTGAAAAAATCATTAAATCTTTCATGTACAGAATCAATGGAAGTCGATAGTTCATTATGCATTGTAGACATTGCATTAATTATCTCTTCCTTGTGTTTTAACTCTTCAGTGACCATGTTTAATTGCAGCTTGGCTTCCATCAATTGAGAATGCAATGAACCGCACTCTTCTTTCATTGACTGAACTAAATTAAGAGCCTGTAGAAGATTATCTTCTTTTTTGTTTCAAAAGACTCATTGCTTCATTTGCATGTTCCGTTAATGCCTTGGTTGAATTCAACTGGCTTTGGAGTAATGCAATATTCTGATCCAATTCAGCGATGTGCTTATCTAAATTTTTTAATATGTAAGTTTCTTTCCTCCACTTCATTTTGTAAATTAACAATGCGATTCACCATAAACTCATATTTCTCATTGTTCAATAAAACCGAGTTGATATTGATGTCAATTGGCCAGTCACTACAGACAGCTACAATGTATTTACCGTTTTGAGTTTTTTGGTCGCTAGGGAGTAAATTCTGAGTGTGTTGATTTTTTGTTGTCAGTTATGAGCGAGGCAACTTCGAATTTTTTGATTGTAAAAAAAATGCACATTGTGAAAATAACTATTTAAGAAATCAAAAAAACTCTTCTCGATAGAATTCCTTTACATGAAATGGATTTGTATAATTAGGTATCTCTGAATAAATATATTTATCCGGCGTGGAGATAACTAGTACCCCATCTGGTTTGAGGACTCTTTTAATTTCTCTTAGGAAGGATTGTTGGACGCTCTCATCTACATGTTCAATGGTTTCAAATGAAACAACGACATCAACCGATTGATCGGGCAAACTTAGTTGATCCACAGACCCAACGGAATAGGTTAGATTACTACGCTGATATTGTATTTTTTTGAATGAGTGATCGTTTCCTTACTAATATCGACACCATGCACTTCAGCAGCATGTTGGGATAACAAATAAGAACCGTAACCTTCTCCGGACGCTGCATCCAAAACGACTTTATCTTTAATTAAAGAAAGAACAGAATAATACCTTTGCATATGCTCAAGTTGCATTTCCTTGTCGGTCGCTTGCGGAATAAATCTTTCGCCTGAGAATTTCATACTTACTATAATCCCACCTTAATCTAATTGATAGAACTGGACTTCATCTAAAGTTAGAAAACCGCTCAACTCATGAAGACTTGAATGGTAAGCTTGAAAAAACAATTGCATCGTGCACCCAACAATGCTGTGTGTGAGCTTCTTGGGAACCGGAAGCTACAGCAGGAGAGATTGTAAATTCTCCTCTGTTTAAGTTAGGCATTTGAAAAGTAAACCCCACAGTGTGGATTTGATTCGCCATATAATCTTGTATATGCTGACCAGTTACAAAGCTGTTAGATTGAGCTACTATATTCCCAAGTCTGTCTTTAATACTAAAACCTATGATCGGGTCTTGTATATAATCATTAGATTTTATTTTTTTATTAACAGCTTCACGTATTGCCCAGATTGTACCATATTGATTTTTTTGCTCGGAATGATTATCAAATAAAGAAATGCCTATAATAGCGGCCTTGTTATCGCTTGAATATCTAGATTCGTAGGAAGGTCATCAATCTGTTCACCTGTCCAAGTTTCGGCAGCAGCAGCTGCTTCTTCATCTTCGGACCTAGTCATTTGTGCCCCAATCATAAACGCTTGAAATTTCTTAGCCACCTCTAATGTCTCACCATCATCCATAAGAACCCCTTCATTGATCCAGATTGCCCTGTCACAATATTTAGTTATGGTCCCCAAATCATGCGAAACGAACAATATTGTCTTCGTCCTTCTAAATTCTTCGATTTTCCTGAAGCACTTTTGTTGAAAACGCATGTCACCTACACTAAGGGCTTCGTCAATAATCAGTATTTCAGGGTCTATGTTAATGGCAACGGCAAAGGCAAGTCTTACAAACATCCCACTGGAGTACATTTTTTACAGGTTGGTGTATAAAATCTCCTATATCAGCAAATGAAATGATTTCGTCGATTTTCTCATCCATATCCTGCTTAGAGTATCCCATAATGGTTCCATTAAGGTAAATATTTTCCATTCCGGTATAGTCGGGATTGAATCCTGCTCCCAACTCCAAAAGTGCAGAAATTTTTTTTCCATTAACTTCAATTGTACCTTCTGTAGGAGTTAACACACCTGTTATCATTTTGAGCAGTGTAGATTTACCAGAACCATTCTTGCCAATAATACCTATTGTCTCACCTTTCTTTATTGAAAAAAAGTGACCTTATTTACTGCATGAAAGTTCTTATGTAGCTTTTTTGCCAAAAGGGTGTACAGCTTCTTTCAGTCTATCTACCGGCTTCTCATAGAGCTTGTAAACTTTAGTAATATTCTGAACCTTAATTGCTGTTTCAGACGTTTGTGTATGATTCATGTCGCTCTCCTTATAATACATCCGCAAAGTGAGGTCTGAGCTTTCTGAAAAAAGGTAGCTCCAATCATCAAAAAAGATTACAGTAAAGATAAAAAAAGTTAACCGTTAAATTCATATCCTGCCAAAACCAAATTTTATAAATAAAGGTATTCCTGAACCCTTCCACAATATAGTACATAGGATTTAATTTTAGGATGAAATGGTATTTTTTGCGGAACAATGTTAAGGGAGTAAAATATTGGAGTTAACCAGAAGCCAAACTGGAGCAGCATTGCAATAAGCTGACCGATATCTTTGAGGAAAACAACTAGGGAAGAGGTAAGCCATACTACACCCAGTATGTATAGTAGCAGGATGATCTCATAATAAACAATCTGCAAATAAAACCAGCTAGGATAATAACCATAAACAGAAAACATAACGATAAGAAACAGTATAAAGAAGGTATGAACGAAAAAAAAGCTGAATATATTTTGACTATAGGAAGAACGCTTGTTCTAAAGACAACTTTTTTTACCAAGTAGCTATTATCGGTAATGGAGCTTGTTCCCGTTTGCACGCTGTCAGCAAAGAAATTCCAGGGAATCATTGCTGCTGCCAACCATAGGATAAAGGGCACATTATCCACCGGCGTTGATTTAAATCCGACTTGAAAGACAAACCAAAATATTAAAAGGGAGATAGTAGGCTGTATGAAGGCCCATACAATTCCCAAATAGGACCCTGAGAATCGGGCTCTAAAATCTTTTTTTTCGCTAGTTCAAAAAATCAGTTTTTTTGACTCTTCAACACATCGATCAGGAATCTGTTACTCTGACTGAAAAAAAAGACATACGCGTTTGCGACTCCCTTCAACCTAAAAAAAATGTAGAATCATGTTGTATTTTCTTTTATTTTACGTCGAGTATTTTACCAAAAAAATGGCTTTTAAATACTAGATAAAAGTTTTTTTTTGATAAATCTTATCCACTATTTAGTCACTTTATTACAAGACATTTTATTGGAAGCTACAATACCTTTATGATAAAATATTGACGAAATCTAGCGAAAAAAAAGGAGAACTTTAAATTGAAAGCCCAAAAAAAAGCACCCCACGGGAAATGTTTACTCTCAATCATTGAAACGTACTGCTGATCCAAACTACTCTTTACTCTATTGGTTTTCCATCATTCTCGTGGGTGTTTTTTTTATTTATAATGCCCTTTGAAAAAAGGTTTATTTAACGCCAACAATTTTTTTTCGTTTTGAAAAACCGCAGTTGTCATTTATTATGTTAGGCGCATTTATGTTGTTTGTTTTTTTGCTCTATATCTTTTCTTTAATTGGAGATTAGAAAGTCGTCACGATGTTTACGCCATGTTGGTTTGGTTCATTCCACTTTCTTACCTTATCTCTTCTTTCGGCGCAGCATCACACTATTACGCCACACTGCTTTTATATGTGAATTTTACATACGCTGTTCTATTTACCCTCTCTTATAATTTTTTCCAAAAGCAGCTCTGGTTCCTCGATTTTTTACGAACGGAATTGTTTTATCCGGTTATTTGGTTATTGTCTTTGGATTGTTAAATCTATTTGGAAATGCACACTATGCGGATGCTATTATGGTTGATTCCAACGGTGCAAGATTAACTTCTGTTTTTTTCAATACGCCAATACTTACGCTGGATTTACAATGGCCATATTGTTTAGCTCGCTTTTTTCTTGTCGTCAGATCTAAAAGTTGGGTTGGGATTATCGGATATAGCTTATTCTTGGTTCCTACCATAGTTTCCTTCTTCTTGACTTTATCTCGCGGAGGTCTGGTTCTCCTTCCTTTGATCATTCTGTTTATTCTTCCTTTCTTAAGCTTGTATAGGCAAATCCTGATGCTCGTGTACCTGGTTATTTCGCTAATCATTTCACTGATCATATTGAATCCAATTACCTCTATAGGAGGAATCGGAAGTCCTGCAATAAAAAAATTTAATGCCTTCTGAGTCCTTGAAGGGGTGGGCTATTATGATAACCGCCTCAGTGACGACCTCCATTATTATTTATGCTATTCATCACTTTATAACCAAAAGATTTGCTGATGGTCTTAACGCTAAATTTAGTAGAATTAAGTTTTCCCAGTTCATTCTTCCTATTGTCGTATTGATAGCAGGAACGGTCGGAATTCTTTTGTTATATGGAAATTCGGGGCTTATTAAACTCCTTCCGAACAGCATTGAGAAAAGAATCGAAACTATTAACTTACAGCAGCATAGTGTCCTTGAGAGAGCCACATTTTATAAAGACGGTATTAAAGTCATCAAGGACTATCCATTGTTTGGAGCCGGCGGGGCAGCTTGGAGTTTTTTATATGAGAAATATCAAAATAACCCTTACACGAGCAGACAAGCCACAATTTTTTTCCTCCAGTATATCATTGAAGTGGGAATTATTGGTTTTCTTCTATTTGTAATTTTGTTAGCCGTGGTGTTTATCAAGTATATTGCGGCCCGTATCAAAAAAAGGTACAAGGGGATCGTGATCAGCATTTTGTATTTTATATTATAGCTATCTCTTTACTCGCTCATAGCGCGATCGATTTTGATATGAGCTTTGGCTATATCGCCGGTATGCTATTCCTATGCTTGGGAGGTTTGTTATCAGCATCATATATTAAAGTCTCCGATGAGAAAAAAGGTAACAAATCAACTATGGTCCAAGCTTTATCCTGCTCTTCTTATTGTTCCTTCCATCATTATTTTTTTGTCATTTCCCTGCAATATACCAAAAGCAATACTTTATTCAATGAGGGGATGGGTCTGCTTCAGCAGCAGAAACCTTTGAATGAAGTACTGCAGCCTATTGATAAGGCAAGAGATATCAGTAAATATCATCCTGATTATAATCTGATGAAAATCCAGCTGCTCAGTCAGGCATACAATCAAACGAAGGAAGAAAAAATATTCCCAAGAAGCTTTTGACCTCATAAAACAGGTTAAGCCATACGAATCATATAATAGGGGAATATTTGACAGTGAATACAATTTATTGTTAATGAAAGATAACAAGGAACAAGCTCTGGAGCTGCTTAAGAAAGAATTAAACGATTTCCCATGGGATATATCGATGTATGAACGACTGATTGTACTTCATGCCGAATTAGGAAATAAGGAAAAAAATTAAACGGCAATAAACTAAAACAAGATGAACATTGGAACGAAGCCAAAGCCCTATATCAACAAGTGCAGGATAAAATAAATTATTTAGGAACCTTGCCTAAAGGGCAATCTCAAGGAAGACCGTTTAACGTTACCCCTAACATTGCGCTCTCTATAGGCCAAATTAATTTCTTGAACAGCAACTTTTCGAACGCTTCAAGCGTATTACAATTGGGTATAAGTAACCAAATGGATAATGAAGGAAATAGAGTCATAGCCCGTTGGTATCTGGCTTCTTTGCAAAAGCAGGGCAAGAATGACCAAGCTTTGCAGGACAAGCTGTTTGCAGCGGATCCTAATGAACGTCAGCAAATTCAGTTTCTTTTAAATAATAGATAGAGTTCTTGAACACCTACCAAATTCCAGCAAAAGATGATAAAATTAGACTTACTCTATCCTAACAGTTAACAAAGGCAAAGCTTGTTATAAAAGTCTGACATGGAAAAGGAGGTGAAATTAAAACAATGTCCAGCAAAAAAAAGAATCTATCAACCACTCAACGAATAGGAGAGATAGCCGCGTGCTAAAGAGATCCCTACTTAACAAAACTTCCGGTCTTGTTGCATTTCTACTAGTTTTTTGCAATGCTGACTCCTGTATTGGCTTTTGCCGCTTCAGTCATCGGTTTTGATTCCCTTTCTTACCGTGACGGTAAAGTTACAGGTACTGTTTATACTGATGTATACACTAACAATGTGAATGGATCAGTGTACTTGGATGTATATAGCCCGTACGGTGCCGCACTAAGCACTGCTGCTACTGCTACATACAGCACCTACAAAGACGGCAAGTATTACTACAACTTCTCCACAAATATCACAAATGGTTACAGCTATGCTACTGTAAAAGCTACTGTGTATGATCCAACATCCGTTACAGGAAGCACTTACCTTTCTACTTCTAAAGACGTTACCAACACTAGCTCCACTACTTCCACAGGAAGCTATGGCGGCGGCGGTTGGATCGGTGGAAACAATAACAGCTCTGTCACTGTACCAGTGTCCGGTGATGTTAGCGCATTTGACATTACAAATGCATTCAACAACGCCCTGACTGTTACTTTGAACATCTCCGGTGACTATGCAACAGTTCCTGCTTCCGCACTACTTGAAGCAGCCAAGAAACCAGGAGCGGTGTTGGTTGTCTCTTCTCAATACGGATCTTTCATTCTTCCATTGTCCGTACTGAAATTCGACGATCTTGCAAAACAAGCTAAGACCGAAGTTGCAAACCTTAAGATTAAAGTAACTGTTGCTAAAGTAGCTGATGCTACTGCTGTAACTACTGCTGCTGCTGCTCTTGGCGGTAACGTTGTAGCTAACGCGATCGACTTCAATGTCGAGGCTGTAGGAGCTTCCACTGTAAGTGTAAACTTCAGCGGAACTTATGTTTCCCGTACTATCAACCTTGATAAAGTAGCTGATTCCAAGAAAACTACTGCTGTAGTTTACGATGCAGCTTCGAAGAAAATCTCCTTCGTACCTGCTACATTCGAAACTAAAGACGGTAAATCCGTAGCAACTATCAAGCGCAACAGCAGCAGCGTGTACACTTTGGTTGAGTTCAACAAGTCCTTCAACGACATTGCAACTCACTGGGCTAAAGCTGACGTCGAGCTTCTGGCTAACAAGCTAGTAGTTGACGGTGTAACTAACACTACATTCGTACCTGAGCGCAACATCACTCGCGCTGAGTTCGCTGCATTGGTAGTTCGCGCACTTGGATTGAACATTCTGACTCCAACTTCCGCTTTCAAAGACGTTAACTCCTCCGAATGGTATGCAGGCGTAGTTACTACTGCAACTGTTGCTGGAATCGTTGACGGATACGAAGATGGAACATACCGTCCGAATGCTCAAATCACTCGTGAAGAACTTGCTGCTATGGTTGTTCGTGCATTGAAATATGCCGGTGTTAACACTGACATTACTTCCACACAACAATCTGCCGCACTGGCTGCGTTTAAAGATTCCAACAAAATCGTATGGGCACAAAAAAGAAATTGCTGTGGCCATCACTAACGGAATCGTGGATGGTGTAACTAGCGATACAATCCAATCCGCAAACCAAGCTACTCGTGCACAATCCGCTACTATGCTTAAGCGTTTGTTGAGCAAAGCAGGATTCATTAACTAATCTCGATTAGTTAACAGCCTGGTCCCTTTTGGGATCAGGCTTTTTTTTCTTTTTTTCGGCATTTTGTTCAGTATCCGCTCTGGATGGACTATTATCGTTTGTATACAAATCATCCATAGTTTGCTGAAATGAAGAATTTGATAGAGCAACAAAAAAAAGCACCTGATTAGTCAGGCGCTTAGTTTCATTTCGTGATATTCAATTTTACGTATCAATTCCTGCCTTAATTCAGTATCCAGACATCCTTCGAGTAACAAGCAATAGTAACTCCGTCGAAATAAATACCAGCTGCGTTTTAAATTTTGAATGCACTGCATGTCCTGAACCTCCCGGCATAAACATAAGGTCTAGTGTTTTATTATATTACGGTTATTTTTTATTACCCATTTATGTTAAGAATAAAACAGTTTTTTATTAAAGATGTCGCAAGTCAAAAGAGTGACCTTAGATAATCAAACCCAAGAAGCGCTCTGCTTTTAAGCTTCCCAAATAACCGGGATTGATAAAATCAAAGATAGAATCCAAGCCAATGCAATCCCATTCTATTGAGGGTAATTCTTCTCTATCGATTTCCGCAAGGTTATAGGAAGTGAGGACCAGATCCGATCCTTGAATGGCCTCAGTAAAATATTCTTATTTGGCGAGGGAAGTCCCGATACACAAAGAGACCCACATCAACGGATATGGGTCGGTCTACTCACCGGAATTATGCACGCTTTCCTCTTCTGTATTTATACTGTGACCACTGATAATGCATAAAGCAGCCGATGCAAAATCCCAGGATAGCAATAAATGCGGCCAGGCCGACTATCGCTGAAAAAAACGTAAGCCAACATGATCCAATTCAGCAAATAACAAACGATAGCGGCAAACAGGAAAAAAAGATCGCCAGAAGCTGATTAAACCTCATCTGTGCTTTATCCTCGGGAACATATTCAGAAGGTTTTTTTCTTCAGAAAATTTTGGCCGCCCGCATTACGGGGTTGTAATCAAAGGCCACACCCAAAATTCCGGATATGAGTGGAATCGCGAGAATCCAGTACATATCTGTAATCAAGGTTAGAATGACGGACAAAACGATTACCCATTGATTTGCTCTTACTAACGGACGAGGAATCGATTGAGGTACGGTATTCACATAAATCACCCTTTTCCTGTCGGAATAAAACAATTATACCGCTATTTGCTTCTCAAAATCCATCGTTATAATTCATCAAATTTTTTTAATTAAGTCTGACTAACGAAACAACAGAGTAGGATGCCGAGCGTCGGTATCAACAACCAGGTCCGTGATATACGCGACGACATGATCTTGCGCTGCGATTCGGATAATTTGGATTGTTACGCATCGAGCAGCAGGAAATGCTCCCGCTAATCTGCTTTCTTAGATGTACATATCGGATTTAGCGGGAATTTTTTTTCCCTGTAATTCGGCACGTTGACCATGCAGGAGACATTTTCTACAAAATTAACGGGAGCTTTTCCCGCAAAAGGATCCTACAGAGCGCATCCGGGCAAGATTATCAGCAGCTTGTCCTGTTCGTCTTGTCTGGTGCTTTGCACTTAAATGGGTGTCATGCCGCGCAGAGGGACCATGAAAAAAGAGGCTTCCCACAAGTTTGCTCAACTCATGGAAAACCTCTAATTGTTTTTTGTTACCTTCGTTACCCTTTTGTTCCCTTACGGCAATTCAAGCCTTAAAAGCTTGATGCACAAAGGCTTCAATGGGCGTCTTACATCATGCCGCCCATACCGCCCATTCCACCCATGCCGCCCATGTCAGGCATTGCAGGAGCGTCTTTTGCAGGCTTATCCGCGATTACAGCTTCTGTTGTAAGGAACATGGCTGCTACGGATGCTGCGTTTTGAAGCGCGCTGCGGGTCACTTTCGCAGGGTCAACGATACCTGCCTGGAACATGTCAACCCACTCCCCTGTCGCTGCGTTGTAGCCTACGCCCACAGATTCCTTTTTTTAAGACGCTCAACGATTACGGAGCCCTCTTGACCAGCGTTAGCTGCGATTGTGCGTACAGGCTCTTCCAGAGCGCGCAGAACGATGTTGACGCCGGTCTGCTCGTCGCCGGCAGCGTTAACGGCGGATACAGCGTTGTATACGTTCACCAGAGCGGTTCCCCCACCGGATACGATACCTTCTTCAACCGCTGCGCGGGTTGCGTTCAAGGCGTCTTCGATGCGAAGCTTGCGCTCTTTCAATTCGGTTTCAGTGGCTGCGCCGACTTTGATTACGGCTACGCCGCCGGACAATTTAGCCAAACGCTCCTGCAGCTTTTCTTTATCGAAATCGGAAGTGGTTTCTTCCAGCTGCGCTTTAATTTGATTCACACGTGCAGTGATGTCTGCAGGCGATCCGGAGCCGTCAACAACAATAGTGTTTTCTTTGGTTACGCGGATTTGACGCGCGCTTCCCAATTGGTCAGGAGTTGTGGATTTCAATTCAAGACCCAGCTCTTCAGTGATCACTTGACCGCCTGTCAGAGCAGCGATGTCCTGCAGCATAGCTTTGCGTCGGTCGCCGAAGCCAGGAGCTTTAACCGCTACGCAAGTGAACGTTCCGCGAAGTTTGTTCACTACCAAAGTAGCCAAAGCTTCACCTTCAACGTCTTCAGCGATGATTACAAGCGGTTTGCCTTGTTGTACCACTTTCTCGAGTACAGGCAGGATTTCCTGGATGTTGGTGATCTTCTTGTCTGTGATCAAAATGTAAGGGTTGTCGAGGACAGCTTCCATTTTGTCGGTGTCGGTGATCATGTAAGGGGAGATGTATCCGCGGTCGAACTGCATTCCTTCAACCACTTCAAGCTCGGTTTCAAAGCCCTTGGACTCCTCAACAGTGATTACGCCGTCTTTGCCCACTTTTTCCATAGCTTCGGCGATCAAGCCGCCCACTTCGTCGTCAGCAGCGGAGATGCCTGCTACTTGAGCGATGCTTTGCTTGCCTTCAATCGGCTTGGCGATAGCAGCAAGCTCTTGTACAGCCGCTTTAACCGCTTTGTCGATCCCTTTGCGGATAACCATCGGGTTGGCGCCTGCAGTTACGTTCTTCAATCCCTCGCGGATCATCGCTTGGGCAAGAACGGTTGCAGTTGTAGTTCCGTCGCCGGCCACATCGTTAGTCTTGGTAGCTACTTCTTTGACCAGCTGCGCGCCCATGTTCTCGAATGCGTCTTCCAGCTCGATTTCTTTAGCGATGGTAACGCCGTCGTTAGTGATCAGCGGGCTGCCGAATTTCTTCTCGAGAACCACGTTGCGTCCTTTAGGTCCAAGAGTCACTTTTACTGCGTTTGCAAGTGCGTCAACACCGCGAAGCATTGCACGGCGAGCGTCTTCACTGAACTTAATGTCTTTAGCCATTATAATAGAACCTCCCGAAAAAATTATATTTGGTGGGTAATCCCTAAGTATCTGTTGTTGTCCGATAAGTAAGCGAACTAAATTAGGCTAGCACTGCAAGAATGTCGCTTTCACGCATAATCAAAAGCTCGCGGCCTTCGAATTTCACTTCTGTGCCGGCGTATTTAGAGAAAAGCACGCGGTCGCCTTCTTTTACTTCCAGAGGAAGACGCTCTCCGTCTTTCAGGGTTCCGCTTCCCACGGCAACTACTTTACCTTCTTGCGGCTTTTCTTTAGCCGTATCAGGCAGTACGATTCCGCTTGCTGTGGTTTCCTCTTTTGCAATGGCTTCAATGACTACGCGATCTCCTAACGGTTTGATCATGGAAAAATAGCCTCCTTTAGATTGGTTCGTTATTTGTTAGCACTCTAATGCCTTTAGTGCTAATGACAATTCTTATGATAATAATTTTGGGCGGCATTTGCAAGTGGTTTTGTTTTAAATTTTTTTCATTTACTTTAAAAAACGCCAATTTCGCACCCTAGACATTGTCTCCATAAAATAAATAACATAACCCCACAACGTGACGTTTGTCTTGTAAGCCTATTCCGGGCTGTTTGCGGGCAGCCCAAGCCTATTTTACAAAAAAAAGACTGTAATTTCCAAGGAAGTGACTGTCTTTTCTAAGATGTGTTTTAATTGCCGCCGTTCTGCGCTTCCCATTCCGCGTCTTTCAACAGCTGTTTCCGGTACACGATTCTCGACAGCATCACGCTGACCTCGTACAAAACAATCAACGGACCCGTCACAATAATCGCGGAAACCGCATCAGGCGGAGTAATGACTGTAGACAGAACGACCAGCGCCATGTAGCGTAGCGTCTCATTTTGGATAAACGGTTGGGATTCAGTATCCTTAACTTCGTTAAGAACATCACCACGACAGGCAGCTCAAACATGAGGGATAAAGGAATAACGATGTTAAACAAAAAAGGAAAAAATACTGCGCCGCCCCGTAGACCTCTTTGAGCCCCATATTTTTTTTGCTGATCGAGGAGCTGAACATAAAAGCCATAGGAAATACGACGCCATAGCTGAAGGCCATCCCGCAGAGCAGCAGAAAAAAGCGCTACCGGGATATAAATCAGCGAGGCTTTCTGCTCTTCGACGCGGAGCCCGGGTTTAACGAATCCCCAGAGCTGGAACATGGCAAAGGGCACTACGATGATCAGCCTATGATTAAAGAAAAAAATTCATGTATAAACGGATGGCGTCCCAAGGGGAGAATACGCTCCAGTCCATGCCGTTCGCCGGGGGAATATTCCGCAGCAGCTCGATCAGCGGCTGAGCCGAGAATAATCCGATTACCATGCCCAGTGCCAGGACCAGGACCACCCAAATAATTCTTTTGCGAAGCTCTCCCAAATGCTCGACGAGAGACATTTCGTTCTGTTCTGTCATGTGAGTCACCGTTCCTAAGATCAACTTGAGGCCACCTGTCCAATAATCATGAACATGCATTGAGGCCGTGTACTGTTCGAAGCCGGTTTGCCGCGTTAACTGTTACTCCGGAAGCCGTTTATTGTCCTGCGGCCTCTGTTCCATTTTCCTGAACTCCGCCTTAGGCGCTTCCGGCTGGTCAGGATGGACTTCCTTGCGCTGCGGAGTTTCGTGTTCCTCCATGAGATCGCGAGCGCCGTTCTTGAACTCTCTTAAGGTCCTGCCAAGGGCACGGCCCAGCTCTGGAAGTTTCTTAGGCCCGAAGAGGAGCAGGGCCACGACAAGAAGCAGCAAAATTTCAGTAAAACCGATATTTCCCATGAGGATACCTCTCTCGTCTTCATAGTTAACGCCGTATATTTTTATCAGCTTAAAAGACCGCCATAGCCCATATCCACAATATCCTGCCGGCTGATCTTCTCACCCGCGCAAATTCTTGGCAGCAGTGCATCAAACGACGTATATGGATCGTGCATGACGCAGCCCGGAAGGCCCATCACCGGAACTCCCTGCAGATAAGCCATCATCAGCATCGAGCCGGGGAGCATAGGTGTTCCATAGGAAACGACATCGGCACCCGCGGATTTGATCGCTCCCGGCGTCCGGTCATCCGGATCGACGGACATCCCGCCCGTGATCAGCAGAAGGTCTACGCCAAGATCCATAAAATAACGGATTTCGGCAATAATCGCATCGCTTTCATCCGGAGCGAACCTCTGCTCGATCACTTGTGAGCCGAACGCAGCCACTTTGTCCTTGACCACGGGACCGAATTTGTCGGTAATCCGTCCTTTGAACACTTCGCTGCCGGTCGTGATTAATCCGGCTTTAAGCTTCTTGAACGGCTTGACGGTGATCGGGGCGGCCGCCGGCAGAGCAGCGGCGGCTGTTCCGGCGGCGTATTCAGCCGCTCTGGACGCAGCCATCTCCTCAATCTGGCGCACCTTCCCCTCCTCCACGATCAGGGGAATGACGCGCGTACCCGCCAGAGGGTGCTTAGGCGAAACCACCGTATTATTCAGGATAGTGGAAAGAATCACCTGATCTATCGAGTTAACGGCGCGGACAAAGTCGGCATCGATCTTGGCCAAGCCGTGGATGGCCGATTTGAGGGTAATTTTGCCTCGTGAGTGCCGGTCAGCTCCACATGCTCGCCTCGTACTGCATTGGCCAGACGGTCAGCCGCTTCGTCCTCGTGGATAAAGCCGGGCTGCAGCCGGAGCGTGTAGATGTGCTCCTTGCCGATATTGAGCAGCGCCGGGATGTCCTCTTCACGGATCACGTGGCCTTTATTGAACAGGCGGCCCTTGAACTCACCCGGCAAAATTTGCGTCAGGTCATGCGCAAGCACCATTCCTACCGCGTCCTCGACCTTCACTTCTATCAGCATATCGTCTGTCTTCATACGTTGTGCTCCCCCTTGTCGCCGGTCAATATCGCGAGCGCGTGAGGGAGCTGGTCGATGATCGCCGCCAGGCATTCGTGCACTCCCTTGGGGCTGCCGGGCAGGTTGATGATCAGCGTCTTGTTCCGGATTCCCGCGACGGATCTGGAGAGCATTGCACGGGGATTTTTTTGTGCATGGAAATCATACGCATCGCCTCCGGAATGCCCGGAACGAGCCGGTCAATCACCTGCAGCGTCGCTTCAGGGGTGACATCCCTGGCCGCAAGGCCTGTCCCTCCTGTGGTGAGGATGAGATCCGCGTGGTAGTAATCCGTCATTTCGATCAAAGAGGCGATGATCTCCGGCTGTTCGTCGGGCACGACGCGGTACTCCACGATCTCCCCGTCGATTTCTTCTTCCACATATTCCCGAATCACCTGTGCGCTCGTGTCTTCTCTTTCTCCTCTCGAGCCTTTATCACTGGCAGTTAAAATCGCAACTTTCCAGCGCATAAGCAGTTCTCCTCTCCACTCATATTCGTACGGATCCGTTTATTTTCCTCTGTGGAAATCCCCGCTCTTGCCCCCGGTTTTGTTCAAAAGCATCGTGGGGCCGATGACCATTTCCTTTTCCAGCGCTTTACACATATCATACACGGTTAAAGCCGCCGCGGATACTGCCGTAAGAGCTTCCATCTCCACGCCGGTCGGGCCGGTCGTCTTCGCTTCCGCTTCTATATGCAGTTCATCCCTGCCGTTATCGTTAAAACGGATGTCCACTCCCGTCAAAGCAAGCGGATGGCACATCGGAATCCATTCGGAGGTTTTCTTAGCAGCCATAATCCCGGCCACCTGGCAACCGCCATTACGTCGCCTTTGGCAACGCGCCCCTGCAGGATCATCTGCAGAGTCTCCGGCTTCATCATGACCTTTGTAACCGCTACTGCCGTCCGTTTCGTCTCCCGCTTTTCGGATATATCGACCATACGCGCCCGGCCCTGCTCGTTAAAATGCGTGAATGTCGAATCTTTTGTCACAATGCCCCTCCTCCTTCCCTGGAATGAACCAGAATTCGTCGTTCGGTGAACAGCTTGTCCAGCTTGAAATCATGGTCCTCCATCGGCACCCGCGAAATCAGCTGAACCTCGAATGCAGCTGCCATTAAGAGAGGCCTCTCCCCTTCCCAACCGGATAGAAGCCGGTCATAGTAGCCTCCTCCGTAACCCAGCCTTCCGAGCCATGGATCAAAAGCCACTCCCGGCACCAACGCCGCTTTGATAATAGAAAGCCTGCCAGGAGCGGGGGCCCGAAACTTCGGTTCCCGGATTCCCCAAGTGCCTTCCTCCATGTCCTCGTAAGAGCCGACCAAATGCAGCGTCATTTGCCTGTCCGGTCCGATCCTCGGTACCGCTACCCGTATCCGGCGGCTCCAGCACCATCCGTCAACGCGGTAACATCTACCTCATTTCGGAAAGGCATATAGGTAAGAAGGATGGAATCGGTTGTCTCGGGTGACGGAAACAAGGTGGAGCAAAATTGCATCAGCGCCTGGGAAATAGAGGCGGATTTCATTTGTTTGTCCTCCGCCGTCATTTGGGACAACCTCAGCTCTACCTCGCTGCGGATACGGCTTTTCTGCTCTGCCACGTTCATGTGATGCCCTTTCTGCCAAAAAAAACTGATTGTTACTTTCCATTTTAACATACCGGATGCAATTGTGTAACTTGCCCGCCGCCAGGAGGAGCCGATGCTTGTTCAATATTCGGATCATCAGGTAAACTAGAAGAAGTAACGACAACGGAGGAATTCATTATGCTGCTGCAAGTTGCGGGAATTACGAAAAGCTTCGGCACCAAAACGGTGCTGAACAATATATCGCTGCAGATCGAACCCAGGGAGCGGATCGGGCTTGTCGGCGTCAACGGTGCGGGCAAGTCCACTCTGCTGCAGATTATCGCCGGGGAATTGTCCTACGACAGCGGGGAGATTTTTTAAGGCAAAGGAAACAAAGGTCGGATACCTCAAGCAGAACAGCGGGCTCCAGTCGGACCAGTCGATTTGGGATGAGCTGCTGGGGGTATTCGCCTCTTTACTGCAAACGGAAAAGGAACTGCGCTCGCTGGAAACGGCTATGGCGGACCCGGCTCTCGCCGGAGATACCAAGAAGTACGAGGACACGATGAACCGCTACGCCCTTCGTTCCGAATGGTTCCGCGAGCACGGCGGCTATGAGATGGAAGCTAAGATCAGAGGGATCTTGAGCGGGATGGGCTTTAAGGAGATGTCTTACGATAGCAAAGTCAATTCGCTGAGCGGAGGCCAGAAAACGCGCCTCGCGCTGGCCAAAATGCTGCTGCAGGCCCCCGACCTGCTCATTCTCGATGAGCCGACCAACCATTTGGACATTGCCACATTGACTTGGCTTGAGGGTTATCTGCGGGGATATTCCGGCGCCATCCTGGTTGTCTCCCATGACCGGTACTTTCTGGACGCTCTGGTGGAAGCATTTATGAAATCGAACGGACCCATTCCAAGCGTTATACGGGGAATTATTCCCGGTACATCGATCTCAAGGAAGCCGAGTACGAGCCCAGCTGAAGCAATACGAGAAACAGCAGGACCAGATCGCCAAAATGGAGGATTTTGTCCAGAAGAATATCGTCCGGGCCTCTACCACCAAGCGTGCACAGAGCCGCCGCAAGGCGCTTGAAAAGATGGAGAGGCTGGATAAGCCTCTGGGGGATTTGAGACGGGCGCATTTTTTTTCATTCGAGATCTCTCAGACGTCGGGCAAGGAAGTGCTCAAGGTGAACAATCTGTCGATATCCTATAATAAACAAAAGAAGCTGCTCAGCGGCATTTCCTTCGACCTCCGGCGCGGGGAGACAACTGCTTTGATCGGTCCGAACGGAATCGGCAAAACGTCTCTGCTGAAGACGCTCATCGGGCAGCATGTGCCTGACGAAGGCGAGTTTCAATGGGGCGCCCGTGTGGAGATCGGCTATTACGACCAGGAACAGAAGGGCCTTAATCCCTCGAACACCGTGCTGGAAGAGCTGTGGAGCGCTTACCCCCATATGGAGGAAGTAAGAATCCGGACAGTGCTGGGCAATTTTCTTTTTTAGCGGCGAGGATGTGTTCAAGAAGGTCGGATCGTTAAGCGGCGGCGAAAAAAAGCCCGTGTCTCACTGGCGAAGCTGATGCTGCTCCAGGCCAACGTGCTCATTCTGGATGAGCCGACGAACCACTTGGATCTGTTCAGCAAGGAAGTACTTGAGTCGGCGCTGATCGATTTTGAGGGAACGCTGCTGTTTATTTCGCATGACCGTTATTTTTTTGAACAAAATGGCAGAGCGCGTGCTTGAGCTTTCTTCGGACGAAGCCGTTGAATTTCTTGGAAACTATGACGATTATATCGAGAAAAAGCAGGAGCTCGCCGAGATCGAAGCAGAACGTCTGGTGCAAGCAGGGACTAAGCCGAGTGCCTCGGCGGCGGTGGAGAAACCGGCGGCGGCGGGCTCCTATGAGGCGGACAAGATGAGCAAGCGCGAGGAACGGAGCCGCCAGCGCAGGCTGGAGCAGTTGGAGCAGCAAATAGCCGATCTGGAAGCGGAGATCACCGCGCTGGAGGAGCGCTTGGCGGAGCCGGAAATTTTCAACGACTTTGTGAAGGTGCAGGAGACGAATGCGGCGCTGGAGACGAAGCGGGAGCAGCTCGCCGGGCTGTATGAGGAGTGGGAAGGCTTGCGGGGTAAAATTTGTTAATATTTGTAAAATATAGTTGCAACGGTTCGATTTCGCATATTGTGTGTCGGACCGTTTTTTTTATTTTAGTCAGGCGGAACGGTTTATAAGGAATCAATATACTCTTTTGCGGACAGCAGCGATAAACCCCTCTCTTTTCGCACTTTTTTTGATTGCCTCAATTTTCTCGCCATCTTTTACAAGCCGCCGCAATTCCTCATTCAACGGGTGTTCGGGCACGCCTACTTGTCTTGAAATAGCATGCAGTACGGCTTCCGTTTGTTTCAGACGTTTATCCACGCGGTAAAGAGTGTTTGAAAGGTGTAAGACAAGGGCCATCAGAACAAGATCCAACCAATCAATCCACGGTTCTAAACGGTTTGATTTCGATGAAGTCTGCGCTTATTTCCTGCTCAGCATAGCTGTTGCTCGAGGATGGGGTCTGACCAGCTCCGTGCAACACCACATCGCGCGCCGGGCGAGGCAAATAGTTTATCCCCAAAGTTATCCACATTTGTCACAGAGTAAAGCCCAATCCGGGCATAGAGTTTGAGTGATATGAACAAGTTATCCCCATTATCAACAAAATAAACCTGACCAACATATCCAGAGACCTATTCAGACGCAGGGGCTTATGTAGTCCGCTTTTGAACTAGTTATGCACATTTTCCACAGGACTTGTGGATAATTGTTGTCCACATGCTTGGCAGGTTTGGTTAGCGCCTCAAAAAATCCGTAATTTGAAGTAGACCTGAACTTAAGAGAGAATACATAATAAGATTACGGAATAGGGGTCAATTAGCACGTTGGTTTATGCGGAGGTAACAGATCGTATACCAAAAAAAAGAAGAATGGCAGTACACCATTCTTCTCGCTTCACTTGGAACTATTCACTTCACCCTGTGCCTATCTCTTCACTCTGTGCCTTCTTGCTTCATCTCTGCGTATATGCTTCCTCTCACCAAGCTTCGAGCTATATACAGCGTGAGCCGTGACATCCAGCGTCGTAAACTCGCGCTTGTCCCACTTCAAAAAAAAGGCGGCTGCCGCTATCATCGCCGCATTGTCCGTGCACAGGCTGAGCGGCGGCGCCAGCAGGGGCACGTCCAGTTCCCGGCAGCGGTCGGCCAGCCGGGAGCGAAGCCCCCCGATTGGCGGCCACGCCCCCCCGCCAACAGCAGCTGCTTCGCTCCGAATTCCCGGACCGAGCGGGCCGCTTTCTCGACGAGCACGTCGAGCACAGACTCCTGGAACCCGCGCGCCACATGCGCGGGGTCCAAGTCCTCGCCCTTCATCTTCGCTTGATTCAGCGCAGCAAGGACGGCGGATTTCAAGCCGCTGAAGCTGAAATCGTAAGAATCCGGCTCAAGCCATGCCCTTGGCAGCACGGTCGCTTCCTCCGCCTCATGGGCCAGCCGGTCGATCTGCGGCCTCCGGGATAGGGTAGCTTCATCGCGCGTCCGACTTTGTCGTACGCCTCCCCTGCGGCATCGTCACGGGTCTGGCCTATAATCCGGAATACACCCGGCTCGGGCAGCAGGACCAATTCCGTATGTCCGCCGGAAACGACCAGCGAGATTAGCGGATATTCCAGCTCATTGACCAGCTGGTTCGCGTAAATATGCCCCGCAATATGATGGACTCCGATCAGCGGCAAATCCCATGCCAGCGCCAGCGCCTTGGCCGCGGAAACCCCGACCAGCAGCGATCCAACCAGCCCCGGGCCTACGGTTACCGCTATCGCCGACAGATCCGTGTGCTTCACCCCGGCTTCCTCGAACGCTTCCTCGATCATCCAGGTGATGCTTTCAACGTGTTTGCGGGAGGCCACTTCAGGCACGACACCGCCAAACTTCTGGTGGGTCTCGATCTGACTCGACACTTTGTTGGAGAGGACTATTTTGCCGTCAGCCACAATAGCAACGGAAGTTTCGTCACAGCTCGTTTCTATCGCCAGAATATACGTCGGCCCTCCCGGTGCCGCGCTTCTCTTCACTTCCATGTTCAATCTCCCAACCTGATGCCGTCTTCTCGTCTTCCCGATTTTTTTATGCAAATCGGCCCACATAATGAGCGCATTCTCATTGTTGTCGGTATAATACCGCTTGCGGACACCTACAGAGTAAAAAAACCCATTTTTTTCGTACAGGTTCTGAGCGATCCGGTTGGACTCCCTCACCTCAAGCGTCATCCTCGCGGCTCCGAGATAGCTGGCGGTATTCTGCAGTTCCTGCAGCAGCCGCTGCCCGAGCTTCCTGCCCCGGTATTCGGGACGCAGGGCGATATTGGTCACATGGGCCTCCTCCATTACCAGCCACATGCCGCCGTAACCGGCAATCACTCCGTCCGTTTCCATAACCATATAACGGGCAAAATGATTGTTCGTCAATTCATTCTCAAATGCCTGGGCCGTCCAGGGAGTCGTAAAGGCTTGCTTTTCAATTTCACAAATTTGCGGTATATCCTCCAGGCGCATTGACCTGAATTCCAAGGAATTAACGCTCTGTCTAAGCCGTTCTTCCATCGTTATTTGCCTCCTCCAGCTTTCCCCAGCAGATTGGCTTCCGCTTCGGGAAGCTGCGCGTAATTCGGCACGAAAGCATGCACATCCTCGAATTTCCCATGCATCCAGTCCCTTACACCCAGCAGTCCGACATCGCGGGCATCCGTCTCATGATGAAAAAAATCCGCACATGGCCGTCCCAGCGCTCCGCAGCCTGCTCTATTATCTCCTGAAAGCCTTCCGTTTCCCCTACAAAAGCAATCATCTCCGGCGGACGCACTCCTTCCTGCGCTCTATCCAACAGCTCCTCGACCCAACGGTCGACGAGGCGGATACCGTCCGAAACCAATGTGCGCCATCCGGTAAAAAAACTTCCCCCAGATCATCTGCAGCCAAGGATTCTTCCCCTTCCGGCAAACCAACCGGCCTTTCCTGCACGCTTAAAGACGGCTTAATCTGGTTTACCCGTTCAAAAAAAAGCCCCGTAAACGCCTGCCCTCTGCGCGCATTCACAAGAGGCACGACCCACAGCCGTCCGACCGATCCGCCGTTCTGCGCCGCGAGAGCCCGGCATCCGCC
>BBFE01000034.1 GCA_001313085.1 Paenibacillus sp. JCM 18996 | reverse complement strand
GCGCCCCCCTCCCCCGCGGTCTGACCGCCGCTGTCACTTCAACATGCCGCCCATATGTTTGGCGCTTTCAATAAGCGCGTCGGCATGCCGCAGCATTTCCTGCGAGGTCAGCCGGTTGGACGGCCCCGAAACCGCCAGAGCTGCGACCAGCTGATGAGAGCGGTTAAACACCGGGCCGCAATGGCTGCCGCGCCCGGTTCCCTCTCCTCGATGGAAATCGCATAACCGAGCTTCCGGGTTTCCTCCAACTGGCTTATAAACTGCGGCCTGTCCAAACCCGCGGGCCAACCCGGATCGCTCATGATCAGCTGCCGGACCGAATCCTCCGCGAAAGCGACGAGCACCTTGCTCGACGCTCCAACATACAGGGGCAGCCTGACGCCGACCGGGGCCACCCTGCGGATCGGCTGGGTGCTCTGTACCGCCTGGATGCGGACCCGCTCTTTCCCGTCACGTACATACAGGGAGATGGTCTCGCCCAACTGGTCCCTAAGGCGTTCCATCTCCGGAAGGAGCAGGAGGGTCATATCATCGCTCTGGGACAGGTTCGCCGACAGCTCCCATATCCGCAGACCCAGCCGGTATCTCTCCGAAGAAGCATCCCGCGTAACAAAGCCTTTGCCTTCCAAGGAGGCAAGCAGCCTGTGCACCGTGCTTTTGTGCAGTGACACCTTGGTCGAAATTTCCGTCAAGCTGAGGTCCGACGCATCCGTAAAACAAAGCAGGATATCCAGCGCCCGTTCCACTGAGCGAACGGTTAATTTGGATTCTTCCATTGGCCACCCCCGTTTATCTATTTTAAAGTCGCTTCTTCTCGTTCTCCAAAAGTTTCGCTGAATGAAACTGAGTTACATATAGTATAACTGAAAAAACTATTTTTTTTCGTAAACAAACGCCCTCATATTACAAAACAATTACATTACCTTAACAATTCGGTACAGTTATTGACCGTGCAGGAAGTCCATCATACGATAGAACTATAAGGAACTAGAATCGCACCCGTAAACTATATGAAAGTAAGCGAGCAGATTGATAGCTTTACACGATAAGGCTTGCGGAACCCTTCCCTCCTTTTTTAAGGTTCGGCCCACTCAAGCTGCAATAACATCTTTCATAGTCTCCCTGCTTCGCCATATTTTCACATGACTTCACTATCTGGAGGGATTCTTATGGATACTACTACTCTACAGACCGTCAATCTAACCGCCAGTGTGCCGGCTCCCTCAGCCATCCCCGCCGTCAAGAGGAAACGTTGGATTTGGCCTGCGCTGCTGTCCGTCGCACTTTTATTCTCCACCGTCATCCTGGCTTTTCACGCTTATATCGCATGGAACCTGGCAAGGCCCCATATCGATCCGCTTACATCCAATCCAATGAAGGCCGCCAATCTCCCGTATGAGAATGTGAGTTTTCCCAGCATCACCGGAGGAGAGCCGCTGCAAGGCTGGTATATACCGGGCAGCTCCAAGCAGACTGTCGTCTTCTCCCATGGATACGGCGGAAACCGCGAGGAGATTTGGGTGCCGATCTATGAGCTCGCCCATGAGCTCCACCGCCAGAATTACAACGTGCTGATGTTTGACTACGGCTATGTCCAGCCCGCTTCCAAACGGATCATGTCGGGAGGATTGCAGGAATCGAACGAGCTGCTCGGAGCCGTTGAATATATTAAGCAAAAAAAAGGCGCCGACAAAATTTTCATCTGGGGATTCTCCATGGGCGCCGGCACTTCCCTGCAGGCTGCCTTGCGTTCCGACAAAATAGACGGCATGATCCTGGACAGCACATTCCTGCTTGAGCCGGACACTTTGTACCATAATATGAAACAGGTCGTCGACCTGCCTAAATACCCTTCACTGCCGCTTGTCCGCGTGTTCTTTCCGTTCCTCAACGGGGTCAGCCTGCAGCAGGTGCCGTACTTGAAAGTAAAAGAGAACAATTATTCGATGCCGATCTTCTTTATCCATGGCGAAAAGGATCTTCGTGCCCTTATGCGATCATTAAGGACATCTCCGCCAACCAGAAGCAGAATCCCGATAATTTATGGCTTTTGCCTAACGACGGCCACGAAGAGATTTATAAAGCCCATAGAAAAGAATATTTGCAAAAAAAACAATGAATTTCCTAAACCAAATCACGTTCAAAAAAAAGGGCTGCAAATGTAGGGTACGGTTTTCCGCAGAATTCTATAAACATAGGCTGACTTCCGGATGAATAGATTTAAGTAAATCTTAATTCGTGCCTTTCCGCCCCAGGCGGCGCGTACGAACTCCGGGAGGAAAGCCTATGTTTTTTTTACCGTGACGCCAGGTGGCTGCAACTATTGGAGGAAATCAGGTTCTGGAAGGAGCAGGAGAGAGAGCATTCGGTGTTGCTCAGAGAGTATATTCCTACTTTGGAATCGCAGTATGTACGTTTGTTAAAAGAATGGGAGCATGTCTTCGCCAAAACGGAAGCGGAAGCTAAAGCGCTCCTGTCCGCAGTGAAAAGGACGCCCGGACAAATCTCCCCGGCACAGCAGACGGCGGTTTACCGGTTATACCAGCGCTCCCAGGAGGAATCCCGCCTTTTTTTGTGCAGCAGTTGAATATCCTTTTGTCCCAAAGCAAAGCAGCCGGAAAGAATGCGGCGGCCAGAATTTTGACATTGCATATCATCAAGGAATCGGAATATTTTTTTGCGGATTCTGGATCAATACCAGTCCCTCTTCCCTGCATCCGGCGGGGTCCATCCTCAGGCTTACTCTCACGGCGCCTCCGCTCAGGTCCCTGACACGCAATCCTATGCGGAAAGCCAAGAAGTCTTTCAAACGTTCCACCAGGAATCGCCTGATTCCTATGGAGAGCAAGCCCATATTTCCGCTTACGCTCCCTATCAAGACGAGTCGCAAGCCGCAGACCAAGAGGAAACACGTCAGGAGCCTGCCCAAGGATTGACCGCGACGAATGAGGGTACATGGTCGGACAGATTTCCGGACCATCGGGTCGTACCGGTCGGGGGCCACACACTGCCGCCCCTGCCCTATGCATATGATGCTCTGGAGCCCCATATAGACGCGGAAACGATGAGAGTGCACCACGATGTTCTGCACAAAAAAATTATGTCGATAATCTCAACAAAGCTGAAGTCAGCCTGGCCAAGGCCCGATCCTCCAACCAATTCGACCTCGTCAAACATTGGGAGGGTGAGCTTGCCTTCAATGGAGCGGGCCATTACCTGCACACGATTTTCTGGAATGTGATGAGCCCCTCCGGCGGAGGCAAAGCCACTGGCCCGATCGCCGCTGAGATCAACAGCTACTTCGGCAGCTTCGACGCCTTCAAGAAGCACTTCTCGGCTGCGGCGGAAAAAAAGTCCAGGGACGGGTGGGCCATGCTGGTGTGGAGCCCGCGCAGCCGGCATCTGGAAATTCTTCAAGTGGAGAAGCATCAGAACCTGTCACAGCAGGATATCATTCCGCTGCTTGTTCTGGATGTGTGGGAGCACTCCTATTACCTCAAATACCACAGCGACCGGAAAAAAAATATATCGCGGCCTGGTGGAATGTGGTCAACTGGACGCATGTCAACGAACGCTTCAGCACCGCCAAAAAAATGTCGAATGGGCTCCCTATTAAACTGCGGCAATTCGAAACTGCAAAAAAACCGGCGACTGGAGAAGAGGTTCTTCTCCAGTCGCCGCTTACGCCTGCTATCCCTTAATCAGGGCAAGAAACTCCGCTCTCAGTGCGGCGTCCTTGCGGAAAAGCCCTCTCACCGCCGAGGTGACGGTTGCGCTGCCCGGCTTCTTCACACCTCGCGCGCACATGCATAAGTGCTCGCCTTCAACAACAACCATTACTCCCTGAGGCTTCAAAATCTCGTCCATAATATCGGCGATTTGGGAAGTGATTCTCTCCTGTACCTGCAGCTTGCGTGTCACCGCGTCTACAAGTCTGGCGAATTTACTTAATCCGCGATTTTACCGCTGGGGATATAGCCTACATGCACTTTACCGAAGAAAGGCGCCATATGGTGTTCGCATTGGCTGTAATATACGATATCTTTGATAATGACCAGCTCTTCATGCTGTTCATCGAATGTAACGCCGAGGATTTCGCGGGGATCCACACTGTAACCTGCAAAAAAAATCTCTTCATACATCCGGGTTACCCTGGCCGGGGTATCAAGCAGCCCTTCACGGTCCACATCTTCTCCGATGAGACGCAAAATTTCCCGGATGTGCCCTTCGATGAGCTCCCGGTTATCGGCTGCCATTTCGTTTTTTATATTCTTTTGCAGGCATAACGACATTCCTCCCGTGAGATCCGCCTCCTTGATTCCCCTTAGCGGATCTTCTGTGATGTGAAAAAAAACTGACTTTACATGCCTTACCTTAACCGGCAGGCCGTGAAATCAGTTCTTCTTGTCCTTATTTGAATTTCTTGTTCTTCATCATCTGCTGGACTTTATTCATTTGCTGTTTATTCAAATTATATCCCATCTGTTTGGCCATCTTCTGCAGCATTTCCGGATTGCTCTGCATCTTCTCCATCTGCTTGCGCAAATAATAGACCCCGGCCGCAAATCCGCCCGCAAGACCGATCAGGAGAGTAACAATCGGAATAATATAATTCCACATGGAATGAACGCACCTCTTTATTTTTTGATACTTTGAATAGATTCTATAATAGCATGTCCAGGCCGGTATATACAAACAGGAATATTCATTAATTCAAGACCGAATCGATAAAAAAACCGTCGTGTGTTTCGCAAGGTCCACTTCTTTAACTTCCAAACCGTTGTCATCCTGCTGGACCACTCGCACAACCGGCCTGCCGGGAAGGCCTCTATGCTGACCCACCACAACTCCACTTTCTTTAGTCGTCAGCTTCACGCTGGAGCCGGTTGGATAGATGGAAATGGTCCGCAAAAAGTGGATCACCACGTTATGGTCCAGCTTGGTTCCAGCCAAGGCCATGATTTTTTTCGCACGCCTCATGCGGCTTCATCCGGTTCCCGTCCACCGTCTCGGAAAGCAGATTATCGTATACGTTGGCTGCGGCCGTAATTTTGGCGTACAGGTGAATAGCATCGCCGGACATCCCCCGGGGCAGGCCTTGACCGTCTACCGTCTCATGATGCTGAAAAGCGACATGGGCGATCAGCAGGCTGTATTCCCGCTTGTTCTTGATGATGTCAAAGCCCCTCCACGTGTGATGCAGCTTTATGTCCCCCGAATCGTCGTCAGCGCTCAGTTCCACCTTGCCGACATCGTGCAGCAGCGCGCCGATGGCCAGTTCTTTCAGCTGCGAAGGGGAAAGCCCCATGTTTATGCCGATCAGCACACTCATCATGCACACATTCAGGGAATGGACATACATCTCATTGTCTTTGGTCCTGATGTCGCTGAGCTGAAGCAGCACATCTTTATTTTTTCATGATCTCATCGAGAAGCTGTTCGATCGTGATGGATATCGATTTGGTGTTGAATTCTTTGCCTGAGCGTATAGAATCGAAGGTCTCGCTCATCTTCTTCATGACATTCCGCTTTGTCTCTTCAGACACGACTTCCTCGATGACAACGTCTTCGAACATGGAATCTTTGATGTAGACCATCGTGACCCCGATCCTTTTGAGCGTTGTAATCATATAGACGGTCAGCTGTACGCCTTCCGAGAGAAGAACCGCGCCGCTGCTGGTAAAAAATCGTCTTACCGAGATATTGGCCGGGCTCTACCGCTTCAATATTCGTATATTTCATGCCGAACACTCCATATCAAGTTATTAAAGCCGAGCCTGCCGCTCGGGCGTTGTGGCGGAAACGCCCCAGCCTCCAATTCAAGAAGAAACTGCTTGATCGGCAGTCCCCCTCCGTATCCGGTCATGCTGCCGTCTGCTCCAATCACTCTATGGCAGGGAATGAGAATCGGTATCGGGTTGCGGTTATTCGCCCCTCCCACGGCCCTCACTGCCTTCGGTGCTTCGATCGCCGTTCCTACCTCCTTATAGCTGCGGACCGCTCCATAAGGAATTTCGCTCAAAGCCTGCCATACCTTTTTTTTCTGAAATGGTGTCCCTTCAGGATGAAGCGGGAGATCGAACCGCCGCCTCGACCTTGCAAAATACTCGTCCAACTGCCGCACCGCCCGGTTAAGACAAAGGTTATCCTCCGTACGGATCCACAATCCCGTGCCAAACCGCTTGCGGGACCAATTCTCCAGTTGACCGCGATGCTCCTGAAACCTGCCGAAATCCAGGCTGCAAATGCCTTTCGAAACTGCCGACAAAGTCAAGGCCCCGATCGGTGACTCCAATTCGGTGTACTCCAAATGATCGATTGCCATAAAATTCCCAACTCCATTCCAGAGCTTCACCGGACTACTTCCATTATGACTGCTTTTAGGGCAATTTTCCAGGCTGAACAGCGCTTGCTCTCGCCTTGTTTATCTCTTCTAGAACGGCTTCTTCCTTCTCTGAGGCAGCAGCTCTGTCAATCGCCTGCAGCGCGTCCTCCCCACCGATTTTGCCCAGCGCCCAAGCGGCGGTGCCGCGAATTTCAGGCCTCGGATCGCTGCACAGCAGTTCTGCAAGAACGGGCACAGCGCTTCGATCCTTGAAATTGCCCAGAGCGATGATTGCGTTGCGCTGAATCGGCTTCTTGCCTCTCCACAGGGCGGCGCTGTCACCGTAGCGCTCCTTGAACTCTTTGTTGCCCATCGTCAGCAGCGGTGCGAGCAGCGGCTTCACCTTCTCCGGGTCCGGCTGCAGCTCCGGCTGGTGGGTCCAGTTCCTGCCTTTATTTTTTTGGGGCAGACGACCTGGCAAGTATCGCATCCGTACAATCGGTTGCCGATCTTGGCCTTCATCTCGTCGTCGATGAACCCTTGGTCTGCGTTACGAAAGAAACGCATCTGCCGGCATTGAGCTGGCCCGACCCTACGAGGGCCCCGGTGGGACAAGCGTCGATGCACAGAGTGCAGTCGCCGCAGTCCTCCAGCACCGGCTCATCCGGCGGGAGAGGAATATTGGTGATAGTCTCGCCGAGAAACACCCACGATCCCCATTCCGGTGTAATCACGGCGCAATTTTTTGCCTACCCAGCCGATTCCCGAACGCTCCGCCACAGCCCTGTCCACGAGCGCCCCGGTATCCACCATGCTCTCCATCCTTGCGTCCGGCACCCTCTCGCGCAGGAATGCCTCCAGCCTCGAAAGCCGCTCCCTCAGCACATGGTGATAGTCCTTGCCCCACGCCGAACGGGAGATGATGCCCCGATAGGCTCCGGTCTCCGAGCGGGGCGGATTCGCTATTTTGGAAGGATAGGCAATGGCGATGGAAATAATGGAGCTGGGCTTATCAAAGCTCAGCTCGGGATCGACCCTTTTGTCCAGGTCCGGCTCCTCAAAGCCCGATTCGTATCCACGCTCCCTATGCTGTATCAAAATATTTTTTCAGTTCGAGAAAAGGGTCCGCGGTGGTAATGCCGATTTTGTCTATACCGAGTCCCGGCGCGGCCTTCTTCAGTTCCTCTTTCAGCTTGAGCCAATCCGCTTTCGATCCTGATGCGACACTGAGGGACATTAGATCACCTCCCGTCCTTTCCAAGCTCGCTTCCGTCTCCAGTAATATTCACCTAAGTGGTTCGCATCATAAGCCGCAGCTGTTTTTTTTCCACAGCCCGTAATAATTCATCACCGTCTCGTCATGGAATGGGGGCTGGCCCGAACGGATCATGGCGAGCAGCGATTGAAGCCCTTCATTGACTTTGGCAATGACCATCGGTGAATAATGGTAATTGATCTTGTGCATCTCAAACTCCTCTTGATCCACCACATGCGCTTCCCCCGACGGAAGCACGATACATCCAGGTCGTAATCTATATAAGTAAGGACATTTCCGCTTTCGTAGGGCGGAGACGCTATATTGCAGTAATATCGGATACCCGATTCTTCAATCAGGCGACCACGTTAAACCAATGCTTGGGAATGAAAAAAGAGACCCCCGGAACCCGGCTGATCCATTCCTTGCCGTCGGATTCGCGGATGCGGGTCTGGCAGTTGACGAACACTTTGATCCCCCGCTCCTGATGCGCAGGGTGCAGAGCCGCCTCAGGAACTCTCCAGTTTTCCATCCAAATACGGTGGATATGCCCGTCATGCTTGAAGCTTTTTTATTAACCAAGATTGAACGGATTGCATGAACTCAAGCCTTTCTTACACTGTTTAAGGTCCCGCATAGTGCGTCGCATTCGGATTTGAACCTTTACGTCACTCTGTGGGCGATTTTGTTGTTTAGGGCCCCACATAGTACGCGGAATCAGCTCCGACGCTTTATGTCACTTTGTGGGACGATCCGTTTATCCCTTCATTATAGGGAACGCCGAAACAAAAGAAAAGCATATCTTCCCTCCCGCCAAGGAAGGCAAATATGCCCAACTAACCCGCCTGCAGACGGTGAGATTGCCAGCCTGCAACCAACTAACCGTTCACTATGCTCAGCCGGTGGGTGGTTCTGGAAAAAAATGGACCGGCGAATAGCCAGCCGATTCGTACACCGGCAGGACCAATTCGTTATGCGCATCCACTGAAACCTGGATCCGCTTGACTCCCCGCTGGAGAAAGCGCTGCTTCAACGCAGTAATAAGAGCTTTGCCGATTCCTTTGCGCTGGTATTCCGATGCGACGGCAATCCGGTAGTAGTAGCCGGTATTGTGATCGATGGTACCGATGATGATCCCTACGACCCGGTCATTCTCAATGGCGATCAACACCATTTCACTGTCCCATGAAAGCTGTCTTGCGAAAGCCTCCATCGTTATTTCGTAGCAAACCTCAGTCAACACTTCTTCCAAGATGCTAGTGACAGAAACGTAGTCAGACAACTGAAAGGAACGAACATACATGGCGACTTCTCCCTATTGTAGCAGATTGATAGAATCACAGGCGAGACACTTCCACGAAGGCTGCGCTCAGGCGCAAAGCGTACTGCCGCTGTAGCCGATGGAAAACGTATCATTCCGCCCGGAGGCTGGATGACACGCCGTTATCTTTGAACGTGGCGTATGCAAATTATCTTTTTTTACAATTTTACAACAAAAAAAAGGACGAAATCCTACTCTATTTTTTAAGGAAAAGCAAGATTTTTCAGGCAAAATGGTAGAAAACAAGTGAAAGCGCTTAAAATTAAGCGTTTTCAAATGAATTAAATAGTTAGGTCAGATCACCTGACGTATAGAGCCGCAACACCGTGCCGGGAGTTGGTGGTGGGCTGGTGTGACGCTTGGAAAAGCGTTCTGCTATTGCCGCCACCCGTTGACCCACCTCGTTCCACTGCTCCCAAGCCGCCCGCCAGATAACGCAATAGCTGTCTGTACCTTGGCAATCCACCGGTAAAGCAAAAAAAGGCCTTTCTCACGGCTGTACAGCCGCGGGAAAGCCCTTATTCGCCAAACAAGATTAACTTACGCCCATAATGATTTCCATTGTTAATTGATCGAGTTTCTCATAACCGATTCCTTCGGCGCCTACAGCCGCACGGTTGATTTGGTATCCGCGCAGCGCTTTAAGACTCTCCTCCGAGAACTTGAAATCGAAACCTGAGAGTTCCAGCTTTTTTTGGAGTTAATCTCGTTCACAAGTGCCTGGATTTCTTTATCTTCGTTAAATTTTTTTCACTTTTTTTTCCTTCAAGATCAGGTACGTCCTCATGCAACCCGCAGCAAACTCCCGCACTCCATCGCGGTCTTCCGTACGAAGCGTATGGGCGTCAAAATGCAGCATCCCTTTATAGTTGTAATCTTCAAGCAGCTTGACAAGGAAGAACGCTTCTTTAATTCCGTCGGAACCAAAACGCAAATCCTGGTCAAAGCGGCCCATTTTCTGGTCGTTCAAGTCAATATGGAACAGCTTGCCCGCTTCCAAAGCCTGGGCTACCGCATGGTAAAAGTTCAAGCCGGCCATTCTTTCATGTGCCACTTCAGGGTTTACGCCCACCATCTCAGGATGGTCCAGCGTAGCGATCATGCCAAGCATGGCGCCTGTCGTCGGAAGGTAAATGTCGGCTCTCGGCTCGTTGGGCTTTGCTTCCAGGGCGATTTTGTAGCCGTATTTTTTGTGAAATGCTGTACTCGCACAGGTAATTGATCGCTTCGCGGTATCTTTTGTGCGCTTCCACCGCGTCTTTGCCCGCATCCACTTCCGAGCCCTCACGGCCGCCCCACAATACGAAGGTTTCCGCACCGAGCTCCGCGCCCAGATCCATTGCCTCGATCGTCTTTTGAATCGCATAGGCTCTTACTCTTGGGTCATTGGAGGTAAAGCTCCATCCTTGAATACCGGGTCCGTGAAAAGGCTTACAGTTACCATCGGAACTTTCAAGCCGGTTTCTTCCAACGCACGGCGGAAATCGGAGACGATTCTGTCTCTCTCAGCGGCATCAGCGTCGATCGGCACCAAATCGTTGTCGTGGAAGTTAACTCCGTAAGCGCCAAGCTCCGCTAGCAGATGTACCGCCTCTACAGGGGAAAAGCCTTCCCTGACTGGAGTTCCGAACGGGTCGCGGCCCGGGTTTCCTACTGTCCATAATCCGAATGTGAAGCGGTCTTCCTTCTTGGGAATATAATTATTCAAAATAAGTGCACCTCCGCTTGAACTTTGTTTATTCGATGAACTATGTAGCTAACGCCAGTGTACCACCCTTTGGCCAAAATAAAAGAGCCTGTGAATAAAAAACCCGTGTAATTTCAAAATATGATTAGCGGGATGAAAATTAAGCTCTCAGGAGGAAGGAAAATGGATGGAAACAGCCGTAAGCTGGAAGAGCTGAGCATTATCAAAACAGAGCAATGGAGCGCAGAAGAGCTGGCATTTTATCACAGGGTAATGAGCGATTTGTCCCCATGGCTGAACTCGCAGGGAAACCACATCCACAACCAGATCATCACAGAAATCGAACACCGCGGCGGCCTTACTTACCATACATAAATGTTGATTTATTATATTAAATCAGTCATAATGATATAGGTAAACTACATATATATGGGAGGTATTTAGTCATGGCATATGAATTACCAGCTCTACCTTATCCAAATAACGCACTTGAGCCTCACATCGATGAGACCACAATGATGATTCACCACGATCGTCACCACAACACATACGTAACCAACTTGAACGCGGCACTGGAAGGCCAGGCCGACCTTCAAAACAAAAGCATCGAAGAGTTGATCAGCAACATGGAGAGCGTGCCTGAAAACATCCGTACTGCAGTTCGCAACAACGGCGGCGGACATGCCAACCACTCCCTGTTCTGGGAAATTATCGGACCTAACGGAGGCGGACAGCCTACCGGCGCTTTGGCCGATGCCATCTCTACCGAGCTTGGCGGATTCGACAAATTTAAAGAAGATTTTGCAAAAGCGGCAACTACCCGTTTCGGAAGCGGCTGGGCATGGCTGAGCGTGAACAACAACGGCAGCCTGGAGATCTCCTCCACTCCTAACCAGGACAACCCTCTGATGGAAGGCAAAACTCCTATCCTCGGCCTTGACGTGTGGGAGCATGCTTATTACCTGAAGTATCAGAACAAGCGTCCTGATTACATCGCAGCTTTCTGGAACGTTGTAACTGGGATGCAGTGACTCCCGTTACGAAGCAGCAAAGAAATAATTTTTTTTCCGCATAGCGGGAAGCAGCCGGTTGGCTGCCTTCTTTTTTTTGCTGTATAGGAATTTATGCGGAGCAATCTGTGGATAAAGGGGGCTCCCCAAAAGCGGCAATCAAGACTGCATAAAAGAGCGAAGAATTCGGATGAACACGTTCGGGAACGTATAAGACTCCATTTCTTCAGGCCGGATCCAGCGGTAATGGTACGGGATAAATCCCGATCCGCTGCCCGATCCCCGTTCTTCGGCGAGCTCGCAGCGGTACACCCTGAGGTTCCAATGGATATGGCTGAACGTATGCTCCGCATCCATAATCCAGCCTTTGGGTGACACCTTCACCCCGTCCCGCTCCAGGAGCAGCCGCTTCAGCCCGGCTTCCGCACCATCTGCGGCCGCCGCCTCGCCCTGCATCTCCACCTTCGCATGCCGAGGCTCGCCGATGTCCTCCACACGGTCCGCCGATGACAGCAGGCCCTCCGCCTTCACTTCCACATGCGGAAGCTCCCACATCCTGGCCAGCAAACCTTCCTGCGGACGTTGGCGAATCAGCAGCTTCCCTGCGTGCTCGCCCGTCCCTTCGATCAAAGCCACTGCACGATGTTCGGGACGCGGAGGCTTCGCCTTTTTTCTTGACGGGCAGGGCCAACTCCGTCCCTTCCAATCGCGCGGAGCAGTGCTCCATAACCGGACAAGTGAGGCAGTGCGGTGCGCGGGGAGTGCATACGAGCGCGCCCAGCTCCATAAGCGCCTGGTTAAAATCCGACGCCGAGCCCTCAGGAATCAATTCCCTCGCCAGCTTTTCCATGGCGATTCTGGTGCTGCCTTTCGTAATATCATCCTTGATCAGGAAATACCTGGACAGCACCCTCATGACATTCCCGTCTACGGCGGGCTCTGGCAAGTTATACGCGATGCTCAGAACGGCCCCCGCCGTGTACGGGCCGACTCCCTTGAGCGAGGAGATCTCCTCCTTCTGCTGCGGAACGATCCCTCCGTACCTCTCGTGCACTTCCCTCACCGCGGACTGGAGATTTCGCGCGCGGGAGTAATAGCCCAGCCCTTCCCAGGCTTTCAGCACCTCTTCCTCCGGAGCGGAGGACAACGCTTCGACGGTGGGGAATTTTTCTATGAATCTGTGAAAATAAGGGATAACTGTTTCCACACGGGTCTGCTGAAGCATCACTTCGGAAATCCAAATATAGTAAGGGTTGCTGGACCTTCGCCACGGCAGATCCCTTTTGCTCACCAAATACCATTCCAGTAAACCGGTTGTAAAATAACTCTTCTTCTCTTCCAAAGATACGGACATGTCAATTCCTTTCGGGCTATTTTTTTTAGTAAATACCGTACGCTAACTTCCTTCTATTATAATAGATGGCGGCGGACCGGCAAACCCCGATCACACATTTGACTAATGTCCCAAAAAGTCGTAATCTACGGGTATCTGTCGAGGTGAATCATACAATGAGTAAAATGACTGTAGAAAATACATACAAATCCTCACCTTCCTTCTCCCCTCGGGAAGCGGCGGCGATGGTCCCTTTTGCGGTAATATGGGGGGTCCAGTGGATTGTCTCCTCTTTGATTGAATATTTGGGCCAATGGTTTAATATCCTATGGTTGGAGCCTTACACGGTATACACCGGATTGATCGTAACGGTGCTGTGGGCGATCCGTGCAGGAGTGAAAGGCTTGCCGGCAGGTTTCCTGTCCGCCACAGTCCTTCCCGTGATGCTGCTCGCGGCGGCTGTCTGGGTGCTGGAATATGTACAAGCGGTGGATCCGTTCTTTGTGCCTGTGTTTCGATCGTTTATCCTGTCTTTGCTGCTGGTTGTCGCCGGAGTTCAAGGAATCAGGGTGATGGCGGAGATGGGGCTGCTTTTATTCGTACTAACCGCTATTATTGCCTTATGGTTTCTCGGGTTTTCCCATTTGGTTCTAGGCGGGTTCGGGGGCTTATGCCTGCTCGGAGGCGGTTGGATGGTAAAGAAATACGACAGCAAAAAATGACACGTCGAGGAGATAAGCCATGCATAAAAGATTTTACTCGCTTGGGGCCGTAATAGGGTTAAGTCTGCTTCTGTCGGCCTGCGGCGCGAAATCCGGAGCCCCTTCCAATCAACCCGCGCCGTCTGACGGGAAAGACCATTTGGCCGATGCGCCCGCGGAAGTGCAAAGCCTTTATAAAGGCAACTGCTTAAGCTGCCATGGTCCGGATCTTTCAGGCCGGGTCGGCCCCAATTCGAACCTTCAGCATGTGGGGGCCAGGATGGCCCAAGATGGAATTTCCAAACAGATTACAAATGGCGGAAAAGGTATGATGGCCTTCGGATCGAAGCTGAAGCCGGAGGAGATTAAAGCGTTGTCCGAATGGTTGGCTGCAAAAAAAGTAGTGCTGGTGCACAAACTCCCACAAGCTGAGCGTATAATATTGAAGGCTGTCCGGCATATGACTGGACAGCTTCAATCGTTACTCGCGATTTTCCGCTACGGCAAAAGCTACCGCAGTCGTCTCGCTGTGGGATAAGCTGAGATGGATAAGCATTTGGCACTCCTCATATCCCAGCCTGTCCCAGGCCGCCGGAGAGATTCGGCAGACCGGTTTGCCAGCGGCATCCGGGATGATCTCCATGTCCTGAAGCCCCAGCTGCCGGCCGATTCCGCAGCCCAATGCTTTGCTGACCGCTTCCTTAGCCGCAAACCGGCCCGCCACAAACTCGTGCAGCCGTGCTTTTCTCACAGCCGCCAGCTTCCTCTCCTCCGGCGTCAATACACGCTCGATAAACCGTTCTCCCGCCTGGGCCTCCAGCAGCCGGCCGATCCGCGAGATTTCCACGATATCCGTACCTGTCCCGATGATCACTTTCGTTCCTACTTTCGAAGATACTTTAAACTCCCGGAATATCATTGCGCTTATGAGCTGTGCGCTCGTAGCGCTCCACAAGCTTGGCGGCCGCTTCAGGATTGATGCTTTTTCCTTCAAGAAAATCGCTGTTGTCCTCGTAAGTAATGCCGAGCTCGCCCTCGTCCGTCTGTCCTTCCCACAGCCCCGCGGTCGGAGCCTTATCCAGCACCGATTGCGGCACGCCCAGCTTCGCGGCAAGAGCACGGACCTGACGTTTGTTCAATGTGCTGAGCGGAGTGATGTCCACTGCGCCGTCGCCCCACTTGGTGAAGAATCCTGTGATCGCTTCGGAAGCGTGATCCGTGCCCACGACAAGCAGATTCAGGTCAAAAGCAAGAGCGTACTGGACCACCATGCGGGTTCTGGCTTTAATGTTCCCTTTGCCTCCGCGGCTCAGATGCTGATTCACTCCGATCGATTTCAAAGCATGCTCGGTTTCCAGCGCGATTTCATTGACCGCCTCTTCAATGTTGGTCTCGACGGTGTGTTTCAGGTCGAACGCTTTGGCAACCGCATAGCTGTCTGAAATATCGACCTGCTCGCCATAAGCTGGAAAACGCCCAACGTCTTGTATTCCTTGCCTTGCTCCTTCGTGAGCTCATCCGTCGCCTGTTTGCACAATCCCGCCGCCACAGCGCTGTCAATCCCGCCGCTTATAGCGATAAGCAGGCCGTCGGCCTTTGCGTCAAGCACATACTTCTTCAGAAAGTCGACTCTTCTGCGGACTTCCTGATCCACGTCAATGTGCGGCTTTACGCCCAACGCCTTGATAATTTCCTGCTGCTTGTCCATAGCAGTCACTCCTCATCCCTTATTTTACGGCAGCCGCGTCACCATGATCGTAAAGTGAGGTAAAGACTCTGTAGGATGCCTTTTGTACTAGTATAATTGACCGCATGGGAGAATACAAAATCATCCTGCCGGCGTGAAGCGACAGGATGATGGAAGAAAGGCTTATTTGCAGTATTCGTTGAAAGCTGCCTTCAAATCAGCGGCAATCATGTCCGCGGAACGGTCTTCGATCTGATGGCGCTGAATAAAATGGACCAGCTCGCCGTCCTTGAACAAAGCGATCGAAGGGGATGACGGAGGATACGCCGCCAAATATTCGCGGGCTTTCGCCGTAGCTTCCTTATCCTGGCCTGCGAATACGGTGAACAAATGATCCGGCTTCACTTCGTTCTGCAACGCTCTTGCGACACCAGGTCTGCATTGGCCTGCCGCACAGCCGCAGACGGAATTGATAACAAGAAGCGCCGTACCTTCCGAGTAAGGCAGGTTCTCGACGACCTCGTCGGGAGTCTGAGTTCCTTGATTCCCAGCGTTGTCAGTTCATCGCGCATCGGTTGGATCATATCTTTCATGTATCTTTCAAATGACATCATATTCAATCACTCCTTTGACCTCTTTGTTTTATTATACATCGGGCCGAAAGGATTGCAAAGCGGGATACCGCCCCACCGGCTCAATTTCCCGCACCGGACTTGCCGGGATTCTCCTCCGCCTGGGACCCGTACACTCTTGCAGAATCCTGGACAGGATGATTGAGAAATCCTGGCCCCGCCTCTTCCCCATCTTCAAAAATGGCCCGGTTCCCCGCCGAATGAAACCCGATGTCCTTAAAAGGATGCACCCACTCATCGCCCGACATGATGGCAGGATCGGTTTCCGTGCTCCACTGCTCCAATGGAGAATTCGCCGAAGCGTATTCATGGTCCCCGATTAACACGCCGTGCGAGTTGATGAAAGGCTGCCTCGGGCCCCTGCCTTCGAGAAACTCCGGAAGAAAATTGATCTCGTACGGATCCAGGTCCTCCCGCTCTTCATTCTGCCGCTCATTCATATAATGCCCCCTTAAAAGAAAGGTTGGTTGGCGCTGTGAAACCGCTGTGGTCTGCCATCCGAATCCTGCCCTTTCCTTATTCAATGGCTTGCCGCTCTTAGTATGCGTAGCCGCTGCCGCGTCTCATACCAAAGTTCCCGTTTGTCATCTATAATGGTTATGCAAGTAACTTTTGTGTAAAATCACCGCTTTGTCGGAACAATAAGAAAACCTCTATCGAGGCCATTCAAGGATGAGCGACCGCGATTTAACGGTAGGGTTTTGTTGGTAAAGGAAAGTCACATCCCGCTTTAATGCTTTACGACTTTAACTTTCTTTAACGCTAAATTGCCTGGCGGCCGGTTCTCTGAGCTGGCTCTTTCAATACGGTAAAGCGTGCGGAGGTCCCATTGAAAAAAAAGAAATTTTACATTCCTCTTCTCTGTTTGGCGGCTGTTGCGATTATTGCGGGTATTGTGTTATGGCGCACCAAAGAGTCTCTTCCTTCCGTGGTCGGCACCTGGGTATGGGATAACGGAACGGCTGCGGCGGAGCGAACCCAATGCTCGATTTTGCCCAGGCCCACCATGTGAATTTAATCTTTTTTTTAAAAGTGAACTATGACCAGGATCCGCAAATCTATAGAAATTTTAACCGCAACGCCTCCGAGAGAGGGATTCGGGTTCATCTGCTGGATGGCGACCCGTCCTGGGTCGAGCCTCAATCGGCAGCGGAAATTACGCGTATGACCGGTTGGCTGCTTGAATATAACCGTGCTTCCCGGCCTGCGGAACGTTTTTTTTCCGGCCTGCATGTGGACATTGAGCCTTACAATACGCCAAACTGGAATTCCGCCGACCAGCGGGGTATTATTACTAAATGGGAAAACACGGTCGACTTTCTTATAAAAGAGGCCCGTAAAACGGAAAACGTGGAGATTGGGGCGGATCTTCCTTTTTTTGGCTGAATGAAATCGGCGCGGACGGAAGCCGCGGGAACACCCCTGATAAAAAAGACGCTTGGCGACTGGATGATCGAGAGGTTCGACTCCGTTACGCTGATGGCCTACCGGGACCGCGCGCTTGGAAGCGGAGGCATTGTCGACATTGTGAAGGAGGAAGCGGCGTCCGCCGATTTGATCGGCAAAAAAGATTATTGTCGGTGTGGAGACCAATCCCCGCAGCGAGAAGCACACGACCATGTATGAAGAAGGGCAGAGCGGCATGAGCAGGGAACTGAAGACGTTAAACAGGAAGATGCGGATGCATCCGTCTTATGCCGGTTATGCCGTGCATGATTACGCGGCTTGGACGAAACTGAAGCCATAAAGGTGGAAGTGAATCGATAAAAGGTTAGGGAGAGCTGTTATGGTTTACGATGTGATTGTCATCGGCGGAGGACCGTCGGGCCTGATGGCAAGTAGAGCGCAGGCGAACGGGGCGCCAGGGTGCTTTTGGTGGATAAGGGAGATAAATTGGGGCGCAAGCTGGGAATTTCCGGAGGAGGCCGCTGCAATGTGACCAATGCCAAAGAACCGGACGAGCTGATCCGCAACATACCCGGCAACGGACGGTTCCTATACAGTGCTCTTGCGGAGTTCGGAAACCGGGATATCATGGCATTTTTTTCGAGGAGATGGGTATCCGGCTGAAGGAAGAAGACAACGGTAGGATGTTTCCCGTCTCGGATAAAGCTAAGACCGTGGTGGATGCCCTCGTGAACTGCGTTCGTTCGATAGGCGTGCATATCAAAGTAAACAGTCCCGTCGCAGAAGTTCTTTACCGAGAAGGAAGGGTAAGAGGCGTCCGGCTGCGGTCCGGGGAGGTGCTGCACAGCAGATCGGTGATCGTCGCCGCAGGCGGCAAATCAGTCCCTCACACGGGCTCCGAGGGCGACGGATACGCTTGGGCGGAGAAAGCGGGGCACACTGTGACTGAGCTTTACCCCACAGAGGTTCCGCTGACATCGGCTGAACCTTTTATCCGGAATAAAGAGTTTCAAGGCCTGTCTTTGCGGTCCATCCGCCTCACCGTATGGAATCCCAAAGGCAAAAAAATCATTGATCACCAAGGCGATATGATTTTCACGCATTTTGGACTTTCCGGGCCGGCGGCCTTACGCTGCAGCCAATTCGTGGTGAAAGCTTTGAAGAAGTTTGAAGTCGGGACGGTTCCCGTGACTTTGGATTTGTTTCCGGACAAAACCGCGGAGGAAATTTACGCAGAAACCGTGGAGATGGCAAAGAACGAATCCAAAAAAAGCGGTGAAAAAAATGTGCTGAAGGGGTATCTGCCGGAACGAATGCTCAAGCAAATTTTCCTTAAGGCGGGCCTTCCGGAGGAAATCACATACGACAACATTCCCAAGCAGCAGTGATGGAGATGTGCAGGACGGTTAAAGCTTTTCCCATAGCCGTGAACGGCACGCTGTCCATTGAGGAGGCGTTCGTGACCGGCGGAGGAGTGAACCTGAAAGAAATCGATCCGAAAACGATGCAGTCCAAGCTTATGGAAGGGTTATTCTTCTGCGGCGAAATTCTGGATGTGCACGGATACACGGGCGGCTATAACATTACCGCGGCTTTTACCACCGGCCACGCCGCCGGAACGGCCGCAGCCTTGCATGCGGGCAGTAATGCATGACGGTCTCGTGCGGAGTATTCCCTGTTCATGGCCCAAAGAGCTGAGAAATGCGTATGCGTGCAAGAGCATAAGCGCCGGCCCTTCTCCCTTGCCAACCCACGGGGACGGACGCATGTACAGGAATAGAATCACCCTTAGGGTGGAGGGGCATCGGCGCGGTCAACACACTGCACAACTTTGATTAACGGGAAAATATGCTGCTATTTGCGCTGTTCGATTGCTTTCCGATCCATATAACTGTAAAATATCCCGTTAATTCAAGCCATTCCGCCCAATTATTAGAATAACCGCTGAATTTAATGGATATTTTCCATTTAGAAGCATCTCTCACCATATCGAAGTCCAATTAAATACAGGATTTCCATTTAATTAAAGCAGGGTGAGCTTCCGCTGAACTTGAAGGAAAATATCCGGTGAAAACTCAATGGGATCCTACACGATATAACGCCGTAGGCTCAAAGGTAACTCTGGTTTGGAAACGAAGTTTTTTTGCACAAAATCAACATCTCCCAGCGGATGAATGTATCTAAACCCACACACACTTATCCACAAGTTTATCGAACTTATCAATTTATCAATTTATCAACATTTTACGCACAGCCACCGAAAATCATAGTTTCCTGTACAATTAAAAAAGGGCACACTCCACCGGATGCGGAGCATGCCTTTTTTTTCTATGGCGATACATCGGCGCGGCGGCCTAAGCCGAGAGTCTATGTATTAGAACGCAGATTGGTTCTTCACAGCTTGCGATGCAGCGGCCGCCGAGGAAGAGGCCCTGACATTAGCCCATACGTTAAGGGCAAAGCACAAGACGCCGATCACTGTAACAGAGCCTCCTGCGATAATGAACGGCTCCGCCCCCGGGACCTGAGCAATGGACAGGAACAAACCGATAACAAACACAGGCAATCCAATGTTATGAAGCCAGAAATGTGCCTTTGCCAATCCGGTTTGGGCCGCCTTGGGGAAGGCATTGTACACCAGTCCCGATAACGCCAGCGAAACCCAGCCTAACAGATTGACGTGAGCGTGGAAAGTGGCGAACTGAAACTGCTGCGTGCTTCCGAGAACCATCCCGGCAATAACTCCGAAAAGAAAATAAAATACGGCGATTTGTATAAAACGAGCTCCCATCCTCTCACCCTTTCAAAATAATATTTTCGTTACAAACATATCACAGCCTATGTCCCCTGAATAAATAAAATTACCAATTCTATAATTTTTTTTAAAAAAACCTCAAAAGCCGGGACTGCGGCTGCAATCCCGGCGGTTTCTCTACTGCGGGAACCGGGTTCTGCCCAGAAGCCGAGCTGCTCAATTACAGACGAATGCCTGCGGAAAAGTGGTCATATTCGTCCCTGGACGGGTCAAACTCATGGTCTTCGCCGTCGTCATCACGGTTACGCAGCGGCTCTGCCGCATCACTGTCCACCCAATCCTCATTCACGATATGCGCAGGAATCGGGAACATATCCTCGCTGTCGTAAGCCATGCAGTAAGCCTCTTCCTCCGTCACGGAGCTGTGCAGATGAACGAGACGCCCACCGTGCGATTGCGTGACTTCCAGAGCGGCGGTCAAATCGGCCTGCTCCACGGTGAGCGCTAATCCTGGAGACGTGCTTCCCCAGGTCACGGACGCCTGATATCCAAGCTCATTCAGCGTATCCGCCGCTCCCCGGGCCTCATTTTCCGAGCTGAATTCAAAATATAAAGGCGTATCCTGCATTCTCATTCATCCTTCCTAACAATCATTTGTCAAATTTAGCATGTCCCCGCCGGCCGTGCTTATTCCTTCAAAAAAGCCCTTCGTCAATGCGAAAAAAAGTGTGGTATGATGTTTTAAAAGTTCGACAAAAGCTGCATGATTGAAAGGGAGATAGCAATGACTAGAGACAATCACCACAAAATTCTTGACTGTACCATCCGGGACGGAGGATTGGTGAACAATTGGGATTTCAGCATCGATTTTGTGAAACACATGTATAAGGGACTGAGCGCCGCCGGGGTGGATTACATGGAAATCGGCTACAAGAACTCCCCCAAGCTGCTCAAAGGCGCTGAAGCGGGACCCTGGCGCTTTCTGGACGAAGGCTTCCTCAGAGACGTGATCACCGAGAAAACCGGTACGAAGCTGTCCGCGCTGGTCGATATCGGAAGAGTGGACGAGGCGGATATCCTTCCCGGAAAAGAAAGCCTGCTGGATCTAATCCGTGTCGCCTGCTACATCAAGGACGTAGATAAAGGGCTTGAGCTTGCAGAGAAGTTCCACACCATGGGCTATGAAACTTCCTTAAACATAATGGCTCTGACTCATGTGATGGAGAACGAGCTGACCGAAGCTTTTGAAGAAATCAACAAGAGCTCCGTAGATATCGTTTATGTTGTGGACTCTTACGGAAGCATGGATTACAAGGATATCGACTACATGGTGTCCAAGTTCCAGAGGCTGCTGCCGAATAAAGAGCTTGGAATGCATATGCATAACAACATGCAGCTTGCTTTCGCCAATACGATCCAGGGAGCCGGCAAGGGCGTCACTTACCTCGACTCCTCCGTCTACGGAATGGGCCGCGCCGCGGGCAACTGCCCTACGGAGCTTCTCGTCTCCTATTTGAAGAACCCTCGCTATGATCTGAAGCCGGTGCTGGATCTGATCGAGCGGCTGATGATCCCTCTCCGCGACAAAGTGGAATGGGGCTACATCGTGCCTTATATGATCTCCGGCGTGCTGAACGAGCATCCGCGTACCGCCATGGCGCTTCGCAGCAGCGAGGACAAAGACAAGTTTGTCGATTTCTACGACAGGCTGACTTCCGCCGAGATTGTTACCAAGGAGCAATAATAAAGCCCGCCAATTTCAGTTCACCACTGAGTTGGCGGGCCTATTTGTGTGACTGGCACTTATACGATAAAGCTCAGCTTCCCGCCGTTAGGCTGGGGAATGTCCGCCCATGTGCGGCCTTTGCCGTTGAACTGGGGCATCCATGGAGCAAGCGCTTCGAACATTTCGTCGCACAGGTCCCACACTTCCTGCGTAGTGCATACCGCAGCGGTCAATGGATCGTGCAATACCGCCTGCTTTACCAGCTCTCTGTTGCCGGTCAAAGCGGCTTCCACTGCCATTTCCTGTACCGAAACGCTCACACGGGTGGTGGCGGCGCAGGCCAACGGCAAGTCTCCGATGTAGGTAGGCTGGATGCCGTTGAGATCGACGTAGCACGGAATCTCGATCGTACAGCCGTCCGGCAGGTTCGTGATCAAGCCTGTATTCTCGATGTTAAAATGGCCCCTGTACTTCCGTCCCGTTTCCAGGCTCTCAATGATGTACGATCCGTGCTCTTCCGACCGGTTGCCAAGCTGAATCGTTTCGAGCTCGCCGCTGAGCCACTTGGGATATTTTTTCCTTGTAATCGTGGCTCCCTTCCGTACATACCCGCAGATAGCCTCCGGTTTCGCCGCCGATCCAGCTGCCTCTGTAAATCCACTTTTCGATCTCGTCCTTGCGCTTGCGGTACCATGGCAGGTATTCGCTCAAATGGCCGTTCGACTCGGTGGAAAAAAAATACCCGAACCTCCGCAAAACATCGATCCTGCACGGCTCCTGCTCGGCAAGCTCCGCGTTGTTCTCGAAGCCTTGAAGAATATGAGGCAGCATATTGTTGCCCTGGTGGCTTACCTGGACAAACCATGTCTGGTGGTTAATCCCGGCCGCGGTGAAATCCAGTTCCTTCTGAGGAAGCCCCAGCGCTTTGGAAATCAGGCTGTGGCTGTGCTGGACGCCGTGGCACAACCCTACCACCCGGATCCCGCCCGCCCTGCGCAAAGCCCAAGTGTTCATCGCCATCGGATTCGAGTAATTCAGCAGCAGCGCGCCCGGCGCCAGCTCTCTCATATCTTTGGCCAGGTCCAGCAGTACGGGTATCGTCCTCATCGCAAAAAAAAGATTCCCCCCGGCCCCAGCGTATCGCCGACGCATTGGTCTACTCCGTATTTTAGCGGAATTTCAATATCGTGCTTAAACGCTTCCAATCCGCCGACTCTCGCCGTACAGATAACGTAGTCCGCATCCTTGACCGCCTCTCTTTGGTCCGTAGTGGGAACGATCGTTGCCGGTACACCGCTCGTTTGGATCATTTTACGGCAAAGGTTGGTGATCATTTCCAGGTTCCGGGAATCGATATCCATAAAACGAAATTCGGTGTCCCTAAGCTCCTCCACAGCGAGAATATCCATCATAAGCCTTCGCGTAAAGCCGATGCTGCCCGCTCCGATCATGGCGATCCTGACCATTCAAATCCCCTCCAATGATAGTTTATTGCTTGACATCCGCCCTGCATGGTTACATAATATCGGTAAAAAATGAACCTGTACAATGAGAAGTTATTTGCGAAAGGATGATACTTTATTGCTTCGTTACCGACGAGTGTGCAGCATTCCACTTACGCACTGCAGTACTTGAGCGCACCCTCCCTGCCCATGCAGCTGACCGGAATAGCTGGTATGAGGTTGACTCCGACGACTATTATTGGGACGGCTTGCGGCGGGAGGGGCATTTTGCCCTTTTTTCAATTTACGGTGTCCGGTGAGGGCCGGTTCTGCAGGGGAGGCAAGACCTACCCTTTAACCGAAGGGACGGGCTTTCTTTGCACCGTACCCAGCGAGCATCATTATTACTACCCGCAGCACGCCAAGCCTTGGGAGGTGCTGTACATTATCATCCGCGGCGAGGATGCGATCAACCACTTCCACCATTTGATCGAAAAGCTGGGCCCGGTCGTTTCTTTCAAGGAAGCGTATGAGCCTGTGCGGATTTTGCAGGAGCTTTACAAAGAGTTTGCCTCCAATCCGCAGATGGACAAATTCGCCATATCCGCGGAGCTGTACCGGTTCGTGACGGAGCTGCATCGGATGGCGGAAGGCAAGCAGGCGGACGGGGTGCACGGAGAACTGCCGGAATCGATTCTTAGAGCGATATCCTTTATGGAGAACCGATATGCGGGGGACATTTCAGTGGATGAGATCGCGGCCCGGGCGGGCCTGAGCAAGTTCACTTTTGCCGGCAGTTTCAGAAGAAAACCGGGATGAAACCGATGCAGTATTTGCGCAAGATCCGTATCGAGAAGGCTGCGTGGCTGCTGAAGCATACGAACAAGACAGTGGAGACGGTCTCAAAAGAGGTCGGGTTTGAATACAGCAATTATTTTATAAAGGTATTCCGCGATTGGGTCGGCTGCACGCCTGGAGATTACCGGCAAGGTAAAAAGGTGCAGCCTTCGGCGTTTTTTGCGCCTCGAGGTGTAAAACGTACCCTGCAAGGTGAAGATGAGCCCCGGATAAAAAAAACTAAAGCAGCTGTTCCGGGGCCCGGCATCTGCTTTGCATATTATTTTACAACCAATACAGGAATCTTCGCGTGCTGCACCACATTATGGCTCACACTGCCAAGCACCCACTCGCGGATACCGCCCAGTCCGCGGCTGCCGATAACTATCAGGTCGCAGCCCTGCTCCTCGGCGCAGTCGAGAATGGCCTTGGCCGCGGGGCCTTCGAGCTGCATATATTCCGACGGATTGGAGAGCGGAGCCAGAGCAAGCTTGGCCTCCTCCAGTAATTGAGCGGAGTGCTCGTAGATCTGCTTCTGCATTTCATCGGACACGGTCACAAAGGCTTCCCCCGCTACAATGGCAGTACCCTGAATTACATGGACAACTGTGATTTTGGAAGACGGGCTATCCTTGGCCAGGGAAACGGTTTTATCCAATGCCTTGCGGGAAGCCTTCGAGCCATCAAAAGCTAGTAAGATGTTGGAAAATGACATGGCCGATCACCTCATTGGAAGGATGTTATGCTTTTCCTCTCCATTATACACCTGCTGCAGGGCAATAAGAAATTAAACTGGAACAACGTGATCGCATATAGCGAGCAGCGAACCGTATCCCCCCCACTTGGATAAGGTTAACAAAATATTAATATGATCGCATATCTCTCTTGACACAAGCTTCTTATCCTATTAATTGACATGCCAATATAAAACTAGGAGCGATTGTATGAAAAAGTCATTACAAGCATGGATCGGGGTCAGCTTAACATGCACAATGCTGCTCGGCGGCACAGCATCCGCTGCGGCTTCAGACACTTCCGACGCAGCGCTTCGCACGACGGTCGAGGGTATCAACGGTACGCTCGGGTGGGCAGCGGAAACTCAGCAAATTACTGTAGACGTTGGCGGCAGCAAGGCAATGCTAAAGCTCGGCTCCATAGACGCTGTCATTAAAGGACAAGCCGTCAAGCTTGACAAGGCGCCTTATTTGGTAAAAGGAGCGACGCAAGTGTCGGCAGCTACCGCGAAGCAACTGCAGGACGAGCTGAAGGCCAGCGACAAGCTGCTGTTTACGTTCTCCTCGGTCGGCGACTGCCGGATCGACAGCACGGTCACCGACGCTTCGGCTCAAGATCTGAAGTGGCTTGTCAACACCAAAGTATTGACGCGAATGATGGATGAGATGCAAGCGCAGAAGTCTAACATGCTTTTCTACAACGGCGACATGATTATGGGATATACGCCGAACTCCGATGTCAACATTCTGAACCGCGAGTATGCGTTCTGGCGCGGCGTCGTCGGAACCGCCTTCGAGCATGGCATGTACGTGTTCCCTGTACCGGGAAATCATGAAACTCAGGACAACTATAAGGACGCGGGCGGCAAGACAGTGAAAAAAAAGTCGACACAAGCCAATGAAGACACCTGGCGGGATAACATGGGCGATATCATCGTCGACCAGAAGCGGTTTGCTCAAATTCTGGGTGACAATATCGCCGGATGGGATCCGGACAACTTTCCGCAAATCGGCATGGACCATATCACGACACAGCAAAAGCAGCTCGATTACTCGTTCGATTACCGCGGCTCGCACTTTGTTGTCATCAACACGGATCCGACCGGCAACGATTCCCATGCGCCGACAGAGTGGCTGGCGAAGGACCTCGCCGATGCCAAGGCACGCGGCATGAAGCACTCGTTTGTATTCGGCCATAAGCTTGCGTACACATATTTTTTACGATACTTCGGCCACGGTCAGCGGACTCGATGTCGATATGGATGCGGCCAACGCGTTCTGGAAAGTCATTCAAGACAATAAAGCAACCTACTTGAGCGGCCATGAGCACATCTTCAACGTCAGCCGTCCGAACAACGGCTCTGCATACCAAATCATCGTCGGCTCAGGCGGGTCACCATTCGAAGCGAAGAAGCCGACAAACAACCCGATCGACCGGAATTATGCTTATATCACGGCGAAGGTATACGAAAGCGGTAAGGTACATTTCGATGCCTACGGCTTCGATGCAAACTACGGCCCGACGCAAAATTTCTTAAGCTGGGATCTCAACCAAGGATTCTAAGAAGCGGATTCGGCGTGTAAGCAGAAAGCTACCAACAATGCAGCACTGAGATTCAACAGAGCATTTATTTTAAACATCTGATTTTTGTAAAAAAAAGGGACAGACGATCCTGGCTGCAGGAAGGTCTGTCCCTTTTTACTATGTCGAATGCATCAATGCGTGCGCTCCTTAAACGTGTGACAGCAAGTATCGGTGACACCGGAAGCCGAATCCTGATGCTTCGTGTCATACTTCTCATGGCCTGTGCCTTGCGGTTCTTTCTTCTCCGCGTGCGAGTTGATCTCGATCATGATCGTCTCCGCCACGCAGTTGTTTCCTTCAGCCCAATACTCACAATTTTCAACACTGCATTTTACCATTGGATTCTCCATTTTCCATCACCTCTCTATGCATATTTATCTATAAATACCACACACGAGTAAAAAAACTAAACAACGGAGAGTCACAGCTTGTCACAGTAAAAAAAACGAATGGCTTCCCGCATGAATGCGGCCAAACCTTGTTTACGCTTATCCTATATTTACCGTATCCTAACTGCGCTAAAAAAAACTGCACATTTACCGAGTCCTATTGTAGAAAATGCAATCGCTTAAGCGATAATGGCTTCCATATGGACATTTGATTGTACAAAATACAATGCGCGTCTGTTGCTTGTCACTGTTTATAGACAAGGGCCGTCCCGGCGCATTACACGTTGCGGAACAGCCCTTTTTTTCCCATCAAATGGATTAAATTTCTACAGGCTTCGTTTTAGCAGGCCTCAGCGGCGGGGTTCCTGTCAGCCTTGGCTGGTTCCAAAGCTCCGCCCATTTGCGCAATGCCGAAATCAGAATGACCACGCCAAGCACGAGCATAATGATCGACAGGGAAGCATTGAGTACACTGTGCCCTTTGCCCGGAGCCAAATATACATTCTTGACCATCCAGTATCCGGCATACATAACGGTGACGTACAGATAAGCCAAAGGCACCAAGCGGTCAGGGCGTACCAGCGTTTATCCGCAATTTTGAGAATGACCGTCGTACCGATGATCAGTCCGATCGATGCCATCAGCTGGTTAGACACCCCGAATAGAGCCCAGATGGAGCCGATGTCTCCTGAGTACAGAAGGTAGCCCCATAAGAAACAGGCTAATGCGCTGGCAAAAAATAGAACCGGGCATCCAATCCACTTTCTTGAGCGGCTTGTAGAAGTCGCCGAGGAAATCCTGGATCAGGTATCGGGATACGCGGGTACCCGCATCAATCGCCGTAAGAATGAACACCGCTTCAAACATGATTACGAATTGGAAGAAGTAGGAGGACAAATTTTGGAACCATGGGATATTGGTAAAAAATGTAGGTCATCCCGACGGCCAAGGAAACCGCGCCTCCTGTTCTGCCTTCCAGATTCAAGCCTACTTCCTTGGCCAGCTGCGGCAGATGCTCGACATGCATTCCGAGAGTTTTGAACACTTCGGGGGTAGAGTTAATGGCAAAATAGTCCCCTGGCTGCAGAGCAGTGGCTGCAATCAGCGCCATTACGGCGACAAGGCATTCCACCAGCATCGCGCCAAAGCCTACGACCTTGATATCGGTCCATTTGTTAAGCATTTTCGGTGTCGTACCCGAGCCAACCAACGCATGGAAGCCCGAAACGGCCCCGCATGCGATCGTAATGGAAATGAACGGCCACACCGGACCGGCAATGACAGGCCCTCCCCCGTTAATGAACTTCGTGAAGGCCGGAAACGGAATCGCGGGATTCACTGCGAATACACCTAGAATCAGTGCCGCAAACACGCCCAGCTTCATAAAAGAGCTGAGGTAATCCCTTGGAGCGAGAAGCAGCCACACGGGAAGCGCCGCCGCAAAGAAAGCGTAGATAGCAAAATGAGCGCCAAAGTGCTTTTGTTGAAAGTAAGCAGCTGTCCGATGACAGTGTCTTTAATCCACGGCCCGAACAAAACCGCAGCCATAACGAGAATAATGCCTACGATTGAAGCTCCCTTTAAATTCCCGGTTTTCTTGTAATACAGGCCAACGCCCATAGCGATCGGGATCGTCATCCCTACGGCGAAAGTACCCCAAGGGTTTTTTCTCCAAAGCGTTAAGCACAACCATTGACAAACCGGCCATCGTAATGGTAATGATGAACAACATCGCAAGACCGGTGCAAAAGCCGGCCACAGGCCCCATTTCCTTCTTGGCCACCTCGGACAGGGACTGTCCGTCCCTCTTCATCGAGCGAACAGCACAACGGTATCGTGCACTGCTCCGCCGACGACGGCGCCGACCAGGAGCCAGATCAACCCGGGAAGATAGCCGAATTGAGCTGCCAGAATCGGTCCCACCAACGGACCCGCTGCGGCTATTGCGGCAAAATGATGTCCGAACGCAACCCATTTGTTCGTCGCACATAATCTTTGCCATCCTCGCGGGTATGCGCCGGGGTAGGGGTGGAGTCGTTCAGCTTGAGCACTTTTGCCGTCATAAACGTCCCGTAAAGCCGATAGGCGATCATTAAAATACACATTACCGCGACAACTATTGTAATCGCATTCATATTAGTCCCTCCTGCCATGGTACGTAGAAATATATTACTGCTAGTACTGGTATATACCTATCATAACCTATGAAAAAAGAGGTGATAACGTTTTCATGGCAACTTGCGGAGAATCCCGCCTGAGCTCCCTTTCAGGAGACTTGGAATGCATCTTCTAAAGCCCGAACATTTGCTTCAATTCTCGTACAAAGGTTCGGCTGACGGGAATCCTGGATCCGTCCTTCATATATACATTATAAGTTCCGTTGAACCATGGCTCGATTTCGTCAATCCCGTTGCCATTCACAATGTAGCTTCTGTGCACTCTGACGAACAGCTCCGAAGGCAGTTTTTTTCTCAAGCTCCACTAGAGTGCCTTCGAATTCATAGCGCTGCTGGGCTGTTTTGACCACGCATTTGCCTTCTTCGGACCCGGCATACACGATCTCTCCGGTTTCAAGCAGGATGAGCCGTTCCCCTTGGGGGATTGCAATCTTGGAATGAAGTTCAGGCCGAGTATCCGTTCGGGTATGCGAAGCGGTATGCCGCGGGCCGCTCACCGGCGACTGGATACGGTATTTCTTGATTTTGTCAAGCGTCTGGCGGATTCGTTCCTCCTCAAAAGGCTTAAGGATGTAATCCAGCGCGTTCAGTTCAAAAGCCTGCAGCGCAAACTGGTCGTCTGCGGTAGCAAACACGACGGCCGGGGTGTAATCCGCCCTGGCCAGCTTCTCGGCGATGGAAAGCCCGCTCTCCTGCCCCAGCTGCAGATCCAGGAACACAATATCCGGCCGAAGCAGATTGATCTCCTGCAACGCCTGCTCCACATGGCCTGCTTCCCCGATCAGCTCCACCTGGCCGGTCCTGTTCAACAAATATTTCAGCTCGTCCCTTGCAAACGGCTCGTCTTCGACAATATAAACGGTCAGCATAAATCAAGCTTCCTCCCTTCTGATGGGCACCGTCAGCTGTACCGAGGTTCCCTTTCCCACTACGCTCTGGACGTGAAATTCAGCCTCTTCCCCGTACAAGCTCAGCAGCCGCTCCCGTATGTTCCACAAAGCCGTTCCCGTTCCCTGCTCCGAGCTCATATGCCGGTACCCGAGCTGCCGGACTTTGTCCTCCGGGATGCCTGAGCCGTTGTCACTCACGTTGATCTGCAGGCTGCCTTCCTGGGCATGCGCAGTTACCGTCACCGCACCTTCGTACCGGGCACTCGGAAAAGCGTGCTTTAACGCATTTTCCACCAGCGGCTGAAGTGTAAAAGGAGGCACAAGCACCTGCATCATGTCCGGATCGATATCCCGGCGCAGTGTAAATTTTCCGGGGAAACGGGCTTGTTCCAAGGACAGATAAGCATCGACATGCTCCAGCTCTTTGGCCAAGGTGACCAAGGTATGACCCGCGGCCTGCAGATTGCTTCTGAAAAAAAAGCCGCCAATTGGATCAGCAGTTTCCTGGCCAGCATCGCATCAGTGCGGCAGACGGAAATAATCGTATTGATGGCGTTGAAAAAAAAAGTGCGGGTGGATCTGCGACTGAAGCGCTTTAATCTCCGCGTCCCGAAGCAGGCTTGTCTGATGCTCGGCCGCGCCAAGCTCCAGCTGGGTGGAGAACAGGTTGGCCAAACCCTCGGCAAGCTCCTTTTGTACTGTATTTAAACCCGTTGGGTGCCGGAAATAAAGCTTCAGGGTGCCGACAGGCTCGCCTTTTACTTTGAGCGGCAGGACCAATGCGGCCTTGATCGGGCAGCCTGCGTAATAGCAGTGGATATCCTCCGGCGAACCGGCGGTGCGGATGCGGCCTTCCCTGAGCACCTCACGGGTAAGCTCCGTCGCCAGTTCACCGTCGGCCTTATGATGGCCGGAGCCGATTCCGACATGCGCAAGCACTCTTTCCCTGTCGGTTATGGACACTGCATCGGCCCCCGTGTACTGCCGGATAATAAGCGATGCTTCTTTGCAGGACCGGGAACTGAGCCCCTGCCGGAAGAAGGGAAGCGTCTTATCGGCAAGCAGCAGAGCCTTCTGTGTCTGGATAGCCTGCGCTCTTTCCTCTTCCCTGCGGACAGACTGCAGTATGGCCATAAAAAAATCCACACCCCAAATCCGTTTACGGCAATCATGGGCAGGCCGATCAATTCCACCAGGCCGATAGCCGAAGAAGACGGTTTCACAACCACAAGGATAATCGCCATTTCCAATGCTTCTACTGCCGTCCCGACTGCAGCCGCCTGCAATGCCGTGAAAGTGCCGCGGCGGCGGTAAAGAATACCAAGGAAGCCGGACACCAAACCGGCGATGATGGCTGAAACGCCGCAAGCGAGGCCGGTCAATCCGCCCAGCTGAAACCGGTGGATACCGGCCACCAGACCTATGCCCAATCCGACGATCGGGCCTCCTAGCAGCCCGCCGATCGTAATTCCGATGTTCCTGGTATTGGCTATGGCTGAGTAGATTCGATTCCGGTCGTCCAATCCTTATGGACAATCCGGTCCGGTTCTACTGTGATTCCGGTGTAAGTGCTGATGATGCCGAACAAGCCGAAAATCAGGACAAGGAGCAACTTCTCACGTAGAGCCGGCCCGTGCCAAACCGTCCTGCGGAACGGCTTAAACCGGGTCAGCAGAAAAGCAAGCGTGACGATAATCGCCATCCGTTCGAACATAAACGGCAGTAAATTCCACATTTTCGCGTCCTCTCCGCTATAACAGATCTACAAACGTGCATCTTTACGATTGTATTCACACTCGAACCAATCCAGTTATTCGCTCCGTTATAACAAATATTGACTTGCATCTCATGCGGCAACGCCCTAACCGATCAACCGAAGCTGCTGCGTGCCCCTAAGCTGGTGTATGGTTGCCGCGCCGATCCCGAACATCGCTGCCTTCAATTCGAGCTCGACCCGGTCGAACTCCACCTCCAGCCGTTCAGACGATTGGACGGCAGCAGACAGCAGCGAACGGCCCAGCCCGGCCAAGTTGGCACCCAAAGCAATCGCTTTGGCTGCTTCCAGGCCGTTTGTGATGCCTCCGCTCCCGACCAGCTCGAGCCCAGGCTCGGCCTCGGCAATCTCGCGGATGCACTCGGCGGTCGGAATGCCCCATTCCGCGAAGGTTTCGGCGGCCTTCCGCCTCACCTCATCTTTCGCGCGGTGCTTTTCCACCTGGCTCCATGATGTCCCTCCCGCACCCGCAGCTCGATAAACCGGATGCCGGCATCCTCAATCGGGAGGCGAGCTTGCCGTTCACGCCCCATCCCACCTCTTTTACTCCGACAGGCACTTCAAGGCACGGCACACTTTTTTCAATTTGAATCAGCAGATGTTTAAAATTCGTGTTCCCCTCGGGCTGGAATAGCTCCTGGAGAGCATTGAGATGAAGCACAAGCCCGTCAGCCTCTACAATGTCAACCGCCTCGCGGCACTGGTCGGCCCATATCCGTAATTCAGCTGCACCGCGCCCAAATTGGCCAATATCGGAATCGAGGGAGCGTACTGCCGGACGGCAAAAGTGGATGCGAGCTCCTTCCGCTCAATAGCCGCACGCACCGAGCCAACGCCGAGCGCCCAGCCCTTGCTTTGCGCCATCTCCGCCAGCCTCCGGTTAATCCGCGCAGCCTCCGTCGTCCCTCCCGTCATAGAGCTCACCAGCAGGGGAACCTTCAGCTTCTTATTTAGAAATGAGGCCTCAGGTGTCACATCCGCAAAATCGATTTCGGGCAGCGCGTTATGGTGAAAACGGTAGCGTTCCAGTCCGCTCGTCACCTTCCGTCCTCTCACCTCTTCTTTCAGACATATATCGATATGCTCCAGCTTGCGGGATTCCGTCAGCCCCTTATTATCGCGTTCCATTATTATTCCCTCCGACAAACTTGCCCGATTTTAATGCAAATTCCATCAACCTGTGTCAAACTAAGGATACCTGCAAATTTTTTATTTTGCCAAATATTCAACTATATTAAACATGGAGGGAAACTGCTATGATTCTGGAAGCTGCAATGCTGCTGGTGAGGCCCGGCATGGCCGAGGAATTCGAGCTGAGGTTCAGGGAAGCTTCCCGCCTGATCTCCTCGATGAAGGGGTATCAATCCCATGAGCTGCATCAATGCCTGGAAGTGGAAAATAAATACCTGCTGTTAGTCCGTTGGGACACGCTCCAGGACCATACCATCGGGTTCAGGCAGTCGGCCGAATACGAGGAATGGAAAGGGCTGCTTCATCAGTTTTATGAGCCTTTCCCGATCGTAGAGCATTTTACCCGCGTTGTTTAAAGACAAGACGTCAATACTCGCAAAAAAGATCACCTGCGGAATGCCAAAATGAAGCTGTCGTATATTAACCTCCAAAAGAGCTGTCTCCATGTGCATAGAGCACTTATGAGACAGCTTTTAATCACAACAAAACTTGATGCTGCCATATATGAGTGCTGCCAAAGCTTCCTGCTGTAAACGTTACGCAGCTCACCGAATTTCTTAACACGTTGGCCGGCTTCCACGATTTTAAGCAGATGGCACTCTCAATCGTTTCCCCTGTTTCACCCACTCCGGCAGTGCCACGCCGATCAGCACCACAACTACTCCTATCCACTGCAGGACAGAGACATGTTCATGCAGAACGAACGAAGACAATATAACGGCAACCGGCAGCTCGGCGGCCCCCAGTATGCCTGTCAATCCCTCCCCTATATTCGGTACGCCAATCGAGAAAAAAAACAGCGGCGGGATGACGGCCCCAAACAGCGCGAGAGGCACCGCATAGAGCAGCAGACCGCTCCATAGAACCCCGTTAAACAGAAAAGAGGGCGGAAACAAAATGAACACGAGGATGACCGCACCGGTCAGCATCCAAGCGCTCCTCTGCGCGGGCTGTACTTCCGGTACGGTTTTTTTCCTGCGAACTGTATAAACAGTGTATAGCTTATACCGAGAGCAGTCCCAGCACAATTCCCCACAGAGTAAACTGCAGTCCATGCTCAAGCACTCCCGCAGCCAGCAGCGTTCCCGACAGCAGTACGGCCAACGAAGCAAGCATCATCGGGCCTGGCATCCGGCGTTTTCCCACCGCCTCGATCAACACAGACATCCATGTAAACTGGAATAAGAGAACAATCGCCAAAGAAGCCGGGATACTCTGCAGCGCCCCGTAGTACAGAAGCCCTGTCGCGCCTGTCGGTGCGCCGGCGGCCATCAGAGCGATTGCTTTGGTTAAGGTTATCTTCGCATACCCCGTATCAGCGCGGCCGTTCCTTGCTTCGCGGGCAGTTTTCCTACTCCATCCCTGCCCAATGACGACAACCAGCCACATGATCACCGTCCCTGTCAGCATCTGGCTGCCCACCACTTCCCCTAAACTGTACCCGGCGCCATACGCAAATTTAACAATAGTTGAAAGGACACCATAGCTGCACGCCCCCAAGAATACAAGTAAAATCGATTTCCATCTCATTACGTTTTCCTCCTTCGACTCCCTTCTGCCTCTATTGCAGCCTTATCAAAAAAAATGAGCAACCCGCGAAGTCCATTTCTCTTTAGCGATATTAAACTTTAATATACAAAAAAATCCGAACATACAAAAAAAATCCCGCTGACGTATAGGGTGGTATAAATGCAACCCTATATTCGTAGCCAGGAATTTACGGTCCCTTGTAGAAACCCTCAACCTAATTATGAGGATATACGAATTTTATAAAAAATAATTCACTGCTCTAACCTTTATAAAGTAAATCAATTCCAAACCATTGTCAATGGAAAAAAACCATTTCCGCCGTGACAAAAAACCGGGATCCTTAAAGTGCATTGACTAGCTGCTTGTCGAAAAAATTTATTGTATGCTGTGACCATGTACAGAGGCCATACTGCTATTTGATGTCGGATTTCCCGGGAAATGTCGAAGTCCAAAAGCTGGCGTCGCAGCGAAAACAATCACCATTCGACTCTGGAAATGCTTATACTTTTTTTGTTCGCTAGAAAAGGTCCCATACCAGTACGCAGCCTAGTGTATGTATTATGCAACTAGGAAGTCCAGAAAGTTGGGTTTGTAATCGATTAGATAAGGAAATCCGACAGCCGGTTTTTTTCATCGAATATTTCACAAAAAAATAAGCAGCTGATCTCGGCAGCTTTCAGTTCGTAAAACACAGACTAGTGAAGGCCCTATCTCGTTCGTTGGAACAAAAGGTCGGCGAAATTTAACGAATAAGAACTCGAAACGGCGCTATCGGGCAAAAAAAAGGACCAGAAAATTAAGAATAGCGCCCTGAAATCGTGTTCGCTTTTATTTCGGAGGCTGTACTAGGTGAATTCTAATGTCAATGCTAGCATCACGTTCTCTTCCCATTCACAACTACCGCTACAGAAGACTTGACAACATCCTCCAATAGACTCAGACAGGAGGTTTTCTTAACGACTGCGAAACGCATAAAAAAACCATGCCAAAAAAAGTAAAGTCAGATGGGGTTGTACGAGAAAACAACCGTATCCATCAGGACCCGGTTCGATTTCTCGCCCGAACCCGGTATACGTACTGGCCAAGGAGCATCCTCACGATATGCGTAAACATCTCCTGCCGGCTAACCATCCCGCTTGTAAAAATACCGATCGCTCCCGGTCCGCTGCGAATGTTATGCTGCTTTGTGTAGCTGTCCATCACTTCAGCCAGCTCTTGGCCGGCTTTCAAGGGAGCCAGGAACTCATCCGGCAGCCGAATCCTCGCTCCTCCCGCAATGACGGGATCGCCGGATCCATCGGTTAGCGCGCCCCAATTGCACAAAAAAACAAGCCGTGCCCTGTTTCCACCACTCCGCCTTCGAGGCCGATTCCTATATCGGCTTTCACCAAACGCAGCGCATTTCGGGCTCTGTTCACAGCTCCCAGCACCGTTTCCTCATCCGAGAAAGGCTGCTCCGCCACGCCGGAGGACGCGGAAACCGGGATAACTAGAGTTTCATTGTCGGCTCTTAGCCTATTGTTACCGATGCGCAGACGCCATCCGACCCAAGAGTCTGGCCGTTCCTCCCCTTCGGGAGCTGTGCCGCCTTCCAAACCGGCTATTACACTGCCTAATTCCCAGCCCTGGAACCGGACATCGTCGAGAGCCCTTTCCACCGCTTTAACTTTTGTCTGGTTGGTAGATCCTACAGCGATTTGCATAAGTGCATCACAGTCCAAAAAAATCGCGTTAATCATCGGCTCCGTCTGTCCTCCAGGGTAAAGCACATACAGCAAAATGTATACCAGAACCCCTGTCGGTGCGGTAACCAACCACATAACGGCTGTCCATCTGCCGATTTTCTTGTGCCTTTTAAAATTTTTTCTTATACGCCAACGTCAAAGTGACTAATCCGAACACACCGGCAAGTGTGGCCAACGTAATATGAAAAAAAGAGAAACAGGTGATAAGCCAAGCTCAGTGATTCAGGCCCTCCGTATGAGGTGTTGCCGACGAATAAAGTTCTCCCGATATATAGAATGAAGAACAGCAAAGCTAAAATCGAAGAGACTATCATTAATCTTTGGTGAGTCTGTTGGTTCCCTTTGCGAATATGGTACCAGCCGAAGGCCAGCACTGTAGCGCTGGCGACAATCAATAAGGTGCATATCAACGGCAGCAGTTGCATGTAAATCCCGTCCATTCTGCTCGCAGCTTGTGAGGATCGGCTGAATAATCGCCGTTCCGGCTGCTTTAAATAGTTTTTTGCCTGATTCAAGCCCGCAGGCCGGTTTTGATCTTCCGTATCGTTTGCATTTAAATAGCCGTCAGGGTACGGATCCTCCGTACGCCTTTCTTTACGATACCATTTAAAGAAAATGTACGCCAGACAAGTTCCGTATACGATCTCCTGAATGATTTTCATGATGACCCCGCCCAGCTGCTGATCGTCGATCATAGGGAAGAATTCAAACGGAGGAGCGGCATTCATGTAATTCGTATACAGCAGTTGATTGGCAAAAAATAATTAGAGCACAAGCCGGAGTAAGCAGTATTCCGTTTCCGAAGACATATGCCATTTTCTGCAGCTCCGATAAGGAGTCCGCTTCTTCAATTGGCGCAAATACAGGAAACCACATTTGAAAAGCGCTCAAGAACAGCACCAAATGATAAAGCAAATGCAGCCAGCCGATCTCCATTAGTGTGTTCAGAACTATCGGAAAATGATACACGGAGAACAGAATATTAAAGGTAAAAAACGGCGATCAACGGTTTAACTGCAAACCGGGTGACCTTGGAAAAAACGCCCTGGCTCATTATCGGCTTCACCATCCATTCCGGCGTCCCCAAATAAATGAGCGGCGGGACGACGAGATAGAGCAGCGACTGCTGAAGCATATGCATGCTGAAAAAAAGAAGTGATGGCCGTAATAATCCAACGGGCTTCCTTGACCGATATAGAAAACTACCAATCCGGTTATAAAATAAAGCTTCTTCCCAACCGGCACGGGAGCCGCATCGGCAAACCGCTCCTTCAGCGGCCCTAGACACATAAAATAAAAAAAAGTGCGATCAAGCCGATCAATACGATGATACCGGGATTCCATAAATCCGCAAAGCTCGCGGTCCCGTGATGCAAAGGATTCACGGAAAAAACCTCCCTTCATTTTGAAAAAAAGGAGGAGGCTGTATTAACGCTCCGCCTCCCCCGTACATACTACCAAACCCAATATACAGCCGTAACTACTGCTGTCAATGCCACAAAAAAAATCCGAATGCGAGTCCGATAATCGCATGTAAATGCCTCTGTCCTTCATGTGCATCCAGAAAATGAGCTGGAAAACAGCCTGCACAAGAGCCAACGTCACAATGAAAATCATGATGAAAGCCGGATCCAATCCACCGTACAATACTACTGCGAAAGCCAGCATTGTCAGCAGAATCGATACGATGTAGGACAGGTAATGATTCCTTGGTCCTTCATGCCGGATTCTATGGCTTGGAGATGTCGGTTGATGATTGTCTGTCATCTTAATGCGCCACCTTCCCCATCAGGTAAACAACCGTGAAGATAAATACCCAAACAACGTCGATAAAGTGCCAGTACAGCGCGGCGACATAATACTTAGGTGCGGTGACCACTGTGAGCCCTTTTCTCAAACCTTGTAAAATCAGAGCTGTAATCCAACATACTCCGAACGCTACGTGGGCTCCGTGGAAGCCGACGAGCGTGTAGAACGAAGTGGCGAATGCAGTGTTTGAGAAGACATGCCCCTCTTTTACATACTGCGAGAATTCAGAAATTTCCAAACCCAGGAAAACCAAGCCCAGTACGATAGTGACGAGTAACCACATTAATAATTGATTGAGCTTATGTTTGTGCATAGCCATTACGGCAAATACACTGGTTAAAGAACTCGTAAGCAAGATGAAAGTCGAGAGTGCAACAGTTCCGGTTTGAAACAAATGGTCGGGCGTCGGCCCGTCTCCGACCGATCTGCGAAGGGCAATATAGGAAGCGAACAAGGTACCGAACAATACGGTCTCGCCACCCAGAAACAGCCAAAAAAACCGAGAATCTTATTTCTTGCTTCAAGCGTTGCTTTTTTCCGGTTCCGGAGGCAGCGTTCCTACTCCGTGATGGGTAACGGTACTCATGCTTTAACCCCCTTTTCTTCCAGCTCATCCTTCTCTATGTGCCAACCGTGGTCGTCATATAGAGAGCGAAGCAGCATACAAACGAGTGTAATTCCGATTCCGACGATAGCTACGATGAAAGTCTTGTACATGAACCCGTAACCGGAAATGAACAATCCGATGGACATTACCAAAGGCAGAATGGACGGAGAAGGCATATGAATCGGTCCGACCGGTTCTGCAGGAGTCATTTCCTTGTTGCCGGCCATCTTCTCGTACCAGAATGCGTCCAGGCTCTTGACAAGCGGAGTCTGCTTGAAGTTGTACTCCGGAGCCGGGGAAGGAATGGACCATTCCAAAGTTCGTCCGTCCCAAGGATCATTGACCGCGTCCTTCGGTTTTCTGGCCGTCGCAAGAATGTTAATAATAAAGATTACAGTACCGATTCCCATAAGGAAAGCGCCGACCGAAGAAACAAAATTGCCTTCGTCCAGCCCTTGGTTAGGCAGGAACGTGTAAACCCTCCGCGGCATGCCGAGCAATCCAAGGAAGTGCTGAGGGAAGAAGGTCAAATGGAAACCGATGAAAAAAAGAACCAGAAATGGAATTTGCCTAAAGATTCGTTTAACATACGGCCGAACATTTTGGGCCACCAATAGTACAGGCCGGAGAATACCGATAGAATCAGGCCGCCGACGATGACATAGTGGAAGTGCGCGACTACGAAATAAGTATCATGGTACTGGTAATCCGCAGGAGGTACGGAAAGCATAACCCCGGTGGTTCCGCCCATTACGAAGGTGGGAATGAAGGCGACAGCCCACAGGTTGGCGGTAGTGAAACGGATATGTCCGCCCCACAGAGTGAAAAGCCAGTTGAAAATCTTTACCCCCGTAGGTACGGCAATCGCCATCGTCGCCACTGAGAAAATCGCATTGGCTACAGGCCCCAGCCCGTCGGTAAACATATGGTGAACCCATACCATGAAGCCCAGGAATCCGATCAAGACGGTAGCGAAAACCATTGAGCTGTAACCGAACAATCTTTTGCTGGAGAAGGTACTTACCACTTCAGAGATAATTCCGAAAGCGGGCAGAATCAGAATGTAAACTTCAGGGTGCCCAAAGATCCAGAACACGTGCTGCCACAGCACCGGATTACCGCCGCGGTTCGGGTCGAAGAAGGCGCCGTCAAAAAATACGGTCGAACATAAGCTGAACCAGACCTACTGTAATGACAGGGAAAGCGAACAGGATAAGCGCCGACGTAACGAACGCAGTCCAAGTGAACAGCGGCATGCGCATGAAAGTCATGCCTGGAGCGCGCATGTTGATGATGGTGACGAGGAAATTAATGCCCCCGATTAGTGTTCCAATACCGGCAATCTGTAAACCTAGAACATAAAAAAATTGGTTCCGACGTGATCTTTTAACGTGGAAAGCGGAGCATAACCGGTCCATCCGGCATCCGGTACTGCGCCTAGGAACCAGCTTGTGTTCAAGAGCAGTCCGCCGAAAAAAGAACAGCCAGAAGCCGAGAGCGTTAACGAACGGATAAGCAACGTCCCTTGCCCCGATCTGCAAAGGCACAATCGCATTCATAAAGGCGAACAGGAGCGGCATCGCGGCCAGGAAGATCATTGTCGTTCCGTGCATCGTCGTCAATTCGTTAAATGTATTGCCGATAAAAAATGTGCTGGTTTGGATATAACAGCTGAATCCGAATGAGAATCGCTTCCAGTCCACCGATCAGGAAGAAGATTCCTCCGCCCAGAAGATACAGGATACCGACCTTCTTGTGGTCAACCGTTGTAAGCCAATCCATTAAGCCGCTGTATCGTTTGACTTCGTGTGAGTGAGCCAACTTTTTTTACCTCCCAAGAGCTTCCGCAGGAAGCTAGCATCGTAAGCATTAACTGAGCTTCCACAGGAAGCCAGCATCGTAAAATCAACTGAGTTTCCAGCAAGAAACCGGCATCGTAAGCGTTATTTTAAAGTGTTTAAGTATTTGACAAGATCGTTGATCTGGCTGTCGTTCAGTCCAAGCTGAGGCATCGAGTTGCCCGGCTTGACCGCTTGAGGATCTTTGATCCAGGTCTTAATGCTTTCATCGTTGTTGCCGTTCTTGCGGTCAAGCACACCTGCGACCATCTCTCTGTGAGCGAAACCGTTCAGGTTAGGACCGAGGCCTGCTCCATCGGGTGTTACAGCGTGGCACTGCAGGCATTTGTTCTTGAACAGCTCTTCGCCTGCTTTGGCGTCGGCGGCCACCGTTTTAGGCGCTTTCATATCGGAGGTCCACTTCTGGAAATCCGCATCGGACAGAGTTTTCACTTTAAAGTCCATCAAGGCGTGTGACGCTCCGCAAAGCTCGGCGCATTTGCCTCTGAACACTTTATCGATCTGGTCAGGGTCTGCGCTTAAGTATAATTTATTAATTCTTCCCGGGGTAGTATCGACCTTTCCCGCTAAGGAAGGAACCCAGAAGGAATGTACGATGTCAGCGGAGGTCAATTCGAAGGCAATCTTCTTCCCTGCCGGAATGACCAAATCCTGAGCGGTCTTGATTCCGTAATCCGGATAATCGAATTCCCACCAGAACTGATGAGCCGTAACCTTGACTTTAACCGCATCCTTTTCGCTCTTGTAATCTTTGGCGAGATGGAACGTTGTAGTTACGGTCGGCACAGCAAGCACCAAGAGAAGAAGGATTGGGATGACAGTCCAGATAAGTTCCAGAACGTGGCTGCCTTCCACCTGTTTGGGTATGCCCTGCTGACCCTTCCGCTTGCGGAAACGAACCAGGACGTAGAGGTAGATGGAGATAACTACAATAAATACCACGATCATGATGCCCAAACTGAGCATCATCAAATTGAACTGCTCTCTTGCCACATCGCCTCTAGGCTGCAAAGCGGACAGGGTATCGATTCCACACCCTGTTAACAGGAACGTCATCACCGCGAACAGCGGGATTAGACGCCATAAAGATTGCCAACGACTCATTGCTTATCAACCCCACTTTTTTTTCGAGAGTTAAGAGAAAAAAAATAAGTTTCAAAAGAAACTTATGGCTTCCGCTCACAAGAAAAGCTCCCAAAGAATTCAACAAATCGACACAACCTTCGACGTTGAATCACGGTAAGCATCCCAATGAAAACTTTATTAATAGCATGGATCGCACTGCCTTGTTAACCGAACCTCAATTACGTTATTAACTATAAATTGGGTATTCTTTTTTTGTCAATAAATCTGGCAGAGTTCACAAATTGTTCTAAAAGCTGTTAATATATTGCCTTTTTTTAGGCTTAATCTGGCCATGCGGCGTGTAATTCTATGTAGAAAGCTGCCGTAAAATTGTTCCTCCGGAATTTATTCTTAACCAAATTGTATAAACATAAATATCCAGCATAAGACGCGATGCTCTCCAGCGCATGCTTCTTCAGGTGACACAGGATGACCAGATCATCTGCATAGCGCACCAGTGTCCCTAAATCGCGTCTTTCCATCTCCCTTTGGGATATCTTTTCTGCGAACCGGTTTTGGAGGGCACTTTCCGGCTTTCAGTGTATCGATGGTTTCATTAATCAGGCGATCTTCCCCGTATGTTTGCGTAATCCAGTCTATTGTGATCTGGTCGATGCCGGCACTGCCGCCATTGGTCTTGACTTGCTGCCAGGCCTTCGATTCTCCGGGCGACGATGCGACACTGCACGGTAAGTGCTCAGACCGTTAAAGCAGGGGAATATCCGCTGAAGTTGAATTGATCCAACACAACTATAACGCTAAGGTGATCTTCTGGATTGGAATAGTGGGGATTTACGAAGACAACATCTCCCAGCGGATGAATGTATCTACCCACACTTATCCACAGCCACCGAAAATCATAATTTCCTATACAATAAAAAAAACCCCGGCTATTTGCCGCGGAGATTGGCTGGCGCGTAGGGCGCACTGACGGTTAACGCTTTAAAGTTTTCGGTGCGCTTTACGATTTTGCCGGTTTTGATCAGATAGGTGTCCCCGATTTTCCAGGTATGGCTTTGCGGGTCCTTCCTGCGGATATAAACATAGTCATATTTATCGGAAGAATAAATTTTAAATCCTCGCGTCCGGCAGTCCCTGAGGAACCTCACATCTTCGCCCAGCGAAATATTGGAAAACCGCACCCGCCGAAACAGCTTCTTTTTTTTGAATAGAATGGTTCCGCCCGCCACGTGCCCGACGAACCTGTTCTGATTTCCCGGGAAGCGCAGCACGAGAAGCTTTTTTTTGGATTGAAGATAAGTAAAAAATTGTCCGTTTGCCGACCACATCCGCATTCTTGCGCTTCATCGCCCGAATGGCCCGGTTTAGATAGTTGGGGGCGTAGTAATCATCATGGTCGAATTTGGCTACAAGGGAGTAATTTGCTTTTGACACTCCGAAGTTGAGACATTTGCCAAGCGAGACACGGCCCGGTATCCGATACACTTTTACATTTTGCAGCCGTTGCGCTTTTTTTGAGGTAGGGTGCCATCGGGATGCTGTCCTTGTTAATGACGACAATGAGCTCTTTGCGGACTCCCTTTTGGCGGGTATAGTTCGTGAACAGGTTGCCGATAAAGGCAAGGTCGTTGGTGCAAGCAATAATGGAGACGCCTCTGCCGTTTTTTTACGGTCTTTCGTTGTATCCACTCCGGTCCTCCTTCCGCTGCTTGTGTTATCTTTCCTTTATATGTTTAACTTCGCAAGAGAGGCACGGCTGTGACACGTTGCGAGTATAAATTGGCTTTTTTTTGCCGCAGAATGGTTTAATACATTCATACCGCACGAGCAGAGGAGTACAATTATGGAGCAATCCTTTATCAATCTTGGTGTCAGAAAAGAAATCGCGGACGCGCTCAGGGAATCCGGGATACACGAGCCGACGCCGGTCCAGCTGCAGGCCATCCCCGTGGTCATCGCTAACAGGGACGTTATAGCGCAGGCGCAGACCGGAACGGGCAAGACTCTGCCTTCGGCCTTCCGATACTGGAAATTGTCAATCCGCAAAAGGATGAAGTGCAGGCGCTCATTCTCACTCCCACGAGGGAGCTGGCGATCCAGATTACAGCCGAGCTGAAAAAAATGGGCGCAGGTCGCGGGAGCGAACATTCTCGCGGCGTACGGCGGACAGGATGTCGAGAGGCAGCTAAAAAAAGCTTCAGGGCAGCATCCATATCGTGGTGGCCACTCCGGGCAGGCTGCTGGACCATCTTCGCAGAGGCGCCGTCAATTTCGGAAAGCTGGCCGTGCTTGTGCTGGACGAGGCGGACCAAATGCTGCAAATGGGCTTCCTGAATGAAGTGGAAGAGATTATAGCGCAGACGCCGGGCAGGCGGCAGACGCTTTTGTTCTCGGCCACGATGCCTTCGGGGATCAAAAAAATCTGGCTAAACGCTATATGCGCGAGCCGGTGACGATTCAAATCCATACCAAACAGGTGACGGTGGACAAAATCGAGCAGTGGCTTGTGGAGGCGTCCGACCGGAACAAACAGGACGCGCTCGTAAGTATGATCGAGGAGCAAAACCCCTTCCTCGCGATGGTGTTCTGCCGGACGAAGCGGAGAGCGACGACGCTGAACGAAGCGCTGCTCGAGAGGGGCATCGCCTCCGACGAGCTGCACGGGGACCTGTCGCAGGCCAAGCGCGAGCAGGTCATGAAGCGGTTCCGCGAAGCGAAGATCCAGGTGCTTGTAGCAACCGATATCGCCGCGAGAGGGTTGGATGTGGAAGGCGTCTCCCATGTCTACAATTATGACATCCCCCACGACGCCGAGAGCTACATCCACCGGATTGGCCGCACGGGACGGGCCGGCCAGACGGGCGTTGCGGTCACGTTCGCCTCGCCGCGCGACCGGGAATTTGTGCAGCTCATCGAACGCGGCATTTCGATGAAGCTGCGCAAGCGCA
>BBFE01000033.1 GCA_001313085.1 Paenibacillus sp. JCM 18996 | reverse complement strand
TGCGCACGCCGACGCCGCTGCCTTTGGCCATCTCGGAAGCATGTCCGAGCAGGCCAAAGCCGGTGACGTCCGTGCAGGCGTGGACGTCGTAGCCTTCCATGATCTCAGCGGCGGTCTTGTTCAGCGTCGTCATCACCTTCGTGACCCGTTCGATCTCCTCCGCGCTGAGCAGGCCGCGCTTGATCGACGTCGTCAGGATGCCTACGCCGATCGGCTTGGTGAGAATGAGCCGGTCACCCGGCTTTGCTCCCGCGTTCGTCCTCACCGAGTTCGGATGGACGACGCCGGTTACCGCGAGGCCAAACTTCGGCTCATTGTCGTCGATCGAATGGCCCCCGACGAGCGTCGCGCCGGCTTCCCGCACCTTGTCGCCGGCGCCGCGCAAAAAAATTTCCGCCAGAATCGACTTATCCAGCTTCGTGATCGGAAAAGCGACGATATTCAGCACCGTCAGCGGCTTGCCGCCCATCGCGTAGACATCGCTGAGCGCGTTCGCAGCGGCGACTTGTCCGAACGAATACGGATCGTCCACGATCGGCGTGAAGAAGTCGACCGTCTGCACTAAAGCCAGATCCTCGCTGATCTTATAAACTCCAGCATCATCGCTTGTATCCAGGCCGACCAGCAGATTAGGGTCGGCTTCCGCCTCCGGCAAATTGCGCAGCACCTGCGACAGGTCCGCCGGGCCGATTTTGCAGCCGCAGCCTCCCTTCGTGGAAAACGACGTCAGCTTTACCTGGGTTTCTTGTGATTCACTCATACGAATATTCATCCTTTCAAGGTATACAGTGATAGCCCTGCCATATATTGATCCTCCACGCAGCAGATCGCCCAACGCGCGGTTCTCCCGGCGCGTTGCGGCGCTGAACGACGGGTGGTCGGAGCCCATTCTATAGCCCATTCCGTCTTCAGTATACCCCCAGCCCTTGTCCGAATTCCTGTTACTTATCCATCATTCCTCGTCCTGCGGATAAATCAGCTTCAGCGCCTCATCGTCCAGCAGCTCAGGCGGTCCGTCGAAAACGACGCGGCCATCGGCCAAGCCGATCACTCTGGCCGCGTACTGCCGTGCCAAACCGACATCATGCAGATTCATGATGACGGTCATTCCCCGCTCCCGATGGAGCCGGGCGACGAACTGCATAATCCGCTCCGACGTGAGCGGATCAAGCTTGCGACCGGCTCGTCGCCGAGCAGCAGCTCCGGCTCCTGCATCAGCACCCGCGCAATCGCGACGCGCTGCTGCTGGCCGCCGCTCAAATCGTCCACCCGCCTGCCCGCATAACGCTCCAGGCCCACTTCGCGCAGCGCCGCCAAAGCTTTGTCCTTCTCCGCCCGGGAGAAGCTCCAAAACAGGCTGCGCCGCAGCGGCAGCGAAGAAAAAATCGCCGACGATCACATTCGTCAGCACACCGACCGCGGCAGCAGATTGAAGCGCTGGAAGATCATGCCGATCTTCCCTCTCGCTCTGCGCAGCTCCTTGGCGGGCAGGCCGGTGATCTCCCGCCCGTTCCACACGATCCGTCCCTCGTCCGGCTCGACCAGCCGGTTGATGCAGCGGATCAAGGACGACTTGCCCGCTCCGCTTTTGCCGAGCACGGCCACAAACTCTCCGGTCTCCACAGTCAGGTCAATCCCTTCCAATGCGGGCTGCTTCTCGCCGGGGTAAATCTTCCTCAGTCCCTGGATTTCCAGCATTACAGCACCCGCTTTCGGATATATGCGCCCAGGTAATCGACGAAGGTCACCAGCACAACAATGAATAAAACCTCTACAGCCACTTTTTTTTGATACGCAAACAGTTTAAAATCATTATACAACAGCTGGCCGATTCCTCCAGCCCCAACGACGCCGAGAATGAGCGAAGTCCGAATCGCCACTTCCAATCTGTAAAAAAATATTGCGAAATGACATGCGGAACCATCTGCGGCATAATCCCGTACAGCGCGACAAGCACGCCGGTTCCGCCGACAGATTCGACGGCCTCCTGCGGCCCGGAATCCATCGCCTCGATCATCTCCGAGACCAGCTTGCCGAACACGCCGACATTGTGGATAATGAGCGCAATGACGGCCGGCATCGGCCGAGACCGAGCGTTGGGATAAAGATAAGGGCCAGCACCATTTCGGGCACCGACCTCACAAAATTAAACACGGACCGGATAACGTGATAAATGCCCGGTAATGGCGTTGTGTTCCGTGCAGCCAGGAAGCTCGCCGGCAGCGCGACGAACAAAGCGGCCAAAGTGCTGAACAGCGCGATCTGCAGCGTCGCCGCCGTCTCCTTCAAGGCGTAGCCGCTTCGCTCCAATCGAGGGGAAACCATTGCTTGCCAACGAACTTCACCGTATTGCCGATATCGCCGAAAGCCTTCCAATCGAAGCCGATGCCGTAAGCGGACCAGACCAGCAGGAACAGCACTGTGAGCAGGGCGATTATTTTTTTTCTCATGGCGCCTGATCTTCCTCTCTCCTGCGGGAACGCGTCACTTGATCCTGCCGTCCTCTTTGGCTGCTTTCAGGATGGCGGCGTAATCTTCGTTCTTCGCAGGTATAAAGGAGCTCGCGCCGTTGAACGCCAGCAGGATGTCCGGATCCTTGATGTCCTTCATAGTGTCTTGAATCAGCTTGATGTCGGCATCGGACACTGATTTTTTCCACGGCAAAAGGATACTGGAACAGCTGCTCCGACTTCCAGATCACTTTAAACTGGCTGCCGTCGATCTTGTTCGTTTTTTACCAATGTATCATAAATCGCGCTGTCAATCGCTCCCGCGTCCTGGGTTTTATTCTGGATCGACAGGGCGGTTGCATCATGGGTTCCGGTGTAGGTCACTTTTTTTTAAATTTATATTTGTCCTTGGACTCGAATACTCCCGCTTTTTTTTCAAAGCCATGCCCGGAACGAGGCTGCCCGAAGTCGAATTGATATCGCCGAACGCAAGCTGGATCTTATCCGCGTTCTTTACCACATCATCGAAGGAATTGTAAGGCGAATCCTTGTGCGTGATCAGATAAGAATAATAGTAAGGCTTCCCGCCCACTTCGATAGCCATGATCGCTTTGGCGCCGTACTTTTCGTTCGCGATGACGTAAGTGAGCGGTCCCAGGTAGGCCATTTGGATCTTGCCCGCTCCCAAAGCTTCAACTACGGCGTTGTAATCCGGATACTGGGAGGCTTTTACCGGACGGTTCAGCTTCTCCGACATCAGTTTGCCGAGCTTGTCCATCGCCACCCTGGGATTCCCTTCAGTGAAAGCGGGGATGACGCCGATCAGAAATTCCTTCTGGCGCTTGCCTTACCGGGTGCAGACGACGTCCCTCCTCCGGGAGCCGCTTCTTTCTTGCCGCAGGCTGCGAGGAGCACGGAGGCCATCAACAATAAACATAACAAAGCAGAAACAGATTTTTTTTCATGACAAAATAAACTCCTTTCCATATTAGGGATGGTTTTATTCCCTCGGGAGAGTGGCCCATCCATGAGATTAGCACAGTTTGCATTATAATAAAAGCATGTATAATAGATGGCATAACCAATATTGGAGTGTGATAGACATTGAAACGTGAAAAAAAGGGCTCAGCGAAATCGAAAAAAAACGCGGATCATCGCCATTCTTCGGGGAGTAGAACGGGAGCATTTGGCTCCTGTGGCGGATGCCTTGTACGAAGGTGGAGTAACCGTGATGGAAGTGACTCTGAATACGCCCGGAGCGGTGTCTATGATAGCCGGACTGCAGGAATCCCATGGGGAGAAAATGTATATCGGAGCCGGAACGGTGCTGGATGTGGATCAGGCCAAAGAGGCCATTGCGGCCGGAGCTGCTTACCTGGTCACCCCGAACATGGAGGAAGAAGTCATCCGCTATGCGGTGGAGCAGGGTGTGCCGATCTTTCCGGGCGCCTTTACGCCCACGGAAATCGTGAAGGCCTGGAAAGCGGGAGCCGCCGCAGTCAAGCTGTTCCCTTGCGCCAGCGTCGGATTGCCGTACATCAAAGATGTCATCGCACCGCTCAATCATATCCCTCTCATCGCCGTTGGCGGCATAACGGAAGACAACCTGCTCCAATATTTGGACGCTGGTTGCTACGCTCTAGGCATCGGTGGCTCGCTGATCAACTTGAAAGAAATCCGCCAAGGAAATTATGGTTGGGTCAAGGAGAAAGCAAGCAGACTGTCGGCTTTGTCGACTAGTCGGGTGTAACTGCAGCCGCTCGGCCGGACGCAGCCGCCCGGCCGGGCAACGGCGCTGGTCCATATGCAGAAATCTTCGAGCCAGTCCATGTAGAAAATCGTCAGTGCCAATCCACATCCCGAGGAATTGACGTGGTACGTGGCTGATTCGTTAGCGGAAGTATCTAAATTTATGGATTTGCAGCAAGAATATGTGCAATGAGGTTTTTTTGTCACGTGGTACGGTGAATCCCGCACGATGCGAACAGAGTCTTTTTTTAAACCGCAGTGAGCCAATTGGCTGCCATGTACAATTTCGTTCACCTAACCTGTCGCCCTGCTGTGAAAGATGTTAGCCGATGGAGGCCACCGACCGGATCAGGTACACACATTTGGCCCCGCCTTCAGCCAGGCATTCCGTCCGCTCCACCTCGGCGCCCAGGAGCCTTTGGAATAAGGCCAGCTCACAAGCGCACGCCTGCTGATACTTATTCGCCACTCTGGAAATCGGACAGTTATGCTCCGTGAGCCGGAACTCGCCCGCCTTCTCCTGGGACCACTCGGTCATATAACCGTTCGTGTTCTGAATCGCTGCCAGCTCTGCAACCTTCTCGACGAGATCTCTCCCTTCGATTTGCCCGCTGTATTTGCTGTACATTGTCTCTTTCCTGCGCTCAAACAGCCGGCCGACCCGTTCTTCCCCTTCTTCCTCCATCAGCTCGGACAAAAGCTCCAGAGCCAGACGGTGGTACCTTTTGGGAAAATGGTCATCCGCCGACCGTGTCAGAGAATAAAGCTGGGCAGGCCGGCCCAATGGCTGGCGCACCAGCTTCGCTTCAATAAGCCCGTCCCGCTCCAGCGTATTGACGTGCCTGCGGACGGCCATTTCGGTTATGCCTAACTGCCTGGATAGATCGCTCACGCTAAGTGAGCCTTCCGTCTTTAAAAGAGTGAGGACCACCTTGCGCGTCGAGGATTTCTGTTCGTTCATGAGCTTGCCGCTCCCCGCTTCGTAAGGATTGTTCCCCTATTTTAACCGATACCCGGTTTTTTAGTAAATTAGAATCTCACGCTTCTGTCGTTGTACACCATAGCCTCAAGCCAGGTGTGACCTTTGATGCCAAGACGATCGTAGCGGTCCGTGAAACCATGCTAGGAAACGTCGTCGTGTTTCGTCAAGGCAGTGCAGTTCAACTGCGAGAAACCGGATAACCGGAACGTGCGATTGCACCACAAAACGCAAAAAAAGTTGAGCTCTGCGTCACCACTTAAACCCGCCGCTGGACCTCCGTGGAAAACACCGATTGACCACACTCAGAAGCAAGTTCAGCATAGCAAAAAAACGTTTATGAATTAAAAAAGCAAAAAAAAAGAGCAAGACCATTGTGGTGACCTGCTCAATCATTGGAATTGCATCCGTAGGAATTCAACATATCCACATAATCATTTTGTACATTGTCCCGCCGTTTGCAAAGCTGGATCTGATGCCTGGGGTGAAGCACACCAGATATCTTTTCGCACTAACTTAATATACCCCCCGCTATCCTTTTTTCATTGCAATAGCTTCATTGGATCTAAGTCTGGTATTTCAAAAAAACTCAGAGGTCTTTGATTCTTTTGAAGGTATTTCCTTTCCTACCTGCTTGATTCCTTCAATGGTGGCAATGTATCGAACTCCATTTACATCACGATAACCGACGGATATTGCACTCCCTTTATTGCCTTGAGTGACGGAGGAACAACCTGCCGTCAGCAGAGCCAGTAATAATAAAATAGTCTTCATTTGAGTAGCTCCTTTGCACTGATATACATATCTGACGGCTTGGAGTTCGATAATGTTGCTACCGTGTTTATGCACGTTTAGTTATAATCGAACCAGCGATTTACAAATGAGTTGGTATTGTAATCATAAGAGGCTAAGGGAGAAGCAAGTACGTTAGTGCCGTTTTCCATAATGATTTGATCACGGCCCCAGTCGCCTAATTTTTTTTGAATCACTGGGATTTGCAGCAAACAGATTTGTCCATTGTACGGTATTAAAGTTAGCAAGAGATGCAGGCACATTGTTAAATGCAGGACGTTCATCAACCCACTCTGCAGTTCCACCGAAATAATCATTCATTGCATTTACACCACTGGTAAAGCTAGTGTAAGTATTCTTAGTCAAATCTTGAATATAAAATGTTGCGTTACCAACCTCTACACCAGAGGAATCAATGTGCGTACCATATTCAAGGTGTACATACATTTGGTCACCCGGTGAGACAGGGAAATTGCTTATCATTTGTTCTGTCGGTTGATCCGGCAACTGCTCGGTCCAAACATAATAATTGGCAGTCGTCGCCCGAACCAATGAGTAGTAGCGTCAGATTCGGTGCCTGCTTGAATTAAACGAGCATCTCCATATCCACCAAGTCCTACCCAACTGCATTCATAGGAATCTTGCGTTGATGAAGAAACGTCCGGTATCACAAAATCACCTGCAATTTTTTTGTGTAGGGGGCATTACCTGCGCTAGTATCGACCACGTAACCTGACCAATTTGGAGAAGTTACAGTTGCAGAAGGTAAGGCCTTCTCCTGAAATCACCACTTTTGTACTTGTTCATAAACGTTACCGGACCATGTTCCGCAGTCCGGAAAGTGCCCTCCGTGAGTATGAAGGCTAATTGCCGGTGTAGGCCAGCATTCGGATAACCGTAAGGAATCTCGACTTGATGCAAAATCCGATAAGACTCTGTTTTTTATTTCAGACGCCATGCTAAAATGGGAGAGCATCCAAATCATCCCTTTCGTATGGTGGGTAGCGGTACTTTACCATTACGACGATGATTTGGATTTTCCTTTTCTTGTCGATTTGTCGATCTATATTGCCCGGACTTTGTTACTGAACCATTTTTTTTATATAATCTCGCTTCCCAGACGCCATCTACTCTCAGCACAACAGTTATGCGCAAGGCAATTGGTAAACAAGAAGCGCCTTGCTAGATGGGTTTACAGGGAGAAGGCGGTCGAGTAGGCTGCTTGCCAAGGTGACTCCCTCTCTACGGGGAGTTGCCGCGGCGCCTTCACACTCAGCTGACAGAGGCTCCCAGTCAACCCCTCGCTTCACCACACAAATGTGACATTTTCACTGAACAATTAAGGCTATTTATAATGACATTTGTCACTGACGATTGACGTTAGAATCTCACGCTTCTTGCCTGCCCAGTTCAGCTTTAATAAATGCCCTGACCTGAGCCTCGAAAGCGGACAGCAGCGACGGCAGCGCCGGAATGAGCGGATGAAGCCCTGTAATGGGCCGCTGGGCGAAATCCTGCACCAGAGGCCTGCGCAGGCGGACCAGCTCCAGTATAGGCTCCGCCACCTCGGCGGTTATTGCTTTTTTTTCCGTAGAAAGAATATCGATAATATCTTCGTAGGAGCTCGCATCCCGCAGGATGAATCCGTCGATAAGCAGGCTGCCGATGTCGGTAACGCATTCGATCGCCAGATGCAGCACACGGTCATGGCATATTTGACAACGAGGCTGGATTCGTCCCATTGTTCCGCCACCTGCCTCGACGTTTCAGTTACTTCGGAAAGAAAGCTGAGTCGCAGCTCGATCTGCTCTTCATTAAGAAAATACATAGAGTTATCTCCGTTTCTTTTTTTGTTCCATTTGGACCAAACAAGCATGGCCGCAAATGTGGCGATAATGACCACAATCAATGTAATCGCCTGCATCGGATATTCCAGGGAGAGGTCTTTGCTGTCTCCGGCTGCAAGGTTGGTGGAAGCCCGCAGATACATGGCTGCTGTATTCGTCATCAGGTTCACCCTTTTATCATCTTATATGAGTTTCGAATCTTGTTCAGGCCTGCCTTCTAAATGTGAGAAAGCTCCCTTTTGTACACGCTTTTTTTTACTTTTACAGTGTATCCCTGCCTCCGCCCAGCGTCAAGACGCGCTTTGCGGGGATGCACGGCGGGTAGTCAGATCCATAACTGGCGTCCTCTCTTTCGCGGTTACAACAAGATACTATGCAGGGCACGCGTGAACAAACCTTTTGACGGAAACAAAGCCCCTTGTTATGATGAAAGCGATACTGCAACCGAAGATTATTCGTAGACAAAAAAAAGGAGTCGGATTTTCCTTATGAACGACCGGCAGATGTTGAAATGGAGCGTTGCAAACAGATCGGCAGATCCAAATATGTTTTATATTACGGGGTGCTTGCTTGGGGGCTCCTGCTCTCTGTGCTGTTTTCGTTGATAGAGGTGTTTGCCATTCATCAGGTGTCGCTGCCTTTCTTCTTCGTCCGCCTGGCAGTGTTCGCCACCCTTGGCTTCTTCATCGGCACCGCCCGCTGGCAATCGATGGAGCGCAGATACGGCGGAGGTCCTTCCTGACGGTCCCGCTGGCATGCAAAAAAAACCCGATATCAGCTACACCGCGCGGTTATTCCAACGTGTTGCGGCGCTGACGGCGGGTCGGCCAGACCCCACTCCTGCCGCTCTCGCTTCACCCTAACAAACCGGTCAAGCCAACGCCCTGAGTGCATCCATCGGGTTGTTAATTTCCATTCTGCTAGAAGCTGAACTGGGAAGCTTCGTCCGAGGCGCGGCCTGCCTCCAGATCCATAATGCTGTAGTGCCTCAGCGCGGTGCGGATATCCTCCCTCACGCTGCCGAAGCTAAGCACCGCATCGACAAAAGCTGCGCGGCTGCTCCCCATTACAGCTTCGCCGCCGCCGAACAGGTCGCTGCTCGCTTCCTGGAACGCTTCATGGAGATCGTTATCAAACGAGTCTGACTCATCGCTCGCATCGCGGCGATACACCATCATCAGTTCCGGCACATTGAAGCATAGCTCGGAGAAACCCGCGATGTATTCATCCTCATGGCCCTGAAGCTCCACTTCGACCAATGCACAGGGCTTGTCGTCGTATTCTACCACCATCATCGTTTGCGCGTTGTTTACTTTAAACATGGAGACCTCCTTTGGGCACATTGTGATGTACCAAGTATCTCCTTGTGCGCCTCTTCTTATGAATGCTCCGGCTGGAACCATACCTGCTTGAAATCTATCATCCCCAACGAAGTGAGAGAGATCCCTTTTTACCGAACGGGGAAATGAAGCCACATATTTTTTTTATGCAGCAGAAAAACGATTCCCGCCTGCGGGGTGAGCAGCCGTTCCAGCTCCTCAATTTGGTCCTTCGCTCCGCCGGCAGCGGTTCCTTCAACAGCTCGTCGACGAGCCGGTCCATGCTTTCCATCTCCTTGCCCATATATTCCCTTAGATAACGTCCTGTCATTTGATAGATCTCCAGCTGTGACAAGTCGTATTCTTCTCCCATCACAAACTCGCTAAGAATGAGATCCGCGTCCTGCAGCATTTCCTTGGCCATCATGTATAGGCTTTGCGAAGTGTGAGATAGTGAGGATGGAGCTGGAAGAAAAAAGCGTAGGAACGCGTGGAACGAAAGCTGTGGTGGGAACCGAAGCCCAAAGCGCTGAACAAAGCGGTCCTGCTGCTGATCCAGCTTTTCCGCTAGAATAAAGGTCCATAAAGACGAGCATCCTAATCCTGTCAACGATATTCAACCGAATACGGGAGGGATGGCAGTGGATAACGATAATCAAAACAAAAAAAGCGGCTGACGGGCCCGCTGCGCGTGACGATCAACCGAAAATTGTGGCGGAAATGCCTCAGGACCAGGAAATGCGGGAGCATTTGGATGAAATGAAGCGCAGCGACGGTTATCCTGGTTCATGCGGGCTATAGCTGGCGCGATCCTCCTTAGCGGGGGTTTTTTTTCTTTTGTATGGAGAGAACGGCGAACATGGTCAGCAGAAGATTGTTGAAGAAAGCGATCCCGTAAAAGCTATGTGGAACAGCCTGCTGTAATGCGCTTCGTCGATGCCCGCCCACCAATAGGCTGCCGCTGCGGACAGCACAAAATTCAACGCCTGGGAAACAAAAAAAAGACGTCTTGAGCGAATTCGTTTTTTCGCATCAGGAGGAGTCCGGCAACCATAGTCAGCACAAAAAAATAAATAACAGCAACACCCAATATAAAGCTTCATTAGACATAAATTTCATAGATTTCACACTCCGAATACGCCAATCCGGCTTACAGCTTTCTCAGCTTGATTTGGTGGACAAAATGGTCCTGTCCCTTCGTCAGAATCAACTGGGCGCGTTCTCTGGTAGGCAAAATGTTCTGGTCCAGATTCGCCTCGTTAATCTCCTTCCAGATCCTTGCCGCCGTCTCAATCGCCTGTGCTTCCGTCAGCGACGCAAACCGGTGGAAATAGGAGTCTTCCCTTTTGAAAGCGGTACGGCACAGTGTTTTGAACCGCTCGATGTACCACTTCTGCAGATCCGGTTTGCCGGCGTCCACATAAATGGAAAAAATCAAAAAAAATCCGAAACGAACACTTTCCGCTGCTTTTTTTGTTTCCCCGACCTGCAGTACGTTCAATCCTTCGACAATGAGAATGTCCGGCTGCCTGATCACTTGCTCTTTTTTCCTCCAGGATATCGTAGGACGAGTGTGAATACACAGGCGCCGCTACTTCAGGCGTCCCGATTTGACATCGGCGATGCACCGGATCAAGCTCTGCACATCATAGCTCTCGGGGAAGCCTTTGCGCTGCATCAGCTCTCCGCTCAAGCTCGGCATTCGGGTAGAGGAAGCCGTCCGTCGTTACCAGCTCCACTTTCGGCGCATGGGGCCAGCGGGCGAGCAGCGCTTGAAGTACGCGCGCAGTCGTGCTTTTGCCCACCGCGACGCTTCCGGCGATGCCGATAATAAACGGCACTTTGGCCGTCGGCTTGCCGAGAAAGGTGTTCGTAGCACGGTGCAAATCCTTGGTAGCGCTTATGTACAGGTGCAGAAGGCGGGAGAGCGGAAGGTAAATATCGACGACCTCGTCCATCGACAAATTTTCGTTGATTCCCTTCAGCTGCAACAGATCCGATTCAGAAAGCGTCAGCGGAGTGTTGTCGCGCAGCTTTCTCCATTCTTCCTGCTCATCGTCACGTATGGCGAATATTTCACTTTATCCAGTCGTTGTGTCACCATCGCTTTGCCCCTTTGCATGCGTCCTTTTTGATCATACAGCTTATTCTAATGCCAATTCCGTTAAAAGTCGACATTTGTACGTACAGTCCGTAAATTACGCAGCATTTTTTTTCCGCAAAATGTGCCGCAGGCGCGATGAGCTCCAATGCAGCAAAGGCCTATGATGAACCTCGTGGCTGCGGCTTTGGAAGTGATTTTGGCCGCAACGCCGAGCTCCAACGCAGCAAAGGCTTGCTCTGTTAAGAGCAAGCCTTTTGGCCACGGGCGCCGCCGTTAGATCTGGTCTCTCGCTTTGGTGTTGTTCTCCAGATTCATTTGCGCTTCATGACCGGTGTTCTTCTTTAGCACTTGATCGGCGTAATTATCATTCTTATTGTACTTGCCGCCTTCGGTTTTCTTGAATTGCTCCGGCATATTGCCTTCACCTCCGGAGTTAGTATGGCTCAACGAGCGAAGCCAAAAAACAAAAAAAAGCCTCCGCCGGAGGTTCTTTCTGCTTAATAAAGGATTCTTCTTTTGATCATTGCATTGCTGCCGTATTTGCGGGCGATGACCTGCTTCTGTGCCTGCATGAGCTTCAAAATGTCTTTCAGCGCTGGTTTAAAGGCTGATCGTCTCTTTGACCTCGCCGTTTACCACAACATCAAACACAACCATGGGCGGTTCCTCTCCATTTCTTTTTTTATGTATCTGTCATTTATACGTTCATTGTAGGCAAAGAGTGTCAAGCGAGATGCGCTAAACTTTATCGTTTTTTTGTGAACATTGTTAATTCTGTATCAAAAAATGCGGCACATTGCGCACGCCCCATCCCGCCATATGCCGGCTGAAATATGTTTCAATCTGACGGGTTTGGAGTAAAATGATATAAAAAAACCTGCGTGACCATAATCAGGGCAGCGTCTTGCGTAACCATAAATTTTATTTTAGGGGTGCCTCTTATGTTTACTGTAATCAATGGGCTGCAGTATTTCTACGAAGATCAAGGGCAAGGGGATGCTGTCATCCTTCTGCACGGTTTTCCATTAGACCATACGATGTGGAGGAGCCAAATCGGCTTCTTCCAAGAGCGGTATCGCATCATCGCGCCCGATCTAAGGGGTATGGGCCGGACGGAGCTGCACCGCGACGTCTCTTCCCTGGATGCCATGGCGCAGGATGTCATTCAGCTGATGGATGCTCTTGAGCTGGAAAAAAAGCCGTTGTTGCCGGATTCTCCATGGGAGCTACATCGCTTTCTCCCTTCTGCGTAAAGCTCCGCAAAGAGTCAGAGCGGTCGTGCTGGCCAATACGCGTCCTGAAGCGGACACTCTGGAAGGGCAGATCAACCGCCTTAAGATGGCGACAGACCTGCTGGAAAAAAGGAACGTCCGCAGCCAAGGAAGCTATGGTTCCCAAGATGCTCACAGAGCAGACATATGAAACAAGGCCCGAGCTGGTCGAATTTCTGGGCTCCATGATTGATGCTATGGACCCTCTTGGCTTGGTCCACGCCAGCCTGGCGATGGCCTTCCGCAAAGATTCAAGCGAGGAGTTGAGCCGGATTTCCGTGCCTGCGCTGGTCATTGCGGGAGACAACGACAAAATATCAACCCTGGAGATCATGAAAAACATGGCGGACCGGATTCCCGGAAGCGAATGGCAGAAATCAAGCAGGCTGCGCACCTGACTCCGGTCGAACAGCCTGAGCAGTTCAACCGCGCCCTGGAGCAGTTTCTGGAAACGTTAGATAAATAGCGCGCATCGCCTCTTTAAATATGCCCAAAAACAAATAAGTCCCCGCTTCCTGTCGTCTATCGACCGACAGGGCGGGGACTTCCTTTGCTTATTGCACGCTGTCCAGCCAACTGCGCATCATCGATAGCAGCTGGGCGCTGTTCACCGGCTTCGTAATATAATCGGATGCCCCGGCTTCGAGGCACTGCTCGCGGTCGCCCTTCATCGCTTTCGCGGTCAGGGCGATAATCGGCAGATCCTTGAACTTGGGATTCTGGCGGATCGCTCGGGTCGTTTCGTAACCGTCCATCACCGGCATCATGATATCCATCAGCACGATTTCAATGTCCGGCGTCTGCTCGAGAATCTGGATAGCGTCCTGGCCGTTCTCGGCAGGTATCACCTTCATATTATGCCTCTCCAGAATCGTAGTCAGAGCAAAAAAATGTTCCGTATATCGTCATCGACGACAAGCACCTTTTTGTACTCGATCATCTCGTCGGATTGGTGGATCTTTACCAGCGTTTCACGCTGTCTTTCCGGCAGATTTTCCGCTTTGCGGTGAAGGAACAAGGTAGTCTCGTCCATCATGCCGACCGGCGACTTCACTTCTTTCACGACAGCCGTCTTGAGCAGCTCTTCCAAATCGGCTTCTTCCTCGCTGCTCAGCTTCTTGCTGCGGTATATGATGACGGGCTTAAGCCTGTTCTTGGCGTTCTTCTGCATCTCCCGGACAAAATGGACGCAGCTCATATCCGGCAAATCCATATCCGTCAGGATGCAGTCGAAATCCTTGGTCCTCAGCTGGTTCAAAGCCTTGCGGCCGGTGTCGCTCACTATCACTTTAATATCTGTATTCTCAATGTATTCCAGCGCTTGCTGGCGCCGTTCTTCATCATGTATGGCTACAAGAAGGGAATGCGAAGTCCTTTCGGCAAAAGCGTTCAGCTTATCCATCGCCTTCTCCAGCTCTTCGTTGTTCACAGGCTTGCAGACATAATCGTAAACCCCGCGCTGGAGAAGCTTGACCTCGTCTTCCTCCACAGTGATGACGCAGATCGGAATATGCCTGATGCTGATATCGTTCTTCAGATGCTCTATCACCAGTGAGCCGTCCGTGTCCTGAAGGCGGAGGTCCACCGTAATCGCCGTCGGCTGATATTTCCGGGCCAGTTCGAGCGCATTGTTGCCGGTCGTGGAAATGATCACTTTAATGCCTTTCTTCCGCAGCAGTTCCAGCAGGATTTGGTTGAACTTCACGTCGTCTTCGATGATAAGAAATACCCGGTCCTCCGGTTTGATGGAGTCGCGGTCGTCCGTGAGCTCTCCGGCTGAGTTCAAGGCAAGCGATGTTCCGCGGGTGCGCTTGGGCGGTGTGACGTCAATCACTTCCGGCACATACTTCGGCGGCTGCGGCTGCAGATCAAGCTGCTCCACGTCCAGCGGGAGGTACACATTGAACGTGCTTCCGATGTTCACGACGCTGTAGAGCGAAATTTCACCGTTCAGCATAGCCGCGATTTCGCGGGAAATCGCTAGTCCAAGCCCAGTGCCGCCATACTCGCGGTTAGTGCTGCCGTCCGCCTGCTGAAACGCTTCGAAAATAATCTGCTGCTTTTCTTGCGGAATACCGATTCCTGTGTCGCTGACGGAGAAGCAGACCACCATTTTGGCCCGGTTTAAAGCTTCGTTGTCCGATCTCCAGCCTTCGTACGCGCGCCGGATCAGCAGCATGACCTGCCCTTTTTTCAGTGAACTTGAAGGCGTTGGAGAGCAGGTTCTTCAAAATCTGCTGCAGCCTCTTCGGATCGGTCACCATCGCTTGAGGCACATTAGGCTCGGTCTTGATCTTGAAGTCCAGCTTCTTGTCCTCCGCGATATGGCGGAAAGTTCTGTCCAGGCTCTCCGTCAGTTCCACTATCGGCATTTCGACCAAATCCGGAGTCACCGTTCCCGATTCGATCTTGGACAGATCGAGAATATCGTTGATCAGATTCAGCAGCTCAAGGCCGGATTCCTGGATCGTCATTGCGAATTTCACCTGCAGGTCCGTCAGGTTCTCATCAGGGTTCTCAGACAGCTGCTCGGCTAACAGCAGCAGGCTGTTGAGCGGCGTCCGCAGCTCGTGAGACATATTGGCCAGGAACTCGGACTTGTATTTGGATGTGAGTGCAAGCTGCTCCGCTTTCTCTTCTAGGAAGCGCTTGGCCAGCTCCACCTCGTTGTTCTTGCTTTCCACTTCCGCCTTCTGAATGACCAGCAGCTTCGCTTTTTTTTCCTCCAACTCTTCGTTCGTGTTCTGAAGCTCCATCTGCTGCTTCTGCAGTTCTTCCGTCAGAGACTGGGACTGCATCAACAGTTCTTCCGTACGCTGGTTCGCCTGCATCGTATTGATCACGATACCGATGGATTCGGTCAGCTGATCCAGGAAGTCGATATCGATTTCGCTGAACGGCCGGAACGAAGCCAGCTCCATGACCGCCTGTACCTGGTCTTCAAAAAAAATAATCGGCAGCAGCACAATATTAAGCGGCGTCGCTTCTCCCAAAGCGGACGAAATGACCACATAGTCGCCGGGCACATTCGTGAGCAGAATGCGCTGCTTTTCGATGTAGCATTGGCCTACCAGCTTGGCCCGGCTGAACTCGTTGGACAAATGCTTGCGCTGCTGATAAGCGTAGCTTGCGAACAGCCGCAGCACAGGCTCTCCGTTCACAGGCTCGTTCATATAGAACACACCGTGCTGCATCGACACCAGCGGAGCCAGCTCGGACAGGATCATCCGGCATACGGCGTACAAATCGCGCTGGCCCTGCAACAGCCGGCTGAATTTCGCAAGGTTCGTCTTCAACCAGTCCTGCTCGGTGTTGATGCGTGTAGTTTCTTTCAGGTTGCGGATCATCTCGTTGACGTTATCCTTCAGAGCGGCAACCTCTCCGGCCGCCGCAACCGCAATCGTACGCGACAGGTCTCCTTTGGTAACCGCGGTCGCAACGTTCGTGATCGCGCGCACCTGGGTGGTCAGCGTACTCGCCATGTAGTTAACGTTGTCGGTCAGGTCCCGCCAAGTTCCCGCGGCGCCCGGCACATTCGCCTGGCCGCCAAGTTTCCCTTCCGCGCCCACTTCGCGGGCAACCGTAGTTACCTGGTCGGCGAAGGTGGCAAGCGTGTCGATCATGTTATTGATCGTATCGGTCAGCTCCGAGATTTCGCCTTTTGCATCCACGGTGAGCTTCTGCTTCAAGTTACCGTTCGCTACCGCGGTCACGACTTTGGCGATTCCCCGCACCTGGTCGGTCAGGTTGCTCGCCATGATGTTAACGTTGTCGGTCAGGTCCTTCCAGATACCGCCTACGCCGCGGACCGTCGCTTGGCCGCCCAGCTTACCTTCCGTACCTACCTCGCGCGCAACGCGCGTAACCTCGGAAGCGAAGGAATTCAGCTGGTCCACCATCGTATTGATCGTGTTCTTCAGCTCCAGCAGCTCGCCTTTGACGTCCACCGTGATTTTCTTCGAAAGGTCGCCGTTCGCGACCGCTGTGGTTACTCCTGCGATGTTACGCACCTGAGAAGTCAGGTTGCCCGTCATATAGTTCACCGTGTCGGTCAAATCTTTCCACGTTCCGGAAACGTCCTTCACATCCGCCTGGCCGCCCAGCTTTCCTTCCGTGCCTACCTCGCGCGATACGCGGGTAACCTCGGAAGCGAAGTTGCTCAGCTGGTCCACCATCGTATTGATGGTGTTTTTTTAAGCTGCAGAATTTCTCCTTTGACATCTACCGTGATCTTCTTCGACAAGTCCCCTTTGGCAACTGCCGTCGTCACGTCGGCGATATTCCGCACCTGGTCGGTGAGGTTGCGCGCCATGTTATTAACGCTTTCGGTCAAATCCTTCCATGTGCCGCCTACGTCTTTCACCTGTGCCTGGCCGCCCAGCTTCCCTTCCGTACCTACCTCTCGCGCCACGCGCGTAACCTCGGAGGCGAACGTGGAAAGCTGGTCCACCATCGTATTGATCGTGTTCTTCAGCTCGAACATTTCCCCTTGAACGTCGGCTGTAATCTTCTTCGACAAATCCCCGTTCGCCACCGCAGTGGTGACTACGGCGATATTCCGCACCTGGTCTGTCAGATTGCTGGCCATATAGTTAACGCTTTCGGTCAAGTCGCGCCATGTGCCCGCAACTCCTTTAACCTGGGCTTGTCCGCCAAGTATTCCGAGCGTACCAACCTCGCGCGCCACCCTTGTAACCTCGGAGGCGAAAGTGGAGAGCTGGTCCACCATCGTATTGATCGTGTTCTTCAGCTCCAGGATTTCGCCCTTCGCGTTGACGGTGATCTGCTTGGACAGATCCCCTTTGGCGACCGCGGTCGTTACCTCGGCGATATTCCGCACCTGGTCGGTCAATGTGCCCGCCATGTAGTTCACGCTGTCGGTCAAGTCTTTCCAGGTGCCCGACACGCCTTTCACGTCCGCCTGCCCGCCCAGCTTGCCTTCCGTCGAAACCTCTCTCGCCACCCTTGTAACCTCGGAAGCGAAAGTGGACAGCTGCTCCACCATCGTGTTGATGGTGCTCTTGAGCTGCAGCATTTCCCCTTTGACATCAACGGTGATTTTCTTGCCAAGATCTCCGTTCGCGACCGCTGTGGTAACCTCCGCGATGTTGCGCACCTGGTTGGTCAAATTGCTCGCCATATAGTTGACGCTTTCGGTCAAGTCGCGCCATGTGCCGGCAACGCCCGTAACCTCGGCTTGTCCGCCGAGAATCCCTTCGGTGCCGACCTCACGGGCCATCCTCGTCACCTCGGAGGCGAATGTCGAGAGTTGGTCCACCATTGTATTGATCGTGTTCTTCAGCTCGAACATTTCCCCTTGAACGTCCGCCGTAATCTTCTTCGACAAATCCCCGTTCGCCACGGCAGTGGTGACTACCGCGATGTTCCGAACTTGGCCGGTCAGGTTGCTCGCCATATTGTTCACGCTTTCGGTCAGGTCGCGCCATGTGCCCGAGACGCCTTTCACGTCCGCCTGGCCGCCCAGCTTCCCTTCCGTACCTACCTCGAGCGCCACACGCGTAACCTCGGAGGCGAACGTGGAAAGCTGATCCACCATCGTGTTGATCGTGTTCTTCAGCTCAAGGAACTCGCCCTTCGCGTTAACGGTGATCTGCTTCGACAGATCCCCTTTCGCCACAGCCGTCGTCACTCCGGCGATGTTACGGACCTGGTCGGTCAGATTGCTCGCCATGTTGTTGACGCTGTCGGTCAGGTCCTTCCATGTTCCGGATACGCCCTTGACGTCCGCCTGCCCGCCCAGCTTGCCGTCCGTACCTACCTCCCGCGCAACGCGCGTAACCTCGGAAGCGAATGTCGACAGCTGGTTCACCATCATATTGATGTTGTTGGCCGTCCTCAAAAAATTCGCCTGTCAGGGCGCGCCTTCGTACTCGAGCTCCACCTTTTGCGACAGGTCCCCTTGAGCCACCGCGTTAATTACGCGGACCATTTCGCTGGTAGGCTGGATGAGGTCGATAATCAGTCCGTTCAGCGACTCGGAGCAATCCTGCCAGCTGCCGCCCGTATTTTTTTATGCGTAAACCTTCTGGACAATTTTCCTTCTTTGCCGACGACTCTCGCCACCGTCTTGACCTCATTGACGAGACTTTCCTGCATCTCCATGATCTCATTGAAGGTATCGGCGACTTTTCCCGTGATTCCGGTCTGGTCGTACGGCATCCTGTAGTCAAACTTTCCGTTCTTCAGAGCAATCAACGCGTTGAGCAGCTCTCTGGTATCTATTTGCACATCAGATTGGTTGTTTTGCAGGTTGTGGTCCTGTCCGTTGTTATTTTCCTGTTCCGACATATTCCGTATCCTCTCCAGATCAGTTTTGCTGTCAGTACGAGTTGCCTATTTTCTCCCACATTCTATTGTACTATTTTACTCCCTCTTTTGTCTTGTAAAATATTGCACATTGACCGCGGATTTGACAAGGCCCGGCAGTCTTTTATTTTCATCATACGACACAGTTACCGTCTTCCGTATGGATTTTGCCGCGGAACTCCGTCGGGGAGCAGCCGTACCATTTTTTTAAACTGCTTGGAAAAAAAATAGAGCGGGTCCGCAAAACCCACCGAAGAAGCGACCTCCTCAATCGTCAAAGGCTGGTCCAACAGCAATTTGGCGCGCTCCATCCGTACTTTAAGCAGAAAATTCATCGGCGACATCCCAGTGAACTGCTTGAACATCTTGGACAAATACGTGCGGTGGTACCGAGCGAGCGTGCCATTTCTTCGATCGAAACCGGCTGGGAGTATTGCAGTGTAATCCACCGGACCGCTTGTTCCACCTGCTGGCGGATGGCTTCGCTCACCTTCTGCTCCTTTACCGAGGTCTTCGATTCTTTGGCGTATTCCGCCAGCAGCAGCCTCATATAGCCGCCCGTCTTCATGTCGCAGCCCCTTTCGGCTCTCTGAAGGCAGACGAAGGTTTGGCTCAGCAGCGCATTGATTCTCCGCTTCTGTTCCGTATGGATGACAGGCTGGTGGGGAGAAATTCCGATTTGGCTGAGATATTCCGCGATACGGTCGCCCCTGAATCCGATCCAACGGTATTTCCAGCTCATGCGGATCCGATTCGTAGCTGGACAACTCTCCCGGAAAAAATAATAAAGCTGCTGCCCGCCCCAATCTCATATCCTTTTCCCATTGAATAAAAGCTTCCTTTACCAGAAGTTACAAAATGCAGCAAATAATAATCCAAAAGCTGGGGGCCCACTTTATGGGACGCCCGGGTTTGCGATTCTCCGCTGAACAGGACTGTGATCTCACCTTTGCCGGGAGAGGGATTGATCGCCACCGCATGTGAATAGGCCGGCATAAGCCGCACTCCTTTCGGATTTTCCGGTTCACAGGAACTCAGGCTATTATTTCTCATTTTATCAACAAAAAAAACTACATCTGTCCATATGAAAGTGGAATCTCTCCATTCGAAACCGTTGTATATAGGCGTATAGTTTGTTTAGAAATGAAACCACTTTCAAGGAGGAACACAGCTGTGCCGAAAATTACCTTTTTTAGGAGCAGGAAGTACCGTTTTTTGCCAAAAAAATGTCCTTGGAGACTGCATGATGACCCCCGCGCTTCAGGATTATGAATTAGCTTTGTTCGATATCGACCCTGAGCGTTTGAAGGATTCGGAGAACATGCTGAACAACCTGAAGGCCACTACAGGCAGCGGCTGCAGCATTAAAGCTTACAGCGACCGCAAAGAAGCGCTCAGGGGCGCGAAATTTGTAGTAAACGCCATCCAGGTCGGCGGATACGACCCTTGTACGATTACCGATTTTGAAATTCCGAAGAAATACGGCTTGCGCCAGACGATAGCCGACACTGTCGGAATCGGCGGCATTTTCCGCAACCTGCGCACGATCCCGGTGATGCTCGATTTTGCCCGGGATATCCAGGAAGTGTGCCCTGACGCTTTGTTCTTAAATTACACGAACCCGATGGCTGTTCTCACCAATGTAATGAACACTTACGGAGGAGTGAAAACAGTCGGACTCTGCCACAGCGTGCAGGGATGCATCCCGCATCTGTTCAAAAGCCTCGAAATGGACACCGAAGGAGTGCAGGCCAAAATCGCCGGAATCAACCACATGGCCTGGCTGCTGGAAGTAACCAGGGAAGGCCGGGACCTGTATCCCGAGATCAAGCGCAGAGCCGCCGAGAGACAGAAAGAAAAGCACGACGACATGGTGCGCTACGAGATGATGTTCCGCTTCGGCTACTACGTGACCGAGTCTTCCGAGCACAATGCGGAATATCACCCGTACTTCATCAAAAGAAATTATCCGGAGTTGATCGACCGCTTCAATATTCCGCTCGACGAGTATCCGCGCCGCTGTGTCCGCCAGATCGACCGCTGGAAGACAATGAGGGAAGAGATGGTGAACAACAAGAATCTCGAACATACGCGTTCCAAAGAGTACGCTTCTTATATGTTCGAGGCAATGGAAACCAACGAGCCGTTCCGCATCGGCGGCAACGTGATGAACACCGGACTGATCACCAACCTGCCGAAGGAAGCCTGCGTGGAGGTAACCTGCCTGGTGGACAAGAACGGCGTCACTCCGACTTATGTGGGAGATCTGCCCCCTCAGCTGGCCGCGTTGAACCGTACCAATATCAACACCCAGCTGCTGACCATCGAAGCGGCAATGACGCTGAAGAAAGAGCACATCTACCATGCGGCGCTGCTAGACCCTCACACAGCCGCCGAGCTGTCGATTGACGACATCGTGGCCATGTGCGACGAGCTGATTGAAGCCCATGGCTCTTGGCTGCCCAAATACCAATAATCTGTGTAAACGACAGATTTCGAGAGTATATGGCAGATACCTTGAATAAAATATCATTATTTTCGCCAATAATCTTCAAATATTCGCTGTAAACGGTCATATTAGCGGTTTGACATGGTTTCAGGAGTGCCTTTTGTAGTTTATAATAGATGTACAGCACTTTATCTGTTTAAGTGAACTTTTAAATCGCTGAATTCTCATTTTCGAATGAGAAGCGGGGGAACCAATCGGAGCTGCCGGCGCGCCGGCAATTCCAGGGGTGAATCCACAGGAAGGCTTCTTTGGTAGGGTGACTCTCACGCCCGAATCCGTCAGCTAACCTCGCAAGCGTATAGGGAGAGGCAACAACTATCGTGCAATGCACGGCTTCCGCCGTGTGGGAAGAAGTCCACGAATAGAGTTCCCTCTATTTCGACGGGCTTCTTTTGTTGTCTCCCGCAAAACATTGCCGAATAGGAGTGAAAGCACAATGTTAACCGATGCAAGAGCCGCTATGAAGCAGTCGATCAGCGAATGGTATAAGCACTACGAAACGGAAATGCTCGGCAGCAGTTCGGAGCGGACCGAAATTCATATCGTCAAGAATAAAATCCTGATTATCTCTCAGGGAACTCCGGTGGAAGAAACCTTTGCCTTCGCAGGTGCGCCCGACGTGGAGCCGACCCAGACAGGCGAAGGCGAAACGGACGAGGCGGGCGGCGATTTGATGAAGAAAGCCCTTTCCTTCGTTACGCGCTGCGAGGTGGTTTCCTCTTTTACCGCTGTTTGCGAGGTGACAGGCGAGAAGACGGAGCTGTACACCCTCGACTGCAACCTTGAGAACATCCTGGAGACGCCGCACCAGTTAGGCGACTAACCCGATTTCCATGTTCGCCTCTTTTGAAACAAGCAAGCAAAACAGGATGTTTTGCTTGCTTGTTTTATTTTGTGAGTTATTGTATTTGTTTCTATTTGTCAAACAGCGTTAAATACTCTCCGTAGCCTTCCCGCTCCAGCTCTTCCCTGGGAATGAACCTCAGTGCAGCGGAGTTGATGCAGTAACGCAGGCCTCCCGTTTCGCGCGGACCGTCGTTGAAGACATGACCCAGGTGGGAATCCGCCTGTTTGCTGCGTACTTCCGTCCGCACCATGGAATGGCTCAAATCGGATTTCTCGATCACTTGGCTCTGATGCATCGGCTTCGTGAAGCTCGGCCAGCCGCACGCGGAGTCGAACTTATCCATGGAGCTGAACAAAGCTCGCCGGATACGATATCCACATATATGCCCTCCCGATGGTCATCCCAGAATTCATTGCGGAACGGAGGCTCCGTGCCGTTGTTCTGCGTGACGTGATACTGCAGCTCAGTCAGCCTTGACTTCAGTTCATCCGGGTTTTTTTGGTGAATTTCCAGTGTTTGTCGATGAAGGCGTCGCGGCCCGAGCCTTTACGGTACATTTTATACCTCATCGGGTTTTTTTGTGATGATAGTCCTGATGATAATCCTCGGCCGGATAGAATTCCGCTGCGGGAACGATCTGCGTGGCGATCGGACGGTCAAATCGGCCGCTTTCCTCCAGCTCTTTTTTTGCTGGCCTCCGCCTGTTCCTTCTGCGCCTCGTTATGATAAAAAAAATCGCCGTACGGTACGACTCGCCCCGGTCAAAGAACTGCCGCCCGCGTCGGTCGGTCGATCTGCTGCCAGAAAATCGACAGCAGCTTTGAATAAGGGAAAATGCCCGGGTCGAATGTGATTTGAACCGCCTCGGCATGCCCCGTAGTCTCCGAGCATACTTCCTCGTACGTCGGATTCGGCTTGTGCCCGCCTGTATAACCGGATACCACTTTTATTATGCCGGGAAGTTCCTCGAACGGCGTGACCATACACCAGAAGCAGCCCCCTGCAAAAGTCGCGAGTTCATATTTTGATTCCATTTGCTCTGCGCTCATGCGATCACTCTCCTTTACCTAACAGCATACCAGAATCGCCGCGCAAAATAAAAAAATCCCGCCCTCCGGATCCGGTTTAAGATCAGATCGTCATAATGGCTCTCCGGCAGTAATCATTGAAATACCTTTTCAATTCCAAGAAAGTCCTATCGAATTCAGCACGTTGAACGAGTTCCAACCGCACAGGAAGCTGAACGCTTAAGATCCCTGCATCACTGCAGTTTAAGCAAAAAAACCAAGCGGCTCCCCCATTTAAACGGAAGAAGCCGCTGTTGAAAGTTGTAATAGTCGGCTCCGAATTTACCGGCATTGGCCCCGGCCGTACCGCTATGCTAAATGCACGTTACGCACCAACCTCAAGAACGCTTCGATCAGAAGCTTCTTTTATAGTCCATAATCCGTCGGTACATCCTTCTGTCTTTGAGCTTAAGGAAGTAGGAAATGCCTGTGTAGGCATTGATTGATGAAAAAAAGAAAGAAATATGCAAGCCGATGAACGCAAAAAAAACCTTGATTACTCAAGAGTAAGTCACGTAAAAAATCCGCTTTCAATTGTTTATCCCAACCAATAAAAAAACGGATTTGGCAGCGGTTTCATTCTTGTTCGGCTTTTGGTTGGAAATAAGTCTGTCGACATTCAATGCAACAATATTCTCATATGCCGGCGGGAAGCCTGCACGATTTGAACGGGAGCCCCTTTCGGAACGAGTGGAAATATTTCGTGATATCCCGATTGGATAACCTGACACAGCCCAGCGATTTATTCGCCGCTATCGACGATGGGTCATTTGTACCGTGAATCGCGTATTGGCCCATGCCCAGACCCGCTTCACCATAAACATTCGGCTGACTGCCCGTCGCTTGATCACCCGCTCCCGTATCGTAAAATCCCCTTCCGGCGTCGCATCCTGGTTACCGAGCCCCACCGGTTTGCTTGCAATAACGGTGGACCCGCTCACCAACTTCAAGGTGTAGTCTTGCTTCGAGACTATGATTTTTACAGGTTCATAGGGAATTTGCTTCGCCTGCTGCTCGTCCACGCTGTTCGGATAGAACATATCCTCAACCTGTCCTGCGCTCGGATGGAACACCCATCCCCCCTTGCCGTCAAAACTGGCTGCAACATGGTTATCCCCGTCACTGCCTCGCCAGGAATGATGCTTAAATAATTATCGGGGTAATCGGCTGTGAGGGACTCTATGCTGGTAGGGGGAGAACCCTTCTCCTGTATGTATGACTGAAGCGCCGTTCTCACCAGATTTACCGCCACCTGATTAAGTGGAGTCGAGACAGCGCTTTGCTTGCTGACATCGCGATTTATGAACCGGATCCTCACCGACGGGTCGATGGAAGCGTTATACTCAGCTTGTACGAAAGCCGATTGTTTTAGAGCTTCGCTGGTTAAAGGAATCGTTCTGCCCAGCAGCGACCGGTCCGAGGTCATGATGCCGAAAAGCTGAATATTGCGTCCCGGCTGATTGCTTGCCATCTCCATCGCTTTGCCGTATAGTGTCTTTTCTATTTTCTCGACTGCCTCGTTGTAGGGAGATAGATCACAAAAGAGACATCAACCGTCTCGTAAACCACTTCCTTTCCAACCGGCCAATGTCTGGCTTTGGACACAACGGCTTTTACCGTATCCATGTTCAACAATAAAATGAGAAGCACCAGATTGGCGGCAAGGAGGATGAGCAGAAGCCATTTAACCCAGCCTGAGACTTTCCTTTGCGGAGCCATCATGTGCAGCTGCTGTTGTCCCGCTTGACTTAGGCCTCTCAAGTTTCTTGCCGCTTGTCTCGCTTTCATTGCATAGGGAGAAGTGATCGTTCCGGCTGCCTCCTGGTAATGAAACAGCGCCTTGGCCAAAGCACCGTCTTTCTCGTATTTCCTGGCAAGCATGTAATGTGCTTCAGGGGATTTGGGATCAGAGTAGCGCAGCATTTTCTCATAAAATAAAGGGTCGCTCGAATTCAGGTAAAGATTTTTTGCGAATATGGATCAAATTGGATTTCAAATAATGTTTAAACCGAGGATGCACCGTATCCTGCACCGTTCCGGCCGAAGTTTCCCCATTTTCCAAAAGGTTGTCCTCCTGTCAGTTTTTTGATACATATTGTATCATATGTTGAATACTACTGCCAATCCTTATATTGACAACTGGATACGTTTTGTATCTTTCAGCTTAAAAAAAACACTCTGCCCGAAATACCCCCTCTGGACATCAAATAGCGGAATACAGTTCCTTTATGATTTCTTGCATGCACGAGAAGTTGTAAATAACGAAAAAAAAAGTACCTTACTACAACGAGTCACTAGGTGAAATCAAGTCCCGAAACTTTTTGCCCGCTCCCGAAGAACGCGAAATAAGAAAAAACTGTTGTCGGAGTATGCTGGAATATATTATTAAGTACTTTACAGGTAGTTTTTTTTATTGTCGTGTCAGATGCTAAGCGTTAGCGAATCATGGAAAAGACAAAAAAGAACCTTTCCTGCCCTGTCAGGAGGTTCTTTTTTTGTCAGCGCAAGCTGATAGTTTAATCCTTGATAGCCCCCGCCGCTAAATCGGAGATAAATTGGCGGCTGACCAGCAGAAACATGATGATTAAAGGAAGCGTCGCCATCAATGTGCCTGCCATGACCATAGCAAAGTCCGTGTTATAAATACCGTTTAATTGCGACAAAGTGATCTGAAGTGTATATTTTTTTTGGATTATTGAGGATGATCAGCGGCCACAAGTAGTCGTTCCAGCTTCCGATAAAAGTGAAGATCCCCAGAAAAGCGAGAGCCGGCCGCAGCACAGGAAGCCCCACATTCCAAAACAAACGGAAATGATTACAGCCGTCTATTCTCCCGGCATTCAACAAATCATCGTGTATCGCCCCTGATGCATACTGCCTCATCCAGAATATTCCAAAGGCAGAAGCCATATGAGGAATGATCAGCGCTTTGTAAGTGCCGACCCAACCCAGCTTTTGCATAATGATAAAGGAAGGCACTAGGGACAGTTGTCCCGGAATCATCATGGTCGCCAGCAGCAGTATAAACAATATTTTTTTTCCCGGGAAATTCAAATTTGGCAAATGAAAAAACCGGCCAGAGAACAAAAGAACAATACCAGCAGCGTAGATACCGCGGCTACAAAAAAACAGTGTTCATAAAAGCGCCAAAAAAAAGTCAATGTTCGCCAAAACATTTTTTTATATTAGTAAGCAATTGCGTTCCAAAAGTAAGCTTAGGCGGAAATCGGTAAATGTCGCTGGTTGTTCTTGTTGACATCACCGTGAGCCAGTAGAACGGAAACATGGACAGCATGACCCCGACGAGCAACGATACGTGTAAAAAACATTTTTTTTATATATGCCTGATTGCCTGCCATGTCTAAACCCCTTTCTGTTATTATGATTCAGACTTTTGCACAATTTTCCAATTCACTAAAGAGAAAAGCGCAATCACGACAAACAATCCCCAGGCTACTGCGGAACCATAACCAAATAAATTTTTTTAACAAAAGCCTGCTGGTATAAATACAGGACGACAGTCATTCCTTCTCCGCCCGGACCGCCGGTGTTTCCCGTCAAGATCTGGGATTCAGTAAAAGTCTGCATGCCGCCGATGGTTGATGTGATGACAGTGAATAAAATGACAGGCCTAAGCAGAGGAATCGTTATTTTGAAAAAATGTCTGGGCCGTGCTTGCTCCGTCAATACGCGCTGCCTCGTACAGCACACCCGGTATGCTCTGCAGGCCCGCCAGGTAAATAATCCCATTGTATCCGGTCCATCTCCATACAATCATGGATGCGATAGCATCTTAAGCCAGAAAGGCGAGTTCAACCATTCAATCGGCTGCAACCCTAAAGTGGTCAGGATAAAATTCAGGAAGCCGTAATTGTTACCGAATAACGTCCCAAATATAATGGCAACGGCTACAATTGAAGTGACATTAGGTAAAAAAAATAAAAAAAATCCTGTAAACATTCCTGTAGCGCAAAAAAAGCCGAATTCAGCAGAAAGGCAATGAGCAAGGCAAAGAACAGCATAGGGATCGTCGAGTATACCCATATTTCGAAAGTGTTCTTGATCGACTTCCAGAAATCAGCATCCGTCAGCAGAAAGCGGAACTGATTTAACCCGACAAACTCCATTTGCCCTATGCCATCCCATTTATGGAAAGCGAGGTAAAAAAGAAAAGGCGATGGGAAACAAGCCGAATATTGAAAATAAAATATAGAACGGAGAAATGAATAAATAGATCGTTTTATTGCGATAAATTTCCCGCCATAATTTCACTTGGCTGCCTCCGGTCTTCTGCGCACGGACCGGCAGCGTATCCAATTTGTTCATCAGCTTAATCCTCCTTCTATATTGGAATGAAATCTATCGGGATTCGAATGTCCGAATCCCAATAGATTTATTGTGGAGAACTATTAACGTGACAGTTCCTTCTTAATCTGGGCGATTGCATCGTTCCAGGCTTTTTTTCCGGATCTTTGTTTTGCTTCTCGATGTTAGTCAGCTCGTTCTGGAAGATCGTGTTGGCAATTGAAAATTTGGATCCGCGATAGGCAGGTTTTACATTTTCGGCAGACTTGATAAAGATCTCATTTGTTTTTTTGGCCGCCGTAAAAAAAATCTTCTGGCTGTGTCATCTTGGCATCCTTAAAAAAAATGCTTGGCGTCGAAGGGAACAAATTCATCGTAACCAGTGAATTGAGCTGGTGTTCTGGCGTCATCAGCACTTGATGACTCGTAGGCTTCTTTCGGGTGCTTGGACTGTTTGGTGATGCCGATGAAGGAACCGCCCTGGTTTCCGTCTCCGCCGGGCGCTCTGGCAATGCGCCATTTTCCCTTTGTGTCGGGAGCTGCGTCTTCCAGTACCTTCTTCATCCACACAGCGCCGATAAAGGAAGCCACCGCGCCGTTATTCATCGCCGCGTTCCATTCCGGTGTCCAGCCGCTGATTTTGGCGTTCAATCCCAGTTGATGGACCTTTACGGCATTGTCCCATGCACTTTTCACATGCTCTTTATCACCTATAAAGTTATCCGATTTATCGAAATACAATTTGTCGTTTTGACCCAGGCTTTGATTGAAAACGTTGGTGATATTATCGAACATGTAAACCTTCTTGCCGCCTGATGATAACCCGGAAAGTTTTTTTTCCTGCCTCCAGATAGTTATCCCAAGATTTAATTTGCGCGCTTACCTCGTTTGGATCCGTCGGCAGGCCCGCTTGTTGAAACAGGTCCGTGCGGTAAAAGAATGCGGTCGGGCCAGTATCCATAGGCAAAGCTATCTGGTATTTTCCGTCAGGAGTGATCGTCTGCTTCCATTTCCATTCCAGATATGTAGACGCAAGCTCCTTATCGCTGCCGTAATCAAGCAGATTGACGAACTTGTCTTTGTTCGGGAACAGCTCCGCAACCCAGTCGTTCAAACCAACTATGTCCGGTCCGCCGGTTCCCGCCGCCAATGTAGTCGTTAATTTGGCTTTGAAGTCGCCGCCGATTTTTTTCCGCTTTCAAATCGATATTAGGAAACTGCTTGCCGACTTCTTTGAGCAAATTATCGTCAATGGAGCGGTTCCAATACCATAATGTGAGCGGTATTTTACCGCTGTCCTTCGCGGTTGAGGCCGGCTGGCTGCTGCTGCATCCAACTGACGCTATCATTAACGCTGCAATCAAGACCAGGCTTACCCATGTTTTTCTCGACATTTGCATTTCTCCCCCTAAGTTTAATAAAGGTAAATTAATTCAATACATGCGTTAAAGCGCTTACATTAATTCGATTTTTTTAAGCTGTAACCGCCTCCATAAACCTCATTGCTGAATTTCGATGAATCATATTGCAGCCCCTCCCTAAGAGATATATAACATATTTTTTTATTATAAAACGATGGTAATACCTAGTAAATATAGTATAATTCTGGATATATATGAGAAAATGAAGATTGCTATTTCCAGAGAAAAAAGGAGTTGCTTCTAGATGAGCCAATTTTTTTCGCAGACTTTTTTCTGTTGTCTTTGATGGATCAGCATCTCCCCTTGTTTATCGAAAGTATCGGCATCATGTCGGACCAGGAGCCATTCATCGAAAAGAAGGATATCCTTACTTTCATTGGCTCCAGACACTGGAAGGTGAGGGGGAGTTTCACTTCTCCGGCGAGCGCCTCTCTCTCCCCGTCAACTATGGCATATTTCTATTCCCCGATGTTCCTCATTCCTATGAAAGGAAACTATCCAAATGGACAACCATGTATATCACTTTCGGCGGATTGCAGGTGCAGTCCATTTTGACTACGCTCGGTCTGCATTTTTTCCACACTTTATAGTTGGGAAGACTGCTCGCCGCTTGGCAAAATCGTCGAACAAATCCTGTTAAAAGTAAAAAAATGATCCGGATTTCTCCGGGCTGGACGGTTCTATTGAACTGTACCAATTTTTTGATTTACCTGAAAAAAATACGGCCAAATCAATAACCAGACTTCATTGTCGCGGATGTACGAAAGATTGCGGCCGCTGCTTCATTGGTTAAAAGAGGTGTATCCGGACGAGAGCATTAATTTGGTCGCCATGGCACAGAGGGTACATCTAAGCCCGCAGCATTTGAACACGTTGTTCCGCAGCACTTTTGGCGTTAGCCCGTATTCCTACCTGGTTCATCTCCGCATTCAAAAAAATCGAAGGAAGCGCTTGTCGCGGATCAGCAGTCTACCGTCAAATCGGTTGCCAATAAAGTAGCTTCCTCGACGCCAGCCATTTTATCGCTACTTTCCGTAAAACGGTCGGCATGACGCCCGACCAGTTCAGGAGCTTCACAGCTAATGGTTGTTCATATGGATTTATAATAAGCTTGTCTGTACTCGGTCGGCGTCATATTCTCGTATCTCTTGAATAGCCGCATAAAATCTTTTTTCATCGTTACTTTGCCTTGGATATTTTCATCAGGTGGATGTATTCCTGGAGGGTAAACCTGTCTTTTTTCTTGAAAAAAAAGCGGGAGAGATAATCTTTATTGTACATAAACTTCTGCGCAACATCGGTCACCGAAATCTCTTCCATGGCATGACACCGGTACCCGCAGCGAGCTTACACCTGACGACGAGGGCACTCTATATACAACGCATGCTTATCGGCGAGTTCCGGCCGCGTTTAAAGCGATTCCTTATTTTGCCTGGAGCAACCGCACACCGGGCGAAATGGCGGTATGGATCCGGAACGAGTAGCTCGGACGCTGAGGTGAGAGTAGAGTAAGAGCAAGAAGCTGACGTCCGCATCATTTGCGGCGCCAGCTTTTTTTTGATGTTTTGCCAGTAAAGCTTGCGCTCATCGATTTACGAGAGATTGGTTTGAATATTCTTTTGCAGCTGGATACATTTATTTTTTTTCATCTTCATTATGTTTCCTTAAAATCCGGCTTCCTTCTCTTTTTTTACGATCCCCAAAAAAAATTTCTGCGATTTCAGGATCAAACTGCGCCCCTGCACTTTTACGTATTTCCTTTACAGCGTATTCCAAACTATTTTGCTGCCTGTATACTCGCCGTGAGGTCATTGCGTCAAAAGAATCGGCCACTGCCATAATTCTTGCCGCCTGAGGAATTTGATCTCCTTTTAACCCTGTGGGATAGCCTTTTCCGTCATATCTTTCATGGTGGTATAAAACCATATCCAAAACCCCATTCTTCTCAAACGAAGAGACATGCTTAAGCGTTTCGTATCCGGTGACAGGATGCTGTTTGATTTTTTTCAAATTCACCGTCAGTCAGTTTGGACGGCTTGCTTAATATCGTTTCAGGGAGCCCAATCTTGCCGATATCGTGCAGCAGCCCGCCTACATAAATGTTGTGGCACACTGTCTTGGACAGCTTCATTTCTTTTGCAATCATTAACGCGTAATTCGCTACATTCTCAGAATGGTAAGCCGTATAGGGGTCACGTGTATCGAGTGATTTGGCTAGGGCCATTGTTAAATTGAGTGTATGCTCCTTTTCTCTGATTCTATTTCTGATTAGACTGGATGTCGCTTCTGTTACTATAAAATAAGTCAGCCATTGAAGAGCAAAAAAATACCGGCACCCGGGGAACTATACGGAGCCAATTTGTAACGCGTATAGGTGCTGACACCTGCAAGGAAAATTCGTATCCAAATCGTGCTGTAGAAAGCAAATCCTGCAATAGTTATAGGCAGAATGTAGATGCCGGTTAAATTTACTTTGGAATAATAGTAATCTATACTGGCACACATCAAAAAAAGTGACAAAGAAGACGCAGCGCGTATAAACCCGGCGCTCAAACAACCAATTTAAAATTTTTTTTCCGCTAAAGAGTTAGCCATAATTCTCCTACAACTGAATGTTTTTTTTGATGGTTACCATTTTAACTTACCTTAATATAATTGCTTCCGTCTATCTGCTTTGCCTGCTTCTTGAACTTTGCTGCTGCCAATGAAATCTCGGAAAGCTGCGTGAATTTTTGCGAGGAAACGTCTATAATCACCATGGATAAACTTAGAAGCTTAAATTTTTTGCATTTTATGATCTCTATCCAGCGAATAAATGTAATTGTTTGAATAATCTTCATCCGAGTAAAAAAACGGCTTTTTTTCCAATTCAAACTGCTCAATCACTTTCTTGCAATACTCTTCTGCATGATGGGAGGGAAGACATGAGATAAAATCATCGCCGCCAATGTGTCCGACAAACAGTTCAGTATAATGAACGGAGGACAGAATTCTGCCAACCCATTTAAGCACGTCGTCACCGTATTTAAAGCCATACACGTCGTTATAGGATTTAAAATGGTCGATGTCTATATAAATGATGGAAAACGGTTGTTTCTGTTCTATTTTAAACACGAGATAACTATGGATATATTCGTTTCCCGGCAGCCGCGTCAAAGGATTCTGCTGAACGGCTTCCTTAAGCTTGAACTCCGTCATAAAGTTCAATAATTCATAGACGGGTATTACTCCAATAAACTGCTGCGCCCTGGTCACTAAAATGTCATCGTAGATATCTTCATACGTTCTTGCCATAGCTTTTCTCGATGCTTCATCCACTTGGATACCGGAGTCGACTATAAGAATATTTGAGTACATTACTTCGCTTAGTCGCTTTTTTATAATTTAATGCTACGCCAAAAGGAGTCCCTAATAAGCGAAGCATATCCACACTGCGGATAATCCCGACCGGCTTCGCGCCGCTCATAACGACATATATACGGTTAGACGACTTTTGCGCCTTTATCGTATTCATAAAATCACCCAGCAGCTGATTCTCATCAACTGTGTGGCCGGGCTGTATATGTATCTCTTCCAGGCTGGGAACAGTACTCCACTTTTCCATTAAAATACACTCCAATGTTAGGAATCACCAAAATCAAATCATATTTTAGTCTCTCGCAACCACCTTCAAAACATCTATTTGGCATACAAATAAAATGTAGCATAATTCGGCAAATTTCGATATGCTTAAATCGTTTATTACTGTTACTCTTTTGTGAAAATGTTTTAAAAAAGAGTAGCATAAGCGAGGTAAACCATTGTGGAAGCACCGGCGGGCGGTGCAGTCAATCCAGGCTCAGCCGTTTGGCAATGGACAAATTTCCGCGGGCGCGCTTCCTGCATAAACTAACATTAAGTTTGCCATGATTGGGGGGTATTTTATGGGGCACTCCCACCTGCACGGTAACGGACATTCCCATGGTCATCTACACGGGCCGCCGAATTTTAATACAGCTTTTGCTCTGGGGATAATATTCAATACGGCATTTGTCATAGTCGAGGCTGTTTACGGAGTTGTCTCACACTCCCTTACCTTGCTTGCGGACGCAGGGCATAACGCAGGAGATGTATTGTCACTATTGCTTGCATGGACAGCCAGCGCATTAAGCAAAAGGGTTCCCTCCGCACGGCGGACCTATGGTTATCGCCGCTCTTCCATATTAGCTGCATTGTTCAATGCGCTATTTTTTTATTATTTTCGATCGGAGCTATTGCATGGGAAGCCTTTCGAAGGTTTAGCGATCCGACACCGGTCACAGGACAGACTGTCATCTGGGTCGCGCTGGCAGGAATAGTGATCAACGGGGCAACCGCTTTGCTGTTTCTGTCGGGCCGCAAGGGTGACATCAATCAGCGCGGAGCATTTTTTGCATATGGCTTCAGACGCGATAGTTTCGCTTGGAGTTGTAATAGCCGGAATCGTTATTTTATACACCGGCTGGTTGTGGCTCGATCCTGCCGTAAGCCTGCTTATCGTTGCCGTCATTTTTTCTCGGCACATGGGGACTGCTTAAAGATTCGATAAATATGGCGCTTGACGCCGTTCCAGAGGAAATTGACATTACCGCTGTAAAAGCGTATTTGGCGGGTCTTCCTGAGGTGACTCAGGTGCATGACCTTCACATCTGGAGCATGAGTACGACGGAGACAGCCCTCACCGCCCACCTCGTAGTGGACCGGCACAATGATCAAGATGCTTTGCTGCACAACGTGTGTAAGGAACTGCACGATCAATTCGGCATCGAGCATTGTACGATTCAGATCGAGAACGGCTCTTTTGAATGTGGTTTGGCACCGGATGAAATTGTTTGAACAAGGTTAAGTGCCCAAACCCCTCAGCTCCGACCCTCATACAATGAAGAGAGTGAAACGGAGGGATGCACTTTGACTGCAACAATCGGCAAGAAATATGGAGTTTCAATTATCACTTGCACCAATCGCCCCCGATTTTTTTATGAATATTCTGAAGAATTATCATAGTCAACGCTATCGGCATAAAGAATTAATCATTATTTTAAATAAAAAAATAGTATGGATTTAAATAAATTTCGCAAAAAAAGCTCTTCCCTATCCGAATGTTTCCGTATATAAGGTACCACAGAACATATCTCTAGGCCATTGCCTAAATCGTGGAATCGTCAAAACCAAATTCCCTCTCATTGCCAAATTTGATGACGACGATTATTACTCGCCTTATTATTTGTTGGAGCAGGTCAAAGCGCTCGTTCGTAAACGCAGCGATGTTGTCGGCAAACACGCGTGTCTGGTTTATCTGGCTGCAACAAAGAAGGTTATCATCCGGTCTCCCAGCGAGAAAAAAATAAATTCCTAGACTTTGTGCAGGGAGGAACTATATTGTTCCGGAGGCGTGTTTTAAAAAAAAGTTCGCTTTGCCAATCGAACCGTAGGTGAAGATGTGACATTCTTGAGCGCCTGCAGGAAGAAAGGCTACAAAGTGTACGCTACCTCCCCATATAACTACGTTATATTCGTAGAAAAAAAACAAGAGCAACCATACATGGAAGGCCAATGACCGCTTTTACTTGGCGGGAAGCCAGCCCGTAGCGAAAACGATACGTTACCGTGCCATCGCTATTCGAAAAGTAAAATAGGAACAAGACCCGGGATATCTGTTCTTTTGTGACGATTAAGTGTTTGTTGTGATACTGTTCATGCATATTGATTGTAAACTCTGACATGCTCTCACAAGTAATCCCTCAGACCCTTTTCCTGTTTCCCATAATTGCTTACACAAAAAACGGCATAACTGCCGTTTTTTTTGTCTTCTAAAATTTGTCTTAGTTGAAGCAGCCCATTCCGTTCCAGAGTCAAAGAACTATCTCGGTGCGCCTTTGGAACAAAAAATCTTTAATCACGAGAAAGAAACCGATACCCAATCCCTGGCAAAATCGGGAGAATATTTGATGGAATTGCTCAAGATATTGACCAGCACTTGCTCCAGCAGCACTTCATCTCCCAAAATCAAAGGAACACGTTCCGGTAACCTTACGCGTATATCTCGATGCTGTTGAAAACCCTTTAGCTGGGACAAAGCCACCCCGATGATGTCTTCTACATCGCACCAATCCTTGTGAAGCCGAAGCATACCGCTTTCTAATTTAACAATCCCAAGTAAATTAGTGACAAGACGGTTCATCCGCAAAGCACCAACTCGAATCGTGGTAAGTAAGTCCAGTCTATCTTCAGTGGAGAATAGCACGTCTCCTTCAATTAATCCAGTTGCAGAACCGATGATGGTTGCGAGTGGAGTTCTTAGTTCATGAGAAACGGAATCGAGTAATGCAGTCCTTAGTCTTTCCGATTCGGCAGTAAGATGAGCGATCTTTGCTTCCTCTGTCAGCTTCACTCGGGCGATACCTATGGCAGCCAGTCCGCCTAAAGCTCCAGTAAACGCCGAGTATCAGGTGAAAGTGTACCATCCGTACTCTCAAGTTTTACAGCCAAAACTCCGTAAACCTGATCCTCGATACGCAATGGAACATAAAAGCCGGAGGTCTCTCTCAAGGTGCTTGACCCCTTCCCAGCCGCTTCACCATGTTGATACACCCATTTGGCTATCATCGTAAAAAAAAGGCTATCCTTCAGTCAATGTTGCTTTGACCGAATGATAGCCATAATTTGATACATTTTCAATCTACTTTCTTCGTTTTCCGGCATAAAGGGAAAAGCAAAATCAAAAAACAAAAAAAAACGACATCTCTGCCGTTTTCTCGCCAATCTCTTATGGAGAATAGGGGCTCGAACCCCTGACCTCATCGCTGCCAGCGTAGAGAAGTAATGGTTACAAGTTATTTTTTTTCGTACCCTACAATCCTTTATTATCAAGTATCTCAACAATGTTGATCTCAATTATACATTGTGGTTATTTTTTTGATTATTATTGGTTTGCCACCAAAATGCCACCAAATAAGAATAGAGAACTATCGTTATTTTTATGGTTTAATAAAAGATATTTTTTGTGGCTGTTATCGCTTCCACTCTTTGAGAGTGTGTTGAATACCCCTGTTTGCTAAGGTAGGTAAAGAGGGTCTTTCTTCATCTTATCGATTTCTTGTTGCCTGATCAAGTCTCTTTTTTGTCATAAATGTTGATACCTGCAACATAGTGCTTTTAAGCTTTTCGTTAATCTTATTCCTTTCTGCCGCAGTATTCTGATAAGACGCAATATCATTTTTTGATGTCGAGAACGGAGTTACTGCTTTGGTTAAAGATTCGTGTATATCCTTTCTTTCTTCAGGTACATAGTCGATTTTTTTTGAAATTATATTCAGTAGTATTGATTTTGGCGAGTACCAAATCCTTAGCGCTTGGCAAATTACCATCTGGTAAATCACCAGCATTAACGATTTGCTTCTGACATGTAAGTAGCACATCAGTAATTGAACTCAAAGCACTTACGGCTAACGAATCATAATCAGAATTCTTCACAGTCACTTGGGGTCTTTGAACTTCTGTTGCATTAGCTAGTGTAGGGACAGCAGATGTAGTTTTGTTCGTGTTACTACAAGCCGACAAAGCTATCGCGACAACTGTTCCAAGCAAAATAAAGTGTAATTTCATACTGATAATGCTCCTTTGTATGCTTGAATCAATACATAAAACAAATTATCATCATCCAATTCATGACCGCATTTTGTTAATAAATCATCTTCATACATTTATCGAACCATTAACGTTTTATGAAAACAGCTAGAGGCTTTTTTTAGTGTCTACTATATTGGGGATTGACCACAACACTTCATTGTGTTTTTTACTGTAACTATTTAAGTTTCTTCAATGCATCTTCCGCATCTAATCGGGACTTATTATACTTATCATCCTCTGTAAGTTGGATAACTTTTTTTCAAAATATTTTTTTTGCTGAAATTTTATCGTTACCACGAATTCCATAACCCATATATTTAAAGTATTCCGAATACAACACCTTATTGTCCTTTATAATTTGAGTAATGAGCGAGGAAAACAACATATGATCCGAGGATTTTTTTTATAATCTAAAATTTCATCTTCTTTTGGAATAGGATAACCTACACTTTTAAAAGATTTTAAATCACGCGAACCTAATTTATTTTCAAATGAAATATTTTTTTTAAAGTTTAAACTATTTTTTTATCGTCTGAATAATAATTTATCACATATTCCGCAGCTTCAAAAAAAAGTTTCAAAGAATATTCATTAAAATCTCCTTGAAGATTATCTCCATAATTCTTTAACAGTTTGAAATCTTCGTCTTTATACAGAACATTTCCTTTTTTTGTGCTCCTGTTGAAAGTATATCTGCCAAAGTACTACTCGTGGTCAGTTCTGACACATATATAATGCTTTTTTAATAAATTAGCATTATACACAAAATTGCTGTCTGGGAAATCAGTTATTGTTAAATCTAGATATTTAATAACATCTTCAATATTGCCTTGTTTAAGTTGATTTAAGGCAAGTTTATATGGTTCTGGATACTGTTCATCACTATTTTTTTACCTCCGGTTCTTTTAAATTTAGATTAGAAACAGAATCATCACTCTTCTTCTTATTAAGTTCAGTTGCTCTTTGTCTTAATAAGGTTATCTCTTTGTTCAGTTCTTTTTTTGTTCATTATTAGCCTCTTCCATTAACTTAAGATTTCTTTGTTTACTTCCATCTAAATACTTTTGTTTAGATTGGTAATACCTCTCAACCCAGTTAATAAAATCCTGATGATACTTTTCGACTTGCTCATTATCAGGTACTTTCATATTTTTTTTACTCCGTTAAGTGTTTTTTTCTAGTTGAGAAACGGCTTCCGCAAGTTTATTATTATTACCGATTGCTAAAAAAAATTTAGTTAGGTCTTTATTTATGACTGTATCCCAGTCTTTGTTATTTTGTATAAAATAATTTTGGACATCTAAATTATTTCGGGCTTCATCAAGTAACTTCTCTACGTTACTATCATTGTTTTTTTTCCTTTAGTGCTAAATTAAATGCATCAATAGAATCTTGATACCGATTTTCGTCTAAAGCTTTTTTTTCCTTCTGCAACATATTGTTTAAATTTCTGAGAATCACAACCAAAAAAGAAGTACAGAGAAGATACATAATATCATTATCTTATTTTTTTCCGAAACAAAACACACTCCCTCTTCTTGTATAGGGAAACCCGGACTTATTTATTAAAGATCACCTTTGATAATTCCTTGATATTATTGACTTATTTAAGTTCTAAAAGTCAATAAAATCCGACATTCATCACCTCATAATCCCGCTCCATGGAACAAAGAAAAAAAGCCCAAGGGAGGGTATCCTTCGGCTTTTGACAAGCGAATGCTATTTGAAGAGTAATGGAAACAAATAAATTAATCCGACTGCGGCTATACCCATGCTTCCAAACCACAAAAAATTTCTTTCGTAATAAACTGGATACAGAAGCCAGAACGATTGCAACCTGAAGGAAAGTCATCGCCATTCCAGCACTATGATGTTTATGGACGAGCGCTGATGTTTCCCCTATTTTTTTTCTTCTCGATTTTTTTTCTAGCTCATTTGCCTTCTTTTCGATATCCTTTTTTTTCTTTGTCGTATCGGCTTGCATTCGCTTCAAACTCTTTCTGAATCTCTGTTGAACGTTGATCTCCAGTTACGGAAAGTGATTTTGATTGACTTTTGTAGATCTCTTCTTTAATGCCTTTAGCTTGATAATATGCCCATTGATCGGATGCTTGTGATTGCAAAAGAACAGCATTATCCATTTGTAGCAAAGTATCAGTTGTTATTTGACTTTCCTTTAAACCCGCAAGAGCAGTAAAAAACGGCATAAATACTTATTGTGATGGCCACAAAATTATTAAATCTGCTTCGTTTCTGCTCCTCCCTTTCATGCCTTTTCTCTTTTTTTCTTCGAGTTCTTTGACTTCTTCTTCGACTTTTTTTCCAGAGGATTCTCAATTCCAAAGTTTTCTTCCACTTGAATCAAACTCCGTTCTCTCAATTTAAATATTTTTTTTGTACTTTAAATCACTTAGTAAAAAAGCTGATTTTCACTTACGATATCTTTGTGACGATTCATAATATCATGTTCCTCAATTAATTTAAACTACGAAGAATCAGAATAAGAAAAGCCCTATTTCTGGTCAGATAAGACGAGACAAGAATTTTTTCCCTTCGCTCTTTTGTATGTAGCCGCAACGACTACAACCCCAAAAAAAACAGCAACTGTGAGGTAAGATTCTAAAATATCAATTTACTTTTGACGATATTCATTATATAGCTATTCATAACCTTCAGCAGAATCAATGAATAGTTTTATTATTACTTTCAGAGAGGAGGTGAAGACAATGAATATTAGTAGTTTTTTTTCTTACAGTCCTTACATATATAGCAGCCCTTTTATCAGTAGTTCAAATAATAGTTCAAACGGTACAACGAATACCTCGACACCCCCAACCAGTACTAATGTTCAAAATCAAACAGTGTCGGGGAATACGACTGATCTCTATCTGTATAGAAATCCTTATGCAAATAGCCCATTTAGTCAGCCAACAATTAGTAATTCAAGCAGTTTTCCAAGCATTGATCAATTCAACTCACAAATTGATGGCGGAATCGTCAGCAGCATGATGTCCGTTGATAATTCATCCCTAACTTCAAACACTCCAGATACATCTTGGATGAATTCGTTTGACCAACTTTCAAGCATGACAAGCAGTGAATTTGCTTACATGAACAATAACACTGCACCATCAGCGTTAGGACAGAATGCTTTATACAGCACAAACCTGATGCAAACGGCATATTCCCAAGCAAGTCAACTCTTCTCAAGTAATACTTCCAGTGGGAATTTAATTAATCAAATTGCTTAAATATGTTTATTAAAAAAAGTAACCCTCCAAGTATGTAACTCTCTGGTGGGTTATTTCTAGCTGCAGAGACATTAGGGATTACTTCACGCCTAAAATTTTTTGATGCTAAAATATCCCCCTCCTACTTAAAAAAACCCTTATAAATACTACCAATCGCTTCACCTTCAACAGCGCTCTGTTGCTTGATGTGCAAATTGCTTTATCTCAGTAAAGTAAAAAAAGTTACAAACGAAATGAATGGTTAGCTACAATGGATGCACTAAATAATGCAGGGTGTGAGCGTATCTATACAGGGAAAGCGAGTGGAGCAAAGGATGATCGTAAGGAATTACAACGTGCTTTAGACTCTTTAAGAGAAGGTGACGTATTCGTTGTTTACAAGCTTGATCGTTTGGCACGTTCAACTAAGAAGCTAATTGAGGTATATGAACAAATGACTCAACTTGGAGTTGAATTAGTCAGTATATGTGATGGATTAGATACGACAACACCAACTGGAAGGGCGATGTTTAAAATGATTGGTGTAATTGCTGAATTAGAGCGTGAAATGATTATTGAAAGAACTAAAGCAGGTTTATCTGCTTCTAGAGCAAGAGGACGTAATGGAGGAAGACCTAAGACCGATTCAAAGATAATAAATAAGGCTTTGAAGCTTTATGATACAAATACTCATTCAGTTGCAGAAATCATTGATGCAACAGGAATTATGAAACCGACATTGTATAGAGCGCTGAAGGAACGTAATCAAACAAGAGAAGCCCTGTAATTAGGGCTAGAGACCCTCTACACAGGGTCTCTTTGGGTTAATAATGTTCGTTTTAGCTTGTCTTTTGAACTTATGAAATGTGCAATCATATAAATCACGATTAGGATGGGAAACGAGTATATATATTTCCATTCCTCAGGATCATACGTTCGTATCCAATGGAAGAATGGTTCTCCAATAAATGCACTTAATCCGGCAAAAAATAACTGCTTTTATAAATGGATGTACATGCTGTTTTAACTGAATTGAGGCCATGATACATATTGGAATTAATGTGAAATCCCAAGGTACAAAAGCGGGCAGCAATGGAATAACATCATAGTTATAATGCCATAGCCCAAGCGCGACTCCGATATAGTCCAACCAAGAACTAATAGCCATAACGAAAGCACCAGATGCAAACAATCGAACCGCATATCCTTTTTTTTCATATGTATAATAGCCAAATAATTCATGGGATCACCGTTAATGTGACACCGAACCACCATTGCCAAGTGAAAAGGACATTCTCCATCCAAAACGCCTTTTTTTTCAGCGTGTATAGCGGCAATTCTGTCATACAGTTCATTTGCCTTGTTAAAGTAAATCCCCTTATCAGACATTTAATTGACCTCACCTCGATTCGTCTTCAGATTCATTTTATCTCAAAGCCATAGATATAGCTTTTGGTTCCGATTCATTTAACCATTGAGTAAAACACTTACCTTTTTTTTGTTTTCCAGCATCCTCATACCAACTTGCAGAAATTTTTTTTCAAGCGATTTATTATCAAGACCTGTGAAATTGAAAGGGAAATCATCATCCTTCCACATTACACCTAGAGCCAATTTCTTTAATTTTTTTGTTTTCCCATCTCGGTTAGCGAAACATATTTGTATTTACCATTTCCATTTTTTTAATCATTATGTACTCTTCTCGCATTAATGGCTGTAACAGCCTCGTTACTGTAGATTTATGCCAAGAACCTAGTTTACTTATTTCACCTATTGTCAGAGGCTCGTCACTCGATGATAAAATAAAAAAGAATGTGTTGTTGTGCAGAAGAAAGATTATGTGATCTTTCCACCAACGGACCATTCCTCGAGTATGGAGAAATATAACGCTCTAATCGTTAATACCATTTGCTTTTTTTAAATGATCGTTCACAGTGTATGATTCCTCCTTCTAGTTGTAAATGCAACATCATAATAATTTCCTGAAGATGTATGTATTATACATATCAGCCTGTAGACAAAGTTCCGCGAGGAGCAGGATCTACTGGCTTATTTGTCGTATAGATAAGGAAAACGGTGAATTGAGGAATGGGAGATGCTGAGTAAGAACATTTACGAAGACCGGTTTCAGGTTTCCGTTAATTCGTTGGACGAACTGGTCTCCAAAAAATCATTTGGTTCGCAAAATTCAAAATGCTATTGACTTAAGTTTCATCTATGATTTGGTTCAAGATAAATATAGTGCAGAAACGGGACGTCCGAGCGTCGACCCCTTTGTGCTCATCAAAATTGTGCTCATTCAGTACCTCTTCGGAATCCGCTCCATGCGTCAGACGATCAGAGAGATCGAAACGAATTGGCGTATCGCTGGTTCCTTGGCTATGACTTCACGCAGCCCATCTCTTTGTTGAATCTGAGCGTGCAAGAACAATTTCAAGTAGGCACAGGTCGTGAACTTTTTTGAAATGCAGTATTAAATTTATGGTTAACTTTCTATTGTATCTGCTTTTGCAAACAAAGAAATTGCCCGCCAGCTAGCACGTGATTCGTCTGAAACACATTGTCGATATCATTAATATCTCTTGCTTTTGTATTAACTAACAATAGCATTTTTTTTCCACGACTTACAAAATTTCGGTATTGTCTTACTTCGCATCTGGGAAGGTCAATACCGTTTAGATAATGAAATTTTTTTCCCAACTAATAATCACTTCTTGAATCTTTGTAACCGGAATGTTTTTTTCAGATTTTTTTTCTTTCCCTACTAAGAAAATATGATCGGAATGATATCCCCGGATCCTCAAATCATCAAGCGCTTTAATCGCATCGTATTCCGTGTTAAATACCCCAACAATTTTCCAATCCACAAATATCGCCTCCTTGTTCTAACTAAAGAAATAGTAAATAAACAATATTTTCGTTACATAACCTGAAATAATGAGCAGTTATTTATTACCCTTGACCTAAGAAATGAAACCTACGTGCTTTCACCTCTATATAATGTCCAATACCAGTACATAGTCCAATACTAATGTACAATCGAATAATAACAAGTGCTTAATAATTTAACAGGTGGAAATGATAAGAAGTTTCCAATCAGCATCTTCAACGTTATGTTGATGCCATGTGTTAGACTCCCTCATCAATATGTCAATGCAATAGTTACCGGGAAAATGATTCAACAACAAAATGGAGCATCGACCTGGAACTTCAGGTTCATCAAGACATGTTTTATTAGAATTTGTGTTAACAGGTGAAAGAAATATTAAAATATTTAAAGCGATAATGTGTTACAGCAATAAATCGTTAATACTTTAATGTAAATAAGTGACGTAATCTGACAAGATTGTTAATATGCGATTGGATTAGGCAAAAAAATTGAGCTTTAAATTTATGCATATTATACATTGAGGGTTTTTTTTATCAATAAGTTAAAACTCTTGTAGAATAAGGATTTTTTCACTATTATTCATTATAAGCTTCACTTGAATATACATAAAATGTATAAAAAATTCAATCGTAACACCACATCGTCGTGAAGCGTTACACCCTTATAAATAAAGGCTATTTGCTCTTTAATCTTTGATACATGTATGTTTAATATAGGAAAAGACCAAAGTCGAGTCATAAAAAAAATTAAAAAAAAGAACCCTTATAAATCAAGGTTTAAGCGATATGCATAAACATTGTTATCGATAACCGAATGGTTTTTTAGAATAGTGTTTGTAATTCCATTGACTCCTTCTTCACATCTTACATTCTTCTCAATGCATCTATTTGTTCCTTTTGTGATGAATCAACGTAAATTGCTGTTGTTTGTATATTCTCATGTCTAGCTAGTCGTCTTATAACAGAACTCCGGTATTGGCAAGGTTTTTTACAAAATGAATGTCTCAATCTGTGAGGAGTTATATTATCCATATGTGCTAGTTCAGCATATTTATCTAACATAACTTGGATTCCTCTTGCTCCAAGCTTACCAGTACGCTCTGAAACGAATAGATAAGGTGAATCGCAATACATCTCTTTCGTTAATGTTTGACGATATTTAACCCATTTACACCCTGACGGTCTGTTACTCGAAACTCTACTTTATTGGCTTCGTTAGAGTGTCGTCGAACATCGGCTTTAGACAATACAAGTTCAAAGAATTTTTTTAGCGTTATCGAGTAAGATCAAGTCTTCAAAAAAACAGTTCAATATGATAACCCTTACCGCCGCTAAAACTTATGTAATATTGATCAATCCTTAATTCATCAAGAGCATTTGCAACCTTATATGTAATCCATTTCGCAATTTGTGGGTCATGAAAATCTACGTCAAAGCAAATGAATTTGTTTTTTGAAAACTCCACCGTATGCACCTAATGTGTGTTTGTATTTTAAGTGGTTAATAATCTGCCAATCACATACTGGATGAATTTTGTTACCTTTAGCAGTTTTTTTTCTTCGTATCACACGTTATGTATTCGGCTTTTTTTGGTTTGTACAAGATACTTTTGTGCCTGAACGAAATATAAATCAATTAAACGTTTGCTGACCTCTTCTACATTTGTTTTCGTACTTTTGGTTTTGCTCACTTATCCCCTTTCTGGTTTTACATTCATCAATCAAATCTGAAAAAAATTGTTCGTTGCAGCTGAAAAAAAGATACTTACTCCCAACGTTTGAGACTTTCTTATTATGGAGTTTTTTGCCCGTTCAACATCAGCCATCCCGCCAACCTTTGCGATTTAATAATGAAATTTTCGCCATTCCGCTTGTTATTGTTGATATGAATTGCTCCTTAAATTTATTAGGGAAAGTAGGGAAACAAAGCCTACTCCCCCACCCAATTTGTATAAAATCAATTTTAATTTTTGAGAAGCGGGATTGCGGATAAATGCACAACCCGCTTCCCTTGTTGTTTC
>BBFE01000032.1 GCA_001313085.1 Paenibacillus sp. JCM 18996 | reverse complement strand
CGTCATGGTCACCGACGGTGTCGGGCACGTATCGCCCGCCATGCGCGACCGGCTTGCGAGCTCGGCAAGCGCAAAAGCTTGCGGCTGCATACGCTCATTGTCGCTCCGCCGACAGCACTTGGCCGCAAGCTACGACATCCTGGCGTCTCCCACCGCGTCCGCTTCGCAGCGACGTGGGAGAGCCAGGATGCCGCCAAAGACGAGCTGCTGCTCGACGCAGTCGCGCGCAAGCAGCCGGGCTCGCCCGCCTGAGCCGGACTAAAGCCCGCCTCAGCCCGGATCCGACGATCGACGAGGCCCTGAATCAATTGGCCAAAAGCAAGTAACAGACCTACGCTGCGTTCCCCGCCGACTGCAATAAAAAAAACCCTATTTTTTGTAAACGCAAAAAAAGAGATTTTTTGTATGGTTTCAATCACGTGTCGATTTTGAATTCCAAGTTTTGCAGCCAAATTCGCTCCTGACACGGGATGACGTCTTATTTTTTCCCACTCTGTCTCCGATAATGAGGATTCTTTTTTTAGTATTTCATCCGGAATAAGGATTTTCCCCATATCATGCAGCAGACAACCTACTAACTAATTATGGGTTTGCTCTGGATTATACTTAAGCTTTAATGCCATAATTTTGGACATCTTGATCAATCCGCTGCAAAACCTATGCCGTGCTTCGCAGCGCTTCGTTTCCACGAAAAAAATACTCTGCTCCGGTGTCGCTTCGTACTTGCATGATCCTTGGGCCCCTTTCATAGCTTCTTACAAAGGAGTTGAAGTACGATGCATAGACAACCAGGCGTCTACCCGCTCATGCAGATTATCGCCCCGAATCCTCCCATGGCCGAAGCTCCCGTCCCCGCTTACCCCAATATCAGCGACATCGCCGTGTTAGGCACCGGCTCGATGATTGTCGGAGACGTTTTTTGTGGCCGACGATGTGTTCGTGGGATTTCATAATATTATCCGCGCCGACGCTTCCCCTCCTTGCTACATAGGACCCCGCACCAATCTGCAGGATTATGTCATTATCCACTGCCATCCCGGAGAGACCATGCTGATCAACGGGCACCCGGTCGGCGTCTATATAGATGGGGACGTGAGCATTCTTCACCATACTTGCGCACACGGCCCCTTGTTCATCGGGCGCAACACATTCGTCGGGCAAAATGTCTCCATCTATATGGCTGACATCGGCCGCAGCTGCGTCATTATGCACGGATCGGTGATCGCTGAGCATGTTCATATTGCCGACAACCGTTTCGTGGCACCGGGCCAAGCGGTTTGGACGCAGGAGCAGGCGGATGCCTTGCCGCCCGTACCGCTCAAATACAGGGACTTGAACGCGAAGGTCGTCGACTATTATTACCGCCTCGGTAAATCTTATCTGGCTTACACAAATCTGGTCTTCTAAAAAATACTGGGTCGTTGACGCATGCCAGTTAATTTCCTTTTCGTATACACTCCGTCCGCAGTTTACTTAACGGTTTGCTTTATTACTCGGACTCTGTTAAAATAAGAACATATATTCGCATTCGTTTGAAAAAAGAGGTGTATTCATGCAGCGCCGTATTGTACGCTACGACACTTTGCAGTCCAAGACCATACTTAATGCCGTTAAGTCACCCATGATGCCGTTCCAATGGTCGATCAACCCGTATCGCGGCTGCAGCATGGGTGCAGTTTTTTGCTATGCCCGCTCGACCCACTCCTTTCTCGGGGAGGAAGCGGACGACACGTTTCAGAACCACATTTTTTTTCTCAAATCCAATGCAGCCGAGGCGCTGGAAGCCCAATTGGAGAAGCTGAGCCGTACGAGGAAAGGACTCAGCGGCCTGGGCAACGTAGCGATAGGTACGGCAACTGATCCTTACCAGCCCGTCGAGGCGACGGCCGGCCTGACACGCGCCTGCTTGGAGCTGTTGGCCCGTTATGAAATCCCGACCAGTGTAACCACAAGGTCTCCGCTGATTCTTAAAGATCTCGATCTGCTCAAGAAGATGAATATCACATCTGTGAATATCAGTGTCAGTACATTGAACAGGACGATCTGGAAGCAGTTCGAGCCTTCTACACCTTCTCCGTCCAAGCGATTGGAGACCGTTAAACAGCTGAACAGCGAGGGAATACCGGCCGGAATATTTATGGCGCCGATCCTGCCGTTCATAACCGACTGCGAAGATGATTTGAAGCAATTGATCGAAGGGGCTGTGGAATCAAAGGCTGCCTTTGTCATGTCTTCCTTCCTTCGGTTCAGCACATCCGAGGTGAAGGTGTGGTTCTTCCAGACTTTGCAGAGCCACTACCCCCACCTTGTCGGCAAATTTGCCGATATGTACCGCGGCTCCGCGTATGTCCCCGACAGCTACCGCACTCCTGTGGCCAAGATGATACAATCTTTGCTGTCGGCCAGCGGGTTGAATGCCCTGGAACCTTACCGCGACCGCAGGAAAGACGCCTCCATTGCCAAGAACGAGGAACCGGTTCAATTGAGCTTCTCGTTCTGAGATGTGTGGCGATATAGATGATTTCTGCAATGGCTTACATTGGCGATATAGTGGAGAAGATGATTGAATAAGCGCCTCGTTGAACTTTATCGAATTTATCAACATTTTACCCGCAGCCGCCGTAATCATAATTTCCTATCAACAAAAAAAAGAGTGCAAAAAAACCGGCCGTTTTTGCAGCTCCACATTACATAGATTTCAATGCATGCCCCGGGCGGCCATTCTTTCGCTAATCCGCTTTAGCTTGGCGCGGTAAGCCAGCAAATCCCGCTTCGCCGCTTCCGCTTCCGCCCTGCTCGGTTGAAGCTGTTCGACACTCCATACTTCCATCAAATGGTCGAACACCTGGTTGAAGTAAGACACCGGCCGTAGTTGGCTTCCTTGGCTATAAGGTCCATCCGGTCTTTGAAGTTCGGCATATCCATACCCGGCATGGCAAAATTTATAATGGCTTTGTGAATGAAATAGATGAAATTATGGTCGACTCCAAGATATCCCTTTACTGCATCGCGGTAAAAAAAAGCAAAATGAAGCGCCTCATCCTTGGCAAGTCTGCGCAGCAGATTGGCCAGGTTCTTGTCGTAAGGAGCCGCGGCCTTCGCTACGTTATTATAGAAAACAAGTGTTGCCAATTCCTGGACCGTAGTATAGACCATCGTTTCCATAGCTGTATCGAAATCCGGTACAAAGCCGATCTCCACCACGGTCTTGCGCAGTCGGTGCAGTTCATGCGGGTTTGCGTTGCGGGTGATGATCAAATATGTCTCCAGCAGCGATGAATGCTGATCCTCCTCGGATACCCAGGTATGGATAAAATCTTGCAGCACTTGCAAGGAGCCTCTAAAGGTGACAGCTAAATGATGGTAAAAAAAACGGAAGGTTGACTTCAGTGAGAAGCGAAGTTTCGACAGCGGTATATATAGGATCGGGAAGAGTGCGCTGATCGGGGGACCAAGGTGTTTCTTTGAAGCTGCGTCCCAGCTCCCAAGGGATAAATTCGTGGTAACTCCAATCTATGTTAGCGGCTCGTATGCGGTGCTGTGCGTACAAATCTGTCAACAACGGCTCCAGCTTCGGGTCAAAAAACATTCAATCTGTAATTCTCAAATGGCATTATGATTTTTAGCTCCCTAGTACGACATATAACCTTCACCATACAATGAAAACGGCTTCTTGTCAAACGAAGGCCAGGACGCAGCTCCTGGGAAAAGTTACGGGCTCTGAACATTCAACTCCTGCGAATTCAGCTTATTTTTTCCCAGCGCGTGGTTATCCCTGCGCCCGTTGCGGCTCTGCACGGCCGGTGGTCAGACCCCGCTGCCGCTTCGCCATAACCTGCCGGCTCAAAGCAAACGAGCTTTTTTCCATATATTCTGCAATCCGGTCTATCTCATCAACTCCAAACCATGGCACTTCCAGGGTCTGCTCCGAAGGCAGGGAGTCAAGGTCTATCCAGGAAACGACCGCTTTAATGTTCCGGACAGAATGAAGAAGCAGAAGATCCTCCGCGGTCCTGACCATTAGCAATTTGGGATAAGCCTCCTGCTTGAATCCTTCGACAAGGACCACGTCCGCCGCTTCCATTCTTGCCAGCATGTCCTCCAAGCTGTAAGCCCGCTGCTCCACAAAAGCCGTCAGTCCATGCTTTGAAGTGATCCCGACCAGATCCGCTCCAGCTTCACGATGCTTCCACGTATCCGAGTCAGGGTGATCGATTTCGAAAGAATGGCCGTCATGCTTTACGGTGCCGACACACATCCCTTTGCGCTTGAGCACAGAGATCAGCCTGGACACTAACGTAGTCTTGCCGGTGTTTTTTTTATAGCCTACAATCTGTATCACTTTGTTTGAATTCATAGGTGCGCTCCTAGCCGCTTAAGATCGATGATCGTCACCGTTTTCTAACGAGCCGCTCCCGGCGCGCGTTGCGGCGCTGCACGGCGGGTGGTGAGACCGGTTCTGTTTAATTTGTTCCTTGTAAATGGACAATGCCCTCTCGTAGTCCTCCGGAGTGTTGGCATTTACGACAAAACGGATAGGGATCCCCCGCTCCGCAAACGCCTCTTCCTTCAGTTCGATCGCCTGAATTTCCCTAAGGAACTCCATTACCCGCAGTCGGCGTTCTTCCAGAAGCTGCTGCAGCGAGGCGAGACAGCCTCGGCTGTATACTCCGTGCAGCGGATGAGTCTTTCCGTTTATGTGAGGAACTACGGCAGCGCTGCCTGCGGCCTGCTTTATCTCCACCATGAATAGTGCCGCACGGGAGGACAAGAAAGGCATATCGCTGCCCACCACCCAATGGATATCACAAGAAGACGAGTTGAACGCCGCATGCATGCCTCCGAGCGGACCTGACTCCTGTATGAGATCCTGTACGATTGTCACGCCGTCATAGTCCGACAAGTACGCGGAAATCCGCACATCCTGTGAAACTACAATAATCTCTTCACACGCTTTCCGCAATTCTTTGATCTGCCGCTCGATCAGCGCCTCCCCGCCAAAAGGCAGTAGCGCCTTGGGCTGTCCGCCCATCCTGCGGTTTTTTTCCTCCCGCCAATATAACCCCGCACAGCTTCACAGTTCAACACCGCCGTCCTGATGCTCGTTCATTTATATGAAATTACCTTACCAACGAAAAAAAGTACATCGTCAATCCGTGGCATGCACAAGCTTGTTGTGTTCACCGAATACGGAGATCATGTTCAGCCGTTTTATACGGCTTTTTTCCCTCTAGCAAGCAATATACCCATTTATTTTCAGATCCAGTACACTTTGGAGCATGAACAAAAGCCTGCAGCAAGAACAGCTGCAGGTTATGCATGGGAAGCCGAATGGCTTTAGTTCATCCACGGGAGACAGAGCCAAACGGGATTTTCATCAAATTCAGCGTTTCCTTTTCCTCCAACAAATACTTTCGGATAATGAGCGCCACTCCGTCGTCGGTATGGTTTGGGGCCACTATTTGCGCGGCAAGCTTCACAGACTCCTGGGCATTGCCCATGGCCACCCCGAGCCCGGCGAGACGTATCATCGGGATATCGTTAAGGCTGTCTCCTACCGCGACTGTGTCTGTTATCGCAATGCCAAGCATTGTACACACCTCCAGCAGTCCGCTTGCCTTGCTCACTCCAATCGGATTGCATTCCACATTGGTAATGTGTGAATTGCTCAGTTCGAACAGCTTCCACTCTTCCAATTGACCGCGTATTTCGGCTAAAAGAACATCGTCCTTGCTCTGGACTGCAAACTGAAGCCAGCGCACCTTGCGGAGATCCCTCGGCATATTTGCCCGCGTGATTTGTCCTTCTACGGTATGCGCCCAGTAGTTGAGCCGTTCGCCGTATTTCTCGATCAGTTCGAAAAGCCGTATAATCTGCTCCGGGTCAAGCTCGTTTCTTTCATGAAGCGTGTCAGACGTTCTCCAAATTTCACTGCCGTTGTTCACCACTAAAGGCAAGCCCAGCTGCAGTTTTTTCCGCATAGAATCTGACCTCTCCAATAGGCCTGCCGGTGGCCAGAATTACCCTGATCCCCGCTTCAGCGGCTTCCCGGATCGCCCGGATATTTCCTTCTGAAATCTCTTTGTTCTTATTCAGCAGCGTACCGTCCATATCAACGGCAATCAGTTTGTATGGCATGTGCGCCTCCTTGCGTCATTTTGCAAAATCGAGCTCCAGGCGGATGCTTTCTCCCCCTTTAAGCGGAAGGAAATTGCACTTTCCCCAACGGTCCCATTTGTCGGTGTTCGAAAAATAGCCTGAAACGGAGCTGCGGACCAACCATTGTCCGTTTCCACCTCCAGCACCATGGCCCCGATCGTCATCGGCTCATCGGCAGTCCGGATTATCATTTCATTACTTGCCTTCAGAAGCGGCCAGCACTCCGGTGCGATCTCCAAATACTGGCGCGCATCGAAATATTCCAACCGGGGCAGTACGCCAATATCTGTTCCATTCAAGAAAACACGGTAAGCTTCGGGAACTCTGCAGCTGTCGCCGGCAGCTCTGAGCCGAACGGACCGAATCTCCTTGAGAGACGGCAAAGGCAGCCCGGAGCTTGCTGCAAATGATGGTTTTTTTTGTAATGACCGCCTTTTGTCCCCGGCTCCAACGAAGCTGTCCCTGCACTCCTTTGTCCAGCACATGCCAATCCGCCTGCACCTCGTTGCCGTTCACAGAAATCACCCACCAACCAGGTGCGGAATCCTCAAGATATCCCCAGCCGTATTCCATCGTATCCAGGCAGGCAGAATCGGCCGCACATCCGTCAACGGTACGGGAGACATATCCGGATAACCGAGCACCGTGCTTTTCAATTGCGGGATCCAGTGGTCCCCGATTTTGTGCAGTGAAGTGATCTGATTATGGGTATGGCCGCAAAAAATAAGCGTCTATCGGATATTTGGCCAGGACTTCTTTTATGGTATTAACAAACTCCAACTTGGTGAAATAGGGCCTGCCGACAGGGATCAACGGGGGATGTGCAAAGAGAAAAAACATGCTCATAATTGCCCGATTGCGCCAACACGCTACGTATAAACCCAGATTGGTCGTCATTTGAGGCAAACACCGTATAGTCCAATATGATAAACAGCGATCCTGCTTTTTTTCAAAGGTATAGTACCCTTTTGAGACCGGTCCGGTTCCAAGCGCCCGGCCAATGGCCGGGTACACCAGCTGCAGGACCGGTTCCTCACCGTGCCTGCCACCGTGCCGTCGTGCGTCCCGAGAGCGAAATACAGCGGAGCGCTGAGCCCGTCAAGCATTTGGAGCGCTTCCCCCATCTCGCGCAATCCCCCTGAAACTTCATCGCAGTGCCCCTGCATAATGTCCCCCGTCTGGATCACGAAATCCGGCTGCAGCGCAGCGATCCCGCTAATGACCTTGGGCAGCACATGCCTTGTCATCCAGTAATTCCGTGTAATATCCGCATATTCCGTGACTCCCCCCGGATGGCCGTTTAAAGCACGGTAATGCGATTCCGGCTGAACGTAATGCGTGTCGCCCATAACCACAAAGCGTAAAGTGTTATTCATGTTATCGATTCCTCTCGGTGTACTTTGTCGGGCGACCCTGCCTGCGGACTAGCCCTTTAGCGATCCTACCAGCATGCCTTTGACAAAATATTTTTTTTGCAGGAACGGATACACGGCAATGACCGGCAGCGAGGCCATAATCATGACCGCATATTTGACCATATCGGCAATACGGGCATGCTCGGCCGCCACCGCCAAATCTCCCCCGTTCATCAGCATGGAATCCGCGGTTTGATTTTGGATCAGGATCTCCCTTAAAAAAAGCTGAAGCGGAAACAGCTGCCTGTCGGACAAATAAACAAGAGCGTTGAAATAAGAGTTCCAGTGTCCTACCCCATAAAAAAAGAGCCATCACCGCAATGATCGGCGCAGACAAAGGGATGACGATTTGCAGCAGCAGCCTGGTATTGGAGCACCCGTCCATAATCGCCGCTTCCTCCAGCTCCCTCGGAATACTGCTCTGGAAAAAAAAGTCCGGGCGACCACAATATTCCAAACACCGGCAGCTTGAGGCAGCAGCAGTGCCCAAACCGTATTCACCATCCCCAGCGCCTTGACGACCAGATAAGTCGGGATTAACCCGCCGCTGAAGAGCATCGTAAACACGAGCAGCATCATCACCGCTTTACTGCCTTTCAATTCCCGTCTCGACAGCGCATAAGCGCATGGAATGGTTACAATTAAATTCAGGCAGTCCCGGCTATCGTATAAAAAATCGTATTGCGGTACCCGAGCCACAGCTCCTGATTTCGCATAACCCGGTGGAATCCCTCAAATGTAATATTTTTTTGGGGAGCAGCCACATTGCGCCGGAATTCACTGCAACCGGGTCGCTGATGGAGCGCTCACCACATAAATCAGGGGGTACAGGACGATGACAACAACGGTCAGCAGGAATACGGCATTAAGTGCGACAAACACCCTGTCGCTTTTCGATTCAAGGATCATTTCGTGCTCCTCCCTTACCAAAGACTTGTGTCGGACACTTTTCTGGCCAATCTGTTGAACACCAGCAGCAGCGCCAGATTCACCACCGAATTAAACAAGCCTACCGCGGACGAGAAGCTGTATTGAGACTGGAGGATACCGCTTCGGTATACATAAGTCTGGATGACATCCGATGCAGGCAAATTCAGATTGTTTTGCAGCAGAAGAATCTTCTCGAAGCCGACCGACATGAAATGTCCCAGGTTGAGTAGCAGTAAAATAATGGCCGTCGGCATGATCAGCGGCAAGTTGATGTGCCAAATGCGCTGTAACCGGCTGGCTCCGTCCACCTTCGAGGCTTCATGGAGCTGCGGGTCGATGCTTGCCAGCGCCGCCAGATAAACGATAGCGCCCCAGCCCAAATTTTGCCACTCTCCCGAAAGTACATAGATGGGTTTGAACCACTCGGGTACAGTCATAAAATGAATCGCTTGCCGCCAAAAGCTTCCAGGACTTTATTTACAATCCCTGAAGAGGATCCAGGAACGTGACAATCATTCCCGTTATTACGACGACCGAGATAAAATGCGGCGCATAGGTGATCGTCTGGATCCACTTTTTCATCCTTCCGTTCTTTAATTCATTTAGAGACAAGGCAATAACGATGGACACCGGAAACAAGCATAATTGATAAAAAAATTGATGAGCAGCGTGTTCCTGATTAATTGAGGGAAGTAGTACGATTCGACAAACCGATTAAAATGCTCCAATCCGACCCAAGGGCTGTCCCAGATGCCTTTACGCGCAATAAAATCCTTAAACGCAATTTGCACTCCGTACATCGGAACATAATGGAAGACCAGAAAATACAGGATTGCCGGCAGCATGAACAGATACAATTCCCAATGTTGCGTCTTCTTCCACCCCGTATGCCTTCCGGCGGATCGTTTGGCTTTGACGGCATGACCAACCGGCAGCTGCATTGCAGAACTCCTCCTTTAGGACGCGGAAGAAGCCGCCCCGGCCCCTTCCTTAATTGCGTGCCGTCTATTTTCCTTGCTTCCAGCGGTCATAAGCAGCTTGGTTGATTTTTTACCAAATCATCGGCCTTGAGCTTTTTTTAACGTAGCCATATATTCATCCCACTTGTCGAAGCCTGCCGCCCCGGTAATGAATTGGGCTTCCATTTGGTCGATATACGTACCAGATCCGTCTGGATGGCGGTGACTTGCTTCTGTTCGTTATCGGTAAAGTAGACCAGCGGAAAACGGGGCTTTGCAAAAGGCAGGAATTCCTCCGACTTTTTTCTCGGCATAGCGGTTGGCGATATCCTCCCGTTTGCCGTCAAACTCGCGGGATTTGATGATCGGCAGCTTGGAGCTGCATCAGGAGTAATCTTGCCGGCGCGGAATTCTTCCGTATTCATCCCCTGCGGAATGGCCGATTCGTTGACCTTCCATTTCGTATGCCGGTCGTCAAGCCACACGTAATGCGTGCCTTCTTTTCCCCAATAAGCGAGTCTCGATCCCTCGTCCGTATACAAGTAATCGACCCACCGTATCATTGCTTCCTTATTCGGATTCTTGTCCGTAAGTGCAAAGGTTCCGCGAATGACCGGGTTATCCACCGGATACATTTTCTCCTGGTTAACGCTGCTAGTGAGCGGTGGGACCACCGGAAATTTGCTGTTGTCCTGCGGGTCTTTAATATTCATAACCAGCATCGGGAGCGCGTGATAAAATACGCCAAGCTGATTGTTTTTTCCCCTTTGCCGTGAACTGTTCTTTCTTTTGGCTGAAAATATCGTTGTCGAGCAGCTTTTCCGAATACAGCTTATGCATAAACTGCAGGTATTCCTTGTACCCTTTTTTCAAAAGGAACGAAAGCGGCTCTTTCATTCTTGACTTCGATTCCCGTATCGACGTGGCCAAAGTATGAGAGCATAATACCGCGAAGCGAGCTGTAATTCTGCGCTGACAGAGGGATTTCGTCCGGCTGCCCGTTTCCGTTGAAATCCTGGGATTTCATTTCCTTCAAGAACGCGTACAACTCATCCGTATTGGCAGGCATGTCCTTCTTCCCCAGCTTGTCCAGCCAAGTGGCATTGACCCAAAGCTTGGGCACCCTGCCCCGCAGCTCGTCCATGATCATCGGAATCGCATAGATATGTCCGTCAGGTGCGGTAACGGAACGTTTTACATCCGGATGCTCTTGCAAATATTTGTTGATCGTGGGCCCATACTTTTCGATTAGACCTTCCAGCGGAACCAAAATGCCTTGTTTCCCGTAGTTCACTTCGTCCATAGGCGTTAAAGCTCCGCCGAAAAAACACATCCGGATAGTTTCCGCCTGCAAAGGCCAAATTTTTTCTTTTCGGTGTAAGAGTCGCTCGGCGGCGTGTCGAACTCAAAATGGATGTTGGTTTTGTCTTCCATTTCCTTGAAGAAGAACATCTGGTCCCACGGTCCCTGAATAGGCCCCTTGAGTCCCATCATTTTTAACGTAACCTTTTGCTGCACAATCGGATAACCGGAAGCGTTAAAATTGCTTGGCGTTTTCCCATTATCCTTATTGGGTGTATCATTCTTGCCAGACGAACAACCTGCAATCATGCTAATAACCAACGAGCACCCCAGCAGTACCTTGACACCTTTTCTCATTCCTGCCTCCCGTATCAATTGTATTATTTGTATTATAAAAAAAGCCCTTTCCGCCGATAATACGAATATAGGACATTGCTTACATTTTAGTCAATTTAATATATTGTAAACGAGCAAGTTTCTTATATACAACATTGCTGTTCATTTGTTATATTACATGTATATATATTTCGCATAAAAGGAGATCCTTCATGAAACCGACAACTGCAAGACATCCTCTGTACAAACAAATACGCCAGCATGTTTTGGATCAGATCCATAAAAAGCGCTGGCTACCGGAACAGCAAATCCCATCCGAGCATGAGCTTGCGGAGCAGTTTCAGGTGAGCCGTGTTACGGTCCGGGGCGCACTGTCCGAACTGGTTAACGAAGGGGTCATTTACCGCATTCCCGGTAAGGGCTCATTCGTCCATTCCGGCACTGCCAGCCAGGTGCTGTCCGAGAAGGATGCAGATCCGGCCCCTAATGGAAGAAAAAATGGTGGCTTTTCTCATGCCGCGTCTGGACAACCGGTTTACGGCCAATGTCGTCAGCGGGATCGAAAGCGAGCTTTCCAAGAATGGCTATCATTTGCTTTTCTGCAAAACACACGATTCGAGAGAACTGGAAAAACAAAAGCTGAAGGAAATGATTTCACTTGGGGTGGACGGCATCGTTGTTTATCCCGTCTCGGACGAAAGCTATAACGAGGACATACTGAAATTGAGTCTGGACCGGTTTCCGCTTGTCGTTGTGGACCGTTATTTGCGGGGAATTGAAACGAATTGCGTTTGTTCGGACAATCTGCAAGGAGTTTATAAAGCGACGAACCATTTAATCGAATTGGGCCACCGTAATATCGCTTATATCAATTCCGTTATTCAAACGACAAGCCTGGAGGACCGGTTAAACGGTTACCACAGCGCTCGCGGATTCCTTTATTCCTATAGACTATCGATTGCAGGTAAATTTGAAGGTGCAGTCCGGGAAAACGGACCCGTCAAATGTTGAAGTTTTAACCTCTTTTTTTCGAAAGCAACCCGAATGTCACGGCGTGCGTTGCCGCTCACTATTCGTTTGCGTTCGATGTGATCCATGTATTGCACAAGCTGGGCAAAAGCATTCCGGGGGATATGTCTTTACTATGCTTTGATGACTATGAGTCTTCCGAGTACGCTGCCATCCCGCTGACCTGCGTGGAGCAGCAGGAACACCGTTTAGGGGAAGAAGCCGTCAAACTACTGATTTCCAACATCGAATCACACCAGCTGGAGCGCAGAAAAAATGCTTATCCCTACCCGTATGATCCTGCGGAGTTCCACAGGTCCTGTTCGGCTATAATCGTCAGGAAACGAGCCTCTCGACTCTCTAAAAAAAATCAACTCCCTGCGAATCCGCAATATATCTCACGTACATAGAAAATGACCTCCCAACTCCAGCGAGTTCGAAGATCATTTCATTTAGTCCAGTAGTGCACCGTCCAAGCGAAGCTGCCTCTGCAGATCGGAAACATTTACTTCGTGCGGCGTAATGCCGGTCTGTACCGCCATGCCTGCTGCGGTTCCCGCCGCCTGGCCTGTAGCCATGCAGCTGGGCGTGAGACGCGTCGTGGCAAGCGCTTCATGCGTAGTGGATATACAACGTCCGCCTGCGAGCAGATTGCTGATCCCTTTGGCGAGCAGGCAGCGGTAAGGGATGTCGTAGGCTCCGTCGCCGAGATCCAGGCGGCGGTCACGCCTTTGTTCTTCGGGTCGTGGATATCGATCGGGTACCGCTCCGCGCGATGCAGTCCTCGAAGCGGCGTCCCTCGGTGACGTCGGAGATTTGCAGGCTGTAGACGCGTCCAGACGACGGGTCTCGCGTATGCCGATCTGCGCACCTACCTGCGAAATCGACGCTTTCTCAAACCCCGGCAGACGCTTCACCATAAAATCGGCGACCATCAGCACCTGCTTCCGCCCAAGCTCCTCCGCCTCCGTCAAATCCTCCACCCGGGTTCCGTCAAGCCCTTGTACCCGCGTCGTGTTGACCAGCACCTCGTCCTCGCCCGGACCCGGAAAGAACAACACCTGATCGCGGTTGATAGGCAAACAAGCGTCCTTCCAATGCTTATAGAAGCCCTGCACCGCTGTCAGCGGTAGCTCCTGAAGCTCGCTGATCGGCGTCTTTTTATAAAACTCGTCCGGATGGTCGAGCATATACTGCTTCACCTTGGCCAAATCCACGCCGCGCATCCGAAATTTCATCGTCATCGGCTGTGTCAGCTGGTCTTGGTCCCGGCCCTGGAGGATCGGGGCACCGGCCAGATATGCTGCGTCAGCGTCCCCGCTCGTATCGATAAACATCTTCGCCCGGACGTCGATCTTGCCGGATTTGGAAGTCAGCCGCACCGATTCGATCCGGTCGCCTTTCACCTGCACGTCGTCCACAAAGCTGTGCAGCAGAAGCTTTACGCCGGCTTCGCGGAGCATATCCAACACAAGCACTTTATAAATTTCAGGATTGTACGGGGTAATCGTGTTAACAAAGCCGCATGTATCCCGGACATGCCCGGGTGAGGCGTTCAACTCCTTCAAACGGTCCACGATTTCCTGCGCCGTCCCCGCGATCACTTGTTTGCCGTCCATCGTATGGAAGGTCATCCATGGATAGACCAGTGCTATTGTCGACATGCTCCCAGGAAGCCGTATCTCTCGATGAGCAGCGTTCTCGCCCCGCTCCGTCCGGCCGCAATGGCCGCATTGATTCCCGCCGGTCCTCCGCCGACGACTACAATATCCGTTTCGATAGTTTGCATATGCCTTTCTCCTTCCCGTTATGCTGTAACTATTTCAACAAAACGACGTCCTGTTCCTGCAAAATGTGATGAAGTCAGGAATATCCGCCTCATTCAATTCACACCCGCTGTCAATTGCCAGCGAGCGGCTATGCCCGCTGACTAGCCCATCGCATAATTCAATTCACACTATCTCCCCAAACGTTGTGATCCAAATCACTAAGCCGTTTTGAAGGCTCCTGTACAATAAACGCATAAACCGATAAGCGAGGCGATAGAAATGCTGAACCAGCAAGTGATAGACATCATTAAATACACAGTACCCGCCCTGGAAGTCCACGGAACGGAGATTACGCAGAGATTCTACCAATCGATGTTGCGGGCCATCCGATATTCCGTTCACTCCAGACCTTTGTTTGTTTCCCGGCTTTCCTTGCGCAGGAGGGCCGGTTTTTTTGCCTGGTTCAAATTTATTCGATTGCAACTGGCATCATAGACCCGTTTATGTTAAGATAAAGGTTGTGAATTCCTATCATTTCGGACCTTAAATTTTCCGCATACAGAGGCCAATGACCTTCCTGACCCAAGGAATAATTTGGGCTTTTTTTTATGTAAAATAGGATAATCATCCCATGATTTTCCATATATTTGTTACCGCATCCGATTCATTATAACGCGTCCTGCTTAATAAATCTAAAGGGTGTTGATCCGATGAATGTAACTGTCGACGGCTTACATATAAATTATACCGTACAGGGCGAAGGGCCCGCTGTCGTTCTGCTGCACGGCTGGGGAGCCAACCTGCAGAGCTTCAGGATGGTCCAGGATTTCCTGTCCCGAAATTTCCGTACATACGCGATCGACCTGCCCGGATTCGGCGAAAGCGACGAGCCCCCGGTGGCTTGGGGAGTCCCGGAGTACACCGATTTTCTGCATAAATGGTTAACCTCCCTAAATATTGAGAACCCGATTCTGGTCGGACATTCCAACGGAGGGCGCATCTCCATCATGTACGCCTCCTCCCGGCCGGTCCGTAAAATCATCCTGATCGACAGCGCGGGCATCAAACCGAAGCGCAAGCTGGGCTATTACGTGAGGTATATACCTACAAGGCCGCCAAGAACCTGCTGAAGCTGCCGGGTCTACGCCAATATTCAGACGATCTGCTGGGTAAATTCAAAGCGAAGCTGGGCTCCACCGATTATAAAAGCGTCTCCGGCGTAATGCAGCAGACGATGGTTAAAGTCGTTAACATTGACCTGCGCCATCTGCTGCCTTTGATTAAAGCCCCGACTCTGCTCGTTTGGGGCGAGAACGACACGGCCACGCCGGTTTCCGATGGACAGCTTATGGAAAAGCTAATACCGGATGCAGGACTCGTCGTGCTCAAGAATGCCGGCCACTTCTCCTACATAGACAAAGCGCAGCAATTTTTTTTAATCATCATCAATAATTTCCTGAACAACGACAAGGGAGGCCGCCCTCAATCATGACCCATGCCGTCATCTATGTTCTAGCCGCAGCCGTATGGCTGCTTTATGCGGGAATCCGTATTCGCCGAAGCGTCCATATGCTGCAGTTGAACTCGTATATGAACGACCGCTTTTACCGGTACAACCGCCAGAATCTTGCCAAAATCCTTCCCGTCAGGGAATGGATTCCTTTGGCGTTTGTAATTCCTCTGCTGCTCGGTGCTCCTGTCTTCGCTCTGATTCTGTGGTGCATGCTGTACGCGGTTCTGTTTTTTAACCCGGTCCAAAGAAAAGGAAAAAAAAGAGCCTCGTGTATACCCCAAGGGTGAAAAGCTGTTTACAACCATCGCCATCCTTGCGGTTATCGTCATTGTCATCGCAAACAGCTTGCCCGACAGGGACTTCGGCCTTCTGCTTTTGTTCGTCGCAAGCCTTATGCCTTCTCTTATTGTTTTTTGCGGCAAATACCATCAACGGCCCTATTGAAAAGGGAATTAACCAAAGGTATTTGAACGATGCCCGCCGAATCGTGCAGAGCATGCGAAATCTGTTAGTGATCGGAATTACGGGTTCTTACGGCAAGACGAGCGTGAAGCATTTTCTGCATACCGTGCTGGCGCAACAGTTCAACGTGCTGATGACTCCGGAGAGCTTCAACACCCCGATGGGCGTGACGAGAACGGTCCGTTCCTCCTTAAGCCCGACGCACGACATCTTCATTGCCGAGATGGGCGCGAAGCAGACCGGCGATATTAAAGAGCTGTGCGACCTGGCCCAGCCCAAGATGGGAATCATTACGTCCATCGGCCCGCAGCACCTGGAAACCTTCAAAACGCTGGAAAACGTACAGGCGACCAAATTCGAGCTCGTGGAGAGTCTGCCTGCGGACGGCACAGCATTTTTTGAATTACGACGATCCGAACATCGCTTCTTATAAAATCCGCAACTCCTGCAAAGTGGTCAAAACCGGCATCCGCAGCGAGGATGTGGACTATAGGGCGTGCGATATTTCCATCAGCAGCAAAGGAACCCGTTTCCGCATCGAGAAAAAAAGGACGGGTCTTCGGCCGAGTTTGAGACGGTTTTGCTGGGCGAGCATAATATTTACAACATCCTCTCCTGCGCTGCGGTAGGCTCGGAGCTTGGAATTCCGCTTGAGAAGCTGGCCTCTTTTGTCAGAAAAAATCAAGCCTGTGCAGCACCGTCTGGAGCTCAAGAAAAAACCCGGGGAACATCACCATTCTCGATGACGCGTTCAACTCCAATCCGGTAGGTGCGAATGCAGCGCTGGATGTGCTGGGGCAGATGGAAGGCAAGAAGATCCTGATCACTCCCGGAATGATTGAGCTCGGCGACAAGGAATATGAGCTGAACCACGCTTTTGCCGCGCATGCAGCCGAGGTTTGCGATTACATCATCCTGGTCGGCACCAAGCAGACGATACCTCTGCAGGACGCGCTGAAACAATCCGCTTATCCGGAGTCGAAATATTTTGTGGCCAAAAAAAACCTCAACGAAGCGCTCCAGCATATGCAGACAGTCGCCGAGGCCGGAAGCATCGTGCTGTTGGAGAATGATCTGCCCGATAACTACAACGAATAATTTGGAGGTTGTCCCATGAAAACGAAAGTCGGCGTACTTTTTGGCGGAATGTCCGTGGAACACGAGGTTTCCGTCATCTCCGGGCTGCAGGCCCTGCACTCATTAAACTCTGATAAATACGAACCCGTACCGATCTATATCAGCAAAAAAAAGGAGACTGGTACACCGGCGAGCTTCTTTCCGATATCGAGCAGTACAAAGACCTTCCCGCGCTTCTTTCCAAATCCAAAAGGGTCCTCCTGTCCACCGACGAGTCCGGCAAGCATCTTCTTCTTGATCCGCAGCCCCGCATGTTCAAAAGCAGCCTGGTGAACGAGATCCATGTGGCTTTTCCCGTGACGCACGGGTCCTATGGCGAAGACGGCGCGCTGCAGGGGCTTTTGGAAGTGAACAAAGTCCCTTATGCCGGCTGCGATGTCCTTTCGTCCGCTGTGGGGATGGATAAAGTGGTGATGAAGACGATCCTGCGCGCCGCAGGACTTCCTGTCACCGACTATGTCGCTTTCAACGCCAGAAATTGGAACGATGACCGGAAGGCATGCGTCGGCAAAGTGGAATCGCAGCTCGGATATCCGGTCATTGTGAAACCGGCTAACCTGGGCTCCAGCGTTGGCGTCCAAAAGGCGGGCACCCAGGAAGAACTGATTGAGGCGATCGAAAATGTCACCCAGTTCTCCAACAAGATCCTGGTCGAGAACATGGTCACCGAGCTGAAGGAAGTCAACTGCTCCGTGTTGGGCGATTATGAAGAAGCCATGCCTTCCGTGATCGAGGAAGTCGGCAAGACGAGCGACATCCTCAGCTACCAGGATAAATACATGAACGACGGCTCCAAAGGCATGAGCGGCGCAGCCCGCATCATACCGGCGAATATCACGGAGGAGCAGACGTCCGAGATCCAGCGCCTTGCGGTGCAGACGTTCCTTGAGCTGGGCTGCAGAGGAGTGTCCCGTATCGATTTTCTGATCGATGAGAGCACGGGAGAAGTTTATGTGAACGAGATCAACACGATTCCGGGCTCGCTTTCCTTCTATTTGTGGGAGCCGACGGGTGTACCTTTCGAGCAAATGACCGACCGGCTCATTCAGCTGGCGCTGAAAAGATCCAGGGAGCAGGCGAACCTGACGTTCTCTTACGACACCAACCTGCTCGCGCTGAAAGGAAAAGGCGGCGGAAAGCTTGGCGTGAAACGGTAGTGTCTGCGGTTGGGCACGGTTTGTCAGGAAGGTGATGTCCCGCATGTACTCGGTTAAGCCGATTCCTCCAATACAGGATGTGACGGGCTGGAGAAATGTACTTATACAAGATAACGGGGAACCGTTAGTTTCTTTAGAGGGATTGTCGAAACGCATCGAAGTAAAGCCTTTTTTACTTTGAAACCGGCGTTCCCGGGGCTGTCAACGGGGCTTTTGCCCGCAGGGGCGTGGCTGAACGTCTGCTGCAGGCGGCTAAAGGCCTGCCTTCGGGCTACCGTTTCGCCGTCTTAGATGCTTGGAGGCTATCCAGGTGCAGCGGTACCTGTATGAAGCTTTCCATTCCCGTCTCCAGCAGGATCACCCGCATCTTGGCAACGAGGAGTTGTCAGAGCTCGTTTCCAAGTATGTATCGAGACCTGTGGCTGATTCGCTGCACCCTTCCCCTCATCTCACCGGTGCGTCAATTGATTTAAGCTTGCTGGACTCAGTCGGCAAAATGGTGGAAATGGGCACGGGCTTCGACGATTTCACGGAACGTTCCCGCACCCGGTATTATGAGGAGTTGGAGCAGCATGCGGGACGGCTTGGAAACAAGGAGCGCATTGTACGGGACCACCGCCGGCTGCTGTTTCACGTGATGGCTTACGCCGGGTTCACGAACTACAGCGAGGAATGGTGGCACTTTGACTACGGCAACCAATTCTGGGCCCGGGTCACCGGGGAGCCGACCGCGTTGTACAGCCATTGCTCGCTGTAACCGTTCGTGCCTCAAGCTGGACTGATGATCGCCAGCACTCCATTCAGACCATAGGACATTGCGGGCCTTATTCCCAGCAATTCGCGATAAACAGTGCCGGCATTGCATGATTGGTCCGAATATACGCGAATTTTCTTGCTGCATTAATGAGATCAACCGGCATCGAAGTATATAACGTACCCGAATTCCGCTATCTGCATATTTCCCATCATAGCTTGGCGTGCCCCAAATTGCCCACAGATGCGTCAATCAAATCTTTTACAAACAAAACAGGCATAAAAAAACAAAGCAATCAGGTAAAATAATTCTAAGAACTGAAATAAAATTGGATAAAGTTAGTGGCACTATAAAAAAAATGTATGTTATAATAAGTCATTGGCATATATGGAACCCAAATTCACATATTAAAAAAAGGGTCGCCACTGGGAAATGGTTGCTCTTTGTAATATGTGAATTTTCATATTAAATCTAGTTCAATGAACAAATTATTGGAGGTTTTCTTAAATGGAAACAGGAACAGTTAAATGGTTTAACGCAGAAAAAAAAGGCTTTGGCTTTATCGAAGTTGAAGGTGGAAAAGACGTATTCGTACACTTCTCCGCAATCACTGGCGACGGCTTCAAAACCCTTGACGAAGGACAACAAGTTCAATTCAACGTGGTTCAAGGCAACCGTGGACCGCAAGCTGAGAACGTTGTAAAATTGTAATTTCCATAGAAAAAAAAGAACTGCCCGATCCTCTGGTCGCAGGCAGTTCTTTTTTTTCTAATTATTCTGAGGACTTAAAAGACGGCTACTTATAAGGAGGATTTGCAATTGTATTTCTCTAAGAAAAAAACATGGAACCGATTCAAGAAGAACAAACTTCTGTTTGGACGTGCAGCACAGACACATGTACCTGTTGGATGAGAGAGAATTTTTCCTTCGAAGAAAGCCCGTTATGTCCCGTATGCAAGTCCCCGATGGTTAAGGGAATAAAAAAAATGCTGCCGAGCCTCTCTAATCACAACAACCCGATGCATACCAAATAAGGCTGGCATCCCGCATAAATGCCAAAGAACAGAGCACTGGCCAAACGACCAGTGCTCTTCTTTATTCCCAAGCCTCGCCTTACGATTGCAATGTTACGACCAAGCCCGCAGATATTGTTTTGGCGGTGTGATCTCCACTCCCAACTGTTTTGCAGCCTTGCGCGGCCAATAAGGATCACGCAGCAGTTCCCTTGCGAGGAAAATCAGGTCCGCCTGGCCTTCCTGCAGAATGTTCTCAGCCTGCTCGGCGTCCGTTATTAGACCGACAGCACCTGTGGCAATCTCTGCCCGTCTCCGAATCTCCTCCGCATAAGGAACCTGATAGCCGGGAAATGTATCGATATGGGCCCGCACGATTGAGCCGGAGCTGCAGTCGATGAGATCCACTCCCTGCTGCTTCATGCGCTCAGCGAAGTACACGAAATCGTCCATCGTATTGCCTTCCGGATGGTATTCGTTAGCGGAAATCCGGACGAACAACGGACCGTTCCAGATCGTTTTGACTCCGTCAATGACCTCTCCGAGAAAACGGTACCTTCCCTCGCGGTCTCCACCAAACTCGTCTTCACGCCGGTTCGCAAGCGGACTCAGGAACTCGTTAATCAAGTATCCATGTGCCGCATGGATTTCGATCAGGTCAAATCCTGCTTCCTTCGCTCTGCGGGCTCCATCTATAAAGGCCTGAATGGTCGTCTGAATCTGTTCCCGCGTCATTTCCTCCGGCACTTTGCTGTTTTCGTCAAAAGCGATCGCCGAAGGCGCCACAATAGTACCCGGTATTACCGCTTTTCTCCCCGCATGGGCGATTTGAATTCCGATTGAGCTTCCCTGCTCATGCACCAGCTGAACTAGCTCCCGAAGCCCGGAAATATGTTCATCACTCCAAATCCCCAGATCGTTCGGGGAAATTCTCCCCTGCGCCGTCACCGCCGTAGCCTCGAGGATAATCAGCCCAACCTGCCCCACGGCGCGGCTCGGATAATGGACCCTGTGCCAGTTGTTCACCATTCCGTCCTCTTGTTCGCAGGAGTACATGCACATAGGCGACATGACGATCCGGTTTTTTTCAGAGTAAGCTCTTTCACTGTATAAGGTGTAAACAGCACGTCTCTCTCGTCCTTTCCCGTTGGAATCGTTACTTACTAATTGTAACACAAATGTTCACTTTTTTTTATGAAATGCCCGCTTGTGAGCGAACCCGGACGCCCAGCACGGAATATACATAGTACAAAAAATAAGGATGATCCGCATGAACAAAGAGCTGCTTCCCGTCAATATACAAACGTACCGTTTTGTCAGGCCTAAGCTCGATGTGCAGTATCCCCTGATCGCCGAACTGCCGGATTCCCCAAGCTATCATAAAATAAACAAGACAATCAGTGCCGAAGTAGGCAAAATTGCCCATCAGCAGGGGTATCCGCAAAATCCGAATACGGAATCGAGCGGTTACTATGAGCTGAAAACGAATGAACGGAGAATACTCAGCCTCAGCTTGTTCAATTACGCTTTTTTTCCGGCGGGGCGCATGGGATGACTTTGCAGAAGCCGCTCACTTTTGATGTAAATACGGGGACTCTGTTCTCTCTTCGTGACCTTTTTTTTAAACCGGGAACCGATTATGTAAAAAAAAGCTCTCCACCATTGTCCAGGCCCAGATTCAAGCGCGAAACATCAATCTATTGGAGCCTTTCAAGGGGATTCGTCCGGACCAGGATTTTTTTTATATCGCCGATAAAGCGCTTGTTCTGTTCTTTCAACTGTATGAGATTGCGGCTTATGTGTACGGCTTTCAGTATTTTCCTGTCTCGGTGTATGAGATTCAGGATATGATCGATGAGGAAGGCCCGCTGGGAAAAAAATGATTTATTGAACCTCAACATGCCTGAAGAAGACAGTAGCTCAACTGCAGCTCAACGTCAAGAAGTCTTAGACCATAAAAAATGGCCTCGTATTCCTCAGCTCAATAATGCACGAATAAATGCAAATAGCTGCCTAATCAGGCAGCTATTCTTTTTTTTACTCTCATCGCTTTATTAGTCTCCGATAGGGTTTCTCATTTCTGCAAGCCGGCTGCCGGTGCGGCAGTGGATGCTCGTACAATAATCTCGGGCTGCAGGACTATGCGCTGCCGAGCGGAGGAAACCTTCTTGATCTGCCCGATCAATAAGTCGACCACCGTTGTAGCCATCGAGTCAATAGGCTGGGCGACCGTCGTCAGCGGAGGATCCGTCACCGAAGCGAGGATCGTATTATCGAAACCGATAACCGACAGGTCGGCCGGCAGACGCAGGCTCAGCTCCCTGGCGGCCTGGATCGCACCGATGGCCAGCAGGTCGTTGCAGCAGAACAGTGCTGTCGGACGATCGCTCTGCCGGAGCAGCTCCAGCGTCCAGAGCTTCCCGTCCTCGATGGCGTAGTTGCAGCTGCACACCCACGAGCCGGGCAACTCCTGTCCGCGTTCCAGCATGGCCTGCCGAAAGCCCCTCACCCTTTCCCGGCTTGAGACGACTTTCTCTTGTTCCGCCAACACGGCTATCCGGGTATGACCCAGCTCCAGCAGATTCCGTGCCGCCAGCACGCCGCCTGTGAAATCGTCGACAACCACCGTATGGACGGAACGGGACGGCATTTCCCGCGCGATCATGGCGACGGGGATGCCGCGCTCCAGCAGGGGATCGAGCAGCTCTTTGTTATCCATCCGGTGCCGATGATCAAGCCGTCGACGCTCTTTTGCAGCAGAAGCCTCAAATACCTCTCCACCCGTTCGTCCCGGTTGTCCGTACTGCAAATGATCAGGCTGTAGCCAAGCTGCTCGCTTTCATCCTCGATGGCTCTTGCGATTTCGGCGAAAAAAGGGTTCGAGATATCGGGAACGAGAAGTCCTAAAGTGTAAGTCTTTTTTTTGCCGGTCAAGGCGGAGGCGATCACACTGGGCTGGTAATTCAGCTTCTTCATGATCGACATAATCTCGCTGCGCCTCTCCTCGCTGATCTTTCCTTTGCCGTTGATCACTTGGGAAACCGTCGCGATAGACACGCCGGCTTCACGGGCAATATCGTATATGGTCGCTTTCATCAATCTTTCTGCGGCTTCGCCATAATCCAGGCATGATCCGGATCGTTATGGAACTTCCACATGCGCTTCGGACCGGCCATGACATTCAGGTAATACACTCCGTATCCCGGAGGAGCCGAAACCGGATGATATCCGCGAGGCACGAGCACTGCCTGCCCGTCGCCGACGATCAGCGTTTCATCCAGGGACCTGTCGTCCGTGTAAATCCGCTGCATTGCAAAACCCTGCTCAGGCTCCACCCGGAAGTAGTATGTTTCCTCCAGCATCGATTCGTCCGGCAGCGCGTCGCGGTCATGTTTATGGGGCGGATAGCTGGACCAATGCCCTTGCGGCGTGAACACCTCGACCACGAGCAAGCTGTCGGCAGGCTCCTGCTCCGGTAAAATATTGTGTACTTGACGCTGGATATTTCCGTATCCGCGCATTTCCACACTCACTTGCTGAGGCCCGATCAGACGCGCCTTATGGCCGCTCCGGCCGGGCGCCGAGCATACTGCGAGCTCAAGCTGAGTCTCCGCCCGCACCTCATACCGGTCATTGTTCGGCACGTATACGGAATAAGGGGCGTTTTCTCAAACACATTCATGCGTTCTCCGACGTTCCGCCACTGTTCTTCCCGGGTGCTGACATCCGCCCTGCCGCTGAGCAGCACGAGGCACACCTCCCGACCCCCTGTCTCCCTGCTCAGTAGCTGGCCCTCTGAAAGCCGGACGATTTCGAAACCGACATATTCCCATCCCGCGGTCTGTGGGGTGATGTTCAGAACGCTTCCATCTTCGTTTGGGGAAGACAGCGGTTTCACAATCAGCTCAGACATACACATTTCTCCTTCCGATAATCATTCGACCTATCATTGGTGCTTTTAGCTTATCATTGTTTCTCGCGGATTATCATCGTTACTTCCGCCGATCATTGTTCTACCAGCGTTTGCTTGAGCAGATCATAAACCTCGCCCGTTTTGACCGGCCTTCCCAGGCTGAGGGACAGCTTGGCCGCCAGAGCGATCCGTTCCGCCTGGATTCCGTCGTATCCGTTCACGGGCACAGGCTCCTCCTTCAGCAAACATTCGATAAACTTCTGCGTTTCCTCCACATAAGCTCCGTTATACCGTTCCAGGAAAAAAAATGCAGCGGCTTGTCGCGCACAATCCCCTCTGCCGTGCTGATTTCGGCGGTGTTCGGGTGATCATTGGCGATCGCGACACTGCCTTTGGAGCCGAACACTTCCACCCTCTGGTCGTAACCGTATACCGCCTGCCTGCTGTTGTCGATCACTCCGAGCGCGCCGTTCTTAAAGCGCAGCGTGACAATCGCCGTGTCCACATCGCCATGCTCGGCAAATACTGAATTAATAAGTACCGCGCCCTGCGCCCACACTTCCTCAACTTCGCTTCCGCACAAATAACGGGCCATATCGAAATCGTGGATCATCATGTCCATGAAAATGCCGCCCGATACCTTGATATAGTCCTCATGAGGCGGATTGGGGTCACGGGAAGTGATTTTCACAATATGCGGTTCCCCGATTGTTCCTCCCTGCACCAGTTCGCGGACCCGCTTGAAATTATGGTCGAAACGCCGGTTGAAGCCGATCTGCAGTTTTACTCCCGCCTTAAGCACCTCTGCGAGCGCCTCTTCCGTCTGCGCGACGTCCATGCTAACCGGCTTTTCGCAAAAAAATATGCTTCCCTGCCTGCGCCGCCTGCTTGATCAAAGGAACGTGCGTATCCGTAGAGGAGCAAATAAACACGGCATCGATTCCGGTATGAGCGATAAGGCCGCACTGTCTTTGGTTACAAAAGGAATTCCGCGCTCGGCTGCCCACGCTTCCAGAACGGGGCCCGCATACAAATCACTGATTCCGGCAATCTCCGCCTCAGGCAGCTTCAGCAGATTTTCCGCGTGAATTTTGCCGATTCTTCCTGCTCCGATAATTCCGATTTTGATCTTTTTTCATTGTTCGCTTCCTCCCGATTTGCCTGAACAGCCGAACAAACGGATTTTCGAGATCACCGAGGCTTTCACCGCTTCCCGAGCCGGAATCAAGTAATTGCGCGGATCGTAAGCTTCCGGGTGACCGTTCAAATATTGCCTGATGGCGGCGGTACAGGCCATTTGGTTGTCGGTATTCACATTAATCTTGCAGGTGCCCATCGAGATCGCCTGGCGAATCTCCTCATCGGGCAGCCCGCTTCCGCCGTGCAGCACAAGGGGCAAGCCCGTCAGTTCCCGGATCTGTCCCATCCGCTCAAAGCCGAGCCTCGGCTGTCCGCGATAAGGTCCATGCACCGATCCGAGCGCAGGAGCCAGGCAGTCGATCCCGGTCTCTCGCGCCATACGCAGGCATTCCTCCGGCACAGCGTACATCCCTTCCGCCTCTTCCACCACCAGATCGTCCTCTCTGCCGGTAATCCGTCCGAGCTCGGCTTCCACCGAGACGCCCAGCGCGTGCGCCGCTTCCGTGACGCGCTCCGTGATACCGATATTGCGCTCCAGCGGATGATGCGAAGCGTCGATCATCACAGAGGTGAAACCGGCATGAATGGCCCGCAGGCAGACTTCATAGCTGGAGCCATGGTCCAGGTGCAGCGCCACAGGAACCGTGATATCGTAATGCTCTGCCAGCGCTTGGACCATCCCCGCTATGCAAGGCAGCCCGCCCATATACGGAATGTACGCCTCGCTGACGCCCAGAATAACCGGCGCTTTCTCTTCCTGCGCCCCCTGCAGAATCGCCTGCGTAAACTCAAGATTGTTCAAATTAAACTGGCCTACGGCATATCCGCCGTCCAAAGCCTGCTGCAGCATCGCTTTCATCGAAACGAGCGCCAAGGCGTTCCACTCCTTCCGGGGAAATTTCGATAAATCTTTAGCTGAAGTCGGCACTACCAGCGGGCGGTTACCATCTTCTTGCGCGTATAGAAATCCACACCGTCCGAACCGTTCGCGTGCAGATCCCCATAGAACGATTTCTTCCAGCCGGAAAAAAGGAAAGAACGCCATCGGCGCAGGTACGCCCAGATTGATTCCAAGCATTCCGGCGTCGATGGTTTCCCGGAACAGGCGAACATTGCTGCCGTCCTTCGTAAACAGGCAGGCGCCGTTAGCGAGCTCCGAACGATTCGCCACTTCAATCGCTTCCTCCAGCGTGTCGGCTCTCACGATGGAGAGCACCGGCGCAAAGATTTCATCCTCCCAAATTTTCATGCCGCTCCACGCGGTCAAAAAAATCGTCGGCCCCACAAAGTAGCCCTTTTCGTCCGACGTCGCGTCTTTCCGACCGTCGCGGATAAGCAGAGCACCTTCTTTTTCCCCCGTTTCGATGTAGGAGATCGTACGATCCTTGTGCGGAGCGCGGATGACCGGACCCAGGAACACGCCTTCGTCCAGGCCGTTGCCGATCGTAAGTTCGCCCGCCGCCTGCACCAGCTTGTCGACAAGCTTGTCGCCAATATTGCCGACGGCCACTACTACGGAGCAGGCCATGCAGCGCTCACCCGCCGAACCGAAGGCGGCGCTGATGATTTGCGTCACGGTGCTGTCAAGGTCCGCATCCGGCATGACGATGGAGTGGTTCTTGCGCCCGCGAGCGCCTGGACCCGCTTGCCGTGGGATGAAGCGGTTTTATACACGTATTCCGCCACCGGTTGAGAGCCGACGAAGGAGACGGCTTTAATGTCCTTATGCTCAAGGATGCCGTTCACCACATCATGCGCGCCGTGTACGATGTTCAGCACACCGTCCGGCAGGCCGGCTTCCCTGAACAGCTCCGCAAGCCGGTTCGCTAGAAGCGGGGTGCGCTCCGACGGCTTCAGCACGAATGTATTGCCGCAGGCGACAGCCAGCGGAAACATCCAGCACGGCACCATCATCGGGAAGTTAAACGGCGTTATGCCGCCCACCACCCCGACCGGGTACCGGTACATACCGGATTCCAGGTTGGTGGCGATATCCGGCAGCTGCTTGCCCATCATCAGCGTAGGCACTCCTGCCGCAAATTCGACGCATTCGATGCCGCGCAGCACTTCGCCGTGTGCCTCGTTGTAGCTTTTGCCGTTCTCAAGCGTGACCAGCCTCGCAAGCTCCTCCCAGTGCCCGACCAGCAGCTGCTGGTACTTGAACAAGATGCGGGCACGTCGCGGAACCGGAGTGCGGCTCCAGGTATTGAAAGCTTCTTTGGCCGCGCTTACGGCCCGATCGACATCCTCTTTGCCGGACATAGGGACATAAGCCAAAACTTCCTCCGTTGCCGGGTTGTATACAGGCTCGCTATTGGAGGACACGGATGGCGTCCACTGCCTCCAATCCAGTTTTTTCAAAGTTTGCGGCTGTGTCATCGTGCAGGTTCCCCTTTCATTTGGACGGACTCATCCGTAATCTCTCCGCGATTGCAGCGGTCGATATAATCGTGCACCTGTTCGGCTGTCGGCATGGCGTCCGAGCAGCTGTGGCTGGAAATGACGATGCAGGCGGCAGCGCTGCCGAATTCCATGCATCGTTCAATCGGCCAGCCCTGCATTACGCCATAGAGAAAGCCTGCGGCGTAGGAATCTCCCGCACCGAACGTCTTGACGACCTTGGCCGGGAAGCTCTTCGCTTTGTGGCCGGCCCCGTCCCGTGTGTAAGCGATCGAACCTTCCTTGCCGTGCTTGATGATAACGATCTTGGCCGAGTAATCGAACCATTTGCCCGCCGTCACCTGGTCACTGTGCTCCGTGTTGCCGTCAAACCGCTCCATCATGTCGAACTCTTCCCGTGTGCCGAGGATGATGTCGCATTTTTTCGGCAGCCAGGTTGTAGTAAACCGCCGTTTCTTCGGGAGAAGTCCACGTATAAGGCCGGTAATCCAGGTCAAAAACAATCACGGCCCCGTGCTTCCTGCGTAGCTCAGCGCCTGGAACACCGCCTCCCGGGACGGGCTTTGGGCGAGAGCGGTGCCTGAGATCAGCAGCACCTTCGACTGCGCGATCAGCGGTTCCTGCACTTCGGCAGGCGTTAGCAAGAGATCGGCCGCGTTATCGCGGTACATCAGGATGCTGCAGTCCGTCGGGCTCTTGATTTCCGTAAAAGCGAGCCCCGTGACCGCTCCGGTATGATCGGTCACTACATTGGAGGTGCGGATGTTATTGCGGCGCAGGTAAGCTTCGATGAAGCGGCCCATCTGGTCGTCCGCAATTTTGCCGATAAAGGCGGTGCTCATTCCCAATCTGGCCATGCCGATCGTTATATTCGCCGGAGAACCGCCGACATATTTCGTAAACGTCATCGTTTCTTCCATGGGACGGTGGATTTCATTGGCGTTCAAATCGATGCACAGCCGGCCGACAGCGACAAAATCCAGCGGCTTTTCCGCCGAAAAGGGTACATAAGTCATGGCTAGGACCTTCTTTCCTGTGAAATGAGAGACTCGATATACTCCAGCGATCTTTTGGCGTATTCGTAAGGGTTATGCTCCGCCGGATCCTGCTCGCCTTCCAGCATCGCCCATCCGTTGTATCCACGCTGAAGCAGCTCCCGGAAAACCGGGGCGAAATCGAGGCAGCCGTCTCCCGGCACCGTAAAGACCCCTTTGCGGATGCAGGTGATAAAGTTGGCCCGCTCAGCCCTGGCCTCGTCCAGCACCTCCTGCCGGATATCCTTTAAATGGATGTAAGCGATCCGGTCATAATGCTTGCGCAGCACATCCAGAGGCTGCGCGCCGCCGTAATAGGCGTGGCCGGTGTCGAACAGCAGGTAGACGAGCGAAGGATCGGTCAGCTCCATCAGGCGGTCAATCTCCTCCGGCTGCTCCACGACCGTCCCCCCATGGTGATGGTAGGTCAGCTTCAAGCCGTATTCCTGCGCAATCGCGCCGGCGGCGTTCAGACCTTCCGCCAGACTCTGCCAGCCCGCTTCGCCCAGGCGCAGCACTTCTTTTCATGGGAAGTACGGCGGGGATCGAAATGCAGCGAGCCGCCCACCTCCGCCGTGCTGATCACCGTGCTGCCCATTTCCGTTAGAAACTCCGCATGCTTGCGGTATGCTTTCAGTTCTTCTTCGCGAAAAGCTGGATCGGAGAACAGCACCGACTTCCACTGCGAAACCAGCTGGATGCCCCGCTTCGACAGCTCCCGCTTCAACGTTTCGGTGTCTGCGGGGTACTTTCGTCCCATTTCCGTTCCGGTCAGTCCAAGCAGCCGGATGTCGTCCAATATTTGCTCGTAACGGGTGCCCTCGCCATGCTCCTTGACATCCTCTCCGACCCAATTGATCGGATGGATGCCCAGCTTAAACGGCAGCTCTAGCATCGGTATGTCCTCCTTTATGTTTAAAAGCTCCTGGCCGCCTGAATGCGGGCTTTCATCTCTTCGTACGCTTCCAGAACCTTGCCGCTTACGGATACTTCCGGCACGCCGACCTGCCACCAGGACTCGTAGCCGTCCGTGTTCGTTCCCGGCACAACAGGGATCTCTACCAAGGTGGTCACCTGCTCCTGTCTGGCCTGCTGCAGCGCGTCCCTGAGCTGTTCCGCCGTTTCCGCTTTGTATGCCTTGGCTCCCAGCTGCGGGCATGCGACACGAAATCGATCGGCAGATAGCCGCCCGTATAGGTACCGACGGCCTCTTCCCGGTAGCGGAATTCGTTGCCGAAGCCATCGCTGCCGTGGCCCCTCTGCAGGTTGTGGATGCATTGGAACCCGTGGTTGTTGAACAGCAGCACCGTAATTTTGCGCCCTTCCTGAAGGCTCGTAACGAGCTCGGAATGCAGCATCAGGTAGCTGCCGTCCCCAACAAGCGCGTAAACCTCGCGGGCCGGCTCGGCCAAGGCGGCGCCGAACGCTCCGCTGACCTCGTATCCCATACAGGAGAAGCCGTATTCCATGTGATACGTCTTTGGCGCAGTCGGCTCCACAGCCGGTGCAGGTCGCCGGGCAGGCTGCCGGCGGCGCAGACGATCACTGCCGACGGATCGATGGTCTCGTTGATCACGCCGAGCGCCCTCGTCTGGGCCAATCCTTCGCCGTGCTCCAGGCCGTATAAGCGGTCCACCTCCCGGTCCCACTGCTCCTTGAGCCGACACATCTCCGACGCTTCGTATCCGCTTCGATAATTCGATGATGACAGCGCTTTCCCAAGTGCGCTGATCGCTTCTTTGGCATCCGCGGTAATGGCTCCCCGTTCAGCTTTGCCGAATCAAAACCGCTTATATTGATGTTCACAAACCGGACACCCGGATTCGCGAACGCGGATTTCGACGCCGTAGTAAAATCCGAGTACCTGGTGCCGACCCCGATGATGAGATCCGCCTCTTTGGCCAACAGGTTCGCCGCAAGCGAGCCTGTCACTCCGACCGCGCCGACGTTCAACCGGTGGCCCCATGGCAAAGCGCTCTTGCCTGCCTGTGTCTCCGCCACGGGAATGCCGAACGCTTCCGCGAATTCCGTGAGCTCACGCTCCGCGGAAGAATAAAGCGTGCCGCCGCCCGACACGATCAGCGGCCTTTTGCTGCCGGCGATCAGCTCCGCCGCCCGCTTCACCGCATCCGCCGCAGGCGGCCTGCGGTCAATATAGTGCACCTTCTTCTCGAAGAAGGCTGCAGGATAATCGTACGCTTCCGCCTGGACGTCCTGCGGCAGCGCAAGCGTCACGGCCCCCGTCTCCGCCGGTCCGTCAGCACCCGCATAGCCTGCACCGCGGCCGTCATCAGCTGCTCGGGACGCACGATGCGGTCCCAATACTTGCTCACTCCCTTAAACGGTCGGTCGCCGAAACCGTATAGTCGCCGGCCACTTCCAACTGCTGCAGTACCGGGTCGGGCTGCCTTGAGGCAAAATTGTCGCCCGGAAGAAGCAGCACCGGGATCCGGTTGACCGTTGCCGTCGCGGCTGCGGTTATCATGTTTAACGCTCCCGGCCCAATCGACGTCGTACAGGCGAAGATCTGCCTGCGGTTGTTCTGCTTGGCGAAAGCAGCCGCCGCATGGACCATTCCCTGTTCATTCTTGCCCTGAATGAACAGCAGATCCCCTGCGGCTCGCTCCAAAGCCTCGCCGATCCCCGTCACATTGCCATGTCCGAATATGCCCATGACTCCTTTCACAAATCTAGTCTCCTGCCCGTCTATGGAGATGTACTGCCTGTCCAGGAAGCGCAGCAGCGCCTGGGCCATCGTAAGCCGAATCGTGCTCATCCTGCCATCCCTACTTTCCGAAAGTTTAAGGAACCGTATTGGTAAGCGGTTACATTCAGGGTGTTTAACAGCGCTTAACCCATTTCAGTTAAGCGCTTAACTTGTTAATTCTTATTATATCAAAAGAAGGGATGATTTGGAAACTAAATTCTTCCCCTTTGCGGGCTTTCCGACTGTTTACCGCCCCAGAAGTTTCACCGTCATCGGCCCAAACACAAAAGCCAGCCAATCTATGGGATTGGGAACAGGCGCATTCATGCCGAGGGCAATGCTTAAGCATGCTCCGGCAATAAGCAGAATAAAAAAAAGCACCACATCTCTTTTTTTCAATTTATCCTTCGCCAGCCGCGGCACTTCCAGATATATAATTACCGCAGCCACTGCCAGTATTGCTCCGGTGACCCACATCAGCTTACTCCTTTATTTTTTTGTTCAATGGATTGGGTAATGGTGCCCAAGCGTCTGATTTTGATATCCACATCCACATTGACCTCAAGACTCCCTATTTGTTCATCCCAATCATTCTTTAATTCCTTCCAGGCTTTCGGATAGGACCGGTGAACGACTTCCCCGAATCCGAAAATGTCCGATTTGTACTTCTTTTTTTATGACATTGATCGCTTGCTGGATTTTGCCTTCTATATCCTCATTCGTTTTTTCTTTCCAATTCGCTGATCGTCTCCGGTTTGGTCATATCGATCTTGCATCCGGATTCCCCCACGATCCCCTCGCCCTTGATTTTGACGTTGATCACCGGTTTTCCGTTCACCATCCTGCTCTTGACGGTTTTTTTCGTACGGACCACTTCCGTTGACATCGTTCCTCCGCCGCCTTCGGGACAAGCATAGACGACTACGGTGCTCTGCACATGGCCCTGGGTGTAGTTGTACCCTTTGCTTTCCTGCTCGTTTAACCAGCCGATCAGTTTATCGTGTTTAAAAAAACCGCCATTCCTGAATAGCGCAGAACGGCAGGCGTTTTCGCATTTTGCGTATTCTCTTTGCTGGTGCCTATCTTACTGTTTCCTCTAATTTCAATTCCCGTCAGGACCGGATGCCTTCCCTCGGTTATGATATTCGAAATCAGCTCATTTAAAGTGATTTTCCCGGTGGCGGCCCATTTTCTTTCCGACATTTCTAAAGAAGTGAACAGATGGTTAGCAGGTACTTTTTTCCAATGTCGTGAAGGTGCTCAATATTTCTTTCGCCGTTTTTTCCTCCTTTGGCAATAACGACATAGAAATCCCCCCGCACCTCCTGATCTCTTACAAGAAAGTCCAACATTTCGGCAATTCCCTCCTTCGCCAATTCCTCTCCAATGACAATGATCCGCAAGTGGGCAAAATAGATTTTTTCTGGGCGATTCGGTGGTCATTCTCCGCAATGCCTGCAGCACCGTGGCCCCGTTTGTTGAATAAGTAACGACCGGCGCCCTCCCTCCCGCTCCCTTTTGTTTCGCAATTTCTCCGGGATTTACGATTTGCGAGGAAACTTCATATTGACTGCCCGTCTTATCGATGCCAACCGCTGCGGCTATGGCCAGCTGATTGAGCTCTCTGCGGCTCCAGCATCCGGTAAGCGTGAAAGACAACAGCATCAGGATGGGGAAAGAACGAAGGAACAATTTCATGGCCGCTTCTCCTCTTCCGGACTAGGGATCGTGCCCTTCTGTCTTCTGGCGGACTTTTTTCTTGCCGGTGGAGCCGGAACCGAACAATTTGATCCTTCTGGGCAGGCGGATGATGGAATCTTTCAGCTCCGCTGGAACCAACGGTGCAAAAGGCGACATATAAGAAACGCCGAATGACTGCAGACTGCACAAGTGAAGAATGAGCGCGATCACGCCAAGAATCAAGCCGAACAGGCCAAAAGAAGCAGCGAGTCCCATCATCGCCATACGTAACATACGAATGGAAATCCCCATACTGAATGCGGGAATAACAAAGTTGGCAATCGCCGTAATGGCAACGACGATCACCATGGCAGGAGAGACTATGCCCGCTTCTACCGCCGACTGGCCGATGACCAGAGTGCCTACAATGGATACGGACTGGCCGATTGTTTTAGGCATCCTGACCCCCGCTTCCCGCAAAATCTCGAAAGTAATTTCCATCATCAGCGCCTCGACAAACGCAGGAAAAGGCACTCCCTCCCTCTGTCCAGCCAAGCTGACCAATAGGGTAGTCGGCAATAATTCCTGGTGAAAAGTGGTAAAGGTAATGTAAATGGAAGGCGCGAGTAATGCGATAAACAAGCTTAAATATCTCAGCAGGCGCAAAAGTGTGGCGAAATCGGCACGCTGATAATAATCTTCCGGAGCGTTAAAGAATTGGCCGAACAGAGCCGGAACGAGCAGCACGAACGGGGTCCCGTCAACAAAAAATCGCTACACGGCCTTCCAGCAGCCAAGCTGCTGCGACATCCGGACGTTCGGTATTGAATACCGTAGGAAAGGGAGTAAATTTCGTTTCCTGTACCAGCTCCTCAATATAGCCGCTTTCCAAAACGGCTTCGATATCAATCTTGTCCATGCGGGAGCGGACTTCTTCAAGAACACTGTCATTGGCAATGCTTGAATGTACATCGTCACTACTTTGGTCTTTGTGATCCTGCCGAGCTGCCTGCTTTCCATCCGGAGCCGGGTGTCTTTGATTATACGCCGCACCAATGTGGTATTGATGCCGATCGTCTCCGTGAAGCCCTGCCGCGGACCGCGGATGACCGACTGCGTGTTCGGTTCCTCCACTCCCCGCCTGTCCCCGCCTTTCATTCCGACAGCGAGTGCCAATGCATGGCCTTCCGCGAGAATCACCGCGTCTCCCGACATAATGGCCGTGTTCAGCGCATCGAAATCACGGATTTCTTCTGTTTCCGACAGGTTAAGGACGGCTTCTTTGATGTAATCCACGACATCTTGATCGATAAACGCATCAGGATGGGGCCGCGCGCCTCGTTCCGACAGAAAACCCTGCTGCAGAGAAGCGGTATCAGACATACCCTTAATGTAGACCAGTGCAAGCCGGATATCCGGAAACGCGGCCAGCCGGGTTTCTCTTACAATAAGATCGTCCATGTCCTTAAAACTCTCGCGGATGCGGTCCACAGTATCGGTGATATTGCAAGTTAAAGGTTGCCGGTCGCGGGATTGCTTAATTGTGCCGCTTTTTTTTGAAGACGGGTATCGTTTAGCTTTCCTTTTAAAAAAAATAATTCATGCGGTTCCCTTCCTTCTGTGCAAGTATTCAGGATCGTTTTCTGATCTTCGCCACAATCAGCAGAAGAACCGGGATAACAGTTTGAAAAGGAAGATGTACATACAGCGGCACGATCTTCAGCCGATCCTGAGATGTTCCGGGAAGCTGCGCGCTATGAAATGGGAACTCATCCATATGGCGATCCCGGTCACCGGGTAAATGTACGCGCGTCCTTTCTTAGAAGGAATAAACCCGTTCAAACCGATTCCGGCCCCGTAAAAAAAAGAGGAGGCATTTGAGAAATCCTCCGACAATCAATATGACAAGCGCAATAGATTCCAAATGCTGGATGAAGTCTCCAACCTGGATTCGGGCGGTCATTTTTTAACAGCGGAAAGACCGCGTTCTCCATCCCGTAGACACCAAGGACACCTATATAAATTACGCTCATCAGCGTCAGGATGAGTCCGCTCAGCAGCATCCCCTTAAGTCCTGTCTGGATGGCTCGACGGGGATCGTGCAAATAAGGCATAAGCATAGTGAAGATAACCATCTCTCCAAAGGGGAAGGTGTAAACCTGCGGAAAGGCTGCGTTCACAACCGGCTTCCATCCTCTTTCCAAAACAGGCATCAAATTCTCCGCTTTCATCACATTGGATATCAAAATAAGCACGAGTCCCGCAAGTCCCAACATCATCGTAAAAAATATATAAAAGCTCCCCGGTTTTGCCTATCGTTTCTATTCCTAAATAAGATGCGTAGACGATCACGAGAGCCATCATGAAAGTAACAATATAGATAGGGGTCTCGGGTAAAGCAGCCGTTAACAAGAGCGCTCCGAAATCCCTGAGCAGCCGACAAGAAATGTAAAGAAAATAAAGGATATACAGAACGCCAAGCAAACGGCCTAACCATTTGCCCAGCACCTTTTCCAAAATATTGCTCAAGCTCAGCTCCGGATAAAGTTTGTGCAGCCAGCCGTAAATCATAAACAGGCCAAGTCCAGCAACCATACCGAGCAGAACAGCCAGCCATGCGTCCTGTTTTGCTTCCTTTCCCACACCGACGACGATCGCGCTTCCGAGTTCAAATAAAACTATTAAGGAAAATAATTGATGCGCGGATAATTTCGTTTTATTCATCCCGCTCGAACCTACCTTCTGTAACTAAAGAGCTTTTCTTCTAGTTTTCCGTATATTGTCCAAATCGCGCGAAAGATATTACCTTCCGAAGCGGCAAAGCAAAATCCAGGAAGTCTTCCGTACCAAACACGTTTAGAAATATTTCACAAAGAGAACCATAGATACAGTAGCGCGATAGAACCGACCGGAGGAGATCTGACGCCCATGCTTGAGAAAGGAAAATTAACAGTGCGGCAGTTCAGCATTCTTGTTGTCCTGTTTACGATCGGCACATCGATTCTGCTGGCTCCCAGCCTGCTTTTTACCCGTGCCAAACAAGACGCCTGGCTTGCGGCGATTCTCGGATTGCTTGCGGGGCTGCTGGCCGTCTGGCTGTACGGTACGTTGGGAAAACGGTTTCCCGATTTGACCTCATGGAATACAGCGACCAATTGTTAGGGAAACGGGCGGGAAGGGCCGTCTCCTTTCTGCTCTTTATCGGAATTTTTTATTCTTTGCGCTTTAATCCTTCGAAATATGGGCGATTTTGTCACTACCCAAATTCTCGAAGATACGCCAATACTGGCGATCCATATCATGTTTATGATTATTATCACCATAGGCACACGTCTGGGCCTTCCGGTGATTGCGCGCAGTGCGGAAATCTTTTTTTTCGTGGGTGATCCTGCTGCTGTTGACCATGATCTTTGCTCTCATACCCGATATAAAAAAATAAATAACGTGCGGCCCGTCCTGGAGCTGGGGCTGATACAGGATCTGCGGGCTTCGCTCCCGTTTATCGCTTTTCCCTTTCTTGAATTATTTATATTTTTTGATGCTCATTCCCAGTCTCAATCAACCGGGTAAAGCCAGGAACGGATACATCGCAGGAACCTCATAGGCGGAGGCATTTTAGTATTAATCACTGCGTTCACTGTTTTGGTGCTGGGAGGGGGATACCTGGGGATCAGTATTTATCCGACTATTGCCTTGGCGAGAAAAAATAAAAGTCGGCGAGTTTCTGACACGGATCGAAGTAATTTTGGGAGGTGCATGGTTTCTTTCCATTTTTTTTAAGCTGACGATTTCTTTTTTATTGCGCCGCTCTCTCTTTTGCCCATACTTTTAACCTGAAACACTATAAGCCGCTGACTTATCCGCTCGCCATGCTTCTTGTTCCGCTTTCCATAGTAATAAGCCCGAACATTACGTATCACCTTACTGTCATTCTGACTTCAATAACGATTCCCTATTTCATCATCGGTCTGGGCTATCCGTTGCTGCTGCTGGCCGTCTCCGGGTTAAAAAAAGAAGCCATAGGCGGTCAGCCCTTTTCTTGCCGCGCAATCTGGTTCGGCACGTGCTCTTAACTTTCCTTTTTTTATAGTAAATTTGTTAAAGTGACAATGGAGACACAAAAAAAATAAGAAAGAAGGAGATGTTGTACATGCACGATGTAGCCATTATCGGCGCGGGGCCGACAGGCGCGAGCGCAGCTTTATTTTGCGGAAAAGCGGGCCTGAAGACGCTATTGATCGACAGCAACCAGAGCGTTACGAAAAGGGCGTGGATCGAGAATCATTATGGTGTAATGGAAATTTCGGGGCCGGACCTGGTTGAAACTGGCAGGAAACAGGCCGTCAAGTTCGGAGTAGAGCTCATAGAAGCAAAGTGGCCGATGTAGTCAAAGAAGAGGAAGGCTTCCGGGTGGAGAGCGATAACGGTACTTTCCAGGCCAAGCATGTCATCCTCGCAACTGGCATGATGGCCGATCTGGCCGAGAAAATCGGGCTGCGGACCAAACCCGGCACCGAGCCGCGCATCAAAACGATCATCGAAACCGATGCCAATGGCCAAACGAGTGAGCAGGCATTTGGGCCGCGGGAACGGTGGCCGGCGTAAGTATGCACACGATCATCACCTCCGGTGACGGGGCCAAAGTCGCGATCAATGTGATCAGCGAGCTGAAAGGCGAGCGTTATGTGGACCATGACGTGCTTAAGTCTTAACCTGTCCTTTATCTCAAATAGTGCAGGGCACTGGCTGTCTCAGCCGGTGCCTTTTATCCGATTATGCCATTACCATGCAAAGGAGAAAACTGATGTCTGCCTATGAAGTGACCAGCACCAAAGATACTTATACACTCTATGAGCTAAAAGAAAAGGCGACGTCCTCCAGGGTGACCGTTTGTCCCGAGCGCGGGGGTATTGTGCTGAATTATTCGGTACGGGGGGAAGAGCTGCTTTATTTGGACAGGAACACGTTCTTGATCCCAAGGCGAATATCCGCGGCGGCATTCCGGTGCTATTCCCGATCTGCGGGTTTCTGTCGGACGGGAAGTATGAATGGAAGGGCCTGACGTATGCGATGAAAAAATCATGGTGTGGCAAGAACGCATCCATGGGAAGTGGCCCAATCCAGCGAAGACGGGCGAGCCTCTCTAACTTTAAAGCTGAAGAGCGGCGCTTCGACTTTGGAGGCTTTTCCTTTTGAATTTGAGCTGCTGTTCACCTACTCATTGAAAGACGCTCAGCTTCACATTGAACAGCAGTACAAAAAAACTTGTCCTCTGAAGCGATGCCGATGTACGCAGGGTTTCATCCCTATTTTGCCGCCGACCGCAAAGACATTGCCTATGACACGGACGCCGCCTCATATATGGACTATAACGACCACCTGGTCAAGCCGTACCAAGGGCGCCTCGACTTGAGCACTATGGTTGAGTCGGCCAATCTGCTGGATGCCCGCACACGACGCATTTCCTTCATGCCGACGAAAAAAACACCGCATAAGCATGAGCTACAGCGACGAATTTGCCTATGTGATGCTTTGGTCCGTTCCGGACAAACCCTTTGTATGCGTCGAGCCATGGATGGCTCCTCCCGACGAATTGAACCGCAAGCGCGAGCTCACGCTGATACCCTCCGGCGAATCGCTCCGCTGCAGGCTTGTTATTTCCTGCGAGCAGCTGTAAAAGCTGAAGCAGCAGGAGAGCGGGCAGGAGTGCTATGTCCATCCAATGCAGCCGGTTGGCTATCTTTGCCCCGCGCACCTCTATCAGACTGCCCGGTTCGAGCTACTGGCACACGATCAACTGCCGGGAGAAGCTTCCCTTCCTGACGGCACAGCGGTCATGAATGCGGAAGCCAGCGCTTTCGATCAGCGAATCGATCGGTTCAGTCGTGATGATGACGGCTCTGCCGGCAAGCCTCCGGGCGCTTTGGAGCATGGACAGTTGCTCCGCCTCCGATATCACCGAGCATAAATTATAAGGCAGATCGAGGATCGCGGCGTCATAACGGCCGGACAGCTCCTTCATATCTTTCAGCTCAACTACGCCGGGAAAGCCGAAATGGGCCAGATTCGCCCTCGCCCCCTGCACAGCCAGAGGATTCATGTCGCACCCGACGATGTCGATGCCCATGGAGTGCGCCTCTATCAATACCGTGCCGATGCCGCAGCAGGGATCGATGGCTTTGATGCCGGCTGGATCGGGCACGGCAATATTGGCCGCAGCTCTCGCCATACGCGTGCTAAGCGCGGTGGAATAATTCTGAGGCTTGTCCTTGTGACGCAGCCATACTGCGTCATTCCTGGTATACTCGCCAAACCTCCATCTGCCTAACGCATAAGCTATACCATACAGCTTCTCCGGTTTACGCATATCGGCTCTTCCCCCGATGTTCGCTCCCACTTCCCGCTCGACCTGCAGCTTTTCCTCATATGGCAATTTAAGCTCGGCTTCCACAAACACAACCTTGAATGAAGCCCCGCCTGGCTCCAGCCCGCCGAGCTGCCGAATGATCGACTCTAGGCTAACGCCATCGTACAGGACACGGACCTTTGCCTTCACAAAAGGGCTCCGGCTCACATCCACGTCTTTCGCGCTGAGCAAAAAAATCCCCCCCGCGCTTCTATCCCGAACAAGCTCCGCAGCTCCAACCGCAAAGCGGGATCTCATCCTCATGGCATACATAAGTGTATAAATAATCTTGCGGGTCATCATTCAATGAAATCATCCTTCCGCTTTTGGGCGCCCTTAACGGGCCTACATTATTAACGTCATAAAATTAAAATATTATTATTCCGCACCTTCCGCCATCCGCCGAATAGACTATTACAGCGCTCTATCAATCGATTCGGAGGTGCGATTTTGACAAAACGTACTTTCAACCTATGCAAGGCTGTTACACAAAAGTATGGAATGAAGCTGGACCGCGTTAAACCCTATGATTCGCTTTATAAGAAAAAAATTCCGCTTTCCGAGCGACCACGAACAAAGGGGACTTTGCCGTCAAAGCCTTTTACAGAAATATGCTTGAGCCCGGATTATCGACGAGAAAGCAGATCAGACGGCTTTTTTTCTTATGCGGACTTACTGAAGCAGAGCGGGTATCCCCATATGCCCTCCTGGCTGCAAACCTCCTCCGGACGAAGCTGGGTGAATCATAACGAGTCTTATTATTATATGATGGAGTGGGTAGAGGGACGCAACCTGGAATTAAACGAAGAAGACTTCGCAAATCTGGGAAGAGCGTTGGCCAGGCTCCATACGGCCTGCACGGCGGAGGCACTCCCTGCGATGGGCCTGCGCACTTTGACGCAAATGCGTTTTTTTTATAAACCAGGACCGCTTGTTCCGGCTGCGCTTGGCCAGGCTTCGGAAAGTCAGGAACAGGGGCATATGGTTCCGCAAGCACGGAAAGGAGTGCATCCGGTTAGCCGAGGAAGCGTGGGAGGTGTTCCGGAAGGCTGACGTGAAGAAAATCATGGAGGAAGAAGACAACTTTCCCGCCCTGGTGCACGGAGACGTAACCTATCCTAATGTGGTTATCCGGGCGGACGGCTTGTTCCTCATTGATTGGGAGCGCTTAAGAATGGACTCCATCTATTATGAGATCGCCAAGACGCTGCTGAACAACACAAGTTACCAGACGCATCTCATTCAGTCTTTGCTTCGGGGCTATGAGGAAATCAACCCGCTAAAGCCTGAGCAGCGCCGTTTGATAGCCGCCTTTTACCGTCTGCCGAGGGAAGCCTGGATAGCGGCAGCCGACCTTCTCCTACGTAAAGAACGGGAGGTGTATCGTGTGCTGAAAGTAACGTGGGACGACCGTCTTAAATCGATCCGGCTGATGGATGACTGGGCCGGGCTACAGCCGTCGGCTCCAGATTCATCACCGGTGGATAAGAATGGTGATCAAGGATGATCATCCTATCGGAAGTTGAACGCGAGTATGGCCTTGCCATTGCACGATGGGAGCGTATCCGGGATGTTTACCGGTTGTTTACGGATACGCACGGCGTTTTGTGCTTGAAGAGCTTTAAGGCGCCCGAGCCCGAGGTTGAATTTATTGCGCTAATCCTTAAGCACATTAATGAAGCGGGCCTGCCTAACAGCCGAATGTGCTTCTTACCCTGCAGGGCTCCTCCTTCTTGACAAGGGAGAATGTCCACTACATGCTGAGCAACTGGGTGATAGGAGAACATCCTGATTTTCGGCACAAACGGGATTTTAAAAAAGCGATCCGCCTCTTGGCCAGGTTCCACTCTCTCGCGCAGGGCCCGCTTGTGCATGATCCCCACAGGGGAGGATACGTTACGGCTGGTCAGGAGCCAAGATTGAGCAGTATCGACAAATATTGAACACCCATCCGGCACAACCCGGTTTCAGTCCCTCTGCGAAGAAGCGCTGCTGCAGCTCACCCATCCTATGGTGCGAACGGCCATGGAACAAGAGCAGTCTGCACTCGCTTATGTGCATGGAGACTACAATTATCCGAATCTGGTGCTGGATTCCACCCGGACGCTTCATATGATCGATTTTGACAATACCTCGTTAAATTGCAGAATGCTCGACCTTTCCCACCTTCTTCACCGTAATTTCCCTTGGCGAGGTAAAGAAATGCTCCGCTGGGTCGAGTACTATGACCGAAAGCGCCCTTTGAGCGCGGCGGATCTGCATCTGCTGTACGCGTTGCTGCTGGTTCCCTATCCCTACATCCGGCAGCTCAGAATCGGTTATCCGCGCCGGCTCGCCCTCCGGGTTCACAACGCATCCGCAGATACAAAAAAGGAGCTGAAGCAGCTGCTGTAGTCGAATACAAAAGAAAGAAATGAGCGTGTGGTGAGTCCACTCCAGCTACTCTTCCTGCTCTCCTGTTGCCGCTTCGAATGCATTTGTCTGCGGAACCTGGGTGATCTCATCCTTCTGCTCCACCCAATAACCGATGTTTCGATACCATACCTCATACGAATCGTCCAATTGCAATTCCCTGCCGGGATCCTCGTTCACATCAGAGTCAACCTCCATCTCTTCCCCGAGCACTCCGTAAACATCGGCTTCTAAACCATCATCCTGATAATTAAATGCAGTCACTGTACCATCCTCCTCACAGATTAATCTGCATGAAGCGGTGTATGTTTATACAGACGCCAACCGAGCAGAACCGTCCAGACAAAAGCCGGCCCGGAAGTCGCCAGTAAAATCGGCAGACTATAGTCCGGCAGCAAAAGAGATGCGGCAATCCCCGCCGTCCCCCAAATGCCTGTTATGACTCCCAGCCGCGCGAATCTCCTTGTGACACCTGCCCGCCCCGGCATAGCAACCCCTAATAAAGCGATTCCAGACCACGCGAGTCCCATCGCGAAGTCACCCGCAACGATGCCTAACGCAAACAGCCCCTCCGATATGACAGCCGCACCGGCCTCAGGCTCGCCTCCCCAATACGTTGACACAACGGGCATAACTGTTAGCTCCATAGACAGGATAACCAGCCATATCGAAAGGCCTGCCGTAAAGAAGCGTGCGGCCAGCCGGGCCGACGCCCTTTCTTTTGCAAACGATTCAACACAAGACAGGCCTGTGAACAGGAGCACAACTGCAGCCAGCATTCCAATATGATCCCATTGCCAATGAGCGGGAGATTGGGCAATCATCCGGATGACTTCCCTGCCCGTCCATGGATTCGCCGCAGGCGGATGAAATGCGGAAGAAATGGCAAACAACAGGCATCCAACCAAAATAGCGGCGCCCGTTGCGCGGTATTTGCTAGATGACGACATGGCAGTATCCCCTCCTTTTGTATTCATTCCTGCCTCCCAAACATTTTCACAAACCTGTGTCCAGTTACTTCATATCCTAAATCTTCATAAAACCGGTGTGCTTGTTCTTTTCTTTTTTTAGTCCGCTCACAAGCCATGTACCTGCACAGCCCAGCTTTTGAGCCCTGTCTTCCACAAAAAATTCTGAATCCCAGTACCCCGAGTACAGTGTGTAAATTCATTTGTATGCCCCAGCTTTCGAGCTTCCACTAAAATTCTCTGCCCTTCACTTTGGCGAATACCAACGTATCTCTTAATTCCCCGGAGACGTCACGCATTTCACTGCGTAAAACCCCTTCCAAGGTGAATCCCAGCCTTTCCGCGACTTTGAGGCTTCGTGTATTTCTGGCATCGCAGCGGATTTCCAGCCGATTGGCCTGGAGCTCCCCCACCGCAAAAGCTGTGATTCCCGCAACCGCCTCAGTCATAAGTCCCTGACCGCTCCATGAGGTATGTATCCAATATCCGATTTCAAATTTTCGCGAATTCCAATCAATGCGGTGAAGACCACTGGAACCTATAAAAAGACCTGTTTCTTTATGGATCAAATGGAGGCGCAGATCGGACCTTTCCAAAAAAAATGTAGCCTCGCCATCCGCGCATTCACTTCCGATTCTTCAAGGGACGGCAAATTTTGAGTCCAAGCATCCAGGGCCTCAGTTCCGCTGCGCTTTCATGCAGAGCCTTATGCACTAAAACCCCGTCGCCGTACATCGGTGAGCGGATCAGCAATCGTTGTGTCTCAAAGCTTTCCGGAAACGACAATAATATCGGGTTCTGATTGGGTTTGCTCATCTGGGCTCCTCCCTTGCGGCTGTTGTTTAAAACATAAATTATAGGGTTTGTTCCCTAATTTTCAAGATATTACTTACCCCCTAATTACCCCCTAGAACCTGGTTAAGAAAAAACAGAGTAATATCTGCAGAGCCCGGAGCCCACGGATTTATGCTTTCTTATTCTTACAAAAAAAGCAGCCGCGGGGGGCTGCTTCGATTAATCATATTAACTTCTCAATTCATCGTCAAACACACATTCTTCCAGCTTCAGCAGCTTGGTGCGGTGCTTCCACTTGTAGCCGAGCCAAGTGGCCAGGAACAGCGGAATACCGATATATGATGCAACCAGGAAAGGCCAGTTGATTTTCCCGTCGGAGATTGCGCCCATACACTGTCCGACGATAACTACGAGGCATAACATCCCCGCAAGAATCGGACCGAACGGAAACCATTTGGCCCGGTATGGCAGAGCCTGCAGCTGCTTCCCTTGGGCGGTATAGGCTTTACGGAATCTGTAGTGCTGATCGCGATACCCAGCCAGGCGATAAAACCGGACATACCGGAGGCGTTGAGCAGCCAAGTGTACACTATTCCGTCTCCGAAGAGGGAGGAGAGGAACGCCAGCAAGCCCAAAGCTCCTGTAGCTAACAGCGCCGCGACCGGCACACCTCTTTTATTTAACACCGCTAAAAAAATTTAGGAGCCTTCCCTTCCTTGGCGAGCACCCATAGCATACGGGTCGAGGCGTACATTCCCGAATTTCCCGCTGAAAGCACAGCCGTCAGAATAACCGCGTTCATCACGGATGCCGCGACGCTTAGTCCCGCTTTCTCGAAGACAATCGTAAAAGGACTCATCGTAACGCTGTCGCTTGCCAGGTTTTCATTCGTGTAAGGTATCAGCAGTCCTATTACAAGAATAGCCAGCACATAGAACAGCAGAATGCGCCAGAATACCGAACGAATTGCCCTAGGGACGCTGCTCTTCGGATTTTCGCTTTCCCCCGCGGCGATTCCGACCAGCTCCGTTCCCTGGAACGAGAAGCCTGCCGCCATGAACACGCCCAGAGCGGCAAGGAACCCGCCCGGAAACGGAGCCTCACCGACAGTGAGGTTGCGGAAGCCGACCGCCTGTCCACCCCAGATGCCCACGATCATCAGAATACCGACAACGATAAATACAATAACGGTAATGATCTTGATCAGCGCGAGCCAGTATTCCGTTTCCCCGTATCCTTTGACTGAAAGGAGATTCAGAGCCAGCATCAGCACAAGGAATAAACCGCTCCATAACAAGGATGGACTGCCCGGAAACCAGAACTTCATTATTAAGGTTGCGGCGGACAATTCAGCGGCGATGGTAATCGCCCAGTTGTACCAGTAATTCCAGCCTAGGGCAAAACCGAATGCCGGGTCTACGAACCGTGTCGCGTACGTACTGAACGTGCCGGAGACCGGCATATAGGTAGCCATCTCGCCCAAGGAGGTCATAAGGAAATACACCATGATGCCGATGACGATGTAAGCGAGCAGAGCTCCACCCGGTCCGGCCGTATGAATCGCCCCCCCGCTCGCAAGGAATAAACCGGTACCGATAGAGCCCCCGAGAGAGATCATCGCCATGTGTCTGGATTTCAAAGATCTTTTCAGAGAGCTGCCGGATGTTCGCCCGTTCGTACTCTTATTCATGCCTCCGCTCGTCGACGGTGGACGGTTTACTTTGGATTGTGCCAATTCGATTCTCTCCTTTAACGTAAAAAAAACAGCTGTCCCCGGACTGATG